>NZ_JBVIZF010000001.1:459098-1094168 GCF_055591805.1 Streptomyces sp. NPDC041200 | reverse complement strand
TCTCGGGGCCCCCCGGAGGGGGGGGACTTTCTCTGTTTCCCCTTTCGGGCGGAGCAAGAAACGGACGGGGGCGGGCCTCCTACAAAAAAAAAGGCCCCCCCCGCCCGGGGTTCAGCGCCTCCTGGAGCTGAGGTCGCGTCAGACCTCGACCACCACGGGGAGGATCATCGGGCGCCGGCGGTAGCTGTCGGACACCCACTTGCCCACGGCCCGGCGCACCAGCTGCTGGATCTGGTGCGAGTCCGCGACGCCGTCGGAAGCCGCCTTGGCCAGGGAGTCCTCGATCTTCGGGAGGACCGCGGAGAAGGCCCCGTCCTCGATACCGGAGCCTCTGGCCTGGATGTGCGGACCACCCACGATCTTGCCGGTCGTGCTGTCGACGACCACGAAGACCGAGATGATGCCCTCTTCACCCAGGATCCGGCGGTCCTTGAGCGAGCTTTCGGTGACGTCGCCGACCGAGAGGCCGTCCACGTACACATAGCCCGCCTGTACCTTGCCGGTGATCTTCGCGATGCCGTTGACGAGGTCGACCACCACGCCGTCCTCGGCGATGACACAACGGTTCTTCGGGACGCCGGTCAGGGCGCCCAGTTCGGCGTTGGCGCGCAGATGGCGCCACTCGCCGTGGACCGGCATCAGGTTCTTGGGCTTGCAGATGTTGTAGAAGTACAGCAGCTCACCGGCCGAGGCATGGCCGGAGACGTGCACCTTGGCGTTGCCCTTGTGGACGACGTGCGCGCCCCAGCGGGTGAGCCCGTTGATGACCCGGTAGACCGCGTTCTCGTTGCCCGGGATGAGTGACGACGCCAGGATCACCGTGTCGCCCGGGACGATGCGGATCTGGTGATCGCGGTTGGCCATGCGGGACAGCGCGGCCATCGGTTCGCCCTGGGAGCCGGTGCAGACGAGCACCACCTCGTCGTCCGGGAGGTCGTCGAGGGTCTTCACGTCCACCACGAGGCCCGCCGGGACCCGCAGATAGCCGAGGTCACGGGCGATCCCCATGTTGCGGACCATCGAGCGGCCGACGAAGGCCACCCGGCGTCCGTATTCGTGGGCCGCGTCGAGGATCTGCTGGATGCGGTGCACATGGCTGGCGAAGCTCGCGACGATGATGCGCTTCTGGGCGCTCGCGAAGACCTGGCCCAGGACGTTGGAGATGTCGCGTTCCGGCGGGACGAAGCCGGGGACCTCGGAGTTGGTGGAGTCCGACAGGAGCAGGTCGATGCCCTCCTCGCCGAGCTTGGCGAAGGCGGGCAGGTCGGTCAGGCGACCGTCCAGCGGCAGCTGGTCCATCTTGAAGTCGCCGGTGTGCACGGCCAGGCCGGCCGGGGTGCGGATGGCGACCGCGAGGGCGTCCGGGATGGAGTGGTTGACCGCCACGAACTCGCACTCGAAGGGGCCGATCCGCTCCAGGTTCCCCTCCTCCACCTCCAGCGTGTAGGGGCGGATCCGGTGCTCCTGGAGCTTCGCCTCGATCAGGGCGAGGGTGAGCTTGGAGCCGATCAGCGGGATGTCCGGCTTCTCGCGGAGCAGGAACGGCACGCCGCCGATGTGGTCCTCGTGCCCATGGGTGAGCACGATGCCGTCGATGTCGTCGAGGCGGTCCCGGATGGACGTGAAGTCCGGCAGGATCAAGTCGACTCCGGGCTGCTCCTCCTCGGGGAAGAGCACCCCGCAGTCGACGATCAGCAGCCGGCCACCGTATTCGAAGACCGTCATGTTGCGGCCGATTTCGCCGAGGCCGCCGAGCGGGGTGACGCGCAGGCCACCCTCCGGAAGCTTCGGCGGCGGGCCGAGCTCAGGGTGCGGATGACTCAAAAGACTCTCCTCACCACGCGCGCCACGTGCCCCCTGGGGCACATGGCGCGACGTGACATTCGTGCACTTGCTGATATGTCTCTATGCAGTTGTGAAGTATGAAGGTGCGACTATCGCGTCTTTGACTAGAGCTGTACCCCGCCAGCGGCAAGATCGCGCTTGAGCTGTTCCGTTTCCTCGGGGGACAGCTCGACGAGCGGCAGGCGCAGTGGCCCCGCGGGCAGGCCCTGGAGGGCGAGCGCGGCCTTCGACGTGATGACGCCCTGGGTGCGGAACATCCCGGTGAAGACCGGGAGCAGCTGCTGGTGGATCTCCGTTGCCTTCGCGACGTCGCCCTGGAGGTGGGCTTCGAGCATCGCGCGCAGTTCGGGGCTGACGAGGTGGCCCACCACGGAGACGAAGCCCACGGCGCCGACCGACAGCAGCGGCAGGTTCAGCATGTCGTCGCCGGAGTACCAGGCGAGGCGGCTGCGCGCGATGGCCCAGCTGGCGCGCCCGAGGTCGCCCTTGGCGTCCTTGTTGGCGACGATGCGCGGATGCTCGGCGAGCCGGACCATGGTCTCGGTGCTGATCGGGACGCCACTGCGGCCGGGGATGTCGTAGAGCATAACCGGCAGGCCGGTGGCGTTCGCGATGGCGGTGAAGTGCTGGAGGATGCCCTCCTGCGGGGGCTTGCTGTAGTACGGCGTGACGGCGAGCAGGCCATGGGCACCCGCCTGCTCTGCCGCTCGGGCCAGCTCGACGCTGTGCCTGGTGTCATTGGTGCCGGCTCCGGCTACGACGTGGGCGCGGTCGCCGACCGCCTCCACCACGGCTCGTACGAGCTCGGCTTTCTCCACATCGCTGGTGGTCGGGGACTCGCCGGTGGTGCCGTTGACGATCAGGCCGTCATTGCCGGCGTCCACCAGATGAGTGGCGAGCCGCTGGGCGCCGTCGAGGTCGAGGGCTCCGTCAGCGGTGAACGGCGTGACCATGGCGGTCAGCACCCGCCCGAAAGGGGTCTGCGATGTGGATGTCGGTGCCATGGGCACCACGCTACTCGTAGCGCGCCCCGCGGCGCTCGCTCGGGGCGGCGGAACAGCGCCACGAGAGAGGACCCGGCACTGCCTGCTCGGGGGTTCAAGCAGTGCCGGGCCCTTTGTTCAGCCTAGATGAACTTCTCGAAACGCCGCAATACGGACACTTCGCTCGCGCTACGGAGCCACCCGGCCATTGGCGTTGAAGGCCGCGTGGGTGAGCGGCATCAGGCCGGCCCACGCCTCCTCCATCTTCTCCCCCACCATCTCGATCTCCCGCTGCGGGAAGGACGGCACGGCGGCCTGCTCATGCTGGGTGCGCAGGCCCAGGAAGTGCATCAGCGAGCGCGCGTTGCACGTGGCGTACATCGAGGAGTACAGGCCGACCGGGAGCACCGCGCGGGCCACCTCGCGGGCGACCCCGGCGGCCAGCATTTCCTGGTACGCCTCGTACGCGTGGCGGTAGGCGTCCTCCATCGCGCGGCCGGTCAGCGCGTGCTGCTCGGGGGTGCCGTCGACGAACTCGTACTTCCCCGGCCGGCCCTGCTGGACCAGCTTGCGGTCCTCGCCGGGCACGTAGAAGACCGGCTCCAGACGGCGGTAGCGACCCGACTCCTCGTTGTACGACCAGCCCACGCGGTGCCGCATGAACTCGCGGAAGACGAAGATCGGGGCGCTGATGAAGAAGGTCATCGAGTTGTGCTCGAACGGGCTGCCGTGCCGGTCGCGCATCAGGAAGTTGATCAGCCCCTTGGAGCGCTCCGGGTCCTTCGTCAGTTCGTCGAGGGACTGCTCACCCGCGGTGGACACCCGCGCGGCCCACAGGACGTCGGAGTCGGCGGCGCTGTGCTTCACCAGCTCGACGGTCACATCGCTGCGGAAACTGGCCTTCTCGGTCTCGGCCGGGCTCTCCGCCGGGCGCTCGGCGGGGGTCTCGGCGGGGGTCTCGCTCACCGACGGGTCCTTCCATATCTGCATCGCTCAGGGCGCGCCCAGCTTACGGGCCACCACCGACAGGTCCGCTCCGCCCGGCCCCCATACGCCCTCGCAGAAAATTTTGACTGAAGTTCCTGAAACAGGGCACCAGGAAGGCCGTTCACACGTCCTACACACTGAAGTGCCCGCGCTCGAGGTTCCAAGGAGAGCCCGCTCATGTTCCGCCGGCGAGAGCCCGTACCGTTCGCCTTCGTCGCCGAAGCCGATCGTTTCCGCAGTAATGTCACCCCGCCTCCCCGCCCCAGGGCGTCCCGGACCGAGCTCACCGGCCGGACGCTGATGGGACTGACGATCGTCGCCGGTTTCGTCGGCGCTCTGATGTTCGGGATGCCCGCGCTCGACAGTCAGTCGCACCCCACTCAGCAGGTGCAGGAGGCATCACACGGGCGCTGAGCAGTGCTGAGATAGCCTCACTCAGCACAGACCAACGGACGTGTGTGTGAGTGAGGACATCCCGTGCCCCTGCCCTTCCTGACAGCCGAACGCGCACATGATGACGACCGAGCGGGGCCCGAAGCGGCCCCGCTCTCGCATGTCGACGTCACGTATGCCGAGGACGCCTACGAGGATCCGGAGCGCCGGCGCCGCCCGTACCGGCCGGGGCCCTGGCGGGTCGGCGGGGCGGCGGTGCTGCTCCTGCTCGCCTCGTATCTCCTCTTCTCGGCGCTGATCATCGTCCTGGCGGGCTCCGGGTCCACGGCGGGGGTGTGCGTCGCCGCGGCGGCGCTGGTGATCGCGTTCGCGTTCCGGATGGTGGGGGCGGGTGTCCGGGCGAGTGCGCGGGGGCTGCGGCGGACCGGTCTGTTCTCGTCCACGACGCTCGCCTGGCAGGACGTCGCGTCGATACACACGGTCCAGCGGCCGGTGCGCGTGCTGGGCCTTCCGCGGACCGCGCAGGGGCAGGCGGTGCTCGCCGAGCGGACGTCGGGCGGCACCCCGCTGACCCTGTTCACCAGCCATGACACCGATTTCCTGCGGCGCCCCGAGGCCTTCCGCGCGGCCGCCGACGCCCTGGACGGATGGGCCGCCCGGTACCGCCACTAGGCCCCTGTCGCTGCTAGGCCCTGTCGCCGCTAGCCGGAGATGTCTGCGGCCCGGACCGGCTTGCCGTCGTGGAGGGCGATGGCGCGCTGCATCGCCTTGCGGGCGCGGGCGGTGTCGCGGGCGTCGTGGTACGCGACGGCGAGCCGGAACCAGGAGCGCCAGTCCTCCGGCGCCGCCTCCGTCTCGGCCCGCCGCTTGGCGAAGACCGCGTCCGCCGAGTCCCGGTCGATGCGCCCGCTCGGCGTCCGCACCAGCTCGTCGACCGGCAGGCCGCCCTCGGCGTCCAGTTCGCGCGCGAGCCGGTCGGCGTCGCGCGCGAACTGGGTGGTCTTCCACAGGAACCAGCCGCCGATGAGCGGCAGCACCAGGACAGCCGCGCCGTAGGCGATGGTCACCGGGGTGCCCTGCCGGATGAGCAGCACCCCGCGGTCGCCGACCAGCACGAAGTAGACGACCAGGACGGCCGCGAGAACGAAATATGTGAGTTTTGCGCGCACCGGTGTGCCCTCAGTCCAGATCGAGGAAGTGTTCCAGGCCGAAGGTCAGGCCGGGGGTGGTGACCACGCGCCGCGCGCCGAGCAGGATGCCCGGCATGAAGCTGCTGTGGTGAATCGAGTCATGGCGGATGGTGAGGGTCTCTCCCTCTCCGCCGAGCAGGACCTCCTGGTGGGCGAGGAGGCCGCGCAGCCGTACGGAGTGCACCGGCACCCCGTCCACCGAGGCGCCCCGGGCACCCTCGAGACCCGTGGCCGTCGCGTCCGGCTGCGGGGCGCACTCGGCCTCGCGGCGGGCCTCGGCGATCAGCTGGGCGGTGCGGGCGGCGGTGCCCGAGGGGGCGTCCACCTTGTTCGGGTGGTGCAGCTCGATGACCTCGACCGATTCGAAGAAGCGGGCGGCCTGGCGGGCGAAGCGCATGGTCAGTACGGCGCCGATGGAGAAGTTCGGAGCGATGAGCACGCCGGTGCGGGGCGACGCGTCGAGCCAGCCGCGCAGCTGCGCGAGGCGCTCGTCGGTCCAGCCGGTGGTGCCGACGACGCCGTGGATGCCGTGCCGTACGCAGAAGTCGAGGTTGCCCATCACCGAGCCCGGGTCGGTCAGCTCGACCGCGACCTCGGCGCCTGCCTCGACCATGGTTTCCAGCTTGTCGCCCCGGCCGAGGGTGGCGACCAGCTCCATGTCCTCGGCGGCCTCGACGGCCCGTACGGCCTCGGAGCCGATCCGGCCCTTGGCACCCAGGACGGCCACGCGCAGCTTGCTCATCGTTCCACTTCCCTAGAATCTCTCCGGCTAGGCGACGGCCTCGTCCAGCCGGGCCGCCTGCTTGTCCTTCAGCGGGCCGATCACCGACAGCGAAGGACGCTGCCCCAGTACATCGCGGGCCACCTCGCGCACCTCGTCCGGGGTGACCGACTGGATCCGGGTGAGCATGTCGTCCACCGACATCTGGTCGGCCCAGCACAGCTCGCTCTTGCCGATGCGGTTCATCAGCGCGCCGGTGTCCTCCAGGCCGAGCACCGTGGAGCCGGAGAGCTGGCCGATGGCGCGCCGCAGCTCCTCGTCGGTGAGGCCGTCGCGCGCGACCTGGTCCAGCTCGTCGCGGCAGATCTTGAGGACGTCGTGCACCTGGCTCGGGCGGCAGCCCGCGTAGACGCCGAAGAGACCGCAGTCGGCGAAGCCGGAGTTGTACGAGTAGACGCTGTAGGCGAGGCCGCGCTTCTCCCGGACCTCCTGGAAGAGCCGGGAACTCATGCCGCCGCCGAGCGCCGTGTTGAGCACGCCGAGCGCCCAGCGCCGGTCGTCGGTGCGCGGAATGCCGGGCATGCCGAGGATGACGTGCGCCTGCTCGGTCTTGCGGTTCAGCAGCTCGACCCGGCCAGCGGTGCGGATCGCCCTGGAACCGGCGCGCGGGGCGACCGGGTCGGCGTCGGCGCCGGTGAGGGCGCCCGCCTGCTCGAAGGCGTCGCTCACCTGCCGGACGACCGCGTCGTGGTCGACGTTGCCCGCGGCGGCGACGACCAGGTGGGTCGGATCGTAGTGCTTCTTGTAGAAGCGGGCGATCTGGTCGCGGCCGAGCCCGTTGACGGTGTCGACGGTGCCCAGGACCGGGCGGCCGAGCGGGGTGTCGCCGAGCATGGTGTGCGAGAACAGGTCGTGGACGCAGTCGCCCGGGTCGTCCTCGGTCATCGCGATCTCTTCGAGGATGACGCCGCGCTCGGCGTCCACGTCCGCCGTGTCGATCACCGAGCCGGTCAGCATGTCGCAGACGACGTCGATGGCCAGCGGCAGATCGGTGTCGAGCACCCGCGCGTAGTAGCAGGTGTACTCCTTGGCGGTGAACGCGTTCATCTCGCCGCCGACCGCGTCGATGGCCGCGGAGATGTCGAGCGCGCTGCGCCGCCGGGTGCCCTTGAAGAGCAGGTGCTCCAGGTAGTGGGTGGCGCCGTTCAGCGTGGGGGTCTCGTCGCGGGAGCCCACGTGCGCCCAGATGCCGAAGGTGGCGGAGCGCACGGACGGCAGGGTTTCGGTGAGGATGCGCAGGCCGCTCGGGAGCGTGGTCCTGCGGACCGTACCGATGCCGTTCTCGCCCGCGAGAAGCGTTTGGGTACGGGCGACGGCCCGCCCCTCCGAGGAGGTGCGGGCCGTCGTCACGTCGTCGCGGGACGTCACTTGGCGGCTTCGTCCTTCGCCTCGTCGTCCGTGTCGTTCTTGTCGTCTTCGCCCTCGATGACCGGGTGCAGCGACAGCTTGCCGCGCTGGTCGATCTCGGCGATCTCGACCTGCACCTTGGAGCCCACCGCGAGCACGTCCTCGACGTTCTCCACGCGCTTGCCACCGGCGAGCTTGCGGATCTGCGAGATGTGCAGCAGCCCGTCCTTGCCCGGGAGCAGGGAGACGAAGGCGCCGAAGGTGGTCGTCTTCACGACCGTGCCCAGGTAGCGCTCGCCGACCTCGGGCATCGTCGGGTTGGCGATGCCGTTGATGGTCGCGCGGGCGGCCTCGGCGGCCGGGCCGTCGGCGGCACCGATGTAGATCGTGCCGTCGTCCTCGATGGTGATCTCGGCGCCGGTGTCCTCCTGGATCTGGTTGATCATCTTGCCCTTCGGGCCGATGACCTCACCGATCTTGTCCACCGGGATCTTGACGGTGATGATCCGCGGGGCGTTCGGGGACATCTCGTCCGGCGTGTCGATGGCCTCCATCATCACGTCGAGGATGTGCAGCCGGGCGTCGCGGGCCTGCTTGAGGGCCGCGGCCAGGACGGAGGCCGGGATGCCGTCCAGCTTGGTGTCCAGCTGGAGGGCGGTCACGAACTGCTTGGTGCCGGCGACCTTGAAGTCCATGTCACCGAACGCGTCCTCCGCACCGAGGATGTCGGTGAGGGTGACGTAGTGGGTCTCGCCGTCGATCTCCTGGGAGATCAGGCCCATCGCGATGCCCGCGACCGGGGCCTTCAGCGGCACACCGGCGTTCAGCAGCGACATCGTGGAGGCGCAGACCGAGCCCATGGAGGTCGAGCCGTTGGAGCCGAGCGCCTCGGAGACCTGGCGGATGGCGTACGGGAACTCCTCGCGGGTCGGCAGCACCGGCAGCAGCGCCCGCTCGGCCAGCGCGCCGTGGCCGATCTCGCGGCGCTTCGGGGAGCCGACGCGGCCGGTCTCACCGGTGGAGTACGGCGGGAAGTTGTAGTTGTGCATGTAGCGACGGCGCGTCTCGGGCGAGAGCGTGTCGAGCTGCTGCTCCATGCGGAGCATGTTCAGCGTGGTGACGCCCAGGATCTGGGTCTCGCCGCGCTCGAACAGCGCCGAGCCGTGGACCCGCGGGATCGCCTCGACCTCGGCGGCGAGCGTACGGATGTCCGTGACGCCGCGGCCGTCGATGCGCTTCTTCTCCTTGATGACGCGCTCGCGCACCAGGGACTTGGTCAGCGAGCGGTACGCGGCGGAGATCTCCTTCTCGCGTCCCTCGAACTGCGGCAGCAGCTTCTCGGCGGCCAGGGCCTTGACGCGGTCCAGCTCGGCCTCGCGCTCCTGCTTGCCCGCGATGGTGAGCGCCTGGGACAGCTCGTCGCGGACGGCGGCGGTCAGCGCCTCCAGGACGTCGTCCTGGTAGTCCAGGAAGATCGGGAACTCGCCGGTGGGCTTGGCGGCCTTGGCGGCGAGGTCCGACTGGGCCTTGCACAGGACCTTGATGTACGGCTTGGCGGCCTCGAGGCCCGCCGCGACGATCTCCTCGGTCGGCGCCTCGGCGCCGTCCTTGACCAGCTGGATGGTCTGCTGGGTGGCCTCGGCCTCGACCATCATGATCGCGACGTCGCCGTCTTCCAGGACGCGGCCGGCGACGACCATGTCGAAGACGGCGTCCTCCAGCTCGCTGTGGGTCGGGAAAGCGACCCACTGGCCCTTGATCAGGGCGACGCGAGTGCCGCCGATCGGGCCGGAGAAGGGCAGGCCCGCGAGCTGGGTGGAGCAGGAAGCGGCGTTGATCGCGACCACGTCGTAGAGGTGGTCGGGGTTGAGCGCCATGATCGTCTCGACGACCTGGATCTCGTTGCGCAGGCCCTTCTTGAAGGACGGGCGCAGCGGGCGGTCGATCAGGCGGCAGGTGAGGATCGCGTCCTCGGAGGGGCGGCCCTCACGCCGGAAGAACGAGCCGGGGATGCGCCCGGCGGCGTACATGCGCTCCTCGACGTCGACCGTCAGCGGGAAGAAGTCGAGCTGGTCCTTCGGGTTCTTCGAAGCAGTGGTGGCCGACAGCACCATGGTGTCGTCGTCCAGGTAGGCCACGGCCGAGCCGGCGGCCTGACGGGCCAGGCGGCCCGTCTCGAAACGGATGGTGCGGGTGCCGAAGGTCCCGTTGTCGATGACGGCCTCGGCGTAGTGGGTCTCGTTCTCCACCAGGGAAATCTCCTCGTCTGCGTCCCCGTCCGTATGACGGTGGACGGTGGTGGAGCAGCGCCTCCGGGCCTTGCTGTCCGGCGGCCGGGCCGGTCTTCGATCGAAGCCACCGGAATTGCCAGTTCCGGGAGCCACTACCGAGGACCGGCTCCTATGGCGCCGGTGCGGCGGGAATGAGGCGCTCCTCCTCGTGCGTTATGGCGTTGTTGGGACCAGACTACAAAGCTTCCGCCATCATCACGATGGCTGTGTGGTCTGGCGCGTACGGGACGTAGCGGACAAAATACGCTCCGTGCCGGACCGTACGGCGCGGCACTCGGCCCCGCGTACGGCAAAGGGAGCGGCCCCCGACGCGGGAACCGCTCCCTTCACGACGACTTACTTGGCGCCCGCCGCACCGCGACGGATGCCGAGGCGCTCGACCAGCGCACGGAAGCGCGTGATGTCCTTCTTCGCCAGGTACTGCAGCAGCCGGCGGCGCTGGCCGACCAGCAGCAGCAGACCACGGCGGGAGTGGTGGTCGTGCTTGTGGGTCTTGAGGTGCTCGGTCAGGTCGGAGATGCGACGCGACAGCAGCGCGACCTGGACCTCCGGGGAGCCGGTGTCGCCTTCCTTCGTGGCGAACTCGGTCATGATCTGCTTCTTCGTAGCGGCGTCGAGCGACACGCGTACTCCTTGGTTTCTCAGTTTCAGCCGCCGAGTGCCCCTGGTCTTTGTCTCAGGGGATCTTCCGTGACTCGGAAGGCGGGGTCCGCTGGGCGCTGTCTCCAGGACCTTCGGGGAAGGCCCCGGGGGCGCGTACGCAAACGGCCAGCACACAGAGTACCAGTGTCCGGCCCCGGCTCCGGAGGCAACCGCTACGCACTCACCGCGGCGGCCTCCACGGCGTTCAGCAGCGGGCGGACGACCCGCTTGACGGGCTCCAGGGCCGGGTCCGCCGGGCGCCGCCGGTGCCAGGATGTGACCGCCTGATAGGCGGCGACCACCTCCAGCAGACGGTCCTCCTCGTACGGAGCGCCGCCGAGGATCGCGCCGGTCGGCATACCGGCCGTGAAACCGATGGGGAAGCCGATCTCCGGAAGGCCCAGGATGTCGAACGGTACCGGGCTGGTCTGCAGCAGCACGTCGCACTGGTCGAACGGACCGTCGAGCACCGCGCGCAGCAGATGGTGCTTGGCGCGCTGCGCGGTGATCCACTCGTCGCCGGAGATCATCAGCCCCTGGAGCCAGCCCAGCACCGAGACGCCGAACTTCGTCAGGTCCTCGCGCAGCCAGTGCCGGAACGGCTCGGTGCGCTCGCTCAGGCGTGCGGCGTTGAACGCGCTTCCGGTCAGCAGCGACCAGTCGGAGGGGTAACGGATCTCCACGAGGGTGACGCCGGGCAGATCCGCCAGGGTGTCCAGGAGCGCCGAGCGCCGGGCGATGCCGTCGGTGAAGCCCGGCGGCACACCGATCCGGGTGGGCCGACGGAGCCGCACCTTCCCCTTGGGCGAGACCACGGGGGTGGCCGCGCGCACCAGGTTGGGCAGGCGCGGCAGCCCCTGGGTCCGCGGGTCCTCGGCGTCCGGTCCGGCCATGACGGTCAGCATGATCGCCGCGTCCATCGCGTCGCGGGCGATCGGACCGCAGTGGTCGCGGGTGTACGAGAGCGGGATGACGCCGTTCAGGGAGACGCGGCCCATCGTGGGCTTCAGTCCGGTGAGGTTCTGCCGGTTGGCCGGGTTGACGATGGAACCGCCGGTCTGGGTGCCGATGGAGGACGACGCCATCCGTCCGGCGACCGCGCAGGCCGGTCCGGTGGACGAACCGCCGGGGTCGATGAGCGGATTGTCGGGGGTCCAGGCGTTGACGGTGGTGATCAGGCCGCTGGGCGTGGTGGCGCGGGTGGTGGCCAGCGGTCCCATCTGCCCCTTGCCGAGCAGGATGCCGCCCGCCGCCTTGAGCCGGGCGACGGCGGTGGCGTCGGTGACCGGCACGAAGTCTTCGAAGATGAAGGAGTTGGCGCGGGTGGGCACGCCCTTGGTGAAGTAGTTGTCCTTGACGCACAGCGGAACCCCGGCCAGCGGCCCGCGCGTTCCGTTCTTGTGCGCCTGGTCTGCCGCATAGGCAGAGAGCAGCGCCTGCTTCCCGGTCACTTCGGCGTACGCCTGGTACGTCTTGTCGTACTTATCAATGCGGTCCAGATACGCCTGGACGAGGTCCGCGGAGGTGAGCCGCCCGGTGCGGATGAGGACGACGGCCTCGGCGAGCGTGGCCTCCGTCGGATCGTGCCGCGCCGCCTCGCGCACCGGCAGATCGGGCACGGCGACGGTGGGGGCGGCGGGCTTACGGGCTGGGGCGGCGGTAGCCGGTGCGGCGGCGGCCGGCGCGGCGGCGGCCGCCGCGGCGGACGCGGCCAGGGCGCCACCGGCCCCGGCGGCGGCCGAAGCGGCGAGGAACGTCCGGCGGTTGAGGTCCCGGCCCATCAGCGGTCCGCCTCCCCGGTCCAGGCGGTGGTGATCGACGGGTACGCGAGCGGGGCGGCCTCCTGCTGCGCGTACGCCGCCCCCAGCGCGCCGCCCACACCGCCCGTCGGCGGTGTCCAGTCGGCCAGCGCGCCGGGCGTCGTGGCGACGAACTCGCGCAGCGCCACCATGATCACGGCCCGGGTGGGCGTGCCGGTCTCGGGGTCGGCCACGTCGGGGAGCTGGTCGATGTCGACCCCGGCCAGTGTCAGTCGGGCTCGTATGTACGCGTCCAGCGCGTCGCTGTCCAAGGGTGTCTCCGGATGATCGCGTCGGTGGGGCGGTGAATCAATCTGTTGTCCTGGAACGGCCGTCCTAGAACACCGGCATGGCCGTCAGCTTCTCGTTGTGCAGGAGGAAGACCCGGTTTCCGGCTCCGGTCAGCCGCCAGCTGCCCTCGCCTCCCTGCGCGTACAGCCAGGCGACGCTTCCGCTGCGCGTGTCCACGGTCGTGAGGCCTCGCTGACCGTAGTCGTCGACCAGCGCCCAGACGCTGTTGCCCTGCACCACCGGCGGCGCGAGCGCATGCTGCTCGGACACGACCGGCAGCGACCAGGTGTCCGAGCCGTCCGACGCCCGGCGGGCGATCAGATCGGTGGCGTCCACGGCGTACACGACACCGTCACGCACGGCCGGTGCGCTCCAGCCGAGGTCGCCGGTGGCGGCGCGCGCCCACTTCTCCTCACCGTCCGCGAGCGAGAGCGCGGCCAGGGTACGCCCGCCCAGATAGACCGTGCCGTCGGCGACGGCCGGGGCGAGGGGGGAGGAGCCCTGCCCCTCGCGGTGCCAGACGGCCTTGCCGCTGGAGGTGTCGTACCCGGTCACGCTGCCGTCGGCGGCGTGGAGCACGAGGCGGCCGTCGGCCGCCGTCGCGGCGGGGGCGGTCCGGCCTTCGGGCCCCGGCGCCGTCCACAGGGTCGTGCGGGAGGCGAGCGATACGGCGCGGATCCGGCCGTCGCGGGTGGTGAGGTAGACGGCCCGGTCGTCGGCGGCGAGCAGGGCCCGCGCGTTCGCCCGGGCGGCCTTCCACCGCTCCTTGCCGTCCGCGGCGCGCAACGCCCGTACCGCGCCTTCGGTGTCGGCGGCGAGAAGGGTGCCGCCGGTGCCGTCCGTGTCGGTGTCGCCGGAGACCGCGAGGGCGCGTCCGGTCAGACCGGTGACCTTCGAGGTCCAGCGCGCCTTTCCGTCCCTGACGCCATAGGCGCGCAGTCGGCCGCCCTTGGCTGGGACGACTACGAGGTCATCGACGGGGAGCGGTGCGGGCATGTCCTGATCGGCGCGGCCCGGTTGGCCGATGTCGACGGGGCCCCACAGGGGTGAGGGCGCGACGCCCTCGTCGTACTTCGCCAGCGGCTTGGCGTCCCAGGGCCGCGTACCGTCCACCGCGTCCCCCTCGTCGCGCAACAGCCACCACGCCCCGGCGCCGCCGCCCGCCGCGAGCACCGTGCCGCCCGCCGCGAGGGTGGTGAGCAGCCTGCGGCGAGTGGGGCGGGACGGCTCGTCGCCGGGCATGGTGGCCATCCGGCGGGCGTCCTTCTCGCGCCGAGCGATGTCCTCCGCGAGCGGCCCGGTGCGCCAGGCGCGGTCGGCGCCGCGCGGCGGCGCGAGTACCCCGGCGATCGCGTCGAGGGCGGGCCGGTCCGCGGCCTCCTTGGCGAGGCAGGGTGCGACCAGGGCCCGTATGTCCTCCGGCACCGCGCCGAGTTCCGGTTCGCCGTGCACCACCTGGTACTGCACGGCGGCCACGTGCCCGCCCTCGTAGACCGGCCGCCCGCCCGCCGCGTACGCCAGGACCACGCCGAGGGAGAACACGTCCCCCGCGGGTCCGGTCCGCCGCCCCAGGACCTGTTCGGGCGCGGCGTAGCCGGGGGTGGCGATCGTCTGTCCGGTGGTGGTGAGGGTGAGTCCGTGTTCGGGGCGGGCGATACCGAAGTCGATGATCCTGGGGCCGCGCGAGGTCAGCACGATGTTCGACGGCTTGAGGTCGCGGTGCACGAGCCCGGCCCCGTGGATCTCCCGAAGCGCGGCCACGAGCGCCGCGCCCAGCGCCCTGACCGCGGGTTCGCCCAGCGCCCCGTAGCGCTCGACGGCCTGGTCGAGCGTGGGTCCCACCAGGAACTCCGTGGCGATCCAGGGCCGTCCGCCCTCGGTCTGCGCCGCCAGCACCCGCGCCACCCCGTCGCCGCGCACGGCCTGCGCCGCGTACGCCTCGCGCAGGAAGCGGCGGGCCATATCCGGATCGTGCGCCAGCTCGGGCCGCAGCACCTTGACGGCCGCGGTCCGGCCCGCCGCGTCCCGCCCGAGGTACACCTGACCCATCCCGCCTGCCCCGAGCACGCCGGTGAGGCGGTACGGGCCGAGGCGGAGGGGATCGCCGGTGCCGAGGGGGTTCATGGGGCTCCTGGAATGGGGTGGGGATGGTCGATGAGCGGATGGCCCACCGCTGCTCGTCTACGCGTCCACTACTCGTCGAGTGGAAGGGCGCACACGCCGGTACCGCGCACGACGATGAGCCGCTTGGCCTTGGGGAGTGTCATGATCGTCGGGGTGACGCCGCCCCGGTCGCCGAGGGGGCTCTGGAAGGTCCAGGCCACGCGGTGGGTCCGCAGGTCGACCGCGGCGATCCACTGGGCGTCGTTGTCGGGCGAGACGTAGAAGTACCTCCCGCTCACGGTGGAGCTGGCGGCGAAGGAGAGCGACGGCACGGTGGACTTGTCCTCTTCCCACAGCAGACGGCCGCCGCGGGCGTCCAGGGCGATGAGGCCGTTGTCGCGCTCCGTCGTGTATACGACATCGTCTTTGAAGACCGGCGGGCCGTAGTGGTCGGCCGACGCGTCGTAGTCCTTGCCGATCTTCCGGCCCTTGCCGAATCTCCACGTGGTCCTGCCGTCGGAGAGCCGCAGCGCGAGCAGTTCCTCGGCGCCGAGGAACAGGTGGTCCGAGGAGACGGCATGCCGCCTCCCCGCCCACAGACCGCCCGTGTTCTTCTTGGGGACCCGCACCGACCAGCGGGTCGCCCCGGTGCGGGCGTCGATCCGGGAGACCGACTCCCCCTGTGTGCGGAGGTACGACGAGCCCAAGGGGGTCGCGGTCAGGTCGTCGAAGGTGTCGGCCGGCGTGGGCATCCGGCGGCGCCACACTTCCTTGCCGGTCCGGGAGTCGACGGCGAACCGCACCCAGCCCTTGCGGGTTTTCCCTTCCAGGATCAGGGAGCGGCCGATCGCGATCACCAGGCGCGTCTCCAGCGCGTCGAGGCCGTCGAGCCGGGCCAGCGGCGCCCGGAAGCTGCCCGTGGTGAGGTCGACGGGAACGAGGTGCTGCGGGTCGCTGCCGTCCAGCGCGAACAGCCGCTCACCGTCCGACAGGACGGTCTCCGGGTAACCCACCAGCTCGCTCTCCGCGCGCCGCTCACCGGTTCTCGCATCGACGCAGAGCAGGAGGCCCTCGGTAACCAGCACCAAGTCGTCTCCGACCGGGAACGGGACGGTCTCTCCGGTGCCCTCGCCCTCGACGATGGCCTTCCACACCAGGCGCGGCGCTCCTCCCGGAGTGGTCCGGGACGGCTTCTTCCGCGCGGGGCCCGCCGTGTCGTCATCGGGGGCGAGCAGGCCCCAGGCGCCCGCCGCGCCGCCCGCGGCGAGCACGCCGCCGCCGAGGGCGAGCAGCCTGCGGCGGGTGACGCGGGGCCGTCGTGACGGGGACGTCAGGGTGGTGGAGTCCTCGTCCGGTACGGGCAGTCGGGCGGGCTGGATCTCCCATACGGCCGCGCTGCGCTGCGCGATGTCGGCGAGCACCGCGTCCGGAAGGTGGTCCACGATGTCGCTGATGCCGTCGGGGGCTCCGTCGTGGAGGAGCCCGCCGAGTTCCGCCGTACCGGGCCGCTGCGCCGCGTCCTTGGCGAGGCATCGCTCCAGCGCCGGGCGCAGCCCGTCCGGCACGCCGGTCAGGTCCGGCTCCGCGTACCGCACCCGGTAGAGCAGATCCGCGGGCTGTCCGCTGCCGAAGGGCGGGCGGCCGGTCGCCGCGAAGACCAGCACCCCGGCGAGGGCGAAGACGTCGCCCGCCGGTGTGTGTTCGCCGCCGACCGCCTGCTCGGGCGACATATAGGCAGGCGTTCCGGCCGCCGCGCCCGTACGGGTCAGCCGGTCGTCGCCCGCCGCGCGGGCGATGCCGAAGTCGATGACCTTGGGGCCGCGGGCGGTCAGCAAAATGTTGGACGGCTTCAGGTCACGGTGCACGACGTCGGACCGGTGCAGCTGGGCGAGCGCGTCGCACAGGGCGGCGCCCAGCGCCCGTACGGCCGGTTCGGGCAGCGCGCCGCAGAGGGCGACCGCGTCGTCGAGCGGCGGGCCGAGGACGTATTCGGTGGCGAGCCAGGGCGTCGGGGCGAGCGGATCGGCGTCGACGACTTGGGCGCCGTACTGTCCGCCGATGACGCGGGCGGCGTCGATCTCCAGCCGGAAGCGGGTGCGGAACACCGTCTGCGCCGCGAATTGCCGGTGCATGGTCTTCAGCGCGACCGTGCGCCCGCCGGACGACCGGCCGAGGTACACGGTGCCCATGCCGCCGCTGCCGAGGCGGGCGACGAGGGTGTACGCGCCGAGCCGCCGCGGGTCGTCGTGGGTGAGGGGTTGGGCCATTTCCGAATCAGTCCACCGGCAGTGCGTAGAGGGAACGTCCGTTCACGACGAGGGCCAGGCCGGGCGCGGTGTCCACGTAGCCGCTGAAGCCGCCCGCGCCCTGGCCGCTGCCGACAGGGGCGAAACGCCAGCGCAGCGATCCGTCGGCCGCGTTCAGCCCCTCGATCTCGGAGGCGTTGGCCTGGAGCACGGTCCGGCCCGCGTGGCTGATCACGGTCTCGCTGTAGCGCATGTCGCCCACCGGATCGAAGGCGGGTCCGCGCCGCCACCGCGCCCGACCGGTACGCGTGTCGACGGCGTGGGTGAGGCTGTCCTCGTCGGTGATGCAGAGGGTGCGGCCCCGGACGGCGGGCTTGGTGTACAGGTAGCCCTCGGACGTGAACCGCCAGCGCGGCTTGCCGCTGGTGAGGTCGTGGGCGCGGACGGCCTTGTCTTCACAGGAGATCAGCAGGTCCCCGGGGGCAACGGTCCGGAAGGTCCCCAGGTCACTGGTGCTCACACCCTCATAAGTGCGACTCCATAGTTTCTTGCCGTCCTGCTGCCGGAGCGCCACGTACGACCACGTCTTCTCCTCGATCCTGATCGAGCCACCGTCCGGTGGGCCGTTGTTCTCGACGATGAGGGCGCCGCCGCGTAGCGCTCCGGGGCGTTGCTCGTCGCCGGTCGAGCCCGCGGTAGGGACCGGCGTGCGCCACAGTTCCGCACGCTTCTTGAGGTCATAGGCGATCACCACAGGCTTCCGCCGGTCGGTGGGTTTCTCTCGGTCTCCGGCCAGGAACCAGAACATGTTTCCGTGAGTCGCCAAGGAGCCGAGGAACGCAGGGTGTTTGATCCCGTCGTATTTCCGCTCGGTCCACGTGACCTTTCCGGTGTGCACCGAGACAGCCGCGAACATGGTCAGGGCAGGGGTGAGGAAGAGACCTCCGGCGAGCGGCAGGAGCGCCAGCGTGGGCCACATGTCCTCGTGGGTCCAGAGCTTCTTACCGTCGCGCAGCCGCACCGCTGTCACCGCGCTCTCGCCCGCCATCAGGGCGATTTTCCCGCCCCAGATCACGGGCGGGCCTGTGAGTTCGAAGTCGATGTCGCACCGCCACAGCGGGGCGGGGGCGGTCCCGCGTACGGACAGCGGTGCCGGTCGGGCGGGCCCGTCGTCCGCCGTCGCGCGCCACGCGGCCACCCCTCCCGACCCCACGACGAGCCCGGCCACCCCGGCCAGGCCGCCGAGGGTCAGCGAACGCCGGGACGGTCCGTCTTCGTGGTCACGGCCGTCGGGCTCCGTCGCGTCCGGCACCACTTCCGCCGGGTAGTGGTCGGCCTGTGCGGCGAGGGCCGTCGCGATGGGTTCGGGCAGGCCGCTGCCCGTGCCCGCGGGGGGCGTACGGAGCGCCTGGATCAGCTCGGCGGGCCGGGGCCGGTGCGCGGGGTCCGCGGAGAGGCAGGCGGTGACCACCGCACGAAGCCCGTGCGGCAATGCATCGGGAACGCCCGGCGTCCGGCCCGTCGCGGCGTAGGCCAGCACCGCGCCGAGCGCGTAGACGTCGCCGTACGGCCGCGGCCGTTCGCCCGCCCGCTGTTCCGGCGGCAGGGCCGCGGGGTCCACGCCGCGCAGTCCCGCGCGCTCGATCCGGTCCAGCGCCGCGGCCCGGACCAGCCCGTAGCCGGTCAGCCGGGGGCCGTCGGCGGTGAGCAGCACCGCGCCCGGTGATATCCCGGCGTGCACCAGGCCGTTGGCGTGCGCGCCCGCCAGCGTCTCGGCGAGGGCCGCGCCCAGCGCGCGGACGACCGGCTCCGGCAGCGGGCCGCCGTGCGCGGCCAGCGCGGCGGGGAGGGTGAGGGCGGGGAAGCAGTCGTGGGCGACCCAGGGGAGCGGAGCGTCCGCCGGAGCGATATCGGCGACGGGCGCTGCCCAACGCCCGGTCAGACGGCGCGAGTTCTCGGCCTCCGCCCGGAACCGCACCCGATAGGCCGGGTCGTCGGCCAGCGCCGGGTGCGGCAGCGTCAGGACGACGGTGCGGCCCGTACGGTCGTCGCGCGCGAGGCAGCGCCGCGCGTCCTCGGCCGCGCCGTGGCCGGCGGGGCGCGCGGTCCCGCCCGCAGCGCCCTCGTCCCATGGGGCGAGGACGCGGTACGGGCCGATCCGCGCCGTACTGTCGTCGTCGGTCGCACCGGCCCAGCCGTGCACGTCCGGCACGTACGGCGGTTCCATAGGTCCTTCCCCAGTCCAGCTAGTCCAGCGGCAGCGCGTACACGCTCTTGTGACCGATCACGACGACCCGGTCGTCCGTGGCCGCCACCTTGCGGCGTGCCGCCCCCTTGCCCGCGGCGCCGTCGACATCGGCGAAGCGCCACAACAACGCGCCGTCCTCGGCGTCGAACGCGTCCACTTCCGCGTCCCCGGCCGTCAGCACCCGGTGTCCCGCCGGGCTGACCACCGTGTCGGGGGTGCGCGGCGCGGACAGCGCCTTCATCGCGAATCCGTACGTGCGCTGCCAGCGGATCCGGCCGGTCGCCGCCTCGATCGCGTGGAGGGCGTAGCCACCGTCCGCGGCGTACGCGGTCTTCCCGTGGACGAGGGGCAGGCCGAAGTCGGGGCGATGGCCTTCGCCGTCCTTTCCGAGGGCCGCGACGGACCACAGTCCCTTGACGCCCCGGGCCGCGTCGAACCCCCGCAGGGTGCTGCCGACGGCGGCGATCAGGGTGCGGTCGGCGTCGGTTGTGACCATCCCTTCTGCGCTCACGCCCGGATAAACCCGCTGCCAGAGTTTCTTTCCGGCATCCCGGCTGAAGGCCATGGTCTGCTTGGTCTTCGCCCCCTGGCCGTCACGGTTCACCACCACGAGCGCGTCCCTGAGGAGATGCCCCTCGGTGAATCCGGCCGGCAGCGCACCGCGCCACACCTCATCGCGTCGGCCGACGTCGTAGGCGACCACGACACGGCCGCTCCCCTCCCGCGTCTCGGCCGTGAACCACACCGTGGTCCCATCGACCGCGAGCAGCCCCGCGAAGGACGTCGGCGCGCCCGACCGGAAGTTCTTCGACCGCCACCGGATACGCCCGGTCCGCGGCTCCAGCGCCGCGATCCCATCCCCTGGCACGAACAGCGCGTCCCCGTCGCCCGCCCAGGGCCGCCCCTTGGGGCGCAGTCCCTCCTGCGTCCAGAGCCGTTTGCCGGTCCGCAGGTCGAT
This sequence comes from Streptomyces sp. NPDC041200, assembly GCF_055591805.1. NCBI lineage: Bacteria > Bacillati > Actinomycetota > Actinomycetes > Kitasatosporales > Streptomycetaceae > Streptomyces > Streptomyces sp. NPDC041200. Next base: position 1,074,064 of record NZ_JBVIZF010000001.1, on the reverse strand, counting down.
CCCCGCGACGAACCGCTCCCCCGTGAGGACCGCGACCGCGTCACGCCAGATGAGCGGGGCGTACACCGGAGCCGCGCCCTCGATGCCGTAGCGCCACGCGGGCGCGGGCGGCGCGCCCTCCACACGCCGCCGAGAGCGGCGGGCGGCGGCGAGGCGCTGGGCCGGGGTCGGCGGGGCGGGCGGGGCCGGCTCCGTCGCCACCCAGGTGAGACCGCCGCCCACCGCCAGACCCGCCGCGCCCCCGGCGGCGCCCACGAGGAGGGCACGCCGGGAGGGGCTGAGGACCTTCGGCGTCCCGCCGGAGGTCGGGGCCGCTGCCTTGGTCTCCGATCCGGTCCCGGTCTCCGGCTCCGTCCCGGTCTCTGTCGCCGCCTCGGTCTCTGTCGCCGCCTCGGGCTCCGCTTCGATCTCGGCCGCCAGCAGCGCCGAGGACTGCTCCGCCAGCGCGACGACCAGCCGTCCCGGCAGCCAGCCCGGGCCCAGCAGGTTCACGGCCCGGCTGACCCCGGCGTCCAGGGCGGTCGCCCCGGGGCCGCCGCCCTGCACGGGCGGGCCGCCGGGGGCGCCGTCGACGGCCGTGGGCATCGCGCCCGCGGGCGCCCGCGCCGCGCTCGCGGCGGGCAGCGGGACGCGTACGCCGCGCATCAGCTCGTCCAGCAGCGCCCGCGCCGTCGGCCGGTCCGCCGGGTCCGGGGCGAGGCACGCGCGCAGCGTGTCCCTCAAGTCCTGTGGCAGCGCCTCCGTTTCGGGACGCGGTTGCCCCGTCGCGGCGTACGCCAGCACCGTGCCCAGCGCGAAGACGTCCCCCAGGGGGCGAGGCCGTCCGCCCGCGAGCTGCTCGGGGGGCAGGGCGTCGGCGTCCAGCCCCGGCAGCCCGGTCCGCGCCGCACCGTCCGGCCCGGCGGCGCGTACCGCGCCGAACCCGGCCAGCCGGGGGCCGTCGCCCGCCAGGAACACCGTGCCCGGCGCGATCCCGGCGTGCGTGAACCCCGCCGCGTGCACCTGGTCCAGCGCCTCGGCCAGCGCCGCGCCGACCGCCCGTACGGTACGCACCGGCAGCGGCCCTCCGTACGCCTCCAGCGCGGCGGGCAGCGGGAGCATCGGGAGGTACGGGGACGCGCTCCACGGCGGCTCCATAGCGCCGCCGGAATGCCTGTCGTCGCCCGAGACCTCGGCCATGGGCACGATCCACCGGCATCGCGAGGCACGGGCCAGCAGCAGCGCGCTCTCCGCCTCCGCCCGGAACCGCTCCCGGTACCCGGGGTCGTCCACCGACTCCACCGGCGGCGCGCTGAGGAGGACCGTACGATCGCCACCGCCGCTGCGCGCGATGAAGCACCGCGTCACCGCCGCGATGTCCTCCGCCGCCGCATCCAGGCGGGCGATGAGCTGATACGGACCGATCCGCGGCGGGTCGTCCCGGCTCAGCGGCTCCACGAGTGTCTCCCGCCGACGACGGGGAGGAGCGCCACGTCAGCGACCGGCGGCCGCGTCTGCGGCCGCGTCTGCGCCCGCGCCGAAACCGGTCGTGGCGAACGTACTCACGTGCAAGGCCCCCTCGTTGAACCGCTTCCTGCTCGTGTCATGCGCGCGGCATTCACCCTACCCGGCGCCTCCTCGCCGCCTCCTTCCGGTCCTTCCGGTCCGTACTGACGGTGTTCGATTGCCGCCGTGCACACCGGTGGAAGAGACTGTCCGTCAAGGGCTGTGGTTGCGGGTTGGTTCCCGCGGTAATGCGAAGGGGTTCTCCACAGATGGCTGACGCCAAAGAGAAGGCAGAGCTGTACGCCCTCGACATCTCCGGTGTCGAGTGGCTCAGTGCGCCGGGCAGCACCACCGAAGAACGCGTGGAGATCGCCTATCTGCCGAACGGGGCCGTGGCCATGCGCAACTCGGCCGACCCCGAGACGGTATTGCGCTACACGGAAGCCGAGTGGCGCGCGTTTGTGCTCGGTGCGCGGGACGGGGAATTCGACGTGCGCTGAGCACGTGCACTGAGCTGAGCTGAGCTGAGCACCTGAGCTGAGCGCGATGCGCTGAGGGGGCGTACACCGACCGGTGTACGCCCCCTCAGCGTGTACAGCGGCCATCCCCGCGAAGGCCCCAGGGGGCCGTCCCCGCGGTGACGGGGCGTAGCGATAGGCTCACAGAGTTCGGGGGACGACGTCACCACGGCGCCGGCGTGACGCGTACCGGATCTCGCTCTGTGCAGGGAAGCTGAAATAGGGGGACTGACCGCCCGGTGAGCCAGATTGTCGTCAAGCGTCCGCCCCGGGCGCTGCCGCCCGACGTGCCCACGGACGAACTCCAGCTCACCGCGCCCCCGGAGCTGGCGCGCGAGGAGCAAGGCGGGCTGCTGACGCAGTTTCTGCCCCTGCTCGGCATGGGCGGGTCGGTGGTCTACTTCTTCAACTCGGGCGCGGGCCCCTTCATGCGCGTCATGGGCTGGATGATGCTGGCGTCGACCCTCGCCACCGTCGCCGCTCAGATCGTGCGCTTCCGGCGCGGCACCGAGGGCCGGACGGCAGGGGCGCGCCGGGACTACCTGACGTACCTCGCGCACACCCGGCGCGGGGTACGCCGTACCGCCCGGACCCAGCTCGACGTGCTGCTGTATCTGCACCCGGCACCGGAGCAGCTCTGGGCGATGGTCGCCGACGGCAGCAGGGTGTGGGAACGCAGGCTGGGCGACGAGGACTTCGGCCAGGTCCGGGTCGGCGTCGGCCCGCAGCAACTGTCGACCCCGCTGGTGGCCCCGACCACGGCCCCGGTCGACGAGCTGGAGCCGCTGGCGGCGGGCGCGATGCAGAGGTTCCTGATGCTGCACGGGGCGGTGGACGGGCTGCCGGTGGCGGTGTCGCTGCGGCGCTTCTACCACCTGACGGTGGCCGGGGACGCGGACACCGCGCAGGGCACGGCGCGCGCTCTGGTCGGCCAGCTCGTCACGTTCCACTCACCGGAGGATCTGGCCGTGGCCGTCCTGGCGGGCGGCCCGGACGGCGTCGCGCGCTGGGACTGGACGAAGTGGCTGCCGCACACCCAGGCCCCCGGCGCCCTGGACGGGGCGGGCACACGGCGGCTGTTCTGCCGGGACGCGGACGAGCTGGAGGCGCTGCTGTCCGCGATCGGTCCGGGCGGCGCCGGGGGCTCGGTCGGCGCCGGGGGCTCGGACGGCTCGCTCGCCGGGCGGCCCCGGTTCAACCCCGACGGCCCGCCGGTCCTCGGCGCGCGCCATGTGGTCGTCGTCCTGGACGGCGGCACGGTCTCGTCCGACGCGCTGCTGGCGCACGCGGAGGGCATCCAGGGCGTCACGGTCATCGAGGTGGTGCCGGGCGAGCTGGACGAGCCGCGCGGCAGTCTGTCGATCGACGTACGCCCCGGACGGCTCCTGCTCCACTCCGCCGCCGGGCTCGTCTACGAGGGCGAGCCGGACACGCTGCCGCTGGAGGCGGCGGAGGCGCTGGCCCGCCAGCTCGCCCCGTTGCGTGTCGGCGCGGGCGACCAGGACGAACCGCTGCTGTCCGAGCTGGACTTCACCGACCTCCTGGACCTCGGCGACGCGGACTCGGTGGACGTCACCCGGACCTGGCGGCCCCGTACGACGGCCGAGCGGCTGCGGGTCCCCATCGGGGCCGGGGAGGACGGCGAGCCGGTGATGCTCGACCTCAAGGAGGCCGCGCAGGGCGGCATGGGCCCGCACGGGCTGTGCGTGGGGGCCACCGGTTCGGGCAAGTCGGAGCTGCTGCGCACACTGGTCCTGGCGCTCACGGTCACCCACTCCTCCGAATACCTCAACCTCGTCCTGGCGGACTTCAAGGGCGGCGCGACCTTCACGGGCATGGCGGAACTGCCGCACGTCTCGGCGGTCATCACCAACCTCTCGGACGACCTGACGCTCGTGGACCGCATGGAGGACTCCATCCGGGGCGAGCTGCGGCGCCGCCAGGAGCTGCTCCGCGGCGCGGGCAACTACGCCAACGTCCACGACTACGAGCGCGCGCGGGCCGCGGGCGCCCCGCTGGAGCCGCTGCCCACCCTCCTTCTGATCATCGACGAGTTCAGCGAACTGCTCAGCGCCAAACCGGACTTCATCGAGATGTTCATCCAGATCGGGCGCATCGGCCGCTCGCTCGGGGTCCACCTGCTGCTGGCCTCCCAGCGCCTGGAGGAGGGGCGGCTGCGCGGCCTGGACACCTATCTGTCGTACCGCATCGGCCTGCGCACCTTCTCCGCCACGGAGTCCCGGGCCGCGCTGGGGGTGGCGGACGCGTACCACCTGCCGACGCTGCCCGGCTCCGGCTACCTGAAGTTCGGTACGGACGAGATGGTGCGCTTCAAGGCGGCGTACGTCTCGGGTGCGTACCGCACGTACGACCCGGCGGCGGACGGCCGCGACGGCGCGCCCCTCTCGACCGGCGGCCCGCGCTGTTCACCGCGAAGTCCGTTCCGGCCGCGTACGCCTCCCCCGCGCCCTCCCGGGGCGCGGCCCCGCCGGAGGCCCTGTCGGACACGGTGCTGGACGTCATCGTCCGGCGGCTGGAGGGGCAGGGCCCGGCCGCGCACGAGGTGTGGCAGCCGCCGCTCGACGTGTCCCCCGCGCTCGACGAACTGCTCCCCCCGCTGGCCACCTCCCCGGCCCGCGGTCTGCACGCGCCGGACTACGCGCTCCCGGGCGAGCTGATCGCCCCGGTCGGGCTGGTCGACAAGCCCTTCGAGCAGCGGCGCGAGGTCCTCTACCGCGACTTCTCGGACGCGGCGGGCAACCTGCTGGTGGTGGGCGGGCCCCAGTCCGGCAAGTCCACCCTGCTACGTACGCTCATCGCGTCCTTCGCCCTCACCCACACCCCGCGCGAGGCCCAGTTCTACGGCCTGGACTTCGGCGGTGGCGGACTGTCCGCGGTCGCGGGCCTGCCGCACGTGGGCACGGTCGCCTCACGGCTGGACCCGGAGCGGGTACGCCGTACGGTCGCCGAGGTCACCGGTGTACTGACCGACCGCGAGGAGCTGTTCCGCACGCGCGGCATCGACTCCATCGCCACGTACCGCAAGCAGCGGGCGGTGGGCGAGCTTCCCGAGGAGCGATGGGGCGACGTCTTCCTGGTCATCGACGGCTGGGGAACCTTCAAGCAGGAGCACGAGGCGCTCGAGGGCCTGATCATGGACCTCGCGACCCGCGGGCTCGGCTACGGCGTCCACGTCATCCTGACCGCCACCCGCTCCATGGAGGTGCGAGCGGCGCTCAAGGACCAGTTCATGAACCGCCTGGAACTGCGCCTGGGTGACCCCCTGGACTCCGACTTCAACCGCAGGACGGCCGCCAATGTCCCGGTCGGCGCCCCGGGCCGTGGCCAGACCGCCGAAGGCCTCCACTTCCTGGCAGCGCGGCCGCGCCTCGCGGCCCCCGAACCGGCCGCCGCGGGAACCGAACCGGACGCCGACCCGGCCGCCGCGGGAACCGAACCGGACGCCGACCCGGCCGCCGCCGGAACCGACCCGACCGCCACCGCGGAACCGGCCGCCGCCGGAGCAGTGGCCGCTACCGGAGGAGCGACATCCGCCGGAGGAGCGACATCCGCCGGAGAAGGAGCCGCCGCGACCTCCGCCCTGGTCCACGCGGTCACCGCCCACTGGCCCGGCCCCCACGCCCCCGAGGTCCGCGTCCTCCCCCGCGAACTCCCCGCCGACCAGCTCCCGAAGCCCCTCGACCACCCGCACCTCGGTGTGCCGATCGGCATCGACGAGGACAGCCTCGCCCCGGTCTTCATCGACTTCGACACCGCCCCGTTCTTCCTGATCTTCGGCGAGAGCGAGTCGGGCAAGACGTCCCTGCTGCGGCTCCTGGCCCGGCAGATCAGCGAGCGCTATACCCCCGACGAGGCAAGGATCATCGTCGGCGACTACCGCCGGGCCCTCCTGGAGGCCGTCCCGGAATCCCACCTCCTGGAGTACGCCCCGGCAGCCCCCGCCCTCGAGATGCACATGGACGCGCTGAGTGCCCTGATGCAACACCGGACCCCCGGGCCGGACGTCACCCCGCGGCAGCTCCGGGCCCGCGACTGGTGGAGCGGCCCGCGGTTCTTCGTCATCGTCGACGACTACGAACTGGTCGCCACGAGCGCCGGAAACCCCCTGGACCACCTGCTGAGCGCTCTCCCCTTCGCCCGCGACGTCGGCGTCCACCTCATCATCGCCCGCAGCACGGCCGGCGCCTCGCGCACCTCGTACGAGCCCTTCATGCAGCGCGTCAAGGAACTGGGCGCCCAGGGCGTCATCCTCTCGGGCGACCCCGGCGAAGGCGACCTCCTGGGCAACGCCCGCCCCCGCCGCCTCCCCCCGGGCCGCGCCACCCTGATCACCCGCAAGGGCGATACCCCACTCATCCAACTCGGCTGGCTGCCCCATTGATCTGAGACGTCAGAAGGCAGATTGGAGGTCCCAACAGCCGAGCTAGGAGGGCTCCCTGTTTAACATGGGCAGATGGCTATGCAGCAGTTTTTGGAGCGAGCCAGCCAGCTGACTGGCGGCAACGCAGCCTCGGCTACGTGGTGTCAACTTGTAGCACCCATCCGAACCCCGCCCGTCGAGGTCCATCAAGCGGCTGGTAAAGGACGTCTGAGGAAACGCCGCAGGCCCTTGCCCTACATATTTTCAGGCTGCGCGACAGTTCTGTTCTCTCCATTGCTCTTGCTCGGGGTTCTCGATGGAATGACGCCGGGCCAGATCAAGGAAAGGCGACGCAAGAAGGCGGTCATCCGTGCACGCAAGGCGCAGGAACTACCCCGGCTAGGCCTAGACCGCGCCTTCGACGGCAACTGGGACGCTACAGCTGGTCAGCTCCTTCTTACTTGGTACAACCAGGCGCCCGACGCTGAGCGGCTCATCGTGCCTATGGACGAAAACCTCGCGCTGCTGGCCGCCCCCTCTCTCTGGTGGTACACGGGGCGGCCCAAGCGTCTGCGTATTGTGGCTCAGTTCCCGGCTGGCGCGGCCCGCTGCGAGATCCCAGAGTTCGCGGATGATGACAACCGCCGCTTCCGGCTGCGCTTCCCTGACGGCTCGTGGATCAGCCTGAAAGCCGAACGGGGGGAGCAGACCGCACGCTTCTTCAACGCGTGCCACGCACTGCCTAGGGGCTGACGGGGGCTAGCTGCGATGAAAGAAGACTTCGCGCAGTCGGCTGCAGGACGGCTGCGCTATCACAGAGCAGGGTATGAGCTGAGTGATGCAATCGTGGTCACCATCAATCAGCATGGACGCCACGAAATTCCGTTGACGTGGAGTCGACACGAAAGGCAAATATTCATGCCGAGGAAGTCAGCATTGTGGCGATCTTATCAACAAGTGCACCCCCGTCAACCCTTCGCGCGATAACGCCTGAAGAGGCATGTGGTGCGTCGACACCCACCGTCCATAGGTCGTCAGCGGTGGCATATGCCGTGAGTAGCGGCCCGGACTCCTCCGCGAGCATTATCAACTGACTGACCACCAAGGCATTCTCGATGACATCTTTCAGTTTCCCCTCCACGGCTCCCAACTCAAGTACGCGGGGATCGAGTTCCATGGTGGAGCCATCGGCATGGGCGACCTCGTACGGATCAACCAAGCGACGGACCACCTCAGCGGCTTCTAGCACCGATGCTACGAGCGTGAACTCATGCATACCGCCACCGGTGACCTCCTCAACCAGCAGCAAGTGAGTACCGTGGACGTAGACATAAATATAGGCTGTGCCCTCAGAGCTGGTCTGCTCTACGACCAGTGCCCGATCCGCTGCCCTACGCAAGGTAAGCGCCAAGTCCAGATCTGGAGAAAGACGCGTCTCCAGTTCTACCTCGGACGTCTTATCTTCCTTCCGTAGAGCTGCATCAAGCTCGGCGGTGTTGACGACCTCAACGAGGTCGCGCGACACCAGCGACCGCAGCGCGGTCGCAAGTACCCATTCTCGTTCCTGCTCAGCCATACCCTCCAGATGAGGGGTGGCGGCGATGGAGCCATCACCACCGGCAGCCGGCTTCAGTGCGACGAGCTCTTCGTCCGTCAAGCGCAGCAATGGGCGCGAGCCATTATCGGCCAGCGCCTGGCCGAGACTCCGGCGCACGTCCTCAAGTGTTACGTAGGATTGATCCTGCTGCTGCATGATCTACCGCTTTCTTTTCTCACCAGAACTTCATTTTCTTCACAGAGTTCACAGTGCCGTCCACAACATGCTCCGCTGTCTTGATCGTGCCAGATGGGTGGAGGGCAGCATTTACTGTCGTATCCACCGCACTGTTCACTGTGCTCGTCACAGCGTGCGAGGTGGTATTCCAGGCAGACTTCGCTCCAGCAGCGATATCGTCACCCCATTTGTCGGCCACCCAACTGCCCAGGAAATATGCACCGGTGACACCCAGTACTGTCCAGCCGACAACCGGCACAGCGGCGGCGGTAGCCTCGGTCGCCATGAGGATGCTTGCCGCGCCAGCGGCCTGCCCTCCACCCATGGCTCGGTCTACCCAGCCTTGAGCGCCCCCGTGGTCAGGTTTGACCATCTGCTTGAGTCCGGTGGCCACACCTAGTGGCAGAAAGACCCTATCCAGCGCCCCTGTACCCGGGTTATTGAGAGGGATTCTCCCTGAAAACGGAAGACGCAGCTTTTCAGCCAACCCCTTCATCCCCACCATTGTCCTCCAGGGGCGAGCTAGCAGTTCAGCTGAGGTCCCTGTCCACAAGGCGTGAGCAGACTCGACACCCTTCGCCATCTGGAGGAGTTTGAGCGGCTTCAAGATATCATTTTTGATCTCTTGATACCTGGCATACTCGTCGCTGTCAGTGATTCCAGCCAAGGCATCAAGGAGTGTCGACGGGTCGCCCTTCTCACTGTGCTCTTGGCCGTACGTAGCTGCAATTTTCGTCTGGGCTCTGTCGTGTGCCGTATCGCGCTGGCGGCGGGCCTCGGCCAGGATCTCTCGGGCCGTCTGCATGTCCGCGGCGCCCGGGTCGTGGAACGCTCCCGGAGCTTTGGGAGGAGCCGCGCACTCCGTGTCGTCGACGGCAGGCTTGCTGTTGTAGGCGTCAACAGCCCGACTGTGGGCTTTGACCTTGTCGTCGTGCGCCTCGCGGGCCCTGTCCGAGGCGCGCTTGCCCCGGCTATAGGTGTCGATCGCTTCCCGGGCCTGGCGTTGAGCCCATTCCACGGTGTGAGCGACATCCGTCAACGCCCCGCTCGCTCGATGGCACGCGTCAGCGATCTGGAACCACTTCTTCGGTTCAGCGGACGCGCGCTTGCGGAAGGCGTCTGCTGTCTCCCCCTTGATCTCGTGGGAGTTCAGCTTCCGTATCCCCTCGCCAACCGACTCAAGGCCCTTCGCCAGCCCTCTCAGCTGTGCGGCGTTCGATCGGAGCTTGGACGCATCGCCGTGGATCAGCTCTTTGGGCTCCTCGGTATGACCCAGCTCCAGTTCGGCCCAGTCCCGTCCCAACTGCTTCGCGGTCGGGGTATGACCGTTGACCGACATCAGCTTCCGCCCCCTTCAGTGTTTCCATGACCCGTGGGGCGGCGGGCTCCGTTGCCATCGGCGCCGACGTAGTCCCAGATCGACGATTGCGCGGGCTTGATGTCGTCGCTGGACTTGAGTCCGGCTCCGCTCTGCGGATAGGGCTGCGTGCCGTAACCCGGCGCACCGGAGCCCACGGGGCTGCCGAAGTTCCCGAGAATTCCGCTGACGCCCGGCCCGCCTGGGCCCGGCGCAGTGCCCACGGCGGCAGTGCCGAGGCCCGCTCTGAGCGCGCCCGCCCGGCTCCGGTCTTCCTCCCACAGGACCCCCGCCGCCTGACTCAGCTGCGTTCCCAGCGATTCGGCCCTGTGCTCCAGCATGTTGATGCCCAGTTGCCAGAACTCGCAGAATGTCGAGAACGCACCGGCAAGTCCCTCCCCGCTGGCCTCCGTTGCCGACAGGCTCATGCCGCTGAGGCTGCCGCGCTGCGCGGAGCCCCGGCCCTTTCCGGCTCCCTCCAGACCGTGCAACGCTGACCGAAGACTTCTGGTGATTCGCTCCTCGGCCTCCTTGGTGATCTTCAATTCACCATGGTTGCCCACCACCTGTGTCTCCTTTCCCCCGTGCCGCTACCTACGGCATTTCCCGAGCTCATATCCAAGGCGCTCGCCGCGATGGCGGCTGAACAGCACCTCTTGCTTTCATTATTTTCCGGCGAATGCCAAACTTGGATACCGAATGATCGCGCCCCAAACTACTACCGCGCATGCCGTTCGTCGTGCACCGGAACGCTAGGAGAAAAGGCTCGTACGGCAGCCTGAAGACGCTCCGGATCAAGACGCCAGAGACGGATCGCACGGCTGGCAAGAAAGAGATCGTGATCGATGTGCCGCGCGAGTTTTGCCGTCCGTTCAGCGCTCAGCTTGCTGTTCGGACCAGGCAGAGGCGGTGCACCAGGGCGACGCCGGAGGCCAACGAAGTCCGTCCAGTCGTCTGCAGGAATGCGCGAGTGGGTCTTACCGAGTGTAGTGACGTCCCGCAGATACCTTCTCCACAGCACCACCGATTCGATGTCCTGCCACGGCACGCAAGCCGTCTGCTTCGGAGTGCCGCCAAGAGTCACGCCGTCCTGGTCGACCCGGAGCATCACAATGCGCTTCCAGCCGACGCCAAGTAGGAGTTGGAGGGGAGTACGGGTGAGGTACGTCTCGTACACAGAGGGGTCGTACTTGCTCATGACACCACGTTATCCAGGCCCACAACGTTCATAACTCTTCACCGTCTCAGGCCCGCCTCCGCTGGCGAATGAGGGTGTACGCCCCTCCCCCGATGATCAGGGTTGCGGCGAGGCCGACTCCGGCGTAGACAAGCGTGTTGTCGTTGCCCTCACCAGCCCCGGTTGCGGACGCGGCGGGGTCCTTGTCCTGGTTGTTCGGCGCGCCCGACGGCGCGCCACCCTTCGCGGGCGAAGACGGCGACGCGGAGGATGCCTTTCCCGGCTGGTACTTGGGGAACAGGGGATTGACGTCCGCCGCCCCGGGGTTGCCCTTTCCGTCGAGCAGGACCTGGGCGGGGCGGATGATGCCGTAACCGATGTACTCGCTGGGGACCTTGCCCTTGGGCTTGCTCGCCGTTTCCATCATTACGCGCAGGACCTGGTTTGCGGTCCACTTGGGGTGGGCGGACCAGATGAGGGCGGCCGAGGCAGAGGTGAGGGCCGTGGCGTGGCTGGTGCCTGTTTCCACGCACCAGCCTCCGCCACCTGAGCAACGCCCTGGAATTCCTTCACCCGGGGCGGCCAGAGCCACTTGGGGGCCATGTGTGGAAAAATTGGAAACGCTGCCACTCTGATTGACGGAAGCCACTCCAACAGCCCCAGGAAGACTTGACGGGTAGCCGGCAGCGTTCCCGGACTTGCCATCATTCCCCACTCCGGCAAATATGAGTGCGTCATTTTTATTGATTTCAGCCAGGCCATCCTGGAGTCGCTTCACAGCCTTCTCGTCCAGGGTGCTGGTTATAGTCCTCGAGAGATTAATAATGCGGGCCCCGCGTTTAATCGCGTACCGAATGGCCTTAAGGTAGGTCGGCGTCCCGTCACCAATCTCCAGCTTTCCTGACGCAACTTTCACGGGAAGCACTTTCGCGCCTGGGGCCAATCCCTGAACTCCTCCGGAACGTCCCGTTCCAGCGATAAGGGAAGCCATTTCCGTGCCGTGGCCATCTGTATCAACATTCACCCCCTTCGGCTTGTAGGAAAAGTCCTTCCCATGCAGGACCTGTCCACGCAACTCAGGGAGCGTGTCGTCAACTCCGGCGTCAAGTACGGCGACGGTGACACCTTCGCCTTTGCTGGTCTGCCAGATCTGGTCAGCCTTCATTGCATCGAGGTACCACGCCCGCGAACGCACGTCCTGGGCGGTCGCGGGGGGCGCAAAACTCCCCGTGCATGTAACAAAGGTGGCAAGTAGCGTCAGACCACGTATCGAACGCCGCACGCTTCCACCGGACAAGGCTGACATTCCTGCTGGTTCTCCTGAGACTTCACGTGCGGACTATTCAATGACAGGAGGCAACGTATCCCGGCGCCCCAGCTCCCAGGGTTCCTGGGCTTCTAGCCCCTGATCTGATCCATTATCGGGACGGCGCCTGGCGCCGGAGGTCACCGTTCCAGGGGAAGCTTGCTCGTCGGCCTGATCGGAGCGGACAAGTCCAGTACCCCCACGGGTGAATGCGGCTCCTCTTCTGGATGACGACCGCGGTTCCGCGATGGAGCCACCTGACTCGGACGTGATCCTCCGTCCGCTGCCTGACTCGCCAGAAGGCGTGTTTACCGTGCCTGACGTACCAGGAGTTGCAACGCGAGGCACCGGCCCTCGCGCGGTGGTCCCGCTTTCGTCACCAATAGCCACAGCGCGCTGACGTGCGTCCGTCGTACCGGGACTCCAGGTACGTGGGCCACTGACCTGCCCTCCAGGTTCTGAGCCAAGCCTCCGCCCAGCAGGAATGCCTTCTGGCCTTGGGGCACCGGTTGGCCTCGCCATAGGGTTCCCGCTCCCTCCCATAGGGCCACGGGACATGGGCGTGCTCTCCTCCCCCGCAACCAGCCCACGGGGGAGACGAGGCGAAGAGCCGAGACGACGCTGCTGGTCCCCCACGACATCACGCTCCGCGGGTCCGCGCGGGGTGAGTGGGCGTCGTGAAGTCTCGTCTCCAGCTCTTGTTCCACGTTCATGAAAAGGGAGACGCGGCGTGCTCCTCCCGCCCTCAGGCGCTGCGGTACGAGGAAGCCCTGGCCCCGGCCCGACCGGTGGCGACGGCATCGGGCTAGGGCTGGTCTGCCGAGGCTGGTCCGCAAATGGGGTCGGCCCACCAGGCGAGGACTTCGCCTCGGGCTTGGGGAGCGTTTCAGTCGAGTCAATGTGGGTGCTCGGCGCCTCGCGGTGGCTTGACTCCGTCTGTCCCGGCTCAGCCGCCACTGGTTCGTCTGATTGCCCTTGAGACAAGCGATTCGTGCCGACCTCCGAATCGGATGGCGTTCGCGCAGTAGCGGAGTCATACCTCCGCCCATACTCAATAGCACCGTCCTCAAGAGGCAGCTTCTTGAACTGCGGCTCCCGCTCCGCCTCCATCGTCTGCTGGGCCGCCCGGTAGGCCGAGGAGAGGCGTTCCAGTTGGTGGCGGGCCTCTTCGGCCTCCTGGGTGGCGGCCTTCTGGGCGGCCGGGTCCTCGTGGGTGGCTCGGGGGTCCCTGGGGGCGGGGAGGGCGGACTTGGTTTCGGAGAGGGTCTGGCCGGCTTGGGCTACGTGTTTGCCTACCGTGGTGGTGAACTGGCCGAAGCGCATGACTTCGAGGGCGAAGTCGTGGGCCCATTCGCGGAAGGCGTCGCCGCCCTCGCCGGTCCATTCGACGCGGGAGACGTGGTGGCGCAGGTCGGAGCCGATGTCGAGGATCTTGGGGCCCGCGTCGCCCAGGGCCGTGCCGGCGGCGGTCAGTTTGTCGGCGTCAGCGGCGGCCAGCATCGCCCGCAGGTTGTCCACCGACCGGCCGTCGAACTCTCCGTTCGCCATGCTTCCCCCTAGCTGAAGTCCGAGTCGGCGGTGCCGGACTTGCCCGTGCCGGTCTTCGGTGTGTCCTTGTGGTGGTCGGCGCTCGGCCGGTCGTCCGCGTTCGGGCCGTAGTAGTCGGCGGTGCGCTTCTGGATGGCGCGGAGGCGGGCGGCCTGTTCGGCGTCGACGCTGTCGTAACCGCGGTCCGAGATCTGGACGGCGATGCCCAGCGCTTCGAGCTGGTCGCCCAGGGTCCTGGAGAACTTCTCCAGGCGGGCGTGCAGCTTCTCGTAGGCGCCGGCGAGGTCGGCGGCCGCGGTGAATTCCGCGCCGAAGGCGGCGTGCGCGACCGTCTGGTCGCTGATTTTGCCGCGGGCCGCGGGCGAGTCTTCGAGGTCCAGCAGGATCTTGTCGATCCTGCTCTTGAAGCTGGCCAGGGTCTCGGCCTCGACCTTGAGGTCCGCACGTTTGCCGCTCCGGCCGCTTCGGCCGCTGTCGCCGCCTCCCGTGCGGACCCGGCTCGCACTCGCATCGGTCGCCGAGACCTGTCGCCCCTCGCTCATCGTCATCCCCCTACGGCGTATACGGCGATCGGCACCACCCTAGTCGCGGAGCGTGCAGCTCCCAACTACGGTGTGGTGAGCACGCGTTCGGCGATTTCCGGGCATAGGGCGTTATGTCCCTGACCAGACGCGCCGGTGGCACCCCCGGTACAGGGCCAGCAGGGCGGCGGCCACGCGCGGATCGAACCATTCCGCTGCCACGTGAAGCCATCGGTCGAAGCGGCTCGAGTGCTCCACGGTCTCGTTCTTGCGGCCGACTCGGCGCCACTCCAGCACGGTCCTGCCCTTGCCGCCGACCCGCCATCTGGTCCGGCTCGGGCGGGGCATCGGGAGGTGTTCCTCGAGGAGGATGGTGAGGGCGATCCTGAGGGGGATGTGGACCGGGGCGAGCAGCCACCACACCCACCACGAGAGGATCCGCCCCTCGAACCCCACGACGTCCGGGCCGCCGGTCGGCCGTACGGTGAGGCATCCCCTCAAGCCCCGGCCGCACAGGGGCGGTTCGGCGGTGATGGAGGCCAGGGACTCACCGGCGGAGCCGTACACCGTGAAGGTGGCTCTGCCGCGCTTGTCCACGTGCTCGGGTACGACATGGGCGTAGACGTGCTGCCGGTGCGCGTCCGCCCACAGGGTGAGCGGCGCGACGGGCTTCCAGCCCGGCGCACGGCTCGACGTGCGGCTCGACGTGCGGCTCGACGAGCGGCCCGGCGTTCCGCCCGGCGAGCGCGGCTCGGGGGACTCGCCGGGCAGGGGGACGCGTTCGGGATGGGCCAGGTCCGGACCGGCCAGGTGCTGTCGTCGGGACGGCTCCGTATGTGCGGGACGACGCTGCCGTCCCGCGGCCGCTCCCCCATGCCAGGCGAGTCCGGATCCCGAAGCCACAGGTACTGCTTCACGGGTGGTGCTCCTGGCTGGGAACGCTACTTGCTGACCAGACCGCGCGCCGTGGCGTAGACGTCCAGGACGGCCAGTGCGAGCGGCGTGATCGCCAGCAGCATGGCGCCTTCCACCAGGTCGCCGAAGCGCCCCCAGAAGGGCGTCACGCTCTTCTTCGGCACGATCAGCGCGATGGCGATGAGCAGCAGGGAGCCGAAGGCGACGGAGGCGGTCAGCCAGACCGTGCGGATGTCGAGCGGGCCGCTGTCGCCGGTGAGCAGCTCCGTCACGGCGCTCGCCGGGGGGTTGAGCGCGAGGCCCAGGACGAGCAGGGCGAGCGAGACGATGCCGGATACCAGGACGCACGCGACCTGCCAGGTGTACCGGAAGAGGCGGGCGCGCAGCAGCATGGCGACACCGGCGGCCAGCGCGAGGACCTGGGCCCAGGCGTTGTCGGAGAAGCCGAGCACCGCGGCGGAGCCGACGACGACCGCGGCGCAGCCGCCGACGAGGCCGAGCAGCAGTTCGTGGCCACGCCTGACCTGGGTCGCGATGCGCTCGCTGTCGATCGGGGCGGAGGCGGCCGTGGAGTTGTCCGGGTCGGCGCCGCCGAAGTCGTTGCGCGCGGAGTCGCGGGGGGCGACGTAGCCGATGGGCAGACGGGCGGCGCGCGCGGACAGACCGGGCAGGAAGGCGATGGCGGCGATGGCGACGGCCGCGCAGACGGCCGCCGTGCCCGAGGCGTCGGTCTCGGCGAGGATCTGGCAGAAGGTGGCCACCGTGCCGAAGCCCGAGAGCACGACGGCGGCGACGAAGGGCGCGTCACCGGACGGCATGGCGGCGACCAGCGCGACCGAGATGACCAGTACGGCGACGCAGCCGAGCAGGAATTGCAGCCGCCCGATGCCCTCGCCGCGGTCGAGGCCGAGCACCCCGGATCCGCCGATCATGACGTGTGGGAGTGCGGCGAGGCCGAGCGCGATGGCGGAGCCCCGGTCGTCGTACACCCGGGCCCGTACCCCCGCGAAGACGGCGAGCAGCAGGCCGACGGCACCGGCGATGATGCCGGGCAGGCTGTGCATGTCGTGCCGGACCGGGTCGGCGAACCAGAGCACGAAGCCCATGAAGACCAGCAGCAGCGCCCCGCCGAAGAGCCCGCTGACGCGCAGGTAGTCGGCGTTCCACAGGGTCCGGTCGCCGGAGACCGCGGAGGCGATGGCGTCGGAGACGTCGTCGCGCACGACCGGCGGCAGGGACTGGGAGAAGGGGCGCATGGACAGCACGTCGCCGTCGAGTACGCGCTGGGCCGCGAGGGAGCGGGCGCCGTCCAGGACGGTGCCGTCGCGGCGGACGAAGTGATAGCCGACCGGGGCTCCGGAGGGCTGTGTCTGGCCGGTCAGTCGGAGTATTTCCGGATACAGGTCGGCAAGGGCAATGTCGTCAGGCAAAGCGACATCTATGCGACTGTCGGGTGCGACGACCGTCACTCGGCAGAAACCGGTCGCTGTGGTCGAACTCACCTGCGGAACCCTCTCATTCCCCGTGTCTCCGCTTCTTTCGCGGACGCGTTCGCGGACGCGATTGTGGCTGCGCGTGCGGAACGTCACCCTACCCGGCGCTGTTTGTCGTCCGTACACGTAGGATCAGCACATTGCCGGGCAGGCGCCGCCATGACGCGCCCTGAAGCGTGGGTGCCGGCCTCGACCGGTCGTCAATCGTTCAGCCCGCACCGGGGGATAGATAGGCCGATGAGCCACATCATCGTGAAACGCCCACCTCGGGTGACTCCGCCCGAGATGTCCGCGGATGAGCTTCGGCTCGAATCCCCTCCTGAATTGCCTCGCGGCGAGCAGGAGGGCATGGCGATGCAATTGCTGCCGATGCTGGGCATGGGCTCGTCGGTGGTCTTCTTCTTCATGCCGAATTCCGCACCGTTCATGAAGATCATGGGCGTGATGATGCTGCTGTCGACGGTCGCGATGGCCGTCGCCCAGCTGATCCGGTACCGGAAGGGGGCGCAGGGCGAGGCCGTCGAGGGCCGCCGCGACTACCTCAAGTACCTCACCAAGACACGGCGCCAGGTGCAGCGCACCGCGCGCAAGCAGCGGGACGCGCAGTTCTATCTGCACCCCTCCCCCGAGCAGCTGTGGTCACTGGTGGCCGAGGGCAGCCGGCTGTGGGAGCGGCGCATCACCGACGACGACTTCGTACAGGTGCGGATCGGGCTCGGCCCGCAGGAGCTGTGGACGCCGCTGGTGGCGCCGGAAACGGCTCCCGTGGAGGAGCTGGAGCCGCTGTCGGCGGGCGCCATGCAGCAGTTCCTGGCGGCCCACCGGACGCTCGAGGGCATGCCGATGGCGGTCAGCCTGCGCGCCTTCTACCACATGACGGTCTCCGGGGAGCCCGGGACGACGCTGGGCACCGCGCGGTCGCTGGTGGCGAGCCTGGCCGCGCTGCACTCACCGGA
Source organism: Streptomyces sp. NPDC041200 (assembly GCF_055591805.1). Lineage (NCBI taxonomy): Bacteria > Bacillati > Actinomycetota > Actinomycetes > Kitasatosporales > Streptomycetaceae > Streptomyces > Streptomyces sp. NPDC041200. Next base: position 1,056,633 of record NZ_JBVIZF010000001.1, on the reverse strand, counting down.
GGACCTGGTGATCGCGGTGGTGGCCGCGCCGGACACCACGGAGGAGTGGGACTGGGTCAAGTGGCTGCCGCATACGCAGGCGCCGGGAACGGTGGACGGAGCCGGTACCAAGCGGCTGTTCGGCGACAGCCTGGCCGAGGTCGAGGAGCTGCTGAAAAGCCATCTGGAGGGCCGCTCGCGGTTCAACCGGGAAGGGCAGCCGCTGCTGGACCAGCCGCATGTGGTGGTCATCCTGGACGGCGGCTTCGTACCGCCCGACTCGCTGCTGGCCGCCCCGGAGGGGCTGCAGGGCGTCACGGTGCTGGAGGTCATCCGCGGCGAACTGGACGAGCTGCGCGGCGGGCTGTCGCTGATCGTGCGGCCGGGTCTGCTGCAGGTGGAGTCGGCGTCGGCGGTGTACGAGGGCGTGCCGGACGCGCTGCCGCTGCCCGCGGCCGAGGCGCTGAGCCGTCAGCTCTCCCCGATGCGGGTGTCCAGCGGCGGAGGGGACGACGAGCCGCTGCTGACCAACCTGGAGTTCACTGATCTGCTCGGGCTCGGCGACGCGGCGGCCGTCGACACCGCGGTCACCTGGCGGACCCGCTCGACGGCCGAGCGGCTCCGGGTGCCGATCGGGGTCGGCGAGAGCGGCGCCCCGGTCATGCTCGACCTGAAGGAGGCGGCTCAGGAGGGCATGGGCCCGCACGGGCTGTGCGTCGGAGCCACCGGTTCCGGTAAGTCGGAGCTGCTGCGGACGCTGGTGCTGGGCCTGGCGGTCACGCATTCGTCCGAGACGCTCAACTTCGTGCTCGCCGACTTCAAGGGCGGCGCGACCTTCTCCGGCATGGCCGAGCTGCCGCACGTCGCGGCGGTCATCACCAACCTCGCCGACGACCTGACGCTGGTCGACCGCATGCGCGACTCGATCACCGGTGAGCTGCAGCGCCGCCAGGAGCTGCTGCGCTCCGCGGGCAACTACGCCAACATGCACGACTACGAGAAGGCGCGCGCGGCCGGCAGTCCGCTGGAGCCGCTGGCCTCCCTCGTGCTGGTCATCGACGAGTTCAGCGAGCTGCTGACGGCCAAGCCCGACTTCATCGACATGTTCATCCAGATCGGCCGCATCGGCCGGTCCCTGGGTGTGCACCTGCTGCTGGCCTCGCAGCGGCTGGAGGAGGGCCGGCTGCGCGGTCTGGACACGTATCTCTCGTACCGCATCGGTCTGCGGACGTTCTCCGCGGCGGAGTCCCGTACGGCCCTGGGTGTGCCGGACGCGTACCACCTGCCGTCCGTGCCCGGTTCCGGCTACCTCAAGTTCGGCACCGAGGAGATGGTCCGCTTCAAGGCGGCGTACGTGTCCGGGGTCTACCGGTCCACGACGACGACCATCGCGGGCAGCGGACCGCTGCCGACCGACCGCCGGCCGGTGCTGTTCACCGCCTCCCCGGTGCCGGTCCGGTTCGCCGAGCCGGATCCGGACTACGCGTACGTCCCGGAGGGCGACCGCACCGACGACGCGCTCGCGGACACGGTGCTGGACGTCATCGTGCGCGGTCTGGAGGGACGCGGCCCGGCGGCGCACCAGGTGTGGCTGCCGCCGCTCACCGAGGCGTCTCCGCTGGACCAGCTGGTGCCGCAGCTGGCCGTTTCCCCCGAACGCGGGCTGCACGCGAGCGGCTACGCCCGCAGCGGCGGTCTGTGCGTACCGCTCGGCATGGTCGACAAGCCGTTCGAGCAGCGCCGGGAGATCCTCTACCACGACTTCTCGGGCGCCCAGGGCCACATGCTGATCATCGGCGGTCCACGCTCCGGCAAGTCAAACCTGCTGCGCACCCTGGTCGGTGCCTTCGCCCTCACCCACACCCCGCACGAGGTGCAGATCTACGGCCTGGACTTCGGCGGTGGCGGCATGGTCGCGGTGCAGGGGCTGCCGCACGTGGGCGGGGTCGCCTCGCGACTGGACCCGGAGAAGATCCGCCGCACGATCGCCGAGGTGACCGGCGTACTCAACCGGCGCGAGGAGTTCTTCCGGGACAACAGCATCGACTCGATCGGCACCTATCGGCAGATGCGCGCGGCCGGGCAGCTGCCGGGCGAGGCCTGGGGCGACATCTTCCTGGTCATCGACGGCTGGCAGTCCTTCAAGACGGACTACGAGATGCTCGAACCGGTCGTCGCCGACATCGCCACCCGCGGCCTCGGACTCGGTGTGCACCTGGTCGTCACCGTCACCCGCTACATGGAGATGCGAGCGGCGCTCAAGGACCAGCTGCTCGCCCGGCTGGAGCTGCGGCTCGGCGACCCGATGGACTCCGAGCTGAACCGCAAGGTCGCCGCCAACGTGCCGGTGGGCAACCCCGGCCGCGGTCTCACCCCCGACAAGCTGCACTTCCTCAGCAGCCTGCCGCGCATCGACGGCGTCACCGGCAATGCCGACGACCTGTCGGAGGCGACGTCCGAGTTCGTCAAGGCGTCGGTCGACAACTGGCCGGGCCCGCACGCGCCGCAGGTGCGCATGCTGCCCCGGATGCTGTCGGTGCGGGAGATCCCGGGCGGGCACGAGCAGCCGCAGCGGGGCGTCGCGCTCGGCATCGACGAGATCAACCTCGCGCCGGTCTTCGTCGACTTCGACAGCGACCCCTTCTTCGCCATCTACGGCGAGACGGAGTCCGGGAAGACGGCGCTGCTGCGCCTGCTCATCAAGCAGATCACCGAGCGGTACACCCCGGAAGAGGCACTCATCGTCGTCGGTGACTACCGTCGCAGCCTGCTGGAGGTCGCGCCGCAGTCCCATCTGGTCGGCTACGGCACGACGCAGGACGCGTTCGAGAAGTACATCGCCGACATGAACACCCTCATCAGCCAGCGCATCCCGGGGACGGACGTCACGCCGCAGCAGCTGCGCAACCGCAGCTGGTGGTCGGGGCCGCGGGCCTTCATCGTGGTGGACGACTACGACCTGGTCGCCACGTCGTCCGGGAACCCGATGTCCGAGCTGGTGGACAACCTTCCCTACGCGCGGGACGCGGGCGTCAACATCATCGTCGCGCGGACGACGGCGGGCGCCGGGCGCTCCTCGTACGAGCCGTTCATGCAGCGGTTCAAGGAGCTGGGCGCGCAGGGCGTCGTGCTGTCGGGCGCGCCCGGCGAGGGCGAGCTGCTGGGGCAGGTCAAGGCGCGGCCGCTGCCGCCGGGACGGGGCGTGTTCGTCTCCCGGCGCGGTGGGGCATCGCTGATCCAGACGGCGTGGCTGCCGGAGGTGGAAGGCTGACGGAAGCGGGAGGCTGACGGAGGCTGGCGGAAGCCAACACAGCGGTAGGGGCTCGTCGATGATTCGACGAGCCCCTACCGCTGTGCGGTTGTGGTCAGCGGCGGTTGCGCTGCTGCCGCCGTTTCGTGAACACCTCGCCGATCGCCGGGCACACCACGACCAGCACGCAGAGGATCACCCCCACCGGCCTGGAAGGCACGACCGCCCAGTCGGTGAGGACCGGCATCAGCAGCCACAGCAACGCCAGTACGGCGATGCTCACTCCGGCGATACGAGGTCCGTACACAGGTTCACTCCAAAAGTGGTCCGGTCAGGCGGTGCCGGTCGGCCAGTGGCCGTTCGGGAACGCGCTGTTGTCGCCGGCCTGGCCCTTCATCTCGGCGAGGGTCTTCGCCTGGTCGCCGAGCACGGTCACCAGAGCGACCGAGGCGGTGGTGACAAGCACCCATCCGGCGGTGCCTTCCCCGATAGCGGCGATCGCGGCGGGGATCAGACCGACACCGGTCACTCCGGCGGCCGAGCAGGCGATCATGGCGGGGACGAACTGCACCAGGAAGGCGGCGATGGCCCCGTAGAAGACAAGTCCCGCTCCGGCGGCGACGAGGAGGCTGGTGGCGACCGAGTCGGCGCCGCTGCTGACCTGACCGGCGGCGGTGGACTGGGTCCAGATGGCCCCGGTATAGGCGTCGGCTCCTTCGCCCTTCCACTCCTTCGGGGCCTGGAGGTTGCCCTTCGCCGTGGTGGAGGAGGCGGTGCTCGCCTTGCCGCGGATCTTCTTGTCCTGCCAGTCGAGGGAATCCAGGAAAAGCATCACCGGGGCGACGACGCCCTTGAAGAATTCGCCGATCTTCTCGAGGATCCAGTTGACGAATTCGACGAGCTTGTTCGCGGCCGCGATGATCGGCTTCGCCACAGCATCGGGAACGTACCAGTGCCCCGCGAAGCCGTTGACCCCGTCGACCATCTTGTCCAGCAGCTCACCGACCTTCTTCAACTTCTCGTTGATCTTTTCGATGAGGTCATCGAATGCCGATTGACTGAATGCCATTGCTCTCCCCGTTCCCCGAGCACCGTTTGGTACTAGTAGGCTTCTTCCACAGACTTCTTGGTGTCGGCTTCGTGGTTGTCGTACGCCTTCGCGTTCTTGACCAAAGCGTCGGCGATTTCCGTCATCCGCTTCTCCCCCTCGGCGCAACGAGCCGAGAAGTGGTCGATGACGTCCTGATAGGCGCCGACGAATATCTGGTACATGCCGTACTCGAGCCGGCTGGGCCGCATGCCCTTGATCGTGGTGCCGACTTCGCCGATCGCCGTGGCCTGCTTGTCCCACATGCCGGCCTCGGAGCGAATGGCATCCGTGATGACCTTGAGATGGTCCTTTGCCATAGGGCCTCAGTTCCTTTCCGAACCAGTGAGCAGCACGTCAGAGCAGCCGCTGCGGGTCGTTGAGCATGGCCAGGAACTCGTTCATGAGGCCCTGCGGGTTCAGGTCCGCGATCTGGGCCGCACCGGGGCTCTGGACGTCCTCCAGCTTGGCCCGGGCCTGGCTCAGCGCCTCGTTGAGCGCCTGGCTCAGCCGGATGGACGACTGCTGGGCGGCCCACCGCGGATCCACGTCACAGGAGACCAGGGAGTGTGCGGTGAGGCCGATGACGACCCGGCGGGCGGCCGCCTCTCCCGTGACCTCCGGGGCCCGGAAGGAGTCCGCGTCCAGCCGGTCCAGGGCATCGAGCCCGGAGAGGGTGTCCTCGACCACGTCCTCCATGGGCCTCGGACGGACCGGGTCCCGGTCCTGCCGGGGGGCCTCCGGAGGCGCGACGGACCCGGACCCGGCTCCCGAGCCGGGGACTTGGAGCATGCCGTCGAGTTCCGCGGCGCGCTCCTCCCAGCCCGACTGCTCGAGAGTGCGCGACCAGCCGTCCATCTGCTCGCTCATGGCGGAGCCGTACGCGTCGACGATGGCCGGGCCGAGGTTCTCGGCAGGCTGCCGACGCTGCCAGTCGGACGCGACCCTTATGGACTCGGGCAGCCGATCAGGCCCCAGCGTCACGCTGACGGCGCCTTGGGCATCCTCGCCCGTGGCGTGCTGCGGAACCTGATCCTGCATATCCGTCATGAGCTGCTGGAGTTTCGCCGCATATTGCTGGAACTCCTGCATTCCTCGAAATATCTCGTCAGTCACGCTTCCCCCTATCTGACCGTTTACGAGGCGTTTGTAGCGCGCGTGGCTCAAACGTGTCGTGCACGCTAGCACGCCTACGGTTCAGGGAACTCTCCCGTGACGAATTCAGCACGATGCTGACTTTTTTGAGGAACAGTCAGAATCGCTGAGCGCCACGGCGGCGGAGGATGACGAAAACCCCAGCGCCGACGACGACCACGGCACCGGCCGCACCCAGGATCCAGGGCATCGCGCTGCTGCCGCCGCCTTCGGTGCCCTCGGCGGCGTTATCGGCCTCGGCGCCGCCCTTCGGGGCGGTGGACGGGGCGTCCTCGCTCTTGGACGGGGCGGGGGAATCGGGCTTCTTGGCGGCCACGAGGGGATTGACGTCGGCCGGACCCGGATCGCCCTTGTTCTCCAGGACGTTGTAGCGCGGGCGGACCGTGCCGTAGCCGAGGTAGCGGCTGGGAAGCTTGCCCTCGGGCTTGCCCGCGGTTTCCATCATGACCCGGAGCACCTGGTTTCCAGTCCACTTGGGGTGCTTGGCCCAGATGAGGGCGGCGGCGCCGGAGGCGATGCCGGTCGCTTGACTGGTGCCCCCGCTACGGCAGTACCCGGACTTCTCGATGCAATTGATCGGGATGTCCTGGCCCGGGGCAGCCAGCGCTACTTGAGAGCCAAAATTCGAGAATTTCACATGCGTCGAGCTCTTGTCGACAGCGCCGACACCGGCCACGCCGTCGCTGCCCGCTGGATAGGTGAGGTCGTTCGAAGTGTCTCCGTCGTTCCCTGACCCCGCCAGCAGCAGCTTGCCGCGCCCGATCGCGTAATCGACCGCCTTCTGGAGCTCCTGTGGCTCGTTCTTGTCGAGCGAGTAGTCCTGGAAGGCGAGAGACATGTTGATGATCTGTGCATCGCTGTCGGCCGCGTAACGAATGGCCTTGATAAGGGCCGGAACGCTGCTGCGTGCAACCTCCTTGCTGGTGCCGAACACGGTGAGCGGCAGAATGCGTGAATCGGGGGCGAGTCCCTTAACGCCCTGACCTCCGACTCCGTTTCCGGCGATGAGCGCCGCCATGGCCGTGCCGTGTCCGTCCAGGTCGGTACGGGCGTCCTTACCGGGCTCGACGAAGTTTTTCCCCGGCAGAACCCTCCCCCGAAGTTCCGGTGTGGAGGCGTTGACCCCGCTGTCGAGCACAGCGACGGTCACACCTTTGCCGGAGCTGACCTTCCACATGTTGTCCGCCTGCATGGCGTCCAGGTACCACTGGCGTTCCCGCATGTTCTCCGCCAGCGCGGAGGGCGCCACGAGCCCCATGATGACGAGCAAGGACGCAAGCAGCGCGAGGACTGCCGATGCCCGGCTCCGAACCTGAGTGAGCGTTTCTTCCATAGTGCTGTATGTCCTGTGCTCGTCATCAGAGGCTTGTGTGGCTGGCGGGTCTTACTCGATCACTGGAGGCACATTCCGGCGCTCTCCGCCGGTCCATGTCTCCTCGTCCTCGGTCAGGAAGTCGGGCGTCTCTCCGCCGTCTCGCTTCTTCGACTGACGCGGATCGTTCGTCGACGGCACACCGGACACTCCGGTGGCGCCTCGGACGAGACCGCTCCCTCCCTGGGTGAACTCCCCGTTGACCCTGAGTTCGCTCGCGGAACGCCCCACCCTGCCCGGACGGGACGAGGACCCCGACCCGCGGGACGGGACGCCCGTGACGGGCCGTCCGCCAACGACGCCCTGCCCGGTGGTCGTCGGCAGTCCTGTGCGACCGGCGCCGGTGGTGCGGGCCTGCTCGCCGCCGATGACCGGGCCGCGGGCGGTCCGGGCATCGCCGCTCGCCGGTGTCTGACGGGGAGGCATACCGCCGACGACGTCCCTGCCGGTGCGCGCGGGGTCGGCAGGCCGGGCGTTGATGGACTCAAGCCCCTTACCGCCTCCGAGTCTGGGGCCGCCCGTCCGCCCGACCGGACTCACGGGCGGACCGGACCTGCCCGGCCCCGGAGAAGGGGAGACGGGCGGAGTGACCGGCAGGCCCGTGATCTCGCGGCCGGGCCCCTGCGTCCCGGTCGGCGTGGGTGCGTGTGCGGTGGGCGCCGGTGAGGGATCCGTGCGGGGCAGTTCCTTCACACCGTCGATGTTGGTGTGGGTCGCGTCCGGAACGGTGACGTGGCCTCCACCTCCCGGAGCATTGGCATGCCCCGGGGAGAACGTCGAGTCCTGGACGGCATGCTGGGCACTCGGTGCCCCGCCCGCTCCCGAGGCGACAGTGCCCGCAGAGCCGCCGGAGGAACCGTATCCCTGCTCCCAATCGCCCACGCCGTGAGGCATCACCGAACCCGGCAGCGGCTTGAAGACCGGCTCGTCATTCTCCCGCAAGGTGTCCATCGCACCTGCGGACGTCTGGTAGTAGGACGCCAGCTTCAGCATTTGCTTGAGCACGGCGGGCTGGTGCTCCTTCAGCTCGTCAACCTTCTCGAGGCGCTCCTTTTCCTTCTCCTGGTCCGCATAGCACACATCAATGCCCTCCGGACGCTTCGGCACCGCCTTCTTGACCTCGCTCAGCGCCTGGCCCGAGGATTCCATCGCGCTGCCAACTTCGCCGACATATTTCGCGAGCTTCAGCGCCTGCTTGGCGAAGTCGTCGCCCCACTCACGGAAGGCATCGCCGCCCTCACCGTCCCAGGTAACTCGACCCACACGCCTCTTGAGCTCGTCGCCGATCGCCTCGAGCTCGTCCTTCGCACCCGTCAGGGCGTTGCCCTTACGGATGATCTCTTGCTCATCCGTGTTGGCGATCATGAGGAGCATCTCCTCACAGGACGCACCGTCGAAGGTGTCGATGACATGGCACTGTTCATCCGTCTTCTTTGTGGACTCGCCCATGCCCTACTCCCCCGCTCCCGATCACATGCTGCCGGGGCCGGCGCTCTTGCCACTGCCGGTCTCGACACCGCTGTCGGGCTTCTCGTGGCCCTTGTGGCCGTGCTTCTCCTGATACTGCTCGTAGTACTTACTGGTGCGCGCCTGAATCGCCTTCAGACGCTGCGCCTGCTCGTGATCCATCTCCTGGTAGTCGCCGTCGGCCGCGTTGACCGTGATGCCCAGCGCCTCCAACTGCTCGCCCAGGGTGCGGGAGAGCAGTGCCAGGCGCCCGTGCACCTTGTCGTAGGCATTGGCAATCGCCGTCGCCTGGTCGAACGTGCCGTAGGCAGTAGGCTTCACCGTTTGTTCGCCCAACTTGCCGTGCGCGGCGGTCGACTTGTCCAGTTCTGTCAGAAGTCTGTCGATGCGCTTCTTGAACTCCTGCAAGGACTCACTGGGAGCGTCGAGTTTCGGCGAAGAAGGAGACTTAGCAGAGCTCCCCCCGTCCGGTGCCGACTCAGCCATGAAACACCTCCTCCGGGTACCGAAATGCGGCAGTCGCAGGTGCGGGACACGTGGCCGTGGCCACAATGTCCCGCACCCACGACGCGACCGCGGTGTGTGTGCCGGGTCTCTTACCCCTGCGCGAAGCGCTGGCCCTGACGGTGGTCATTGGCCTTGTAGCCCTCCGTCGCCTCCAGCAGCCTCTTCGAGATTTCGACGAGGGTCGTGTGCAGGTGGTTGACGCGCTGGTTCCACTCGTGCTGACGCTCGTTGAACGCCCGCTGCGCTTCACCGGACCACGACTCGGAGACGGTCTTGCACTTCTTCATGATCGTGTCGAGGTCGGTCTTGAGCTGGTCGGCCTCGCTCTTGACCGTGGTCGAGGCGTTGACGACGCCCTCGTAGGTGATTTCCATGAGTCACTAACTCCTGATACGAAGCGGAAAGGTCAAGAAGGATCAAGAAGCGTTGAAGGAGCCCAGGATGCCGCTTTCGCCGCCCCCGACGCTGTTGATCTTCCTGAGCTGCTCCTGCTCCTCGGCGTCAAAGCCGTCCCGGCTCGCCTTCACCAGCTCCTTGGTGAAGCTCAGCAGCTGGTTGACGCGGCGGACGTCGTTGTTGACCTCCGTCTGGAGGTTGTTGTAAGCGCCGGCCGCGATGCCCTTCCAGTGCCCCTCGATCTCGTCGATCACACCGTTGAGCTTGCCGACTCGCTGAGTCAGCTGACCCTCCATCCAATCGATGGCGCTCTCGAGGGTCTTGAAATCATGGCCTTCTACGCGGAGCTTTTCCGACATGGCACACCTTCCCCCATGAATCGGATGCACCGGGGCGTCTCATCGATCACTCCCCCGTGTACATCGGATCGAAGTTGTCAAGGCACCACTCTAGCCACCGTCCCCGTGCACATGACCATCGGCCGCCGGGTTGTTACAGGGATGGAACGAGTGGAACGGATGGGGAACGTGGGGCTCACGTTCCGCGTCGGCGCCGCCAATCGCGGAGGACGATCGCGCCGCCCGCCGTGATGGCCACCACGACCACGCCCGCGCCCAGCGCGTAGGTGGCCAGGCGCACGCTGCGCTCGTGCGGGGTCTCGCCCAGGATGAGCTTGCCCGGCTCGGGTTTCGGGATGTTCTTGGCGGAGCTGTTGTCGACGGTGGGCCGCTGGATCTTCTGGTCGTCGTCCGTGAGGGCCTTGACCGGGTCGATCACGCCCCAGCCGACGTAGCGGTCACGTCCGTTGACGCCGCGCTCGGCGGTCTGCTCGATCTGGGCGACGACCTCCTGCTGCGTCCAGTCCGGGTGCTTGGCCCGGACGAGGGCCGCGACACCGGCCACGTACGGGGCGGCGAAGCTCGTGCCGTTGTCGACGCACTGGCCGCCCTTGGGCACGGTGGAGACCATTTCCACGCCCGGCGCCGCGACCCCGACGAAGTCGCCGCTCTGCGAGAAGTACGCGCGTTCGTTGTTGCGGTCGGAGGCGGCGACGGCGAGGACTCCCGGGTAGGAGGCCGGGTAGGTGCGCTTCGACTTGCCGTCCGCGCCGTCGTTCCCGGCGGAGGCGACCACGACCACGTTCCTCTTGATCGCCTCGGCGATGGCCAGCTCCAAGTCCTGGTGCGTACGGGCGCCCTTGGTGTCCTGGGAGATGTTGATGACGCCCGCGCCCTCGTCCACCGCCTTGCGGATGGCCCGCGCCATCATCTCCGGCGTGCCCTTGCCCTCGGCGTTGTTCTGCTTGAGCGGGATGATCTTCGCGTCCGGGGCCAGGCCGACGAAACCGGTGCCCAGGCGGGGCCGCGCCGCGATGATGCCCGCGACCTTGGTGCCGTGCCCGACCTCGTCGAATGTGGGGCTCTGCGCCCGCTTGCGGTCGGCGCCGGTGACGTCCTTCGGCACGGCCAGGTAGTTCGCGCCGCTCGACGCGTCGACCGCCGTCTTCAGCTGGACGTTGGTGTTGTCCACGCCGGTGTCGATGACGGCGACCTTGACCGGGTCACCGTTTTTCTCCTTGCCCTTGGTGTCCTCCCACAGCCGGTCCAGCACCAACCGCTGCAGCGACCAGGGCGTTCCCTTGATCTGCTTCTTCATCGGGAACGTGCACTGGCCGTTGCCGTCGATGGACGTGGCCGCGGCGGCGACGGGCTCCACCGCGCCCGTCGCCCCGGTGAGGCACGCCAGTACGGTCGCGGACGACAGCGCGGCCGCTCGCCTCATGTGTCGGTTTCCCATGGTCACGAACCCTGCGGCTGTCGGGCGCTGTTGAGGTCGAGCCGGGGCCCGATCGGAAGGAACTGCGACCAGTTCTGCGGCACCGGCACCGGCTTCGCGTCGGGGTAACCCAGCCGGGTCTGCGCCTCGTTGGCCGCGCCCTGCCCGCCGGGCACGGCCTTCTGCCCGTCGGCGGAGCCGCCGCCGATCTTGGACTTGCCCGCGCTGCTGTCGCTGTTGGACTGCACCTGGTAGCGCAGACCGGTGTCGGTGACGAGGAAGGTCTGACCGGTGTTCGTCGCCCGCCCCTGGTACTGCCGGTAGAGCAGGCCGGTGCCGGGGGTGACGTACGCGCTGGAGCCACCGTCCACGACGGGCGCGGGGTAGTCCGTGCCCGCCCAGGTCTCCAGCGTGGGCGTGCCGTTGCCGCCGACCTTGGTGAGGACGTTGCAGACGGTGTCCCTGGCCGCGGAACCGGCGGCCCCTTCCGCGGAGTTGACCTGGCGCGGGGCCACGGAGGGCCAGACGGTGTCATCGGCGAAGTTCTCGGAGTCGGACACGAAGTCCTGCGCGTTGACCTTCATCGGCTTGCCGAGCTGGTTGAGGCTGGACAGCTGCTCGCTGTTGAGCAGCAGGTTGGCGACGAAGCCGGAGACCGGCTGCACCTTGCCCTGCAGCACGACGTAGTGCTGGATGCCGCCGCCCGTCTGGGCCTGCAGCACGGTCCCCACGCGGTTGGCGTCGTCCGGCAGGGAGTCGACCCCGGCCGAGGCGCCCGGCTGTCCCGGCACGGTGGGGAACTCCACGGGCGCGCCGTCCTTCAGCGTGTCCAGCCAGTCGTCCGTCACCTTCTGCGGCTTGGCGCCCTGCTTGAACAGGGTCCGCAGCAGCAGGTCGTACTGGGGCGCGGACATGCTCTGCTCGCCCTTCGGACCGCCCAGGAGGTACTTCCTGCCGGACGGGTCCACCAGGTAGCGGCCCTTGCTCCCCTCGACGTACATCGCCTGGCTGCCGCGCAGCCGCTGCGCGCCCTGGACCTTCGACGCCTCGCGGTCGGCGAAGAGGAAGAGCGCCTTCTGGGTGGACTTGTCCTGGCCGCCGCCGGGCTGCTCGCAGACCACCCAGCGCTTCTGCTTGGCGGCCTCGTCCTTTGTCGGCATGCGGTCCGGGGCGTACGGAATTCCGATCGTCGGGCCCCGCGGTATGTCCCCGTTGTCGAGCTGCGAGTCCTTCACCCGGACGATCCCCGACTTGCCGGATTCGAGCAGGAGTTTCGCGGACGCCAGGTTGAGGACGGGGTGCAGCTGCTTCTTTCCGCCCGTCGACAGAATCACGTAACGCGACGTGGATTCGTTGCCGACGATGATGTGGGCCGCGGTGTCGTCCCAGCCCTGGGGCGCCGTCGGCTTGATCATCCCCCAGGCCCCGAACCCCGCCAGGACCAGCGCCCCCACGATGACTCCGGGCAGAATGGCGCGCACCGGACGCGGGGCGCCGTCGTCCATGACGGTGGGCGATGGCTGCACAAACGAGGCAACCATTCGTTTCTTCGCAAAGGTGTAGGCGCTGAGCTCGTCCCGCCGCGATGCCATGTCTTAGCCCGCTTCTCCCCGTGTTGTTCTTGCGCACGTGCTTGCGCTTGCTAGCCACAGGGGAGATTACTCACCCGCTCGGCCCAACTGATACCCGCGCCACCCTCGCGGGGCCTTTCCGATACCGTAATCACACAATCGACCAGGACGAGACCAGGACAAGGGGCGGCCTCCCTGATGAGCTCTGCCACCCACGCGCGCACCGCCGCACCGCGCCAGCCCTCACCCACTGGGAGCTTCGGCCCCGTACGGCTGCACCAACTCGTGCTGGTGGAGGTGGCCGCCGCGGTCCTCGTCGTCGCCTGGACCGTCGACTCGCTGCTGCTCGTACCCGCCGGGGTGATCGCCCTGGTGCTCGTGCTGATCGCGGTACTGCGCCGCAGGCAGCAGCCGTTCACCGACTGGCTCGTCTCCATCAGCGCGCTGCGGGCCCGCCAGCGGCTCGCCAAGGAGCCGGTCCCGGCCGGTGTCGACCCGTCGCTCGCCCCCGCCGTCGAATGCGATCCCGCGCTGCGGACGTACGCGTACCTCTCCCGGGACCGGCGCGAGATCGGCATGATCGGCGACGGCACGTTCCTCACGGCGATCCTCCAGGTCCAGTCGCACGACACCCCGTTGCGGCCGATGCGGGACAAGCGGCCGCTTCCGCTGGCGCTGCTGCACGACGCGCTGGAGGTGGACGGCATCCGGCTGGAGTCCGTCCAGGTCGTCCAGCACGCACAGCCCGCGCCCGCGCCGCATCTGCCGGAGCAGGCGGCCGCGGCGCGCAGTTACGCCCCGCTCCAGGAGCAGGCCGGGGCGCCCGCCGTCCGGCTGACCTGGGTGGCGCTCAAGCTCCATCCGGAGCTGTGCCCGGAGGCCATCGAGGCGCGCGGCGGCGGCCTGGAGGGCGCCCAGCGCTGTCTGCTGCGCTCGGTCGACCAGCTGGCCAGCCGCCTCACCGGGGCCGGTTTCACCGCCAGGGCGCTGGCCGAGGGCGAATTGGCGACGGCCATCGCCACCTCGGCGTGCGTCAACCCGAACGCCACGACCCAGGCGGGGCGCGCGAACACACCCGCGCGCCGGACCGCGGAGACCTCGCGCGCCTGGCGCTGTGACGACCGCTGGCACACCACGTACTGGGTGGGCCGGTGGCCGCAGGTGGGCACGGGAGCCACCCCGCTGCCCCAGCTGGTGGCGCTGCTGACCTCCATGCCCGCCCTCGCGAGCACCTTCAGCCTGACGCTCACCCAGGGCGAGGGCGGCCGGAACACCTCGACGGTCAATGGACACATCCGCGTCACCGGCCGCAATGACACCGATCTGGTCACCGCCCGCAAGGCGCTGGAGCGCGCCGCGCGTGGGGTGCGGGTCGGGCTCGTACGTCTCGATCGCGAGCAGTTGCCCGGCGTGCTCGCCACGCTTCCGCTGGGAGGTACTCGCTGATGGCCATGGCCACTTCCACCCCGACCACCCCTTCCCCCGACGCGCCCGCCGCGCCGGGCGCACCGCGCAGGACGCGCCCCGGCTTCGGGCTCATCGGGCCCCGCCGCGGACGCCAGTCGCTCACCGCGGACCAGCTCGACGCGCTCGCCCTGCCGGTCGGTGACGACGGCGTCATCATCGGCGTGGACGGCCAGAACCAGCCCGCCGTGCTCGGCTTCAACCGGCCCGAGCCGTTCGACGTGGTGCTCGTCGGTGGGCTGTGGACCGCGCAGGTGCTGGCCTTCCGGGCGGCGGCCACCGGCGCCCGGGTCGCCATCGAGACCGGACGGCCGCATCTGTGGGCCAACCTGGTGCAGGTCGCGGGCGGCGGGCAGCAGTGCATGACCGTGTTCGACGTGGGCCGGGTGCCGCCCCAGGGGCCCTCGGTGGGCAGCCCGGTGCTGGTCATCCGGGACTGCGGCATGCGCCCGCCGCGCGGCCGGGTCTCCGCCCTGCCGTGGCAGTCGGTGCTGACCCTGCTGCCGTATCTGAGCCCGGTCGCGCCCCGGCTCCTGGAACACGCGGGGCTGGTCGGGATCCAGCGGGTCTCGCCCGACGAGGCGGAGGAGATCGGCAGGATCATGACGCTCCCCCGCCCCGATGTCGCGGCGCTGTCAACCCTCCCCGACTGGGTCACCCTGTGGTGCACCCGTGAGGCCCGGCAGGCCGTGACGCTGCAGGCGACTGACGCCGAGACGGGACTGCTCGGATCTCCGCGCCGGGTGGACTAGTCCCCGCTTGGGGCGATTCGAGGTGTTTCCGTACTGATCATCTCTCGGTACGGCGAAGACGCGTGACCTATCGGACGCGTGCCAGCGCCGGGACGGGCCTGCCGCCCGGGTGCTTCTCGTGATTAGGCTTGGTGTGCGCACGGTGATGAACCTGATCAGGTGTCCCCGGCGCCACAAAAGGGGAAAGCCGAACGGTCGGACGACAGTAGCGATCGGCAACAGATCGGCCTCGCCATGAATTTCAAGGGTGTTCGACCACACCAGGAGGCATTGTGAGCAGCGATCGGGACGAGATCCGCACGGGCGGAACCACACCCGGCGATGATCGGTCCGACGCCGAGACCGAGCACACGGGCGAGTTCACCATCGACTACACGCCACCTGCCTGGTACACGCAGAACGCTTCGCCGTCGGCGCCCGCCGCGGGGACCGGGGCGGACACGGGGGCCGGGACGGCGACGCCTCCGCCGCCGCCACCGCCGGTCGGCAACCCGGTGGCCGTGCCCGGGCCGCCGGAGCCGAACGGCTTCCAGGGGGCGTGGACGCCTCCGCCCGCGGCGCCTTCCGCCGAGCCCGCGCCTGCTGATGCCTCCGTGCACCAGGCCGCGCCGGACAGGACCGCCGAGGACGCGGGCGACGCGGAGGCGGAGGCCAGGCCACGGGATGGCGAGCCTGACGGAACACCTTCTTCGTCCGGCTTCGCCGTACCTCCGGCCGCTCCGGCCCCGGCTGACGGTGAGCCGGATGCCGAGCGGGTCGAGCAACACGCGGCCGACCTTCCCGACGCGGGCGAGGACGAGGACGACGACTACGCGCTGGCGCCCGCCGCGCCGCCGCCGGTCGCCGCCACCGCCAATACCGCCCCCGATGCCGCCGCCGATGCCCGCAGTGCCGCCGACGAGGGCGACGGTGCCGTGGTGAGCAGCTCCACGGTGCGGTTCTCCACCGCCTCGATGCGGCGCGAGATCGCCGACCGGAAGCAGTCCGCCGAGACGGAATCCGGCGCCGCCGCCGGGCCGGACGACAATGCCGAAGCAAGCGGCGGCGACGTGCGCAGCGAGGGCACCATGCGCTTCTCCGCCGCGTCGCTGCGCCGGGAGGCCGAGGAGCGCGCCCAGGCGGCGAGCGCCGAGGCCGAGTCGCAGGACGCGGCCGCCGACTCCCCGGCGCCGCCGGAGACCGGCAACAGCTGGGCGCCGCCCGCCGCTCCGCGGTCCGGGCTGCCGCCGCTGCCGCCGGACTTCCAGCCCGCCGCGCCGGAGTCGGGCGGTACGGGCGGCGGTCCGGCGCCGGTCCCCGAGCAGCGTACGAGCGGGCCCGGCGCGGCCGGTGGTCCGCTGCCGCCGCAGGCCGGGCCCTGGGCACCGCCGCCGCAGGCGACGGGTCCGCAGGGTCAGCCCGCCCCCGGTCCGGCCGCCGGTGCGCCGGGGCCGCAGCCGCACCCCGCGGCGCCGAACCCGGCCACCCCGCAGGGTGGTTATCCCCAGGGCGGTCCCGCCGCGCAGGGTCCCGGCGTTCCCGGTCCCGCCGCGCCGGGCCCGCAAGGGCCGCAGAGCACGCCGCAGAACCCGCAGGCTCCGCAGGGGCCCCAGGCTCCTCCCCCGGCTCCGCAGGCCCCCCAGGCTCCGCAGTACGGCTATCCGCAGGCCGGGCAGGCCCCGGCCCCCGGCCCGGACGGGTACGGCTACCCGCGCCCCGACGCGCCCGCGCCCCACCCCGCGCAGCCGCAGGCCGGGCAGCCCCCGGCGCCCACGCCGGACGGATACGGCTATCCGCGTCCCGACGCGGGGCAGCCGTACCCCGGCCCCCAGCAGGGCCAGGGGCCGTACCCGCCGCCCGCCCCGCAGCCACAGCAGCACCAGCCGCCCCAGCAGCAGCCGTATCCCCAGCAGCACCAGCCCCAGCAGCCCCAGCAGCCGCAGGACGGCTACGGCTACCCGCGTCCCGACGCCGCCGCCCCGGCCGACCCCCGTGCCAGCGGCTGGCCCGTCGCCGGACCCGACCAGCGGCAGCAGCGCCCGAGCGCCGGACAAGGCAACGCGGGCGCCCCGCTCGGGTACACCGCGGCGGTCGAGCTGTCCTCGGACCGGCTCATCCGCGGGAAGCAGAAGCCCAAGAAGAACAACACCGCCGGTTCGCGGTTCAAGCTCGGCGGCAAGAAGGAAGAGGCCGAGCGGCAGCGCAAGCTGGAGCTGATCCGTACGCCGGTGCTCTCGTGCTACCGCATCGCGGTGATCAGCCTCAAGGGCGGCGTCGGCAAGACCACGACGACCACCGCGCTCGGCTCGACCCTGGCCACCGAGCGCCAGGACAAGGTCATCGCGATCGACGCCAACCCCGACGCGGGCACGCTCGGCCGCCGGGTGCGGCGCGAGACCGGCGCGACCATCCGCGACCTGGTCACCGCGATCCCGTACCTCAACAGCTACATGGACATCCGGCGGTTCACCTCGCAGGCGTCCTCCGGGCTGGAGATCCTCGCCAACGACGTGGACCCGGCGGTCTCGACGACCTTCAACGACGACGACTACCGCCGCGTCATCGACATCCTGGGCCAGCAGTACCCGATCATCCTCACCGACTCGGGCACCGGTCTGCTCTACAGCGCGATGCGCGGGGTGCTCGACCTCGCCGACCAGCTGATCATCATCTCCACGCCCTCCGTGGACGGTGCGAGCAGCGCCAGCACCACGCTCGACTGGCTGTCCGCGCACGGCTACGCCGACCTCGTCCAGCGTTCCATCACGGTCATCTCGGGAGTCCGCGAGACCGGCAAGATGATCAAGGTCGAGGACATCGTGTCGCACTTCGAGACCCGCTGCCGCGGGGTGGTCGTCGTGCCGTTCGACGAGCACCTGTCGGCGGGCGCCGAGGTGGACCTCGAGATGATGCGCCCGAAGACCCGGGAGGCGTACTTCAACCTCTCCGCCATGGTCGCCGAGGACTTCTCGCGCGCGCAGCAGGCGCAGGGGCTGTGGACGGCCGGGGAAGGCGTCCAGCCGCCGCAGACGGCCCCGCCGCTGCCCGGGCAGGGCCAGCAGCCCTACCCGGGCGCGTACGCGCCTCAGCAGCCGCAGCAGGGCCAGCAGCCGCCGCCGTACGGGTACGGCTATCCGCAGCACGGACAGCCGCCGCAGCAGCCGGGCTACCCCCAGCCGGGCCAGCCCGGTCAGCCCGGTCAGCCCGGACCGCAGCAGGGCTGGCACCCGCCGCAGCAGGCCCAGCAGCAGCCCCAGCCCGGCCAGCCCTGGCAGCAGGGGCCCCCGCCCGGTCCGCAGCAGGGCCAGCAGCAGCCGCCTCCGCCCCCGCAGCAGGGGCAGCCGTGGCAGCACCAGCCGCCGCCCCCGCCGCCCCAGCAGTAGCCGCGCGAAAGGCGATCGCCCCGTCGGACCGATGGTTCATCCGGTCCGGCGGGGCGATCGCCTGTGTACGTCTGTGTGCGAGGGGGCGGCGCGTCAGCGGTGGCTGTCGTACTCCTCCACCAGCTCGCTCGCCCGCTTCACATCGGCCGCCATCCGCTCCAGCAGCGCCTCGATCGAGTCGAACTTCTCCTGACCGCGCAGGAAGGCGAGGAAGTCCACCTCGACATGGAGCCCGTACAGATCCAGACCGACCCGGTCGATGGCGTACGCCTCCACGGTGCGCTCGGTCCCGTCGAACTGCGGGTTGGTGCCGACCGAGATGGCCGCGGGCATCGCCTCGCCCTCGGCCGTCAGCCAGCCCGCGTAGACCCCGTCGGCCGGGATCGCGGTGTGCGGCAGCGTCTCCAGGTTGGCCGTCGGGAAGCCCAGTTCACGACCGCGCTGGGCGCCACGGACGACGACGCCCTCGACGCGGTGCGGCCGCCCCAGGACCTCCATGGCGCCCGTGACGTCCCCCTCGGCGACCAGCCTGCGCACCAGGGTGGACGAGAACGGCTCGCCGCCGCCCGCCGCGCCGCGCTCGTACAGGTCGATCACCTCGACCTCGTAGTCATAGGTGGTGCCCAGCTCGCGCAGCGAGTCCACGTTCCCGGCGGCGCGGTGGCCGAACCGGAAGTTGGGGCCCTCCACCACGACGCGCGCGTGGAGCTTGTCGACCAGCACCTTCACCACGAAGTCCGCGGGGGTGAGCCGCGAGAACTCCTGGGTGAACGGAAGGATCAGCACCGCGTCCACGCCCAGCTTCGCCATCAGCTCCGCACGCCGCTGGTGCGGGGCCAGCAGCGGCGGATGGCTGCCGGGCCGCACGACCTCACTGGGGTGCGGGTCGAAGGTGACCACGACCGCCGGTACGCCCAGCTCCCGCGCGCGGGCCACCGCGCGGCCGATGATCAGCTGATGCCCGCGGTGCACTCCGTCGTAGGAACCGATCGTGACGACGCTGCGCCCCCAGTCCTCGGGGATGTCCTCCAAGCCACGCCAGCGCTGCACTATGCCCGCTCCTCGCCCGAACCTTTGACTGCCGACTTATCGCTTTCGCAGATCTAAGACTGCCATGCCGCCGGTCCCCACCGTGCACCGGAGGCCGGTCGGCGGGGGACCCGCGGAACCCTCATACGAAGACGGCGAGGCTCTTGGCCCGGCCCTTCGACTCCTCCACCAGCGCCAGGAACCGACCGTCCGGCCCGAAGACCGCCACCGGGCCCGCCGCGCCGCCCTCGCGGAGCGGCATGTCGATCCGTACGCCGTTGCCCAGCAGCCGGGCCTGGTGCTCGTCGACGTCCCAGCGGGGGAAGGCGGCGGCCGCGGCCTCGGCGATGGGCATGATCTGGAGGGACTCCTCCAGCTGCTCCAGCGTCCGCGCGGCCTCCAGCCCGTACGGGCCGACCCGGGTGCGGCGCAGCGCCGTCAGATGGCCGCCGGTGCCGAGCCCGGCACCGAGGTCGCGGGCCAGGGCGCGGATGTACGTACCCGAGGAGCACACGACCGTGACGTCGAGGTCGAGCACCGGGGTGCCGTCCTCGGCCTTCGCCTCGCGGCCCTCGTGGAGAAGGAAGGACGAGACGGTGACCGGCCGGGCCGGGATCTCGAACTCCTCGCCCTCCCGGGCCCGGGTGTAGGACCGCTTGCCGTCGATCTTGATGGCGCTGACCTTGGACGGCACCTGCTGGATGTCCCCGGTCAGCTCGCCGATCCCGGTCCGCACGGCGTCCAGCGCGGTCCCGGCGGCCCCGTCCGAGGAGGTGATCTCCCCCTCGGCGTCGTCGGTGACCGTGGTCTGGCCGAGCCGGATCGTGGCCGTGTACTCCTTCTCGGTCAGCGCCAGATGGCCGAGCAGCCGGGTCGCCTTCTCGACGCCGATCACGAGCACGCCCGTGGCCATCGGGTCCAGCGTCCCGGCGTGCCCGACCCGGCGCGTACCGGCGAATCGGCGCATCTTCGCGACGACGTCGTGCGAGGTGAACCCGGCCGGTTTGTCGACGATCACCAGGCCGTCCGGCGCACCGGAACCGGCCCTGCCCTTGCGTGTCATGCGTCCGCGGCGCCCTTGCCCTTGCCGTCCGAGCCCGGCGCGTCGTCGTCCGCCTGGTCTGCCTCGTCCGCGTCGTCCGCCTCTTCCGGCTTGCGGTACGGATCGGCTTCACCGGCGTACGTGGCGCCCGAGGACGCCTCCCGGACCTCCGCGTCGGCCGCCTTGGCCTTGGCGAGCAGGTCGTCGATCGTACGGGCGTTGTCCGGCAGCGCGTCCGGGACGAACGTCAGGGTCGGGGTGAACCGCACCCCGGTCTGCCGTCCGACCTCCGACCGCAGCACGCCCTTGGCGCTCTCCAGGGCGGCGGCCGAGGCCGCGCGCTCCTCGTCGTCGCCGTAGACCGTGTAGAAGACGGTCGCCTCCCGCAGATCACCGGTGATCCGGGTGTCGGTGATGGTCACATAGCCGAGCCGCGGGTCCTTGATCCGCCGCTGCAGCGTCTCCGCGACCACGACCCGGATGCGGTCCGCCAGCTTGCGTGCCCGCGCGGTGTCGGTCATGCGTCTTCTTCTCTCTTCTTCGCTTCAGTACTTCGCTTCAGTTCTTCGCTTCAGCCATCGATGGCCGGGGACGGGCATCGACCGGCCACCGGTCCCCGGCCCTCACTCGTCGTCACCACCGTGGAGCCGCCGTCGTACCGACAGCAGCTCCACCTCCGGCCGCGCCGCGACCAGCCGCTCGCAGCGGTCGAGGACTTCCGCCAGGTGGCCCGTGTCCCCGGAGACCACCGCGAGGCCGATCTCGGCCCTGCGGTAGAGGTCCTGGTCGCCGACCTCCGCCACGCTCACCGCGTACTTGCGGTGCAGCTCGGCGACGATCGGGCGGACGACGGAGCGCTTCTCCTTCAACGACCGTACGTCGCCGAGGAGCAGATCAAAGGACAACGTCCCTACATACATGCGGTCCGGGTCAAGCCACCCGTGGGGCCTTCGAGGTTCGGGCTTCTCGAACCGTACACGCAAGGGCCGGGGCCGATCGACGGAAATTCTCCGCCGACCGGCCCCGGATGAGAGGCAGCGCGTCAGCCGCGCGGCTTCTCGCGCATCTCGTACGTCGCGATGACGTCGTCGATCTTGATGTCGTTGTAGCTGCCGAGGTTGATACCGCCCTCGAAGCCTTCGCGAATCTCGGTGACGTCGTCCTTGAAGCGGCGCAGGCCCTCGATGTTGAGGTTCTCCGCGATGACCTTGCCGTCGCGGACGAGGCGGGCCTTGGTGTTCCGCTTGACCTCGCCGGAGCGGATGAGAACACCCGCGATGTTGCCCAGCTTGGACGAGCGGAAGACCTCGCGGATCTCCGCCGTGCCCAGCTCGACCTCTTCGTACTCCGGCTTGAGCATGCCCTTGAGGGCCGCCTCGATCTCCTCGATCACCTGGTAGATGACCGAGTAGTAGCGGACGTCCACGCCCTCGCGCTCGGCCATCTGCGTGGCACGCCCATCGGCGCGCACGTTGAAGCCGATGACGATGGCGTCGGAGCCGGTCGCCAGGTCGATGTCGGTCTCGGTGACCGCACCCACACCGCGGTGCAGGACGCGCAGGTCGACCTCTTCGCCGACGTCGAGCTGGAGCAGGGAGGACTCGAGGGCCTCCACCGAACCGGACGCGTCGCCCTTGATGATGAGGTTGAGCTGCTGGACCTGACCGGCCTTGAGCACCTTGTCCAGGTCCTCCAGGGAGACCCGGCGGGTGCGCTTGGCGAAGGCGGCGTTGCGCTCGCGCGCGGCCCGCTTCTCGGCGATCTGACGGGCGGTGCGGTCCTCGTCGACGACGAGGAAGTTGTCGCCCGCGCCCGGCACGTTGGTCAGACCGAGCACCAGGACCGGGGTCGAGGGACCCGCCTCCTGAAGCTGGTTGCCGTTGTCGTCGAGCATCGCCCGGACGCGGCCGTACGCGTCGCCGACGACCATCGTCTCGCCGACCTTCAGGGTGCCGCGCTGGACCAGCACGGTGGCCACGGCGCCGCGGCCGCGGTCGAGGTGGGCCTCGATCGCGATGCCCTGCGCGTCCTGCTCCGCGTTGGCGCGCAGGTCGAGCGAGGCGTCCGCGGTGAGGACCACGGCCTCGAGCAGCTGGTCGATGTTCAGACCCTGGCGGGCGGAGATGTCGACGAACATGGTGTCGCCGCCGTACTCCTCGGCCACCAGGCCGTACTCGGTCAGCTGACCGCGCACCTTGGTCGGGTCCGCGCCCTCGACGTCGATCTTGTTGACCGCGACCACGATCGGCACGTCGGCCGCCTTGGCGTGGTTCAGCGCCTCGATCGTCTGGGGCATCACACCGTCGTTGGCCGCCACCACGAGGATCGCGATGTCGGTCGACTTGGCACCACGGGCACGCATGGCGGTGAACGCCTCGTGACCCGGGGTGTCGATGAAGGTGATCCTGCGCTCTTCGTCGTTGACGTCGGTCGAGACCTGGTAGGCACCGATGTGCTGGGTGATGCCGCCGGCCTCGCCCGCGACCACGTTGGTCTTGCGGATCGCGTCCAGCAGTCGCGTCTTACCGTGGTCGACGTGACCCATGACGGTCACCACCGGCGGACGCGCGACGAGCATTTCCTCGCCGCCCTCGTTCTCGCCGAACTCGATGTCGAAGGACTCGAGAAGCTCGCGGTCCTCCTCCTCCGGGCTGACGATCTCGACGTTGTAGTTCATCTCGTCGGCGAGGAGCTGCAGCGTCTCGTCGGGGACGGACTGGGTCGCGGTGACCATCTCGCCGAGGTTGAGCATCACGGCGACGAGCGACGCCGGGTTGGCGTTGATCTTCTCCGCGAAGTCGGTGAGCGAGGCACCACGCGACAGCCGGACCGTCTGGCCGTTGCCGCGCGGCAGCATCACGCCGCCGACCGACGGGGCCTGCATGGCCTCGTACTCCTGGCGCCTCTGCCGCTTCGACTTACGGCCACGACGCGCCGGACCGCCGGGACGGCCGAACGCACCCTGCGTGCCACCACGGCCACCGGGACCACCCGGACGGCCACCGAAGCCCGGACGGCCACCGCCGCCACCGGGACGACCGGCGAAACCGCCGCCGCCACCCGGACGACCGGCACCGCCGCCACCACCGGGACGACCGGCGAAACCGCCGCCGCCACCCGGACGACCGCCGCCACCGCCGGGACGACCGGCACCGCCGGGACCGCGACCGCCGCCGCCACCGGGGCCCGGACGCGGACCCGCGGCCGGACGCTGGGGCATCATGCCCGGGTTCGGACGCGGACCGCCGGCGCCGCCGCCGGGACGGGGACCGCCCGCACCCTGACCGCCCTGCGGACGGGGCATGGAGCCCGGAGTGGGACGGGGACCGCCGGCACCCTGGCCGCGACCGGCACCGGGACCGCCCTGGCCGCCGCCCTGCGGACGCGGACCGGCGCCGCCCTGGCCGCCGGGGCCCGGACGGGCGCCGCCGCCGGGACGAGGCGCCTGCGGGCGCGCCATGCCGGTGGAGCCACCGGAGGTGAAGGGGTTGTTACCCGGACGCGGACCGGACGGACGGCCGCCGCCCGGACGCGGTCCACCGCGCTCCTGACCCGGACGCGGGGCGCCGGAACGGCCGCCCTGGCCGCCCTGGCCCTGACCGCCCTGACCCTGGCCGCCCTGACCCTGACCCTGACCGCCCTGGCCACCGGGGCCGGGACGGGCGCCGGGGCGCGGACCGGGCGTGGCGCCCGGCTTGGCGGGGCCGCCCGGGCCCGGCTTGGCCGGGGAGGGCTTGGGGCCGGGCGTGGCCGGCGGGGCGGTGAACTCGGGCTGCGCCGGAGCCGCGGGCTGCGCCGGACCCGGCTTGGGGCCGGCCGCCGGCTTGGGACCGGGCGTCGGGCGCGGGCCCGGAGTGGGTGCCACGGACGGCGTGCTGCCCGGCCCCTCGGCGGCGGCCGGCTTGGGGCCGGGCGTCGGGGGCTTGGGGGCAGCGGGACGGGCCGCCGACGCCGGACCGGGCGTCGGGGGCTTGGGCGTCGCCTTGCGCGGCGCCGAGGGCTTGCCAGGGCCACGGCCGGAGCCGTTGCCGCCCTGGAAAGCGTCAGTCAACTTGCGGACCACCGGCGCCTCGATCGTCGAGGACGCCGAACGTACGAACTCACCGAGCTCTTGGAGCTTGGCCATGACGACCTTGCTCTCAACGCCGAACTCCTTGGCGAGTTCGTATACCCGGACCTTAGCCACATCGCTCCTTTTAGGTCCGGGTTACCGCCGGACCGTCGCTACTTCATGGGCGTACTCATCGCGTACTCATCGAGTGCTCATCGCAATCTCGACCTACTTCCGACTCGCGAGGTACCTGACCGCACGGTTGTCCCGTGCCGTTCTTCCAGCTTCTTACGAGGGTGACTGGTCACCCTGGTGCTCGGCATAACGGCGCAGTGCCGTGGTGTCGAACGCCCCCGGTCCCCTGAAGGCCCGGGGAAAGGCCCGGCGGCGGACCGCCAGGTCGAAACAGACCCGTGTCGGGTGCATATAAGCTCCCCGACCGGGCAGCGTACCGCGCGGATCGGGGACGCAAACGCCCTCGACCGCCACGATGCGCAGCAGATCGTCCTTGGCCGCCCGCTCCCGGCATCCCACACAGGTTCTCTCAGGGCAGGCACGGGCTCGCGTGCGGCCAGACACTGCTTAAGTCTACCTCCCTGTGGCGACCTCACCCCTTGGGGGGAGTGATCGAACCGTCACACGATTTCGGCCGGATCCCGGATACCCGCGGCTTGAATCAGCCTTGATCGACCCCGCTCAGGCCTGCTCGGCGGGCTGCTCTGCGGACTGATCGGTGTCCGGCCGGATGTCGATCCGCCAGCCCGTGAGCCGGGCCGCGAGCCGGGCGTTCTGCCCTTCCTTGCCGATCGCCAGTGACAGCTGGTAATCGGGCACGGTGACCCGCGCGGACCGGGCGGCCAGGTCCACGACCTCGACCTTGCTCACCCGGGCGGGCGACAGGGCGTTGGCCACCAGCTCGGCCGGGTCGTCCGACCAGTCGACGATGTCGATCTTCTCGCCGTGCAGCTCTGCCATCACGCTGCGTACCCGGCCGCCCATCGGGCCGATGCACGCGCCCTTGGCGTTCAGACCCGAACGGGTGGACCGGACAGCGATCTTGGTCCGGTGGCCCGCCTCACGGGCGATCGCCGCGATCTCCACCGAGCCGTCCGCGATCTCCGGGACCTCCAGCGCGAAGAGCTTCTTCACCAAATTGGGATGCGTACGCGAAAGGGTCACGGACGGACCGCGCACGCCCTTGACCACTCGTACGACATATGTACGCAGCCGGGTGCCGTGCGCGTAGTCCTCGCCGGGCACCTGCTCCTGCACCGGCAGGATCGCCTCTAGGCGGCCGATGTCCACCAGGATGTTCTTCGGGTCCTTGCCCTGCTGGACGACGCCCGCGACGACATCGCCCTCGCGCCCCGCGTACTCGCCGAAGGTGATTTCCTCCTCGGCGTCCCGCAGCCGCTGCAGGATGACCTGCTTGGCGGTCATGGCGGCGATCCGGCCGAAGCCGCTGGGGGTGTCGTCGAACTCGCGGGGCTCCTCGCCCTCCGCGAGGTCGTCCGCGTCCTCCTGGGCCCATACCGTCACATGGCCGCTCGTGCGGTCCAGCTCCACGCGGGCCCGGCGGCGGCTTCCCTCGGTGCGGTGGTAAGCGATGAGGAGAGCCGACTCGATCGCCTCGACCAGCAGGTCGAACGAGATCTCCTTCTCCCGCACCAGACCCCGCAGGGCACTCATGTCGATGTCCACGGCTACGCCTCCTCCTTGCTCTCGTCGCCCTCGGGCTTGCGGTTGAACTCGATCTCCACTCGTGCCTTGGAGATCTCCTTGAAGGCCAGCCGCCTGGCGGTGGGCTTGCGCCCCTTCACGCCGGGGACTTCCAGATCCAGCCCCTCGTCATCCACTGAGATGATCCGGGCGATCAGCTCGCCGCCCTCCACCAGCTGCGCCCGCATCAGCCGGCCGGTGGCCCGCTGGTAGTGGCGCTGCTCGGTCAGGGGGCGCTCGGCGCCGGGGGACGTGACCTCCAGGACGTACGGGGTCTGCCCCATCGCTTCCGCGTCGTCGAGCGTCTGCGAGATCTCGCGACTCAGTTCCGCACACGTATCCAGCTGCACGCCGTCGTCGGAGTCCACCACGATGCGAAGGACGCGCCGCTTCCCGGCCGGTGTCACCTCGACCTCTTCCAGATCCAGGTCCCGTGCGCTGACGAGCGGTTCCAGCAGTCCGCGCAGCCTTTCGCTCTGGGTCGTGCTCATCCGGGTGACTCCTCGGCCGCGTGTGCTGTTGTGGGAAGGTCGCGTGTCAGCTCAAAGCCTATCTGTTCCGGCGGCGGGCTGACGATTCGGTGGCCGCTGCCCGGCATTCCGGCCTCGCGCGGGTACGCTCGCCTGCTGTGATCACTAACGGCGGCCGGGAGCTGCCGCAGCCCGGAAAGAGGAACGTGCCGATCACGAATCCACCACCGCGCCCCACGCCCCCGTCCCTCCCCGAGGCCGCCCCGCGGGCCACGTCCCCGCGGCGGCGAAGTCTGCTGCTGGCCGGTGGTTCGGCCGGGGCCACCGCGCTGCTGACCGGCTGCTCCGGTGACTCGGACGACGGACCCCGCTCCTCCGGTTCCGCGGACGCCGCGGCGCTGCGCGCCCGGGGCGTACGGGACTCGGCCGCGCTCCTCGCGCGCTACGACGCGACCATCGACGCCCATGCCGGACTCGCGGAGCGGCTGCGTCCGCTGCGGGCGGAGACGGCGGCGCATGTCGCCGCGTTCGGCTCCAAGGGCCCCTCCGCGACCGCGTCCCGCTCTCCGGCCGCGGGCGGGCGGCGGCTGCCCGCGGTGCCCGGGGACGAGAAGAAGGCCCTCAGCGCCCTCGCCCAGGCCGAGCGGCACACCGCCGACACCCGCACCAGCGCGCTGGTCGGCGCGCCGCCCGAACTGGCCCGGCTACTGGCCTCCGTCGCGGCCTGCGGCGCCGCCCATGTGTATCTCCTGACCCAGGGCGACCCGGCCTCATGACGGTCCCCGTCAGCCCTCTCAGCCCCCTCCCGTCCAGCCCTCTCCGCGCGGAAGGAGCACCCGGATGAACCGGGCCGCGACGCTCAAGGCCACGCAGGCCGCGCTCGCCGCCGAGCACGCCGCCGTGTACGGATACGGCGTCGTCGGCGGCCGGGTCGGCGACGACCGTCTCGCCGAGGCACGCGAGGGGTACGCCGCGCACCGTGCCCGCCGCGACGACCTCGTGCGCACCGTGCGCGACATGGGCGGTACACCGCAGAGCGCGGCCGCCGCGTACGCGCTGCCGTTCGCGGTGCCCGACTCGGCGGCCGCGGTCCGGCTCGCCGCCGAGCTGGAGAACCGGGTGGCCGCCGTCTACGCCGACCTCGTACGGACCTCCGACGGCCCGCTGCGGCGGCAGGCGGCGGGCGCGCTGCGCGAGGCGGCGGTCCGGTCGGTGCGCTGGCGGGGCGGCGGCGTAGCCTTCCCTGGGCTCACCGAGCGCGCCGCGCCGGCCGCCCCGTCCGCGTCGGCGAGCGGAGCCGCCGACGGGGTCTGACAGTGACGTGCGTTGGGTGACGGTGACAGGGGGCAGCTCGGGAATGGCAGCGGCAGAAGAATCCGGTGACATGGCCTCCCTCCAGGTGCCGAAGCGGCTGCTGGACGTGGTGGGCGACGATCCGGCCGAACCCGTACGGAGCTGGCTGGCCGCCCTGCCGCAGCTGGCCGCGCGGCGGCTGCGGGAGTGGGAACTGACCCCCGAGCGGGT
Organism: Streptomyces sp. NPDC041200; assembly: GCF_055591805.1. NCBI lineage: Bacteria > Bacillati > Actinomycetota > Actinomycetes > Kitasatosporales > Streptomycetaceae > Streptomyces > Streptomyces sp. NPDC041200. Next base: position 1,028,660 of record NZ_JBVIZF010000001.1, on the reverse strand, counting down.
GGTCACCCCCGGCGGCCGCGGCGGCCTGATCGTGCTCGTACGGCAGGCGGACGGCACCCCGGCGGCGCTCAAGCTCCCCGTACCCGGCCCCGCCGCGGCCCCCGAGGCGGCCGCGCTCGCCCATTGGAACGGCTGGGGCGCGGCCCGGCTCCTGCGCACCGGCCACGAGGACGGCGCGCTGCTGATCGAGCGGCTGCAGTCCGCCGTGTCGCTGCGCTCGCTGCCCGAGGCGAAGGCGCTGCTGGAGGCGGCGGGCACGGTACGGCGGCTGTGGGTGCCGCCGCCGGACGCGGGGTTCGACGCGGTCGACTCGGTCGAGCGGCGCACCGGTGAGGCCGCCGAGGTGCTGCCGATACTCGCCTCGGGTGCCTGGGCGGCCGACGTACGCCCGCTGGCCGACGAGGCCCTGGACCTGCGGTCCGGGCTGACCGCCGAGCCGCCCGAACGGCTCCTGCTGCACGGCGACTTCCGGCAGGGCAAGGTGCTGGCCGGGGAGCGGGCGCCCTGGCTCGCGGTGGGCCCGGCGCCGGTGGTCGGGGAGCGCGCGTACGACCTGGCGCGGCTGGTCCTGGACCGCTGCGAAGACCTGGCCGCGGGCCCCGGCCCCGCCGCGGCCGCCCGCCGCCGGATCGCCAAGCTGGCCGACTCGCTGGACGTGGACCGGGACCGGCTGCGTGGCTGGGCCCTCTTCCGCGCCGTGGAGACGGGCCTTCGCCACGGAGCGGCAGGCGACCGGCGACGAGCGGAGCTCCTGCTGGAGTTCGCGGGCTGGCTGTAGCCCTCCCCCGGGTGCGGCCCCGTCTCGGGCCGGGGCCCCTGCCGGGCGCGGAGCCGAAGTCCCCGGCCCGTGGGGGCGGGGACTTCGGGCTGCCCGGTTCGGGGTGGGGTGGGGAAGCGCCGCGTCAGGGGGTGAGGCGGGAGATCGCTTCGTCGATCGGGAGCTCCTCGCGGGTGGCGGTGCGGCGGTCCTTCAGCTCCACCACGCCGTCCTTCGCGCCGCGGCCGACGACCAGGATGGTCGGGACGCCGATCAGCTCCGCGTCGGTGAACTTCACGCCCGGGGAGACGCTGGTGCGGTCGTCCACCATGACGCGGACGCCCGCCGTGCCCAGCTTCTCGGCGATGTCCAGGGCCAGCTCGGTCTGGAGGGCCTTGCCCGCGGCGACGATGTGGACGTCGGCCGGGGCCACCTCGCGGGGCCAGCAGAGGCCGGACTCGTCGTGGGTCTGCTCGGCGAGGGCGGCGACCACGCGGGAGACGCCGATGCCGTACGAGCCCATCGTGACCCGCACCGGCTTGCCGTTCTGGCCGAGCACGTCGAGCTGGAAGGTGTCGGCGTACTTGCGGCCGAGCTGGAAGATGTGGCCGATCTCGATGGCCCGGTCCAGCGCGATGCCCGCGCCGCACTGGGGGCAGGGGTCGCCCGGCTCGACGACGACCACGTCGAGGTAGTCGTCGACCTCGAAGTCGCGGCCGCAGACGACGTTGCGGGCGTGGGTGTCCGGCTTGTTGGCGCCGGTCACCCAGGCGGTGCCGGGGGCGACCCGGGGGTCGGCGATGTAGCGGAAGGACTTGCCCGCCAGGCCCTGCGGGCCGACGTAGCCGCGGACCAGGTCGGGGCGGTCCTCGAAGTCCTCGGCGGTGACCAGCTCGACCACGGCCGGGGCCAGGTGCTCGCCCAGCTTGCCGAGGTCGACCTCGCGGTCGCCGGGGACGCCCACCGCGGTGATCTCGCCGTCGACCTTGACCAGGAGGTTCTTCAGGGTCGCGGAGGCCGGGACGCCCAGGTGCTCGGCGAGGGTCTCGATGGTGGGGGTGTCGGGGGTGTCCAGCTCCTCGACCGGCCCGTGCTCGGCGCCCTCGACCGGCGGGACGGTGGTCGTGACGGCCTCCGTGTTGGCCGCGTAGTCGCAGTTCGGGCAGTCCACGAAGGTGTCCTCACCGGCCGCCGCGGGGGCCAGGAACTCCTCGGAGGCGGAGCCGCCCATCGCGCCGGAGACGGCCGAGACGATGCGGTAGTCGAGGCCCAGGCGCTCGAAGATCCGCTGGTACGCCTCGCGGTGCAGCCGGTAGGACTCGGCCAGGCCCTCGTCGCTGGTGTCGAAGGAGTACGAGTCCTTCATCTGGAATTCGCGGCCGCGCAGCACGCCCGAGCGCGGCCGGGCCTCGTCCCGGTACTTGGTCTGGATCTGGTAGAGCATCACCGGCAGGTCCTTGTAGGACGTGCACTGGTCCTTGACCGTCTGGGTGAAGATCTCCTCGTGGGTGGGGCCGAGGAGGTAGTCGCCGCCCTTGCGGTCCTTGAGCCGGAACAGCAGGTCGCCGTACTCCTCCCAGCGGCCGCTCGCCTCGTACGGCTCCTTGGGCAGCAGCGCGGGCAGCAGCACCTCCTGGGCGCCGATCGCGTCCATCTCCTCGCGGACGATCCGGGAGACGTTCTCCAGGACCTTCTTGCCGACCGGCAGCCAGGTCCAGATGCCCGCGGACGCGCGGCGGACGTAGCCGGCCCGGACGAGCAGCTTGTGGCTGGCGGTCTCGGCGTCGGCCGGGTCTTCGCGCAGCGTCTTCAGCATCAAGGTGGACATGCGCTGGACGTGGGCGGCGTTGGCCATGGGGCTTCTCCTGCGTACGAGATGGATGTCAGGAGGTTAGCCGCCCGGGGACGCAACCCGGAAATGCGCTCCGTAGGCGCACGCTACCTCCGCAGCGGCAGGGGCGCGCCCATCACGGCGTACGGGCTCGGCGCGCTCGGGAAGAGCACCGGGCGGGCCAGGTCGCGGTAGCCCAGCGAACGGTAGAGGCAGCGGGCCGGGCTGTCGGTGTCGAGGGCGGAGAGGATCGAGCGCGGCTGCACGGCCCCGTCGGTGATGGCGGTGATCAGGCGGCGGCCGATGCCGCGGTTCTGGTAGCCGGGGTGGACGTGCAGCTCGGTGATGACGAAGGCGTCGTCCAGCCAGTCCTCGTGCCCGGCCGCGCGCAGATAGGGCTGGACGATGGTGGACCACCAGTGGGTGCGGTCGTTGGGCATGCCGTAGACGAAGCCCACGAGACGCCCCCGCGCGGTGGTCGCGCCGAGGGCGCGGGCGCCGGGGCTGGTGAGGTGGCGCAGCACGATGTGGCGCCGTACGCCGATCTCCTCGTCCGACAGCCCGAAGGCCACGGCCTGCACGGCGAGCGCCTCGTCCACGCGTGCGGCGAGGTCGAGCGGGCCGACGACGACACCTCGGGGGTCCGGGGGGTGTCCCCCGGGCATCTGCAGCATGGGCGGCACCCTACTGGCCAGGTCCGGCGATCAGAACAGCACGCTCATGAACGCGCCGACCTCCTGGAAGCCGACCCGGCGGTACGCGGCGCGGGCCGCGGTGTTGTAGTCGTTGACGTAGAGACTCGCGACGGGCGCGATCTCGTTCAGCGCGTAGCCCAGCACGGCGGCCATGCCGGTCTCGGAGAGCCCGCGGCCGCGGTATTCGGGGGCGACCCAGACGCCCTGGATCTGGCAGGCGTGCGGGGTGGCGGCGCCGATCTCGGCCTTGAAGACGACGCGGCCGTTCTCGACGCGGGCGAAGGAACGCCCGGCGGCGACGAGTTCGGCGACCCGCGCCTGGTAGAGGAGTCCGCCGTCGCCCGCGAGCGGTGAGACGCCGACCTCCTCGGTGAACATCGCCACACACGCGGGCATGATCACGTCCATCTCGTCCCTGCGGACCCGGCGCACCCGCGGATCGGGCGGGACGTCGGCGGACATCGAGCTGGTGACCATGAGCGGCTGACGGGCCCGGACCTCGCGGGCCGGGCCCCAGCTGGGCTCCAGCAGGGACCACAGCTCGGCCGTGGTGTCGGCGGGGCCGACGATCGAGGAGCAACGGCGCCCGGACCGGCGGGCGCGCTCCGCGAAGCCGCGCACGGCCTCGGGGGTGGCGCATATGGGGACCAGGTTGGCGCCCGCGTAGCAGAGCGACTCAAGCCGTCCGCCGCTGTACCAGCCCCACATCTCGCCGCCCAGCCGCCACGGGTCCAGGCCGGCGACCTGGACGCGGGCGGCGACGAAGGCGTTGGAGACGGGATCGCGGTTGAGCACCGCGAGGGCCGAGTCGAGTTCCTGGGGCTCGAGGACCCTGGTGGTGGACGTCGTCAGCACGTGTCGGATTGCCTCACCGGTTGCGGGCCTGCGGGCCGGAGCGGGCGTCGATTCCCCGCACTGTACCCTCCCCCTTTTCGGGGGCTCGGTTCACCGGAAGAACCAAGCCCCGGAACCTCAGCCGCTGACCGAGACCTCGGGCTCGCCGGAGGCGATGCCGTCCTTCTCCATCTGCTCGGCGATCTTCATGGCCTCGTCGATCAGGGTCTCCACGATCTTCGATTCCGGCACGGTCTTGATGACCTCGCCCTTCACGAAGATCTGCCCCTTGCCGTTGCCGGACGCCACACCGAGGTCCGCGTCGCGCGCCTCGCCCGGGCCGTTGACGACGCAGCCCATCACGGCGACCCGCAGCGGGACCTCCATGCCGTCCAGCCCGGCCGTGACCTCGTCGGCCAGCTTGTAGACGTCCACCTGGGCCCGCCCGCAGGACGGACACGAGACGATCTCCAGCCGCCGCTGGCGCAGGTTCAGCGACTCCAGGATCTGGATGCCGACCTTGACCTCCTCCGCGGGCGGCGCGGACAGGGAGACCCGGATCGTGTCCCCGATGCCCTCGCTCAGCAGCGCGCCGAAGGCCACCGACGACTTGATGGTGCCCTGGAACGCGGGCCCGGCCTCGGTGACGCCCAGGTGCAGCGGGTAGTCGCACTGGGCGGCCAGCTGGCGGTACGCGTTGACCATGACCACCGGGTCGTTGTGCTTGACCGAGATCTTGATGTCCCGGAAGCCGTGCTCCTCGAACAGCGAGCACTCCCACAGGGCCGACTCCACCAGCGCCTCGGGCGTGGCCTTGCCGTACTTCTCCAGCAGCCGCTTGTCCAGCGATCCCGCGTTGACGCCGATACGGATCGGCGTGCCCGCGTCCGAGGCCGCCTTCGCGATCTCCTTGACCTTGTCGTCGAACTGCCGGATGTTCCCCGGGTTCACCCGCACGGCCGCGCACCCGGCGTCGATCGCGGCGAACACGTACTTCGGCTGGAAGTGGATGTCCGCGATGACGGGGATCTGCGACTTCTTGGCGATCACCGGCAGCGCCTCGGCGTCGTCCTGCGACGGGCAGGCCACCCGCACGATCTGGCAGCCCGAGGCCGTCAGCTCAGCGATCTGCTGGAGCGTCGCCCCGATGTCCGCGGTCACCGTCGTCGTCATCGACTGCACCGAGATCGGCGCGTCGCCGCCCACGGCGACCGGCCCGACCTGGATCTTCCGGCTGACCCTGCGGTCGGCGAGCTTGGTCGGTACGGACGGCATTCCTAGCGAGATCGCAGTCATCTGGTTCGTAGCCCCAAGAAGGTGTTTGAGTGGCCCGAGATCAGCGGGCTCCGGGTCCGAGATTACGGCACCGGGCGGCGCGCCAGCACACCCCGGCCCCGAAGTCCACTCAAAGGCGGACTTCGGGACACTTCGCGCCATCAGGAAATTCGCACGGGGTTCACCACATCCGCCACCAGGACCAGCAGGGTGAAGCAGATGAAGATACCGGCGATCACATAGGCCACCGGCATCATCTTGGCCACGTCGAACGGCCCGGGGTCGGGCCGCCGGATCAGCCGCGCGAACCGCCGCCGCAGGGACTCCCACACCGCGCCCGCGACATGGCCGCCGTCCAGCGGCAGCAGCGGCAGCATGTTGAACAGGAACAGCGAGAGGTTGAACCCGGCGACGAGGAAGAGCATCGTCGCGATGCGCTGCGAGGGCGGGATGTCGAGGTTGGCGACCTCGCCACCGACCCGGGCGGCGCCGACGACGCCCATCGGGGAGTCCGCCTTGCGGGGGGCGTCCCCGAAGGCCGCGTTCCACAGGTCGGGCACCTTGGAGGGCAGGTCGACCAGGGACTGGACGCCGTCCTCGACCATGGTGCCCATGCGGTCCACGGACTGGCCGAAGGACTGCTTCACCACGCCGTTGGCCGGGGTGAAGCCGAGGAATCCGGCGCTCACGTACTGGCCCTCGACGTAGCCGCCGTTCCCGTCGGACTTGGCGACCTTGTTGGTGATGAGGTTGGCGTTCAGGGTCTTGCGCGCGCCGTCCCGCTCGACGGTGATCGTCGCGGGTCCGGTGGTCTTGCGGATGTCCTGCTGGAGGTCGCTCCAGTCCGCGACGCGGTGGCCGTTGAAGGCGACGATCTTGTCCCGGGGCTGCAGCCCCGCGGCCTTGGCCGGGGAGTCCTTGGCGCCCTTGGGGCACTTGTCGGTCGCGGACGAGGCCGGGACCACACAGGCGGAGACGGTGCCGACGCTGGTGGTCTGGGTGTTCACGCCGAAGCTCATCATCACGCCGACGAAGATCACGACCGCCATGATCAGGTTCATGAACGGCCCGGCGAACATCACGATCACGCGCTTCCACGGCGCCCGCGTGTAGAACATGCGGGTCTCGTCGCCGGGCTGCAGCTCCTCGTACGCGGCCGACCGGGCGTCCTCGATCATGCCGCGCCACGGCGAGGTGGAGCGCTGGGCGATCTTGCCGTCGTCGCCGGGCGGGAACATCCCGATCATGCGGATGAAGCCGCCGAACGGGATCGCCTTGATGCCGTACTCGGTCTCCCCCCGCTTGCGGGAGAAGATGGTCGGCCCGAAGCCGACCATGTACTGCGGGACCCGGATGCCGAAGAGCTTGGCGGTGGAGAGATGGCCCAGCTCGTGCCAGGCGATCGAGATCCCGAGGCCCACGGCGAATACGACTATGCCGAGGACCGTCATCAGTGTCGTCATGCGTGACCCTCCGGGGTCGCGTTCGCCGCGCGGGCGGCCAGTTCACGGGCGCGGGCACGGGCCCACGTCTCGGCTTCGAGGACGTCCGCGACGGTGAGCTGGGTTCCCGCGGCGGGGGCGCCGTGCTCGGCGACCACTTCCGCGACCGTATCGACAATTCCGTTGAAGGGCAGCTTCCGGCCGAGGAACGCGTCCACGCACTCCTCGTTCGCCGCGTTGAAGACGGCAGGGGCGGTGCCGCCGAGGCCGCCGACGTGCCGGGCGAGGGACACCGAGGGGAAGGCCTCGGTGTCGAGGGGGAAGAACTCCCAGGTGTGGGCCCTGGTCCAGTCGCAGCCGGGGGCGGCGTCCGGCACCCGCTCGGGCCAGCCGAGACCGAGCGCGATCGCCATCCGCATATCGGGCGGGCTCGCCTGGGCGAGCGTCGACCCATCGGTGAATTCAACCATCGAGTGGATATACGACTGAGGGTGGACGACCACCTCAATCCGCTCGAAGGGAATGTCGAACAGCAGGTGGGCCTCGATGACCTCCAGCCCCTTGTTGACGAGGGTCGAGGAGTTGATCGTGACGACCGGGCCCATGTCCCAGGTGGGGTGGGCCAGCGCCTGGTCCGGGGTGACCTCGGCCAGCTCCCGCTTCGTCCGCCCGCGGAACGGGCCGCCGGACGCGGTGACGACCAGCTTGCGGACCTCCTGGCGGCCGCCGCCCAGCAGGGCCTGGAAGAGGGCGGAGTGCTCGGAGTCGACGGGCACGATCTGGCCCGGCTTGGCGACCGCCTTGACCAGCGGCCCGCCCACGATGAGGGACTCCTTGTTGGCCAGCGCCAGCACCCGGCCCGCCTCCAGGGCGGCCAGGGTGGGCGCGAGGCCGATGGAACCGGTGATGCCGTTGAGCACGGTGTGGCACTCGGAGCGGGCCACCTCGGTGGCCGCGTCGGGCCCGGCCAGGACCTGCGGGAGCGGCTCGCCCGCGCCGTACCGCGCGGCCAGCGCCGCGCGCACCTCGGACACCGCGTCCTCGCGGGCGACGGCGACGGTGGCCGCCTTCAGCTGGTGGGCCTGCTCGGCGAGCAGCCCGGCCCGCCCTCCGGCGGCGGACAGGGCGGTCACCCGGAAGCGGTCCGGGTTGCGCAGGATCACATCGATGGCCTGGGTGCCGATCGATCCGGTGGAGCCCAGGATCACGATGTCGCGGGGGCCACCGGGGTCGGCGGGGGCTGCCGGGGGGCGCAGATGCGGGTCAGCCAGGGAATCCGTCATCTGCCCATTGTTGCCCGTGCCGCCGGTCGCGGATGACCGGGTCCCGGAGGACGGGGGCGTCCCCTGGCCCGCCGAGGGCGGTCCCCGGCGGGCCACTTCGCCGGGTCATCTGATGGGGCGGTGGACGTTGTCCCTGGTCGACGGGCCGGGGGTGGCGTCGGCGATCCACGGTCCTTCGCCGCTGGGGTCGAGGACGCCCGCCTCCAGCCACTCGTACGAGCCGGAGAGCACCCCGGAGACCACCTTTCGGTCGAGGTCGTCGGTGTTGGTCCACAGCCGTCCGAAGAGTTCGTCGGCGCGGATCCGGGCCTGTCGGCAGAAGACGTCGGCCAGCTGGTACGCCTCGGTGCCGTGGTCGCCGCGGCTGCGCAGCATCTCGGCCCGTACGCAGGCGGCGCTCATCGCGAACAGCTCCGCGCCGATGTCCACGATCCGGCTGAGGAAGCCCTGTTTGGTCTCCATCCGGCCCTGCCAGCGGGACATGGCGTAGAACGTCGACCGGGCGAGCTTGCGCGCCGAGCGCTCGACGTAGCGCAGATGCGGGGACAGGTCCCGGTGCCCGGGCGGGGCGAACTCGGCGTACGCGCGCGGGAGGTGGCCGGGGCCGGTGACCAGACCCGGCAGCCAGCGGGCGTAGAACCCGCCCGCCTTGGCGGCCGCCCTGCCCTTGTCCGAGAAGGACTTGTCCGGGTCGATGAGGTCGCCCGCCACCGACAGATGCGCGTCCACGGCCTCCCGCGCGATCAGCAGGTGCATGATCTCGGTGGAGCCCTCGAAGATCCGGTTGATGCGCATGTCGCGGAGCATCTGCTCGGCGGGGACGGCCCGTTCGCCGCGGGCGGCGAGCGAGGCCGCGGTCTCGAAGCCGCGGCCACCGCGGATCTGGACCAGTTCGTCGGCCATCAGCCAGGCCATCTCGCTGCCGTAGAGCTTGGCGAGCGCCGCCTCGATGCGGATGTCGTTGCGGTCCTCATCGGCCATCTGGGAGGCGAGGTCGATGACCGCCTCCAGGGCGAAGGTGGTCGCCGCGATGAAGGAGACCTTGGCGCCGACGGCCTCGTGCCGGGCGATCGGCTTGCCCCACTGCTCACGGGCCGCGGACCATTCGCGGGCGATCTTCAGACTCCACTTCCCGGCGCCCGCGCACATCGCGGGCAGCGAGAGCCGCCCGGTGTTGAGCGTGGTCAGCGCGATCTTGAGACCGGCGCCCTCGGGGCCGATGCGGTTGGCCGCGGGGACCCGGACGCGGTGGAGCCGGGTCACCCCGTTCTCGATGCCGCGCAGCCCCATGAACGCGTTGCGGTTCTCGACGGTGACGCCCTCGGCGGCCGTCTCGACGATGAAGGCGCTGATCCCGCCCTTGTGGCCGTCGGACTTCGGCACCCGGGCCATCACGACGAGGAGGTCGGCGACCACCCCGTTGGTGGTCCACAGCTTGACGCCGTCGAGGAGGTAGTCGTCCCCGTCGGGGACCGCGGTGGTGGCGAGCCGGGCCGGGTCGGAGCCCACGTCGGGCTCGGTGAGCAGGAAGGCCGATATGTCGGTGCGGGCGCAGCGCGGCAGGAAGCGGTCCTTCTGGTCCTGGGTGCCGAACAGCTTGACCGGCTGCGGCACGCCGATGGACTGGTGGGCGGAGAGCAGCGCGCCGATGGCGGGGCTGACGGATCCGGCCAGCGCGAGGGCCTTGTTGTAGTAGACCTGGGTGAGGCCCATGCCGCCGTACTTGGTGTCGATCTTCATGCCGAGCGCGCCGAGTTCCTTGAGGCCGTTGATGGTCTCGTCGGGGATCTGCGACTCGCGCTCGATGCGGGCGGGATCGATCCGGGTCTCGCAGAACTCGCGGAGCTTGGCGAGGAACGCCTCGCCGCGGCGGACGTCGTCCGGTGCGGGGGCGGGGTGCGGATGGATCAGATCGAGGCGGAAGCGGCCGAGGAACAGCTCCTTGGCGAAGCTCGGCTTGTGCCATACCTGTTCGCGTGCGGCCTCGGCGACCTGGCGCGCCTCACGCTCGGACACCGGCCTGACGGATGATGCGGTCATCGGTGCTCCCTTGCCGCAAATGACGATCTCGTGACATTACCGGCACGTACCGCTGTTCAGTGTGCCTCTGGCGGGCCGGGTCGGCAAAGCGGTCGGCGCGGATTCCCCGTGTTGAAGCGCTTCGACACACTCTGGACAGTGCTCCCCCCGAGGCTTACTGTCTGCATCGAAGCGCTTCGCAGCCCCCCTCCCCGCCGGACGGAGTCCCCCGCATGGTCACTCTCGCCGAGGTCGCCCGCCACGCCGGGGTCTCCGCCAGCACGGTGAGCTACGTCCTCAGCGGCAAGCGCTCGATCTCGGCGCCCACCCGGGAGCGCGTCGAGCGGTCCATCAAGGAGCTGGGCTACCACCCGAACGCCGGAGCCCGCGCCCTCGCCAGCAGCCGTTCCAACATCATCGCGCTGATGGTGCCTCTGCGGACCGATATCTACGTACCGGTGATGATGGAGGTCGCCATCGCGGTCGCCACCACCGCCCGCGCCCACGGGTACGACGTGCTGCTGCTCACCGGCGAGGAGGGCCCCGCGGCGGTGCGCCGGGTCACCGGCAGCGGGCTCGCCGACGCCATGATCCTCATGGACATCGAGCTGGAGGACGAGCGGCTGCCGCTGCTGCACGCGGCCCGCCAGCCCACCGTGCTGATCGGGCTGCCCGCCGACACCATCGGCCTGACCTGCGTCGATCTCGACTTCACCGCCACCGGCGCGCTGTGCGCCGAGCATCTGGCGACCCTCGGCCACCGGGAGGTCGCCGTGATCGGCGAGGCGGCGGCCGTCTACGAGCGGCACACCGGGTTCGCCGAGCGGACCCTGGACGGGCTGCGCGCTTCCGCCCGCGAGCTGGGGCTGCGGCTGCTGCACCGGCCGTGCGAGGGCAGCTACGAGTCCATGGACGGCACCCTGTCCCGGATCTTCGACGAGCGCCCCGGCACCACCGGCTTCATCGTCCAGAACGAGGCCGCCATCGATCCGCTGCTGAGCCTGCTGCGACGGCAGGGGCGGGCCGTTCCCGAGGACGTCTCGGTGGTCGCCATCTGCCCCGACCAGGTGGCCACGAGCGCGTCCGTGCGGCTCACCTCGGTCGCCATCCCCGCGCAGGAGATGGGGCGGCGGGCCGTCGAGCTGGTGGTGGCCAAGCTGCAGGGCGACGCCTCCGAGCAGGTGGCGCTGCTGGCGCCGGAGCTGACCGTACGGGCCAGCTCCGGCCCGGCCCCCGCCTAGCGCCGCGCCCCGTACGCACCGACCGTACGACCCCTCACCGCCGCACCCCCGAGGAGCGCATCAGTGAACCCGTCGCCGCCTTCGCCCGCAGCTTCTGCTTCTTCTGCCTCTTCCGCCTCGTCTTCACTCGCCGAGACCTCCCCCACCGTCGGCACCTTCGCCGAGCGCGACGGCGCCCTGGAGTGGAGCGGGCGGCAGGAGACCGTACGGCTCGAACCGTGGGGGCCCGACGCGATCCGGGTGCGCGCCCGGCTCGGCGGGCCGGTGCTCGACGGACTGCCCGGCGCCCTCCAGGACGATCCGCCGCCCTCCGCCGCGACCATCAAAGCGGGGGACGGGCACGCCACGCTGACCAACGGCGCGCTCACCGCCGAAGTCGCCTCTGACGGCATGATCCGCTTCGTGCGGACTGCGGACGGCACGGAGTTGCTGGCCGAGGAGCGCGCCCACTTCTGGTGGCCGGGCCCACGGCTGCGCACCGCGACCGGCAATGGCTACCACCGCCTGGAGCAGCGCTTTTGCGCGTACGAGGGCGAGAAGCTGTACGGGCTGGGGCAGCACCAGCACGGGCTGCTCGACCAGAAGGGCGCCGTCGTCGACCTCGTCCAGCGCAACTCCGAGGTCACCATCCCGGTCCTCACCTCCAGCCGCGGCTACGCGCTGCTGTGGAACAACCCGGCGATCGGGCGGGTCGAACTGGGCGCGACCGGCACCCGCTGGGTCGCCGACAGCGCCCGCCAGATCGACTACTGGATCACCGCGGGCGATCCGGCCACCGCCCAGCGCCGCTACACCGCCGTCACCGGCCGCGCCCCCATGCTGCCCGAGTGGGCGGCCGGGTTCTGGCAGTGCAAGCTGCGCTACCGCACCCAGGAGGAGCTGCTGACCGTCGCCCGCGAGCACCGGCGGCGCGGGCTGCCGATGTCCGTCATCGTGTGCGACTTCTTCCACTGGACGCATCTGGGCGACTGGACGTTCGACCCGGTGGCCTGGCCCGATCCGGCCGCGATGGTGCGGGAGCTGGACGAACTCGGCATCAGGCTGATGGTGTCGGTGTGGCCGTCGGTCTCACCGCTGAGCGAGAACCACGCCACGATGGAGCAGCGCGGCTTCCTGATCGGCACCGAGTACGGCCCCATCGCGCACGCCGACTGGCCCGACCGGCGGGAGGGCGAGCCGGTCCAGGTCGCCTTCTACGACGCCACCCACCCCGGGGCGCGGGAGTTCGTGTGGTCCCGGGTGCGGCAGAACTATCTGGAGCCGTACGGGATCCGCGCGTTCTGGCTGGACGCGTGCGAGCCCGAGCTGAAGCCCGGCTTCTCCGCGAACCTGCGCTACCACGCGGGGCCCGGTCTGGAGGTCGGCAACCTCTACCCGCGCGAGAACGCCCGCGCGCTGTACGACGGGATGCGGGCGGCGGGCGAGGAGGATGTCGTCACCCTCATCCGCTCCGCCTGGGCGGGCAGCCAGGCTTATGGCGCCGTCCTGTGGTCCGGCGACATCGGCACCGACTTCGCGACCCTGCGCCGCCAGATCGCCGCCGGGCTCAATGTGGCGCTGTCCGGCATCCCGTGGTGGAACACCGACATCGGCGGCTTCCACGGCGGCGACCCGGACGACCCGGCCTACCGCGAGGTGCTGATCCGCTGGTTCCAGTTCGGCGCGCTGTCCCCGGTGATGCGGCTGCACGGCTACCGCGCCCCGGGACTGCCGCTCGGCCCGAACATGACCGGCGGCCCGAACGAGGTGTGGTCGTACGGCGAGGAGGCCGAAGCGATCCTGGCCTCGTACCTGCGGCTGCGCGAACGGCTGAAGCCGTATCTGCTGGACCAGATGCGCACCGCCCACGAGGAGGGCCTGCCGCCGCTGCGGCCGCTGTTCCTGGAGTTCCCCGATGACCCGGCCGCCTGGGACATCGCCGACTCCTACCTGCTGGGCCCGGACCTGCTGGTCGCCCCGGTCCTGGAGCCGGGCGCGACCGAGCGGACGGCGTACCTCCCGGCGGGCGCGCGCTGGACGGACGCCTGGACGGGCGAGGAGTACGAGGGCGGCCGCCCGGTGACCGTCGACGCTCCCCTGGACCGCGTCCCGCTGTTCCTGCGGGACGGCGCCCGGCTGCCGGTGCGGGAGCCCTGACGGGCGGTCGGCGCCCGCCTCAGCCGTCGACCGGCCGCTCCAGCGCCACCTTCGGCAGCCGCCGGGCGAAGGGGGCGGGCAGCCACCAGGCGTGCCTGCCGAGCAACCGCATGACGGCCGGAACGATCAGACAGCGGATCACCACCGCGTCCAGCAGGACGGCCACCGCGAGGCCGAGGCCGAACTGCTGCAGCATGCGGCTCGGGCTGAGGACGAAGGCCGCGAACACCACGATCATGATGGCGGCGGCCGCCGTGATCACCTTGCCGGTGGCCGCGAGACCTTCGCGGACCGCGTGGGAGTGGTCCCGGGTCCGCTCCCACTCCTCATGGATGCGGGAGACCAGGAACACCTCGTAGTCCATGGAGAGGCCGAAGACGATCGCGAAGATCATCACGGGAACGAACGCCTCGATCGGGCCGGGCTGGGCCCCGAACCAGCCTTCCTGGAAGACCAGGGTGATCACCCCCAGGGCGGCCGCGATGGACAGCAGGTTGAGCAGCGCGGCCTTGAGCGGGATCAGTAGGGACCGGAAGACCACTAGGAGAAGCAGCGCGGACAGGCCGACCACGCCGGCGACGAACAGCGGCATCCGGTCCGCGACGGAGTCGGCGAAGTCCTGTGCGGCGGCCGTGGACCCGCCCACCAGGTAGTCGGCGCCGGTGCGCTCGCCGAGCCGCGGCAGGACGCGGTCGCGCAGCGTGTGCACCAGGTCGGCGGTGCCCTCGTCCTGTGGGGAGGTGGTGGGGAAGGCGAGGACCGTGGAGAGGGCGCCGTCCTTCGAGGGCAGCGGCGGGGTGGTGGCGGCGATACCGTCGGTGCGCGCGAGCGTGGCGCGCATCTCCCGGGCGGCCACCGCGTCGCCCTGGCTCACCACGACCAGCGGGCCGTTGATCCCGGGGCCGAAGCCCTCGGCGAGCAGGTCGTAGGCGCGGCGGCTGGTGGACGTGGCCGGGTCGTTGCCCGCGTCGGCGAAGCCCAGACGCAGGCCCAGCGCGGGGGCGGACAGCGCGAGCAGCGCCATGACGGCGGCCAGCAGCGCGGGCAGCGGGCGCCGCTGCACGGCGAGGGCCAGGTCCCGCCAGCGCCGGCCCTCCTCCTTCCCCTTGCTCCGGGCGCGTTCGGCGCGGCGCAGCACCTGGCGCCTGACGCGCCCGCCGAGGACCGCGAGCAGCGCGGGCAGGAGGATCAGGGAAGCCGCCATGGTGACGAGCACGGTCAGCGCGACCGCGAGCGCCACGCCCCGCAGCGCGCCCAGGCCCAGGGCGACCAGGCCGAGGAGCGCGATGATGACGGTGCAGCCGGCGAAGAAGACCGTACGGCCGACCGCGTCCAGCGCGGTGCCGAGGATGACCAGCGCCGCGAGCATGCCCGCGCCCTCCGCCGCGCCGCCCTCCTCCTCGGCGCCGCGCACCGCCTCGCCGCCGAGCGCGACCGTGAGGCCGTGCCCCTCGGCGGCCTTCGCGATGTCGATGATCCTGGTGATGTCCCCCTTCGGCACCTGCTCCGCCTTGCCGTCGAGGGTGACCGTCGCATAGCCGATGGTGCCGTCCCGGGAGATCGCGGAGGCGTCCGCGTACGGGCCGCGCACCTCGGCGACGCCGGGCAGGCCGCCGATCCGGGCGAGCGTCTTCCCCACGCGGCCGCGCTCGGCGCGCAGCCCGTCCTCGCCCTCGTCCTTGAAGACGATCTGCACGCTGTCGCCCGCCTGCCGGGCTCCGTGTTCGGCCATCAGGTCGGTGGCGGTCTGCGAGTCGGTGCCGGGCAGGGCGAAGTCGTTGCAGTAGGCGCTGCCGACCGCCTGCGATCCGAGGGCTGACCTGGATCCTCGTCGTGGGCCTCGGCCGCGCGCCCGAGCCCGTGCCGACGCTTGTCGCCGCCGGCCTCGGATACGCGCTGGCCGTCCTCGTGCTGAGCGGCATCCTCTCGCCCGTGCTGACCGGGCGGCTGCGGGGACCACTCGCCCAGCCGATCGCGATCGTCCCGCTCTTCGCCGTCAACGCCCTGTGGGGGGGCGCTGTGCGGGGCGTGCGCGGAGGGCCTGCGCCGACGGCGCGGAGGGCGCTCCTGAACGCCGTGTGCCGCCGCCCTCGGGGAGCGGCGGCACACGGCCGGCCGGGCGGGATCAGCTGGCGGACACGCCGAAGCTCTTGGTACGGAAGTCCAGGCCCCCGGCCGACGAGGTGATCTCGTAGCCGAACTGGACGTCGCCGATGGTCACATCGCCGAACCAGCCCTTGGTGTTCTTGATCCAGTTCACGATGGACTTGATGTCCACGGATCCGGAGCTGGAGTTGGAGCTGCGGATGAAGGAGAAGACCTCGTTGGCGCCGTTGCTGCCCTTGTAGACGGCCCAGGTGTGGCCGCCGAGGGTGACGGTGCCCTGCGCGGTGCCGAGGGGGCCGACCGCGCCGGTCTTGTTGACCCACAGCATGATCTCGTAGTCGTAGTTGCTGTCCCAGATGTCGTACGAGGTGTTGTACGCGCCCGAGGACGGGACCGTCACGCTGTAGTTGCTGGTGAGGCTGTTGATCGCGCTGACCTTCTTGCCGACGACCTTCTTGGCGTTGGGGTAGGACTTGATGCCGCCGGTGTTCGGGTGGTTGGCCCAGACGCCCCAGTCGCTCGCGGAGTTGGCCCAGATGGTCTGGGCGCCCGCGCCGGAGCCCCAGATGTTGTTGTAGAGCGTGTAGCCGCCGGTGGACCAGTTGCCCCACTGGTCGGAGGAGGACCAGGTGGCGGCCTGGGCGGGGGCGGCGGCGAAGCCGATGAGCGCGAGGAGCGCGAACAGCGGGGTCAGGAAGAGCTTTCGAGCGGCTCGGTGCACGGTGCTGCTCCCTTCGGGTGGGGGGATCAGAGCGGGGCCAGGACCACGACCGCGAAGCGGTCCAGCCTGACCTGGGTGTCGTACGCGCGGCCGGTCAGCAGATCGGTGCGCGCGGACGGGAGGGGGACGACCGCTGGGGAGCGGCCGTGATTGAGGAGGAAGAGATACGGGCCGCGCGGCACGGCCTCGACGCCCTCGGGGATGCCGGGCAGCGGCGGCGCGAGCCCGGCCTCGTCGGCGGCGCGGGCCAGCAGGGCGCGCAGGGCGGCGGGTTCGGGGAGGGTGGAGACGTACCAGGCGGTGCCGTCGCCGTAGGCGTTGCGGGTGACGGCGGGCAGCCCGTCCAGTTCGCCGCCCTTGATCCGGGCGACCGGTTCGGCGGTGCCGGGCTCCAGGTCCTCGGACCAGAGGGTGCCGGTGAACGGGCCGAGCCAGGGGCTCTCGGCGGTCACGGTCTCGCCCTCGTCCAGCGGCCACCACTCGTGGACGGTCCGCAGGCCCAGGATGTCGCGCAGCCGCTGGTCGACCCCGCCGGGGCGGACCCGGTCGTCCTCGTCGGCGACTCCGGTGAAGAAGCCGCAGACCAGGGTGCCGCCGCCGCGGACGTAACCGGCCAGGTTCTCCAGCGCCTCATCGGTCAGCAGATACAGATGGGGGACGGCGACCAGGGCGTAATCGGCGAGGTCGGCGTGCGGATGGGCGAAGTCGGTGGTGAGGTTCTGCTCCCACAGGGCCTGGTGCCAGGCGCGCAGCACCTGTTCGTAGTGGAGCCGGGAGGAGGGGCGGCCGTCCTGGACGCTCGCCCACCAGGCGTGCCAGTCGTGCAGGAGGGCGGCCCGGGCGGGGACGTCGGAGCCCGCGACCCCGCCCAGCTCGCTCAAGTGGGCGCCGAGTTCGCGCACCTGGCGGAAGGTGTGACTGTGCTCCCCGGCGTGGGTGACCATGCCGGAGTGGAACTTCTCGCTGCCCTGCCGGGACTGCCGCCACTGGAAGAAGCACACGCCGTCGGCGCCGCGCGCGACGGCCTGCAGCGACCACAGCCGCATCAGACCGGACGGCTTGGGGTGGTTGACGCCGCGCCAGTTGACCGGGCCCGCGGCCTGTTCCATCAGCACCCACGGCCCGCCCGCCTGGGAGCGGGTCAGGTCGTGGATCATCGCCCCGTACGCGCCGCCGTGCGGGTCCTTGGGGTCGGGGTAGACGTCGACGGAGACGACGTCCTCCTCGGCGGCCCAGGCCCAGCCGTCCTGACCGATGAACAGCGACATGAAGTTGGTGGTCACCGGGGTGTGCGGGGTGCGCGCGGCCAGCGCGTCGCGCTCGGCGGTGAAGCACTCCAGCAGCGCGTCGCTGGTGAAGCGGCGGAAGTCCAGCGCCTGCCCGGGGTTGCCCAGGTACTGGGCCCGGCGCGGCGGAATGATCTCCTCCCAGGAGTCGTAGCGCTGGCTCCAGAAGGCGGTCCCCCAGGCCTCGTTGAGCGCGTCGAGGCGGCCGTACTTGGCGCGTAACCAGCGGCGGAAGTGGGCGGCGGTGGTGTCGCACCAGCAGTGGGTGCCGTATTCGTTGCCCACGTGCCACATCCGCAGGGCGGGGTGATCGCCGTAGCGGTCGGCCAGGTCCTCGGTGATCCGCAGCGCGTAGTCGCGGTAGACGGGGGACGAGGCGCAGAACTGGTTCCGCGAGCCGTACCAGACGACCGAGCCGGTCTCGTCGCGCGGCAGGGTCTCGGGGTGGCGGGCGCCCATCCAGGGCGGCGGGGAGGCGGTCGGGGTGGCCAGGCACACCTCGATGCCGCCCTGGTGGAGCAGGTCCATGACCCGGTCGAGCCAGCCGAAGTCGCGGGCGCCGGGGCGGGGTTCGAGCGTCGCCCACGAGAAGACACCGACCGTGACGGTGGTGACGCCCGCCTCGCGCATCAGCCGGACGTCGTCGTGCCAGACGCTCTCGGGCCACTGCTCGGGGTTGTAGTCGGCGCCGTAGAGGATGCGGCCGCGGGTGGCGTCGTTCAGGTCGGGCATACCGGCTCTCTCGGGACGGGGCGGGCTGGTGGAACGGGGCGGACGGCTCGGTGTCAGCGGGGGCGGGGGTTCACGCGGGTCAGCGGGGTCAGCCCTTGACGGCGCCGATGAGCATCCCCTTGGTGAAGTGCTTCTGGACGAACGGGTAGAGGACGGCGACCGGGATCAGCGCGAGCACCATGACGGCCATCTGCACGGCCAGGCCCGGGACCTGCTGGGTGGAGATCAGCTGGGACATGCCCTGCGGCGCCTGCTGCTTGATGACGAGCTGGCGCAGGATCATCTGCAGCGGCCACATCTGCTGGTCGTTGAGGTAGAGCATCGCGTTGAACCACTGGCTCCAGTAGCCGACCGCGTAGAACAGCGAGACCACCGCGATCACCGCCCTGGACAGCGGCATCACGATCTGGAACAGGATCCGCCACTCCCCCGCGCCGTCGATGCGGGCGCTGTCGACCAGCTCGGGCGCGGTGTCCTGGAAGAACGCCCGCAGCACCAGCACGTTGAAGACCGAGATGGCGCTCGGAAGGATCATCGACCAGTAGCTGCCCTCCAGGCCGACCCCGGTGACCAGCAGGTACGTGGGGATCAGACCGGCGTTGAAGAACATGGTGACGAGCAGCAGCATCAGGATCGGACGGTGCAGGAACGACCCGGAGCGGGAGAGTCCGTAGGCGCACAGCACCGAGACGACGGTGCTGATCGCGGTGCCCACGGCCGTGAGCGCGAGGCTGACGAACGTCGCGCGGGTCACGGTGCCGCCGCTCAGCAGCTCGGTGTAGGCCCGGAAGGTGATCGTCTTGGGGACGATCACCAGACCGCCCGCGTCGGTGATGGTCTTCTGGTCGGAGAGGCTGGTGACGATCACCACCCACAGCGGGCCGAGGATCGCCAGGCACACCCCGGTGAGGGTGATGCCCTTGAGCCCCTGGCCGACCCTGCCGGGCTCCTCCTCCCACACCGGGCGCTTCTCCCGGCCACGGCGGCGCAGCGGCTGGGCGGAGGGTGTCGCGGCGGGGGCGGCGGGCCGCTCGGTCACGGTCATTTCCGGTAAACCCCCTGCTCGCCGAGCATATGGGCGACTTTGTTGGCCATCAGCACCAGGACGAGGCTGAAGACGCCCTTGATCAGGCCGCCCGCGGCGGCGATCCCGTAGTCCGTGTTGGCGATGCCGACCCACCACACATAGGTGTCGAAGACTTCCGAGGCGCCCGGCCCCACCGCGTCGCGCTGCAGCAGGATCTGCTCGAAGCCGACGGTCAGCGCGTCGCCAACGCGCAGCACCAGCAGCAGGGCGATCACCGGGCGCAGCGCGGGCAGGGTGACGTGCCACATCCGGCGCCAGCGGCCCGCGCCGTCCACGGCGGCCGCCTCGTACAGGTCCTGGTTGACGGCGGACAGCGCGGCGAGGAAGACGATCACGCCCCAGCCCGCGTCCTTCCACACCAGCTGGGCGGTGACCAGGTACTTGAAGACGCCGGGGTCGGTCATCAGGTCGAAGCCCTCGTACCCGTGGGAGCGCAGCCGCTGGGCGAGGAGCCCGGCGCCGCCGAGCATCTGCTGGAAGATCGTGATGACCAGCACCCAGGAGAAGAAGTGCGGCAGGTAGAGGATCGACTGCACCAGGCCCCGGAGCCGGTCACTGAGCACGCTGTTGAGCAGCAGCGCGAGCGCGACCGGCACCGGGAAGAACAGCACCAGCTGGATGAAGGTGATGCTGAGGGTGTTGGCGAACGCGTCCCAGAAGCGGCTGTCCTCGAAGAGCAGGGTGAAGTTGTCGAACCCGGCCCAGGGGCTGGTCCACAGCCCCTGGGTGAACGGGTCGTAGTCCTTGAACGCGACCGTGGTCCACAGCAGCGGGACGTACGTGAACAGCAGGAGCAGACCGACGGCGGGGGCGGTCATCAGCAGCAGGGCGCGGTCGCGGTGCAGCCGGTGCCACCACCGGACGCCGCCGGTCCGGTCGCGGCCCTCCGTCCGGTCGCGGAGGTGCACGGCCATCAGGCGCCGCTGCCGTTCTCTTCCAGGAGCCCCGCGTACCAGTCGCGGAGCCGGTCGCCGCCGCCGCTGCGCCAGTCGCTGATGGCCCGCTGGGCGTCCTTGATCGACTTGCGGCCGCGGGTGACGTCCTTGGCCAGGTCCTCGAAGGGGGTGTAGAGGGAGGCGTACCGGTTGGGCTCCTGGATCTGCATGCCGTAGAAGAGCGGCTTCCTGGCGAACTTCCCCATGCGCTGCATCCAGCCGCAGTAGTCCTTGACCATCTGCGGGAAGTCCGGATAGGCGACGCTGGCCTGCGGGGACACGATGAAGCGGTAGGTGTCCTGGACATCCCGCACACCGGTGGCGTTCTTGACCGGGACGCCGTCCTTCATGGTGTGGTGCACGCCTTCGACCCCGTAGTCGATGAGGCGCTGCTCCTTGGTACCGAAGGGCGCGGCGATGAAGTTGGCGACGGCGAGGATTTCCTCGATCTGCTCCTTGGAGAGCTTCTTGTTGAGGAAGGACCAGATCTGGGCGGGCGGGTCGAGATAGAGGACCGGGTCGCCGCCGTCGGGGCCGAAGTAGTCCATTCCCTGGATCTTGAAGTCCGGGTTGGACTCGGCCTGTTCGAAGGTGGCGCCGTACCATTTGGCGTCGCCGTCGTTGATGATCAGGGTCTGGCCGGAAGTGAAGCGGGTCAGCAGGTCATTGGCCTTGCCCGCGATGGCGTCGGGGTGGACATAGCCCTGGGCGAAGAGCTTGCGGCACCACTCCAGGGCTTCCAGATAGTTTTCGGTCTCCACCTTGTGGACGAGCTTTCCGTCCTTCTCCACCCAGTAGTACGGCTTTTCGCCCGGGCAGCCGAAGAATCGCTGCGCCGCCCACCACATGTCGTCGCACGCCCACACCTTGCTCTTGGGGCGGGTGATCTCCTTGGCGAGGGCGAGGAACGCGTCCGGGCTCTTGGGGACCTCGTATCCATTCTTCTTGAAGAGGTCTTCGCGGTAGAACGGGATGACCCCGGAGAGCGGGCGGGACGGCATGGGCAGACCGCGGAGCTTGCCGCCGAAGACGGACATCTGCCAGGCGGCGGTGGGAATGGCGGCCAGGTTGGGATATTTCTTCACCTTGTCGCCGGAGAGATACGGGCCGAGATCGGCGAATTTGGCGCTGACCGCGCCATGGATCTTTCCGCCCATCTCCCACAGCGGAATCATCACGACATCGGCGATGTCACCGGAGGCGAGGACCGCGCTGAGCTTTTCGCCGTAGGTGTTGCCGTCCTGCGGCTGAAGCTTGATCTTCGCGCCGAGCGCGTCGTTGACCGCCTTGTAGTAGGCGTTGTCCTTGGGCGGCGGGGTGCCCCACAGCGGCTCGAACATGGTGTAGCTGCCGCCGTGACCGGGCTTGCCCTTCACGGAGGCGACCAGGGCGGCGGCGGACGGCGCCTTGATGTAGCCGGGGCTGGATCCGTTGACGCTCGGAATATCGGGGTCCGCCACCTTCGAGGCCACATAGGTCGGCAGCAGCTTCTTCAGATCCTTGCCGGAGGTGGTCCCGTTCTTGTTGCCGCTCCCCTCCGTGGAGCACGCGGACAACAGCGGAACGCCTCCCGTCACGGCCGCCGCGGCGATCGCCGTGGAGGCCAGGAAGGTTCTCCGGCTGGGAGCGGAAGTGGAGGCCGAAGCCTGGGAGTTCGGCATTGCGTCAACCCTTCGTGGCGAGCCCGCCGTACGACCGATGGTCGAAGCGCTTCGATATTGCGCTGAGATTAAGTCGGGGGGTCAGGTCGCGCAAGGGCCGGACGGGAAGAGGTCGTTGGCGTTCCGTTGATTTCTGTCTTTCGGCAACCGGGTGGCGGGAAAGGGCCGTTGATCCGCCGAGCCTTGACAGGGCGGGACCTGGGCCCGCAGCATCGAAGCGCTTCGAATCACACCTCCGACCTCCGCGAGGAGACCTGTGAGCGGTTGCGAGCCCGGTGAACCGGCGACCCGTCCGCCCTTCCGCGATCCGCGGCTGCCGGTCGGCGCCCGCGTGGACGACCTGCTCGCCCGGCTCACGCCCGACGAGCGGATCGCGATGCTCCACCAGTACGCCCCCGCCGTGGAACGGCTCGGCCTCGCCGCGTTCCGCACCGGGCAGGAGGCGCTGCACGGCGTCGCCTGGATGGGACCGGCGACCGTGTTCCCGCAGGCGGTCGGGCTCGGCGCGACCTGGAACCCGGACCTGGTGCGGCGGATCGGCGAGGCGGTCGGCACCGAGGTACGGGCCATGCGCGCCCGCGACCCCCGGGTCGGGCTCAACGTGTGGGCGCCCACGGTCAACCTGCTGCGCGATCCGCGCTGGGGCCGCAACGAGGAGGGGTACGCCGAGGATCCGTACCTCACCTCCGCCCTGGCCGCCGCCTACACCCGCGGGCTGCGCGGCGACCACCCGGACCGCTGGCGCACCGCGCCCGTCCTCAAACACTGGCTGGCGCACAACAACGAGACCGCCCGCGACACCTCGTCGTCCTCCGTGCGCCCGCGCGTCCTGCACGAGTACGACCTCGCGGCCTTCCGCGGCGCGGTGCGGGCGGGCACGGTGGCCGGGGTGATGCCCGCGTACAACCTGGTCAACGGGCGGCCCAACCACCTCTCCCCGTATCTGCGGGAGCACTTGCGCACCTGGACCGCCCACGACCTGGTGGTCTGCTCGGACGCGGGCGCGCCCTCCAACCTGGCCGGGTCCGAGCACTACTTCGACACCCACGAGGAGGGGGTGGCGGCCGCCCTGCTGGCCGGTGTGGACAGCTTCACCGACCACGACCAGGACGCCTCGAAGACCATCGCCCGGGTGCGGGGCGCCCTGGAGCGCGGGCTCATCGACGCGTCCGCCGTCGACACGGCGGTGCGGCGGCTGCTGGCGATGCGGTGCGCGCTGGGCGAGTTCGACGGCGAGGACGATCCGTACGCCGATCCGCGGGGCGCCGGTTTCGACACGCCCGCGCACCGGGCGCTCGCCCTGGAGGCCGCCGAAGCGGCCGTCGTCCTGCTCAAGAACGACGGCCTGCTGCCGCTGTCGCCGTCCGCCACCGGAACCGTGGCCGTGGTCGGCCCGCTCGCCGACGAGTGCAAGCTCGACTGGTACAGCGGCAGCCTGCTGCGCCGCAGCTCGCCGCGCGAGGCCCTGGCGGCGCGGCTCGGCGCGGACCGGGTGGTGTTCGTGGAGGGGACGGACACCGTCCGGCTGCGCATCGCGGGGGGCTGGGTGCGGGTGCCGTCCGACGAGCCACCGGCCGGGCCGGAGGCGCGGGAGGCGGCGCTCAATCCGGCGCATACGGCGGGACGCACCGATCTGCCGCCGCTGACCATCGGCGACACCCCCACCGACCTGGCGCTCGCTGACTGGGGCGGGGGCGTGCTCACGCTGCGCGCCCCCTCCGGCCGCTATCTGACGGTCGCCAGGGACGGCTTCGTACGGGCCGCCGCCGAGCAGCCCGGGGGCTGGGTGGTCCAGGAGACGTTCGCGCTGGAGCGGCACGGGGACGGGCATCTCCTCAGACACGGCGGGACGGGCGGATATGTCTGTGTCGCCGCCGAGGGCCTGAAGGTTGCCGACCGGTCCCGGGCCGGGATCTTCCACCCGGAGGTCGTCGAACGCGGCGAGGCCGCCGTGGCGCGCGCCGCCGCCGGGGCCGACGCGGTCGTCGTCGTCCTGGGCAACGATCCGCACATCAACGGCCGCGAGACCGAGGACCGCACCACCCTCGCCCTGCCCGCCGCGCAGGACCGGCTGTGGCGCGCGGCCCACGCCGCCAACCCGCGCACCGCGCTGGTGCTGACCAGCAGCTATCCGTACGCCGTCACGGACGCGGCCGACGCGCTGCCCGCCCTGCTGTGGACCGCTCACGGCGGCCAAGCGGCGGGCACCGGGCTGGCCCGGGTGCTGTGCGGCGACGTCTCACCGGCCGGGCGGCTGCCGCAGACCTGGTACGCGTCCGAGGACGAACTGCCGGACCTGCTGGACTACGACATCATCGGCTCCCGCGCCACCTACCTCTACTTCGACGGCGCCCCGCTCTTCCCGTTCGGGCATGGCCTGTCGTACACCCGGTTCCGCTACGACGGCCTGTCGGTGCGGCCGTCGGGGGACGGGGCGCTGGCCGTCGAGTGCACGGTCACCAACTCCGGCCCGCGCGACGGGGACGAGGTGGTGCAGATATACGCGAGCGCCCCGGGGGCGCGCGTCCCCCGCCCGCACCGGCGGCTGATCGCCCACCGCCGGGTGGCGCTGCGCCGGGGCGAGATGGTGCGGCTGTTCTTCACCGTGCCGGTGGACGAGGCGCTGGGGTTCTGGGACGTGGCGCACGGCCACTGGACGGTCGACCCGGGCACGTACGAGATCCACGCGGGCGCCTCCAGCGCGGACATCCGCCGCACCGCCGCCCTCACCCTCGGCGGCCCGCCGCCCGCCCCGCGCCCGGTGCTGCGGCACGGGCTGGAGGCCGCGGACTACGACACGGCGGAGGGCACCGTGCTCGTCGACCGCACCAAGGTGAGCGGTGACGCGGTGGCCTGCGGCGACGAGGCGGTCGGACGGCTGCTCTTCCGCGCCTGCGACTTCGGCGCGGGCGCGGCGGCGGTCACGGTCGAGGCGGCCGTCCAGGCAGTGGCCGACGCCGTGGTCGAACTCCACCTCGCCGACGGCACCCCTGTGGCCACCGTCGCCGTCCCGCCCACCGGCGGCCGCTACGCGTACACCACCGTCCGCGCCGCCCTGTCCCCGCCGCCGACCGGTGTGCACGACCTCCACGTCACGCTGCGCGGAGCCATCAGACTGGCCCGCCTCGGCTTCTGAAGGCTGAGGGTCCGCGGAAGCCGAGACGGGCCGAGGTGCGTTCGTTACAGGTCGATCCCGGTGAGGACCATGACCCGCTCGTACGTGTAGTCCTCCATCGCGAACCGCACGCCCTCACGCCCCACGCCGGACTTCTTGGCGCCCCCGTAGGGCATCTGGTCGGCCCGGTACGACGGCACATCGCCGACGATCACGCCGCCCACCTCCAGCGCGCGGTGCGCGCGGAACGCGGTCTGCACATCGCGGGTGAACACGCCCGTCTGCAGGCCGTACTTGGAGTCGTTGACGGCCGCGTACGCCGCCTCCTCGCCCTCCGCCGACTGGACGGTGAGCACCGGGCCGAAGACCTCCTCGCAGGAGACCGTGACGTTTGCCGGGACGTCCGCGAGCACGGTCGGGGCGTAGCTCGCGCCCTCGCGCTTGCCGCCCGTCAGCAGCTTCGCACCGGCCTGGACCGCCTCGTCCACCCAGGACTCGACGCGCTTGGCCGCGGCCTCGTCGACCAGCGGGCCGACATCGGTCGCGTCATCGGACGGGTCGCCGGTGACCTGCGCCTCGACGGCCGCGACGATCTTCGGCAGCAGCCGCTCGTACACGGACGCGTCCGCGATCACCCGCTGCACGGAGATGCAGGACTGGCCGCCCTGGTAGTTGGAGAACGTGCCGATGCGCTTGGCCGCCCAGTCGAGGTCGGGGTCGGTGGCGTAGTCGGACAGGACCACCGCCGCGCCGTTTCCGCCCAGCTCCAGCGTGCAGTGCTTGTGCGGCACGGACGCCTGGATCGCGTAGCCGACCTTGTCCGAACCGGTGAAGGAGATGACCGGCAGCCGCTCGTCCTGGACCAGCGCGGGCATCTGGTCGTTCGGCACCGGCAGCACGCTCCAGGAGCCCGCCGGAAGCTCCGTCTCGGCGAGCAGTTCGCCGAGGATCAGCGCGGACAGCGGGGTCGCGGGCGCGGGCTTGAGGATGATCGGCGTACCGACGGCCAGGGCCGGGGCGACCTTGTGCGCGCACAGGTTCAGCGGGAAGTTGAACGGCGCGATGCCGAGCACGGTGCCGCGCGGGAAGCGGCGGGTCAGCGCGAGCCGCCCCTCGCCACCGGCGTCGGTGTCCAGCCGCTGGGCCTCCCCGCCGTTGAACCGGCGGGCCTCCTCCGCCGCGATCCGGAAGACGGAGACGGCGCGGCCGACCTCGCCGCGCGCCCACTTCATGGGCTTGCCGTTCTCGCCCGAGATGAGCCGGGCGATCTCTTCGGTGCGCTCGGCGAGCCGTCGCGACACGTGGTCGAGGGCGGCGGCCCGTACGTGCGCGGGCGTCGCGGCGAACTCCCCGCGTACGGCCTCGGCGGCCGCCACGGCCTCCTCGATCTGCGCCTCGGTGGGGACGCTCACCGCGCCGACGCGCCGGCCGTCCCACGGCGACGTGACCTCGAGCGTGCTCTCGCCCGTCGCCTCGCGGCCGGCGAGCCAGAACGCATGGGTGACAGCTTCGTTCATGTCTGGCACAGCGGATCCCGACCCTTCTGAAGTGGTGGGGTGATGGTGCGGATGTCTCTCTGCTCCCACCGTAGGCGCGCGGGCCGCGCGGCGCGTTTGTCCGGGGCGGCGCAGTCGGTGCCCGTGGCGCGCCGCATTGGTGTGGGTTGCCGGTGGCCCGCCTCAGCCCGACTTCAGCGTGGGCGTCAGCTCGACTTCAGCGTGGGTGTCGCCGGGGCCGTGGCCTTCAGGGCCAGCCAGAGTTCCATGCGGACGTCCGGATCGTCGAGGGAGCGGCCCAGGATCTCCTCCACGCGGCGCATCCGGTACCGCAGGGTGTGCCGGTGGACGCCCAGGTCGGCGGCGGCCGCGTCCCACTGCCCGTGCCGGGACAGCCAGGCGCGCAGGGAGGCGACCAGGTCACCGCGGCCCGTCGCGTCATGGTCGTGCAGGGCGCGCAGCATGCCGTCGGCGAAGGCGCGTACGGCGTCGTCGGCGAGCAGCGGCAGCAGCGAACCCGCCGCGACGTGCTCGTGCTCGACCAGCACCCGGCCGCGCCGCCGGGCCACCGACAGGGCCTGCTCCGCCTGCCGGTAGGCGGCCGCGGCCGCGATGGGTCCCGCCGGGGCGGACAGGCCGACGACGAGGTCGCCGCCCGGGACCGCGGCACCGCGCTCGCGGGGGCGGGTCGCCGCGCCGCGGCGACTCTCGATCCCCTCGGCGTGCTCCGTACAGACGGCGACCGCGGCGCCGCCGTCCGGGGCCAGCACGATCAGCCGCTCGCCGTCGGGCACGACGAGCACCGCCTCGCCGGTGCGGGCCGCGGCGGCCTCCATGGCGTCCACGAGCCCCCCGAGCGGATCGGCGCGGTCCGGGTCGCCCCGCGTGGCGCCGACGCCCGGATCGGCGTCCGCGGAGGTCTCCGCCGGTGTCTCGTCCGCCGCGTACGCGCCGCGTTGCTGGTGCGAGGCCTGCGTGCCGGCGCCCGGCACCGCCTCCGCGACGAGCATCCGGAACGGGGCGTCCAGCAGCCCCCCGTACAGCCGCCCGGCCACCGCCCGGGCGTGGTCCGGCTCCCCCGCGAGCAGCATCCGCAGCACGGCGGTGCCCAGCCGCTGCTCGGCCTCCCGCAGGGCCCGGGACCGCTCGGTGGTCAGGGTCAGCAACGCCACTGCCGAGTGGACGGCGTAGCGCTCGGCGGTGCCCAGCGGCGCGCCCGTACCGACCGCGAGGACGCCACGGGTACGGCGCCCCGTACCCAGCGACTGCAGCTCCACCCGGTCCGTCGCCTCGTCACCCGCCTCCGCGCCGCCCCCGCCGACCACCACGCTCGCCGGGGCGGGCCGGGCGCGCAGCCGCTCGGCGTCGGCCGTGTAACGGGCGGCGCGCCGGGCCGCCCAGTCGGGGGCGGCGGCGACCACGGAGCCGGAGGCGTCGTAGAGCGCCGCCCAGCCGTCGACGTGCGCGGCGAGGCGGGCGAGCAGCGCGGCGGGCCCCTCGGCGCCGATCGCGGCCCGGGTCAGCTCCCGCTGCGCCTCGAACCCGGCGGTCACCGCGCGGTACTGGTCGGCGGCTATCGCCGCCGAGACGGCCTTGCTGATGGCGATGAAGGGCGTCCGCCGCGGCACCACGAGCAGCGGCAGCCCCTCCTCCTTCGCCGCGGCCACGAGCGCCCCCGGCACCTCGTCATAGGCGACCCCGAGCGCGAACCCCAGCCCCACCACCCCCGCGCCGACCAGCCGCCGGACGTAGCGGGCCATCGCGTCCGGGTCCTCGGCGTCCAGCTTCATCGCGGTGATGAGCAGCAGCTCACCGCCCTCCATATAGGGCACGGGGTCGGCCAGCTCGCTGACATGGGCCCAGCGCACCGGCGTCTCCAGCCGGTCCTCCCCCGCGAGGACGGACAGCTTGAGCGCGGTGTGGTGGACGAGTGAGGCGAGCGTGGGAGGCATGGCACCTTCGATGCGGATGCGACGACGAATGCGACTTCACCGCCCCGTATGAACGGCTACTGCCGATTCTGCCTCAATGGACGAATCCGTGGTATCCGCGCCGAGAGGTGCCATGTCCGGCACGCCGGGCCGAGCCCCGGCCGGGGCTCGGTGCGGACGGTCCCGGAGTGCGGGCGCGTCTCCCCCTTGCCCGGCCGTGCGGGGTCCAGGGGCCGGCCCCTGGTTCGGGAAGGGGCGGGGTGGGGAAGAGCCCCCGGCCCCGCCCCGCCCCGTCGGAGCCCTCGCTCAGCCGCGCAGGTCCAGCAGCACCGGGGGGCCGCCCTCGCCCCGTACCGATGTCACCGACAGCACCGCGTGTCCGGCGGGGACCGAATGCGCCAGCTCCGAGGCGGACCAGCGCTCGCGCTCCACCTTCCGCACCGTCACGGACTGGGTCGTGACCGCCTTCCCCGTCACCACCTTGCGGATGAAGTGCAGGACCTTGGTGAACGGCTCGTCCGAGATGATCTGCCGGTCCGTGATGTCCCGGGTCTCGACCCATTCCGTCCCCCACACCTCCGCGAACCGGGCCCCGTCCCACGTCGTCACCCCGGCGCAGGCCATCCGGCAGCCGACCGCGCCCAGCAGCGCGCTGCGCAGCGCCTCGGGAACGTCGTCGAGGGTACGGAGGGTCAGCACCGCGCCCGCGTGGGCGGCGCGGAGGCGCTGGATACCGCGCAGCGCCTCGGGGGTGATGGTGTGCGACGCGTCGTCGAGGACGAGACACGCGAAGAGCGACCGGTCGGCGCGGCCCACCGCGCACTCGGAGAACTGCGCGAGCACGAGACGGGCCAGCATGCGGGACGCCTCGGCGTGCCCGCGCTCCGGCAGATCGATCCGGACCCGCAGCGGGTGTTCGAGGGCGCGGAGGGAGAACGGACGGCGGTCACCGGTGGTGTCGAAGAAGTTGGCGAACGCGGGCCGGTCCAGCAGCGCGATCCGGTCCGCCAGCAGCGCGCCCGCGTCCCCGGGCGCACCGGACTGCCGCACCCGCGCCTCCAGCTCGCGCGCCTGCGCCTGCTCCCCCGCCGCGTCGAGCGCCTCGCGCAGCGCGCCGACCGCCGTCTTCGCGCCGTCCAGCAGCTCCCGCAGCTCCGGCACGGACGGGAAGCGGCCGTGAGCGGCACGATAGGGGCCGAGCAACTGGGCCAGCGCCGTGGCGGCCCGGCGGCTGTCGCCCCCGGGCAGCGAGGCGGCCATGTCGCCGATCAGCGCCTCGGCGAGGATGCCCGCGGCTTCGTCGGGGTCCGTGGTGCCGCCGTAGAGATCGAAGTCGTAGACGGAATCGGGGCGGCCGATCTTCACGACCACGTCGAACGCCTCGTCGGGCCCCAGGCCGGCCCCCGCCGCCCCCACGGCCACCACCGCGACCCGCCCGGCGAGCGCCTGCAGACACAGCGACTCCACGACGGGCCGCACCAGCCGCCCCGTCTTCCCCGACCCGGGCGGCCCGACGGCGAGCAGCGAGGTCCCCAGCACCTCGGGGTCGAGGGCCAGCCCGGCACCGCGGTGCTGGTACGGATTGCGCAGATCGTCCACGGCGGTCCCGAGCCGGACCTGGCGGGCGAGCAAATCGTGCTCGGCCGTGCGCGCGGGCAGGTCCCGGGCCCCGGACGGATGGCCGTGCGAGGCGGCGCCGTGGCGCAGCACGGTGTCGGTGAACGCGGCGAGGGAATTCCGCCCGGCCCGGACCGACTGCCAGGCGTGCTCGATGCGGGCGTGGTCGACGTCGTTCATCGCCCCGGCCCGCGCCTCGGCCGCCAGCCGGTCAGCCGCCCCGTGCGCGCCGGCGGCCCGCAGATGCGGCCACTCGACGGGATCGGCCTCGGGCCGCGTGGGTGTCACCTGAGATGCACTGTCGCCTCTCACGCGCCGCCAAGCGGGCGATACAAAGCGGCGCCAGACCTCACCCCAATGCCCGACGCGGCCGAAGACACCAAAGATCAAGACCCCGAGCACGTATTCGTAAACGCGTGTGGCCTCAGCGAATACCTCTGGATCAACGACCTGCCCATCCCTCATCCCGACCCAGGAATCCGGAGTGAACACATAGAAGAACCACATGTACCAATTGCCGAGATAGCCGTTGTACAACAGTGACCAGGCCAGCCATCCGCAGAGCCCGGCGATGACTGCCCCGCTCAACAACCGGCGCCCAGGAATCCGGTCCGGATCCTCCGGCGGCTTGGGCCTGTGCCCATACGCCCACACCCCCGGCCCCGCCCCCTCGGCTCGCGGAGCCCGCAGCCATGCGACGAACGACGGCCGCGCGCCGGATGCCACAGGCGCGCCCGGCGGCATCGGCGGCGGCACCGCAGGGGCCGCCGGGGCCGCAGGGGCCGCAGGGGGCACCCGGGGCGGGGCGGGTGGGTGGGGGGGTGGGGTGGGTTGGGTGTTGCGGGAGTCGTACGTGCCCTCGGCGTCCATCTGCTACCCCTTGCCCCCTGACCGGCTGTGCCTCTGCGTTTCGCGCCACCGCGCCACCGCTCAATCTAGTGTTCCCGCCCGGGGAGTTCAGCGACCCCACCGGGGTGGCACCTCATGACGTGCCGAGGTGACGGCCGGGCCGCGGCTATGGCCGCCGCGGACAACGCACCACCCGCACTGCTCCCGAACGGAACATGCCGCTTCACGCGCCGCGCGCCTAGCCTGCGAGTAAAGCCCCTGTCACGCCCCTTTCATCCCGTGGAGTACCTCATGACCGAACTGTCCGGAGGCCCGTCCCTCCCCCAGGAGCGTCGCGTCGTCACCGCGATTCCCGGCCCGAAGTCGCAGGAGCTGCTCGCCCGTAAGAACGCGGCGGTCGCCGGTGGCGTGGGCAGTGTGCTGCCGGTCTTCACCGTGCGCGCGGGCGGCGGGGTGATCGAGGACGTGGACGGCAATTCGCTGATCGACTTCGGCTCCGGCATCGCCGTGACCTCGGTCGGCTCCAGCGCCGAGGCCGTGGTGCGCCGGGCGTCGGCGCAGCTGGCGGACTTCACGCACACCTGTTTCATGGTGACGCCGTACGAGGGGTACGTGGAGGTCTGCGAGGAGCTGGCGCGGCTCACGCCGGGCGATCACGCCAAGAAGTCGGCACTGTTCAACTCGGGCGCGGAGGCCGTCGAGAACGCGGTGAAGATCGCCCGCGCGCACACCAAGCGCCAGGCGGTCGTCGTGTTCGACCACGGCTACCACGGCCGGACGAACCTCACCATGGCGCTCACCGCCAAGAACATGCCGTACAAGCACGGCTTCGGCCCCTTCGCGCCCGAGGTCTACCGCGTCCCCGTCGCCTACCCCTACCGCTGGCTGACGGGCGCGGAGAACTGCGCCGAGGAGGCCGCGGCCCAGGCCATCGACATGATCAGCAAGCAGGTCGGGGCGGAGAACGTGGCCGCGATCGTCATCGAGCCGGTCCTCGGTGAGGGCGGCTTCATCGAACCGGCCAAGGGCTTCCTGCCGCGGATCGCCGAGTTCGCGAAGGACAACGGCATCGTCTTCGTCGCCGACGAGATCCAGTCCGGCTTCTGCCGCACCGGCCAGTGGTTCGCGTGCGAGGACGAGGGCATCGTCCCGGACCTGATCACCACCGCCAAGGGCATCGCGGGCGGTCTTCCGCTGGCCGCCGTCACCGGCCGCGCCGAGATCATGGACGCGGCGCACTCCGGCGGCCTCGGCGGCACCTACGGCGGCAACCCGGTGGCGTGCGCGGCGGCGCTGGGCGCGATCGAGACGATGCGCGAGCTGGACCTCAACGCGAAGGCCCGGCGCATCGAGGAGGTCATGAAGGGGCGGCTGTCCGCGCTGCAGGAGAAGCACGACATCATCGGTGACCTCCGGGGCCGCGGCGCGATGATCGCGGTCGAACTGGTGAAGCCGGGCACCAAGGACCCGAACCCGGAGGCGACGGCGGCCGTCGCCAAGGCCTGCCACGCCGCCGGTCTACTGGTGCTGACCTGCGGTACGTACGGGAACGTGCTGCGCTTCCTGCCGCCGCTGGTGATCGGGGAGGACCTGCTGAACGAGGGTCTGGACGTCCTCGAAGGCGCCTTCGCCGAGCTGTGACTCCAGCTGGGACACGAGCTGTGACTGTGGGTGGATCGTCGAGCCGCGTGAAGAAGATGTGCGGGGCCGATGACAGGTGGGTGATCGGCCTGTCCGACAGCCACTCGCTGCCGTACGGTCATTCCAGATGAGAGAAACACCCCGCTCGCAGGGGACTGCGGGCGATGCCGAGCCGGTGCTTCCCCAGCCCCGACCCGGCTGTGCCCTCGCGCACACCACTGGAGCCTCCGGCTCCGGATCTCCTCACCGATCGGACGGCCGCCCGCCCCAAACCCCCCGGGGCGTGCGGCACACCGGTCGCCACGGCGGCCCCGGAACCACCCCCCCTGTTCCGGGGTCGCCGTCTGTCTTCCTTCGCTCACTGGTGCTCCCCGCCGCGCTGCTGGCGGTGTTCGCGCTGTGCGCCTGGCAGGTCGCCGTCCACGGTCCGCTGCGTACGTTCGACGAGCGGCTCGGCCGCGCGATCGCCGGATCGCCCCTCCCCTCCCCCGCCGCGGAGTTCTTCGCCGACCTCGGCAATACGGCGGTGGCGCTCCCGGTCCTCGTCGTCGCGCTCGCCTGTGCGGCGTGGCGTGCCCGGGCGGCGGCACTCCGGTGGTGGCCGGGGCCGCTGGCCGCCGCGCTGGGGATGGCGGCGGTCCCGGCCCTGATCGCACCGCTCAAGGCGCTGCTCGACCGCCCGGGCCCGCCCGGCCCGCTGGCGGGCGAGACCGGATTCTTCCCCTCCGGCCACGCCGCGACGGCCGCCGTCGCCTATGGCGCGGCGGCCGTACTGCTGCTCCCCCTCCTGCGCGGGCGGGCCCGGGGGTGGCTGATCGCCGCGGTCGTCCTGCTCAACCTCGCGGTGGGGGCGGGGCTGGTCCGCCGGGCGTACCACTGGCCGCTGGACGTGGCCGGGAGCTGGTGTCTGTGCGGCGCTCTGCTGTGGGCGGTGCTCCGCGTACGCGAACGGAGCGACCAGCCATCCGGCTGACACCCTGCGCCGGGGCTCAGCTGTCGAACCCCAGCCCCACCCGGTCCATCGCCTTCAGCCACAGGTTGCGCCGTCCGCCGTTGGCGTCGGCCCGGCTCATCGACCACTGGGTGAGGCCGATCCCCGCCCAGCGGACCGGTTCCGGCGGGAACGGCAGCGGTTTGCTGCGCACCATCTCCAGCCGGGTCCGCTCGGTGGGCTCACCGGCCAGCAGGTCGAGCATCACCTCCGCGCCGAAGCGGCTCGCGCCGACGCCGAGGCCGGTGTAGCCGAGGGCGTAGGCGACGCGTCCGCCGTGCGCGCTGCCGAAGAACGCGGAGAAGCGGGAGCAGGTGTCGATCGCGCCGCCCCAGGCGTGGCTGAACCGCACGCCCTCCAGCTGCGGGAAGCAGCGGAAGAAGTGCCGGGCGAGGGTGCGGTAGGTGGCAGGGTGGTGATCGTATTCGGCGCGCACCCCGCCGCCGTAGCGGTAGACGATGTCGTAGCCGCCCCACAGGACGCGGTGGTCGGCGGTGATGCGGAAGTAGTGGAAGTGGTTGGCGGTGTCGCTGAGGCCCTGCCGCCGCTGCCAGCCGATCGCGGCGAGCTGCGTGGCGGTCAGCGGTTCGGTCATCAGGGCGTGGTCGTAGACGGGGACGATGTACGGGCGGACGCGGCGGACCAGGGCCGGGAAGGCGTTGGTGGCCAGGGCGGCCTGCCGGGCCCGCACCCGGCCGTACGGGGTGCGGGCCAGCATCCCGGCCGTTCCGGAACCAGATGTGCCGGTTCCGGCTGTTCCCGCCCCGGCTGGTCCTCCTCCGGCGCGGCTCAGCTGCTCGGCGGGGGTGTGCTCGTAGATCCGTACGCCCAGCTCGGCGCAGGCCCGCTTCAGCCCCCAGGCGAGCTTGGCGGGGTGCAGCATGGCCACGCCCCGGCGGTCCCACAGCCCGGCGAGGAAGGTGGGCGAGTCGACCTCGGCGCGCACCGCGTCGCGGTCCAGGTACTGGGGCTCGGCGACGCCGAGCGCGGCGGCCTGGGCGGCGGTCTCGCGCAGTCCGGCGATCTGGTGCGGCCGGGTGGCGACGTCGATCTCGCCGGTGCGCTCGAAGTCGCAGTCGATGGCGTAGCGGGCGACGGCGGCCTCGATGGCGTCCAGGTTGCGGTGGCCGAGCCGTTCCAGTTCGGGCAGTTCACGGGGCCAGCGGGCGGCGCCGTTGCCGAGGCCGTGGGTGAGGGAGGCGGCGCAGAAGCCGCCGTTGCGGCCGGAGGCGGCCCATCCGGCCTCCCGCGCCTCGATCAGGACCACGTCCCGGCCGGGGTCGCGCTCCTTGGCGGTCAGGGCGGTCCACAGTCCGCTGTAGCCGCCGCCGACGACGAGCAGATCGCAGTGCTCGTCGCCGATCAGGGCGGGGTGGGGGCGGGGCCGTGCGGGGTCGTCCAGCCAGTACGGGGTGTAGGCGACGTCGGCGAGAGCTTCCATGGGGGTCAGCTCCTCTTGCGGCGGGCGCCGGCCAGCTGACCGGCGAGGACGCACAGCACCGCGACGGCGAACATCGCCGTGCCGATCACATTGATCTGGACTGGGGTGCCGCGCTGCGCGGATCCCCACACGAACATGGGGAAGGTCACGGTCGATCCGGCGTTGAAGTTGGTGATGATGAAGTCGTCGAAGGAGAGCGCGAAGGACAGCAGCGCCCCGGCGGCGATGCCGGGGGCCGCGATCGGGAGGGTGACGCGCAGGAACGTCTGGGCCGGGGAGGCGTAGAGGTCCTGGGCGGCCTGTTCCAGCCGGGGGTCCATGCTCATCACGCGCGCCTTGACGGCGGTGACGACGAAGCTCAGGCAGAACATGATGTGGGCGATGAGGATCGTCCAGAAGCCGAAGCCGACGCCCATGTTGAGGAAGAGCGTGGCGAGGGAGGCGGCCATGACGACCTCGGGCATCGCCATCGGGAGGAAGATCAGGCTGTTGACCGCGGGGCGGGCCCGGAAGCGGTAGCGGGCCAGCGCGAAGGCGATCATCGTGCCGAGGACGGTCGCGCCGAGCGTGGCCCACACCGCGAGCCGCAGGCTCAGCGCGAGCGAGCCGCACAGGTCGGCGACGCCGCACGGATCGGTCCAGGCGTCGGTGGAGAACCGCTGCCAGGCGTAGTTGAAGCGGCCGTTCGGCTTGTTGAACGAGAACACCAGGACGATGACGTTCGGCAGGATCAGATACGCGAGGGTGGCGAGCCCCGCGAGGACCACCAGGTTGCGCCGTATCCAGCGCCCGATCCAGCGAATGAGGGCCATCAGACGAGATCCTCCGTCCCTGCCTTGCGGATGTAGACGGTGACCATCGCGAGGATCGCCGCCATGAGGAGGAAGGACAGCGCGGCGGCCGTCGGATAGTCGAGTACCCGCAGGAACTGCGACTGGATGACGTTGCCGATCATTTTCTGGTCGGTGGAGCCCAGCAGCTCGGCGTTGATGTAGTCGCCCGCGGCCGGGATGAAGGTGAGCAGGGTGCCCGCGACGACGCCCGGCATGGACAGCGGGAAGGTGACCCTGCGGAAGACCGTGACGGGGCGGGCGTAGAGGTCGCGGGCGGCCTCGTGCAGATGGCCGTCGATGCGCTCCAGGGAGGTGTAGAGCGGCAGGATCATGAAGGGCAGGAAGTTGTACGTCAGCCCGCACACCACGGCGAGCGGCGTGGCGAGCACCCGCTGCCCCTCGGTGATCCCCAGCGCGCTGGTCACGTCCAGGAGGTGCAGGGAGTTCAGCGCCCCCACCACGAGGCCGCCGTCGGCCAGGATCGTCTTCCAGGCGAGCGTGCGGATCAGGAAGCTGGTGAAGAACGGCGCGATGACCAGGACCATGAGCAGATTGCGCCAGCGGCCCGCCCGGAAGGCGATGAGGTACGCGAGCGGATAGCCGAGCAGCAGGCACAGCACGGTGGCGGTGGCCGCGTACAGCACCGAGCGCAGGAAATGCGGGGCGTACTCGGTGAGCGCGTCCCAGTAGGTCTGTACGTGCCAGGTGACCCGGAATCCCTCTTCGAGGGAGCCGGTCTGGACGGACGTCGACGCCTGGTAGACGAGCGGGGCCACGAAGAAGACCAGCAGCCACAGGATGCCGGGGAGCAGCAGCCAGTAGGGCACCAGTCGCTTGCGTACGTGACGGTGCGCGGCGCTGGCGGGGGCCGCGTCGCGCGTCTCGGTGGCCGTGGCGCTCACGCCGCCTCCCCGCCGGTGCCCGCGTCGGTGCCCGTATCGGTGCCCGCGCCGATGTCCTGGGCCGGGTCGAGGCCGAAGGTGTGGGCGGGGTTCCAGTGCAGGACGACCTCCGCGCCGGGAACGAGCCGGGGGTCGCGCTCGATGTTCTGCTCGTAGACGGCCAGCTCGGCGCCGTCCGGGGTGGCCACGACGTACTGCGTGGAGACGCCGAGGAAGCTGGCGTCCGCGATGCGGCCGGTCATCCGGTTGCCTGCCGCGGGGACGGCGTCCGTGTCCTCGGCGGGGGTGAGGGAGATCTTCTCGGGGCGCACCCCGACCAGCACCGTGGCGCCGGTGCGGGCGGGCCCGCGGCAGCGGCCGGCGGGCAGGACGAGGCGGCCTCCGGGGGCCGTGAGCAGGAGGTCGCCGCCGCTCTTGTCGGTGATCTCGGCCTCGATGAGGTTGGAGGTGCCGAGGAAGTTGGCGACGAAGGTGGTGCCCGGGCTCTCGTACAGCCCGGCCGGGGCGCCCAGCTGCTCGACGCGGCCGCCGTTCATCACCGCGACCGTGTCGGCCATGGTCATGGCCTCCTCCTGGTCGTGGGTGACATGGACGAAGGTGATGCCGACCTCGGTCTGGATGCGCTTGAGTTCGAGCTGCATCTGACGGCGCAGCTTGAGGTCGAGCGCGCCCAGCGGCTCGTCGAGGAGCAGCACCCGGGGGTGGTTGATCAGCGCGCGGGCGAGCGCGACGCGCTGCTGCTGGCCGCCGGAGAGCTGCTGGGGTCTGCGGCGGGCGAAGTCACCGAGCTGGACGAGGTCCAGCATCTCCCCGACCTGCTTCTTCACCGACTTGATGCCGCGTCGGCGCAGCCCGAAGGCGACGTTCTCGTAGATGTCGAGGTGCGGGAAGAGGGCGTAGCTCTGGAAGACGGTGTTGACCGGCCGCCGGTGCGGCGGCAGGGCGGTGACGTCGTCCCCGGCGAGCCGGATGGTGCCGGTGGTGGGCTCCTCCAGCCCGGCGATCATGCGCAGGGTGGTGGTCTTGCCGCAGCCGGAGGCGCCGAGCAGGGCGAAGAAGGAACCGGCGGGTATGTGCAGGTCGAGCGGGTGGACGGCGGTGAAGGACCCGTAGGTCTTGCTGATGCCGTCGAGCCGGACGTCACCGCCGCTGGTGGTGGGCTGGGTCATGGGGGCTTCCTCGCGTGTCAGGCCGTCAGGCGCCGGTGAGCTTGGCGAACGCGTCCTCGAACGCCGTCTCTTCCTTGCTCGACAGGGAGCGGAAGGCATGGGACTTGGCGGCCATCTCCGCGTCGGGGAGGATCAGCGGGTTGTCCGCCAGCTCCTTGTCGATCTTCGCGAGTTCGGCGCGCACGCCGTCGACCGGGCAGACGTAGTTGATGTAAGCGGCGATCTTCGCGGCGACCTTGGGCTCGTAGTAGTAGTCGATGAGCCGCTCGGCGTTCTTCTTGTGGCGGGCCTTGGCCGGGATCAGGAGGTTGTCGGTGGCGGTCATGTAACCGGCGTCGGGGATGGCGAACTCGATCTCCGGGTTGTCGGCCTGGAGCTGGATGAGGTCACCGGCCCAGGCGAGGCAGGCGGCGAGGTCGCCCCGGGTGAGGTCGCCGGTGTAGTCGTTGCCGGTGAAGCGGCGGATCTGGCCGCGGTCGGAAGCCTTCTGGAGGCGGGCGATCGCCGCGGCGTACTCGTCGGCGGTGACGTCCTCGGGCCGTTTGCCCATGTCGAGAAGGGTCAGCCCGACGGTGTCGCGCATCTCGGTGAGCAGGCCGACCCGGCCCTTCAGCCGCGGGTCGTCCAGGAGCTGGGAGACGGAGGTGACGGCGCGGCCGCCGGTGGCCTTCTTGTTGTACGCGATGACGGCGGGGATGCCGGTCCAGGGGTAGGAGTGGGCGCGGCCCGGATCCCAGTCCGGATTACGGAATTCCGCCGCCAGGTGGGTATAGGCGTGGGGCAGGTTGGCCGCGTCCAGGGTCTGCACCCAGCCGAGCCGGATCATCCGGGCGGCCAGCCAGTCGGTGACGCAGATGAGGTCGCGGCCGGTGTCCTGGCCCGCGGCGAGCTGTGGCTTGATCTTGCCGAAGAACTCGACGTTGTCGTTGATGTCCTCGGTGTACTTCACCGTGATGCCGGTGCGGCGCCGGAACTCCTCCAGGGTCGGGCGGTGGCCGCCCTTGGTCTCGTCCATGTACTCCGTCCAGTTGGAGAAGGTGACCCTCTTCTCCTCGGCGGAGTGATCGTCCGCGGCGCTGTCGGCGCCGGTCCGCCCGGCGGGCGGGATGCCGCAGCCGCTGAGCGCCCCGAACCCGCCCACGGCGAACGCTCCGGCGCCGCCCGCGCGCAGCAGGGCGCGGCGGGACAGCGCCATGCGGCCGCCGGTCATGCTGCGCCGGATCGCGGCGAGTTGGGGCGCGGACAGGCTCTCGGGCTCGTGCCGTGATTCCATACGCGGTGCCTTTCGAGGAAGAGCGGCCTGCCTCCGACCACGATCGAAGGCCGATCCTGACAGAGGCCCCTTGCCTCAACAAGGGATTTCGTTGTTGCTTTTTGGTTGCGCAACGAATTCGGTGACGACCCCCCGCCGTAACCGGCCTCGCCGTCCGGGGCACTGTCAGTGGCCGGTGCGAAAATCCGGAGCATGGAGATGAACGCGGAGACGGCATCGGCCACGACGGGCGACGGCCCGCGCTCGGTCGAGGAGCTAATGGACCGGGCGGCGCGCGGCGAGACCGTCAAGTACGTGTACTTCTGGGGCCATCGGCCGCGGCGCGACGGCGCCGTGGGCGCGGAGTGCTTCAGCCAGTGGTGGCCCGCGCCGTTCGAGGTGGACGGCGTCACCTACCCGACCGCCGAGCACTGGATGATGGCCGGGAAGGCACGGCTGTTCGGCGATGAGGACGCCGAGCGGCGGGCGCTGACCGCCTCGCACCCCAAGCAGGCCAAGGACGCGGGCCGTTCGGTGCGCGGCTTCGACGAGGCGCGGTGGCGGGAGCACCGCTTCGCGCTGGTCGTCGAGGGCAGTGTGCACAAGTTCGGGCAGCACCCGCCGCTGCGCGACTATCTGCTCGGGACCAACTCCCGGGTGCTGGTGGAGGCCAGCCCGGTGGACCGCATATGGGGCATCG
Organism: Streptomyces sp. NPDC041200; assembly: GCF_055591805.1. NCBI lineage: Bacteria > Bacillati > Actinomycetota > Actinomycetes > Kitasatosporales > Streptomycetaceae > Streptomyces > Streptomyces sp. NPDC041200. The sequence goes on along the minus strand of NZ_JBVIZF010000001.1, from coordinate 988,682 downwards.
GGCTGGCGGCGGACGACGAGCGGGCGGCGGACCCGGCCCGCTGGCGCGGGCTGAATCTGCTGGGCTTCGCGCTGATGGAGGCGCGTCAGCGGCTCATACCGGCGGACGGCACCAGCCGCACGACCGACATCTCCGCGTAGCCGGAGTCGCCGCTGTCATCGGAGCTGTCGCTGTTCGCCGCCCCGACATAGACGAAGATCATCACCACGCCCGCCACCACGGCGGCCGCCCCGAGGATGAGCCCGGCGAGGGCCACGCCGCCGTTGGTCGCCTCGCCCCGGCCCGCCTTGGCGCGGCCGAGCGCCCCGAAGATGATCGCGAGGACGCCGAGGATGATGCCCAGGACGACGCTGGCGAAGAAGGCCAGGCCGATGATGCCGAGCACCAGGGCGGCCGTGCCGGTGCCGTTGTTCGGCAGATAGCCGCCCCCCGCCTGCCAGCCCTGGTTGTAGCCCGCGCCCGGATAGCCCGCAGCCGGGTAGGCCGTGCCGGGGTAGCCGGGCTGGGCGGTGCCGGGGTAGCCGGGATACGCCGCGCCGGGGTAACCGTAGCCCGCCCCGCCGTACGGGGCCTGGCCGCCGTAGCCCGGGTGACCGTAGCCGCCGGTGCCGTACGGCGAACCCTGGTACGCGCTCGGGGTGCCCGGGCCGGTCGGAGCGGGCGGCGGCGGGGGCACCGCGCCCGGCGGCGGGGCGCCGCTCGGCAGGGTCGCGCCGCCCGGCGGCGGACTCGGTGCGGCGGGCGGCGGCCCGGGAGCGGGAGGCGGCGGGCCCGGCACGGGCGGCGGGGGCGGGACGGCCGGGCCCGTGGGCAGCGAGGTGAGCGTCTGCTGCTCGGCCACCGAGGGCCGGGACGGCGGCTTGTCCAGGGACGTTCGCGGGGCCGGCGGGGCCCAGGGGTCGTGGTCGCGCGGCTCCGGCTGCCGCGGCTGGTCGTGCTGGTCGGGCTGGTCAGCCATGTATCTCCCCCACAGCGATGTCCGCCCATGCTACGGCCTGGCGGCAACGCCCCGTACGGCCGCATCTACGATGACCGGAGCCCGCCGCAGGCGGCCGTCACCCGGAGGTTCTCGTTGACCGATCTCACCGCCTTCATCGCCGGACTGCCCAAGGCGGAGCTGCATGTCCACCACGTCGGCTCGGCGTCCCCGCGCATCGTGGCCGAGCTGGCGGCACGCCACCCGGACTCCAAGGTGCCCACCGATCCGGAGGCGCTGGCCGACTACTTCGTCTTCCGTGACTTCGCGCACTTCATCGACGTCTACCTCTCCGTGGTGGACCTGATCCGCGACGCCGAGGACGTGCGGCTGCTCACCTACGAGATCGCCCGCGACATGGCCCGGCAGAACATCCGCTACGCCGAGCTGACCGTCACCCCCTACAGCTCGACCCGGCGCGGCATTCCGGACGCCGCGTTCACCGAGGCGATCGAGGACGCCCGCAAGGCGGCCGAGGCCGAGTTCGGCACCGTGCTGCGCTGGTGCTTCGACATCCCCGGCGAGGCCGGGCTGCAGGCCGCCGAGGAGACCGCCCGCATCGCCTGCGACCTGCGCCCCGAGGGGCTGGTCTCGTTCGGCCTCGGCGGGCCCGAGATCGGCGTGCCGCGCCCGCAGTTCAAGCCGTACTTCGACCGCGCCATCGCCGTCGGGCTGCACAGCGTTCCGCACGCGGGCGAGACCACCGGACCGCAGACCGTCTGGGACGCCCTCACCGAGCTGCGCGCCGAGCGGATCGGCCATGGCACCACCGCCGTCCAGGACCCGAAGCTGCTCGCCCATCTCGCGGAGCACCGCATTCCGCTGGAGGTCTGCCCGACCTCCAACATCGCCACCCGCGCGGTCGCCGCCCTCGACGAGCACCCCCTCCGGCAGATGGTCGAGGCCGGGGTGTTCGTCACCATCAACAGCGACGACCCGCCGATGTTCGGCACCGACCTCAACACCGAGTACGCGGTCGCCGCCCGGCTGCTCGGCCTGGACGCGGCGGGGGTCGCGGCGCTCGCGAAGAACGCCGTCGAGGCGTCCTTCCTGGACGCGCCGGGCAAGGCGCGGCTGGCCGCGGAGATCGACGCCTACACGGCGGTCATGACCCGATGACGGTGGCGGGCACGGCCTTCATCCCGGTCGGCCACCGCGGCGACCCGTACACCCACCGCGAGAACACCCTGGCGTCGCTCGGCTCGGCGGTGCGCGCCGGGGCGGGCGCGGTGGAGATCGACGTCCGGCTGACCCGCGACGGCGTCCCGGTCCTGCTGCACGACGCCACCCTCAAAAGGCTCTGGGGGCACGACCGGCCGCTGTCCGCGCTGACCGCCGAGGAGGTGCGGCAGCTGTCCGGCGGGGGCATACCCACGCTGCGCGACGCGCTCACCGCGACCGGCCCGGCCCGGCTGCTGATCGACCTGCCCGACGCGTCGGCCGCCCTCGCGGCCGTCACCGAGGTGCGCGAGGCCGGGGCCGCGGACCGGGTGTACTACTGCGGCGAGCTGTCCGCGCTGCGCCGGGTGCGCCGCGCGGAGCCCGGCGCCGAGATCTCCCTGACCTGGACCACCCTCGCGCCGCCCCGGCCCACCCTGCTGGCCGATCTGCGCCCCCGCTGGCTCAACTACCGCTTCGGCCTGGTCTCCCCCGGCCTGGTCGAACGCGCCCACGCCGACGGCCTGCTGGTCTCCGCGTGGACCGCCGACACCCGCCGCTCGATGGCGCGGCTGCTGCGCGCGGGTGCCGACGCGATCACCACCAACCGCATCGGCACCCTCTGCGCCCTGCTCAGCCGCCGCTGATCCCGGAGGGGGACTAACCCAGCGACGTCATCACGTGCTTGATGCGGGTGTAGTCCTCGAAGCCGTACGCCGACAGGTCCTTGCCGTAACCGGACTTCTTGAATCCGCCGTGCGGCATCTCGGCGACGAGCGGGATATGGGTGTTGATCCAGACGCAGCCGAAGTCCAGCGCCTTGGACATCCGCATCGCGCGGCCGTGGTCCTTGGTCCACACCGATGAGGCGAGCGCGTACTCCACGCCGTTGGCGTACCGGACCGCCTGGGCCTCGTCGGAGAACGACTGGACGGTGATGACCGGGCCGAAGACCTCGTGCTGGACGATCTCGTCGTCCTGCTGGAGCCCGGAGACCACGGTGGGCGCGTAGAAGAAGCCCTTCTCGCCGACCCGGTGGCCGCCCGCCTCGACCTTGGCGTGCGCGGGCAGCCGCTCGATGAAGCCGCTGACCTGGGCCAGCTGGTTGGCGTTGTTGAGCGGGCCGAACAGCACGTCCTCGTCGTCCGGGGCACCGGTCTTGGTGTCCGCGGCGGCCTTGGCCAGGGCGGTCACGAACTCGTCGTGGATCGACTCGTGGACGAGCACGCGGGTGGCCGCCGTACAGTCCTGGCCCGCGTTGAAGAAGCCCGCGACCGAGATGTCCTCGACGGCCTTGGCGATGTCGCTGTCCTCGAAGACCACGACCGGCGCCTTGCCGCCCAGCTCCAGGTGGACCCGCTTGAGGTCCTTCGACGCGCTCTCCGCGACCTGCATACCGGCCCGCACCGAGCCGGTGATGGACGCCATGGCGGGCACGTCGTGCTCGACCATCAGCCGCCCGGTGTCCCGGTCGCCGCAGATGACGTTGAAGACGCCCTGCGGATGGCCCAGTTCCGCCAGCACCCCGCCGATGATCTCGGCGAAGAGCACGGTGGAGGCCGGGGTGGTGTCGGAGGGCTTGATGACGACCGTGTTGCCCGCCGCCAGCGCCGGCGCGAACTTCCACACGGCCATCATCATCGGGTAGTTCCACGGCGCGACCTGCGCGCACACCCCGACCGGCTCGCGGCGGATGATCGAGGTCAGCCCCTCCATGTACTCACCGGCCGAGCGGCCCTCCAGCATCCGTGCCGCGCCCGCGAAGAAACGGATCTGGTCGATCATCGGCGGGATCTCCTCGTCCCGCGTGAGCCCGATCGGCTTGCCGGTGTTCTCCGACTCGACCGCGATCAGCTCTTCCGCCCGCGCCTCGAAGGCGTCGGCGATCTTCAGCAAGGCCTTCTGCCGCTCGCCGGGCACCAGGTCCCGCCAGGCCGGGAAGGCGGCCGCGGCCGCGGCCATCGCCGCGTCCACGTCGGCCGCTCCCGACAGCGGCGCCGTGGCATACACCTCGCCCGTGGCCGGGTTGACCACCTCCGTGGTGCGCCCGTCCGCGGCGTCCCGGAACTCCCCGTCGATGTAGTTGCGCAAACGACGCAGCTCGGTGGTCACGTGCCACCCCTCCTGTCTGCTGTCCGATGGGTGAGACACCCACCCTAGTCGCGAGGACGACGCTTTCAACATACCCGCCACACCAGAACAACGGAATCAGTGAATTAAAGCCATCATGACAACGAATTTCATTGATCGAGGGTTGCCAGACAGTCGAGGCTCGTGCACAGTGAGGGTCGTGGCCACACCTGATAAGAACGGCACGCCGTCGATCGACTCCGTATCCCTGGCGATCATCGAGCAGCTCCAGGAGGACGGCCGCCGCCCCTACGCCGCCATCGGCAAGGCCGTTGGCCTGTCCGAGGCGGCGGTGCGGCAGCGCGTGCAGAAGCTGCTCGACCAGGGCGTGATGCAGATCGTCGCCGTCACCGACCCCCTCACCGTGGGGTTCCGGCGCCAGGCGATGGTCGGGATCCACGTCGACGGCGATCTCGACCCGGTCGCGGACGCGCTGACCGCCATGGAAGAGGTCGAGTACGTGGTCGTCACCGCGGGCTCCTTCGACCTCCTCGTCGAGATCGTCTGCGAGGACGACGACCACCTCCTTGAAACGATCAACAAGCGGATCCGGACGCTGTCCGGCGTGCGCTCCACCGAGAGCTTCGTCTACCTCAAGCTCCGTAAGCAGACCTACACCTGGGGAACGAGATAGCCATGAGCGCGGACCTCTCCAAGACGGCGTACGACCACCTGTGGATGCACTTCACCCGCATGTCGTCGTACGAGAACGCCCCCGTGCCGACGATCGTGCGCGGCGAGGGCACGTACATCTACGACGACAAGGGCAAGCGCTACATCGACGGCCTCGCCGGGCTGTTCGTGGTGCAGGCCGGACACGGGCGCGCCGAACTCGCGGAGACCGCCTACAAGCAGGCGCAGGAGCTGGCCTTCTTCCCGGTGTGGAGCTACGCCCACCCCAAGGCCGTCGAACTGGCCGAGCGGCTGGCCCAGCACGCGCCCGGCGACCTCAACAAGGTCTTCTTCACCACCGGCGGCGGCGAGGCGGTCGAGACCGCCTGGAAGCTGGCCAAGCAGTACTTCAAGCTCACCGGCAAGCCCACCAAACACAAGGTCATATCCCGGGCCGTCGCCTATCACGGCACCACCCAGGGCGCCCTGTCGATCACCGGTGTGCCCGGGCTCAAGGCCCCCTTCGAGCCGCTGGTCCCCAGCGCCCACAAGGTGCCCAACACCAACATCTACCGGGCGCCGATCCACGGCGACGACCCGGAGGCGTTCGGCCGCTGGTGCGCCGACCAGATCGAGCAGCAGATCCTCTTCGAGGGCCCGGACACCGTCGCCGCGGTCTTCCTGGAGCCGGTACAGAACGCGGGTGGCTGCTTCCCGCCGCCGCCCGGGTACTTCCAGCGGGTGCGCGAGATCTGCGACGAGTACGACGTCCTGCTCGTCTCGGACGAGGTCATCTGCGCGTTCGGGCGGCTGGGCACGATGTTCGCGTGCGACAAGTTCGGCTACGTCCCGGACATGATCACCTGCGCGAAGGGCATGACCTCCGGCTACTCCCCGATCGGCGCGTGCCTCGTCTCCGACCGGCTCGCCGAGCCCTTCTACCGGGACGGCAACACCTTCCTGCACGGCTACACCTTCGGCGGCCACCCGGTCTCGGCCGCCGTGGCCCTCACCAACCTCGACATCTTCGAGCGCGAGGGCCTGAACCAGCACGTGCTGGACACCGAGGGCGCGTTCCGGTCCACCCTGGAGCGGCTGCACGACCTGCCGATCGTCGGCGACGTCCGGGGGAACGGCTTCTTCTACGGCATCGAGCTGGTGAAGGACAAGGCCACGAAGGAGTCCTTCAGCGCGGACGAGACGGAACGCGTCCTCTACGACTTCCTCTCCAAGGCGCTGTACGACAACGGCCTCTACTGCCGCGCCGACGACCGCGGTGACCCGGTCATCCAGCTGGCCCCGCCGCTGATCGCGGACCAGGCGCTGTTCGACGAGATCGAGCAGGTACTCAGGGCCGTCCTCACGGAGGCCTGGACCAAGCTCTGACCCGCGCCGGGGCGGCCCTCCCCCCATTCCGAGACCGCGGGCGCGGGTGCGGGTGCAGGCGCGGGATCACTGCCACTTGAGGGCGAACCACAGTTCCATCCGCACGTCCGCGTCGCTCAGGTCCGCCTCCAGGAGGGCCGCGGCGCGGGCTATGCGCTGGCGGACCGTGTTGCGGTGGATGTCCAGTGCCACCGCCGTGCGGTCCCAGCTGCCGTGCAGCGACAGCCACATCCGCAGCGTCTCGCGCACGGCCGGGGCGTCGGCCAGCGGGGCGAGCCGGGTGCGGCCCAGGGCCCGGGCCTCGGCCGGGTCGACCAGCGAGGCGACGCCGTCCGGCTCCGGGGCGTGCCGTACCACCGGCAGCCGCTCCGCGACCGCGCGGCGCAGGGCGCGGGCCGCGTCGGTGCCGCCGTGGGCCAGGCCGCCGGCGGGCACCGGCGCCCCGGCGCCCAGGGTCCAGCCGGGCTGGGCCCGGACCTCCGCGGCGCCGGGCACCAGGGCGCACAGGTCGTCCCCGTCGAGGTCGATCAGGGACGTACCCAGCCCGGCGGCGAGGGCCGCCGCGGCCAGCAGCCCGTCGTCCCCGCCTCGCCCGCGGCGCCGCCCGCGGACCACGGTCCACACGTCCGCGCCGGTCAACAGCCCGGCGACATCGGCGGGTTCGGCGCCCAGCATCAGCCGTACCAGCGCCGTGCGTTCGGCCCCGGCGTCGGCCGTCGCCCGCCCCGTCAGCAGCGCGAGCAGCACCATGGCCACCCCCACCGTGCCCTCCGTCGCGTCGCGCCGGGGCGCGCACACCCCCAGGGCGAGCGGCCGTTCGGGCCCGCCCAGGCCGTACGCGCTCAAGGACACCCCGTCCGCCGTGCCCGCGGCCGAGGCCGGGCCCGCGCGCAGCCGGGCGGCCAGCGAGGCGAGCGCCGTACGCACCTCCGCGGACGGCCGGGCCCCCGCCGCCGCCAGCTCCGCTCCGTCCGGCCCGTACAACACGGCCCACCCGCCCAGGTGCCGCGCCAGTTGGCGCAGTACGGCCGGGACCGGGTGGGGCCGCGCGGCGGCGGCCGCGAGCGACTGCTGCACCTCGGTGATCCGCCGCAGCTCCTGGTGGCGGCGCTCGGCCATGGCGTCCCATACGGCGCTCGCGACGGCCGTGAAGGTCGTCTCCCGTGGCACTTCCACCAGCGGCAGCCCATGCCGGTCGCACGCCTCGGCCAGGGCCCGCGGCACCTCCTCGTGCACCGGCGCGATGCCGAACCCGAGCGCGGTGGCGCCCGCCTCGACCGTACGGGCCACATAGCGGTCCCAGTACGCGTCCGTCGCCCGCGGACCGTGCACCCCGGCGCTGAGCAGCAGTTCACCGCCCAGCAGATACGGAACGGGGTCCTCCATCTCGCTCGTGTGCACCAGGTACACCGGCGCTTCCCCGCGCGGCCCGGCGACCTGTCGCAGCCCCAGGCCGGGGTGGTCCAGCAGGACGGCGAGGGGCACGGGCACTGTCGGCGGCATGGCCGTTTCCTCCATCCCGGGAACCACGAGTGGAGGAAACGTACACTTCCCGGCCTCCTCGGCGACACCCTAAGGTCTCGGTCACCGTCCCCCCGCTGAGGAGCCCACCATGAGCGCTGCCGACTACACGGTGATCGTCGTCTATCTCGCGGGCATGCTCGCGCTCGGCTGGTGGGGAATGCGCCGCACCACGTCCACCAGCGACTTCCTGGTCGCGGGCCGCCGCCTCGGCCCCGCCATGTACTCCGGGACGATGGCCGCGATCGTCCTCGGCGGCGCCTCCACCATCGGCGGCGTCGGCCTCGGCTACCAGTACGGGCTCTCGGGCGCCTGGATGGTCCTCACCATCGGCCTCGGCCTGCTCGCGCTGTCCGTCTTCTTCTCCGCGCGCATCGCCCGCCTCAAGGTCTACACGGTCAGCCAGATGCTGGACCTGCGCTACGGCGGCTCCTCCGGGCTGATCTCGGGCATCGTGATGTGGGCGTACACCCTCATGCTCGCGGTCACCTCGACCATCGCGTACGCCACCATCTTCGACGTGATCTTCGGTCTTGAGCGCGTCGTGGCGATCGTGCTCGGCGGGGCCATCGTGGTCTGTTACTCCACGCTCGGCGGCATGTGGTCGATCACGCTCACCGACATGGTGCAGTTCGTCGTGAAGACCATAGGCGTGCTGCTCCTGCTGCTGCCGATCGCCGTCATCAAGGCGGGCGGCTTCGCCGCGATGAAGGCCGAACTGCCGGACAGCTACTTCTCCCCCATGGGCATCGGCGCGCAGACGGTCTTCACCTATGTGCTCATCTACTCCTTCGGCATGCTCATCGGCCAGGACATCTGGCAGCGCGTCTTCACCGCCCGCGACGACAAGGTCGCCCGCATCGGCGGCACCGCGGCCGGTACGTACTGTCTGGCCTACGCGGTCGCCGGAGCGGTCATCGGAACGGCGGCCAAGGTCCTCTACCCCCACCTCGGCTCCCCCGACGACGCGTTCGCGACCATCGTCAAGGACGCCCTGCCGGTCGGGGTCAAGGGGCTGGTCCTGGCCGCCGCCCTCTCGGCGGTGATGTCGACGTCCTCCGGCGCGCTCATCGCCTGCGCCACTGTCGCGAACAACGACATCTGGGCCCGCCTCCGGGGCCGCCCCGCCGCCGCCTCGCACGACGAGGTCGCGGGCAACCGCCTCTTCATCCTCGTCATGGGCGTCACGGTCGTCGGGATCTCCATCGTGCTGAACGACGTCGTCGAGGCGCTGACCGTCGCCTACAACGTGCTGGTCGGCGGGCTGCTGGTACCGATCCTGGGCGGCCTGCTGTGGAAGCGCGGCACGGGCGCGGGAGCGCTGGCCTCGGTGGCCGTGGGCGGTCTGACGGTGATCGGGCTCATGGTCTGGAAGGGCATCCTCGCCAGCGAGCCCATCTACCTCGGCCTGCTGGCCTCGCTCGTGGTGTACGTGACGGTGAGCCTGTCGACCAAGCCGACGGACGCGGCGGTCCTGGACGCCTGGCAGCGCCGCCTGGCCGGCGACCCGCCCCCGGGCCCGGACCCGGAACCGGCCCCGGCGAACGCGTAGTCCCGACACGACCACCAGGAAGGGCCACCCCATGGGCACCGCACAGGGCGAGCGCCACGGCGGCGATCTCGTCGTCGAATCCCTCACCGCGCTCGGCGCGACCACCGTGTTCGGGCTCCCCGGACAGCACGCGCTCGGCGCCTTCGACGCCCTGCGCCGCTCCGGCCTCGACTACATAGGCCTGCGCGTGGAGAACAACGCGGGGTTCGCGGCCGACGCCTTCGCCCGCGTCACCGGCTCCGTCGCCCCGCTGCTGGTGTCCACCGGCCCCGGCGCGCTCATGACGCTGGCGGCGCTCCAGGAGTCGGCCGCCGCGTCCGCGCCGGTGCTGGGGATCGGCAGCCAGGTGCCCACCCCGGGGCTCGGCGGCGGCCGTAAGGGATACCTGCATGAACTGGTCGACCAGAAGGCGTCGTTCCGCGACATCGTCAAATCCGTCCACACGGTCCGCACGGCCTCGCAGATCCCGTCCGCCGTCGCCGCCGCCTGGACATCCGCCCTGGAGGCACCGGCGGGCCCGGTGTGGCTGGAGATACCGCAGGACGTCCTGCTCGCCCCCACCTCCGTACCGCCCGTCACCGCGCTGACCGCCACCCCGCGCCCGCTGCCACCCCGGCCGGAACTGACCGAACAGGCCGCGCGGCTGCTGAGCGCGGCGGAACGCCCCGTGATCCTCGCCGGAGGCGGGGTCGTCCGCGCGGGGGCGTGCGAGGAACTGCGCGCGCTGGCCGAGCGCCTGGACGCCCCAGTGGCCACCACGTTCGGCGGCAAGGGCGCGTTCCCCTGGGACCATCCCCTCTCCCTCCAGTCCTGGCTGGAGGACCGGCACACGACGGACCTTCTGGAGGACGCGGACGTCCTGCTCGTGGTCGGCTCGGGGCTCGGCGAACTCTCGTCCAACTACCACACGTTCCGCCCCCGCGGTCAGCTCATCCAGATCGAGGCCGACCTCGGCAAGCTGGAGTCCAACCACCCGGCCCTCGGCATCCACGCCGACGCGAAACCCGCCCTGACGGCCCTGGCCACCGCCGTACCGCCGCGCCCGGAGTCCACCGGCGCCAGGACGGCGGCCGCCCTGCTGACCCGCGTACGGGAACGGATCGCGGCGCAGGGCCTGGACCTGGAGCAGCGGGTCCTGGGTGCCGTACGGGACGCCCTGCCCGATGACGCGCCCAGCTTCTGGGACATGACGATCCTCGCGTACTGGGCCTGGTCCGCCTTCGACCCGCGCGCGGGCGCAACGCACTCCGCACAGGGCGCGGGCGGCCTCGGCTACGGGCTGCCCGCCGCCCTCGGGGCCGCCGCCGCGGACCGCACGCGGCCGGTGCTGGCGGTGTCGGGCGACGGCGGGGCGATGTACTCGATCGCCGAACTCGCCACCGCCCGCCAGTACGGCCTGCCGGTGACCTGGCTCATCGTGGACGACGGCGGCTACGGGATCCTGCGCGAGTACATGACGGACGCGTTCGGCGAGGCGACCGCCACCGAACTGGCCCGCCCGGACTTCACCGCGCTCGCCGAGTCCTTCGGCGTGCCGGCCGTACGGACGGCACCCGACCGGCTGCGCGCCGACCTGGCGGCGGCGCTGGCCGCCCCGGGCCCCTCAGTCGTCGTCCTCCCCGCCCGGCTGCGCATGTTCGCGCCCACCCACCTCGGAGAACCGCACCAGGGCTGATCGGAGGAACCCGGCCCGCGCCCGGCCGAGCCTCAGGCCGGGCCCCGGCGGGAGTCCTTACCGTGCTAGGGGGTGTCTTGCCGATCAGGCCGGATCAGCGAGCGGCGTCTGGTGCGGTAGCTCGCAAGTCGCGTGAGGAGAGCGCGGCGGCGCTGCGTGCGACGAGCGCGGCGCCGCGAGATGCCGTGCCAGGCGTCGGGAGCCCGGCATGATCGGCAAGACACCCCCTAGTGACCCATTGGCTTTGGCCTCGTTCACCCCGTCGGGGGAACGGGACGATCGCAGGTAAGGCGAGGTGCTCTGGATGGTGGCTCCGCCGGACAACGACGTGCTCCGGGCACGCGCCCTGTCATACGCCCATGACGGCTCGCCCGCTCTCGCCAGTGTCACCGTCGGCGCCCGCGAGGGCGAGATCCTGGCGGTGACCGGCCCCCGGGGCTGCGGGAAGACCACGCTCCTCAAGTGTCTGTCGGGCCAGTTCCTCCCGGCTGACGGCGAGGTGTGGTTCAACGACACCGCCGTACACTCCCTCACCCCCCTCAGCCGCGAGCGGCTGTGGCGCGACCACTTCGGCTGGATCGACACCGAACCGCAGCTGGTGCCCGAGCTGACCGGATGGGAGAACGCCGCGCTGCCGCTGATGCTGCGCGGCACCGGGCAGCGCGCCGCGAAGAGCGCGGCGTGCGAGTGGCTGGAGCGGCTCGACGTCGCGGAGTGCGCGGGGGTGCGCCCCGGCGCGCTGTTGCAGTCGCAGCGTCAGCGGATCGCGATCGCGCGGGCGCTGGCCCCCACGCCCAGTGTGCTGTTCGCCGACGAGCCCACCGCTCCGCTGCACCGCGCCGACCGCGCCCAGGTGCTGCGTACGCTCACCTCGGCGGCGCGTACCCACGGCATCACCGTCGTCCTCGCCACCCAGGACCCGGAGGTGGCCACGCTCGCCGACCGCACCGTGACCCTGCTGGACGGCCGCCTGGTGGACTCGGCGGCGTTCCCCGACGCGGAGGGCATCGCGGCGTGCTCAGCCTCCGCCTGACCCGCGGCTCCCATCCGCTGATCCTGCTGCGCCGGTCGCTGGTGGCCGTCGCGGCGGCGGGCGCGAGCTTTCTGCTGCTGTCCGCCCTGGGGTTCGCGGCGAGCCACCCGGCCGACCCCGACGGGGCGCTCGCGCGGCTGCTGTGGTGCGTCGTCCCCCTGGCCGCGACCGTGCAGCTGGCCATGGCGGTCGCCCGCGCGGATCCCAGCACCCGCCCGGGGGCGGGGTTCGCCGCGGCGGGGCTCGGCCCGGCCCGGCTGGCCCTGCTGGCGGGCACCGCGACGGCGACCGCTTGCGCGGCCGGGAGCGCGCTGGCGCTGCTGCTCTTCCTCCATCTGCGCGGCGATGTGGGCGGCTCGTGGCTGCTGTGGGCGGGCAGCGGCGCGGCGGGCCGGGCGCTCGGCGGGGACCGGCCGTTGCCGCTGGTCGGGGCGGTCACGCTGGTGGCCGTCGTGCCGGTGGTGGCGGGCGCGGCGAGCGCGGCGGGCCGGTGGCCCAGGAGGCCGGGGGCCGGGGCACCGCGGCCGTCCGTGCCGACCGTGACGACCAGCCCGCTCGCCCCGTCGCCGCACCGCGCGGCGTCCGCCCTGCCATGGGGCGTCGCGCTGATCGCGGCGGGGCTCGCGCTGGGGGCGTACGCGGGGCGCGGCGCGCATCCGTCCCCCATGCCCCTGTCCGGGCGGTTCGGCGGCAACGCACCCGAGTTGGTGGGCGGCTGGGCGCTGACGGTCGCCGGGCTGGTCCTGGCCGGGCCCGGGCTCGTCCACGGCTGCGGGCGGCTGCTGGCCCTGGGGCGGCCGCGCCCGCTGCGGCTGCTGGCGGGACGCACGCTGCAGCAGGAGGCGGGGCTGATCGGGCGGCCGGTCGGGGTGCTGTGCGCGGTCGCCGCCGGGCTGTACGGAACGCTGCGACCGCACGGAGCGGCCCACGGCCGCCCCGGCGCCCACGTGTTCGGTCCGCTCATGGACGTGGGCGTGGGGCTGGTCCTGATGTGCGCGTTCGCGACGGCGCTCACGGCGGCTCTGGAGGCGCGGAGCGCGCGGCGGCGCACCACGGCCGCGCTGCTGCGCCTCGGCGCGTCAGCCCGGCTGCTGCGGGGCGCGGCCGCGCTGCGCGGTGGGGCGCTGCTGCTCCTGCTGGCCCCGGTGGCCTGGGGCGTGGCCCAGCTGACGGTGCTGCCGTTCACCCACTCCTGACCCTTCTGACCCGGCCCTGACCCCACCGCCGTCCGGTGTGATTAGCATGACGCCGTGCAGACCAATGACGCTTCCGCGCCCACCGCACCCGACGTCGAAATAGAGTCCCTGGAGGAGTTCGACCAGGTTGTCGCCCGCGGCACCCTGGCCGGATACCGGGTCCAGTCCGTCGATCTGACGGCCCGTACGTCCGCGCTGCTGTCCACCGACACCGACCGGGCGGTCTTCCTCGGCTGTCCGATGGAACCGGAGGCCGCCGCGCGGATCCGGGCGGCGGGGGCGCTGGTCTTCCCGCCCGTGCCGGACCTGCCGTTCAATCCGTACCGCGGCACCCTCTACACCGCGGCCGAGCTGTTCGAGGGCCTGGACGACGGGGCCGACGGATACGCGGGCACGCCGGACGCGCTCTCGTACGCGTGGTTCGAGCGGACCAAGGCGGACGGCGACATCTTCTCCTCGATGCTCCGCTCGATCCACGACGACGCGGTCTCCGACGCGCTGGACGAACTGCTCACCGGCACCCGGGTGGTGGGCGTGATGGGCGGGCACGCGCTGGAGCGCGGCTCCGAGGGGTACGCGGGCGCCGCCCGGCTCGGACAGGCGCTGGCGCGGTCCGGGCTGACCGTCGCGACCGGCGGCGGTCCGGGCGCGATGGAGGCCGCCAACCTGGGCGCGTACACGGCACCGCTGCCGGACGCGGCGCTCAAGGAGGCGCTCGAACTCCTCGCCCGGACGCCCTCGTTCCGCCCGTCGGTCGGCGCATGGGCCAAGGCCGCGTTCGCGGTGCGGGAGCGGTGGCCGGACGGCGGCGCGTCGGTCGGGATACCGACCTGGTTCTACGGGCACGAGCCACCGAACGCCTTCGCCTCGCACATCGCCAAGTACTTCGCCAACGCGATCCGCGAGGACGGGCTGCTGGCCCGCTCGAACGCGGGCGTCGTCTTCCTGCCCGGCGCCGCCGGAACCCTTCAGGAGATCTTCGACAACGCCACGCCGAACTACTACGAGTCGCGCGGTGAGCCGACCCCGATGGTGCTCGTGGACCGCGACCACTGGACGCGCCGCCTCCCGGCCTGGCCGCTGCTCGAAGCGCTCGCGGAGGGGCGGTCGATGAAGGCCCGTATCGCGCTGGTGGACTCGGTGGACGAGGCCCCGGACGCGCTGGCCGCCCTGACAGGCTGAACGTTTCTACGGCGAATCGAGCACCACCACGTCCGCCGCGTCGAACGCCACCCCGACCCGGTCCCCCGCCTCCGGGGCGTCCCGCAGCGCGCAGGAGGCCTCCAGGCGGGGGCCCCCGGACGGCTGGAGGATGAGCGCCACATGGTCGCCGCGGAAGGTGCGGGCGGCGACCACGCAGGGCAGCCCGTCCGCGGGGGCGATGAGCCGCACCCCGGCCGGGCGGACCAGCAGCCGCACCGGGCCCGGCCGGGTGCCGGGCGGCACCGGCAGCTTGCCCCACACCGTGTCGGCCACGTCGCCGTGCACGGTCGCCTCCACCACGTTGTCGAAGCCGAGGAAGCGGGCGACGAACTCGTTCGCGGGGTGCTGCCACACCTCCAGCGGGGTGCCGGACTGCGCGATCCGCCCGTCCTCCATGACCACGACCCGGTCGGCGAGCGCGAAGGCCTCCCCCTGGTCGTGGGTGACGGCGAGGACCGTGGTGCCCAGCCGGGCGAACAGCTCGCGCAGTTCCACGACCAGTCGCTCCCGCAGCCCGCGGTCGAGCTGGCCCAGCGGCTCGTCCAGCATCAGCAGCCGCGGCCGCGGCGCCAGTGCGCGGGCGAGCGCGACGCGCTGCTGCTCACCGCCGGACAGCGAGTCGACCGGCCGCCGCTGCGCGCCGGGCAGTCCGACCAGCTCCAGCAGTTCGGCCACCCGGCGGTCCGCCTCCGCGCGCCCGGTGCCCCGCATCCGCAGCCCGAAGGCGACGTTGCCGCCCACGTCGCGCTGCGGGAAGAGCTGATGGTCCTGGAACATCAGCCCCACACCGCGCCGGTGGGTGGGCACACCGCTCTGGTCGCGGCCCCCGAGCCACACCCGGCCGGAAGCGGCGCGCTGGAGTCCGGCGACCACGCGCAGCAGGGTGGACTTGCCGCTGCCGCTGGGGCCCAGCACACAGACCGTCTCCTGCTCGGCGACGGCCAGGTCGACGGCGTCGAGCGCGTCGTGGCGGCCGTACCTGACCGTCACCTCGTCCAGTCGCAGCAGCGGCGGCGTCATCAGGGTCCCCCCATCTCAGAACTCCCCCGAGCGGTCGGTGCGGACGCGTTCCAGCGCCAGCAGGGAGCAGGCGCACACCAGCATCAGGATCGTGCTCAGGGCCATCGCCTGCCCGTAGTTGAGCTGTCCGGCGCGGCCCAGGAAACGCGCCACGGCCACCGGGAGGGTGGGCAGGTCGGGGCGGGCGATGAACACCGTGGCCCCGAACTCGCCGAGCGATACGGCGAACGCGAACCCCGCCGCGACCGCCAGCGCCCGCCCCACCAGCGGCAGGTCCACCTCGCGCCAGGCCCGCAGCGGGGAGGCGCCGAGCACGGCGGCGGCCTCCCGCAGCCGGTGGTCCACGGCCCGCAGGACGGGCAGCATCGTGCGGACCACGAAGGGCACGCCGACCAGGGACTGGGCGAGCGGGACGATGACCCAGGACGCGCGCAGGTCCAGCGGGGGTTCGTCGAGCGCGATGAGGAAGCCGAAGCCTACGGTGACCGCCGAGGTGCCCAGCGGCAGCATCAGCAGCGCGTCGAAACCGCGGACGAAACGCCCCGCCCTCCGGGTGAGCGCGGCGGCGGCGAGACCGCCGACGACGAGGGCGAAGAGGGTGGCGACGGCCGCGTACTGGAGGGAGTTCCCGATGGCGTCCACGGGAGCCACGAAGAAGGTGCCGCCGCTGTCGGCGGCGGACTGGAGCGCCCGGTAGTACGTGAATCCGTAGCCGTCCGGCCCGTGCAGCGAGCGCTCCACCAGCACAGCGAGCGGCAGCACGATCAGCAGCGCGACGACGGCCAGCACCCCCGCGAGCAGCCCCCACTGCGCCGGGCCCTGGGGGCGGCGCGCGGTCCGGGCGGCGTCGACGAGCCGCAGGGCGCCCTCCCGGCGCCGTACGGTCCAGGCGTGCAGGGCGAGGACGGCCGCGACCGCCGCGAACTGGACGAGGGTGAGCACCGCGGCCGTCGGCAGGTCGAGCAGCTGCGCGGTCTGCCGGTAGATGGCCACCTCCAGGGTGGCGTAGCGCGGGCCGCCGAGGATCTGGATCACCCCGAAGGAGGTGAACGTGAACAGGAAGACCATCAGCGCGGCGGCGGCCACGGCGGGGCCCAGCGCGGGCAGGGTGACCCGGCGCCAGGCGGCGAGGCGGCTCGCGCCGAGCACCCGGGCGGCCTCCTCCTGGCGCGGGTCGAGCTGCGCCCACAGCCCGCCGACGGTGCGGACGACCACCGCGTAGTTGAAGAAGACGTGGGCCAGCAGAATCGCCCAGACGCTGGTGTCCAGCCGTATCCCCCACAGCTCGTCCAGCAGCCCGCCCCGGCCGAGCAGCCCCAGGAACGCCGATCCGGCGACCACGGTCGGCAGCACGAACGGCACGGTCACCACGGCGCGCAGCAGCCCCTTGCCGGGGAAGGCGAAGCGGGCGAAGACATACGCGCCGGGCAGCGCGACCGCCAGGGTCAGCCCGGTCGAGGCGGCCGCCTGCCAGCCGGTGAACCACAGCGTGTGCAGGACGGACGGATCGCCCAGCACCTCGGGTATCCGCCCGAGCCGCCACCGGCCGTCGGCGCGCAGCCCGCGGGTGACGATCGCGGCCACCGGATACGCGAAGAAGACACCGAAGAAGGCCAGCGGGACGGCCATCAGGGCGAACCGCAGGGCGGCGCCGCGACCGTTCCGCCCCCCGCCCTTCTCACGGTTCTCGCGCTTCTCGGGCTTCTCGGGCTTCTCGCGGGGCGCTACAGAACGAGCGAGGACCATGCCTTGACCCAGGGCTCACGGTTCTTGGCGATCTTCCGCGGGGGCAGCGTGGCCGGGTCGGCGACCTTGGCCCCGTACCGGGTGAAGATCTCCGGCAGCTTCGCGTCCTCGCGCACCGGATTGACGTACATGTTCAGCGGTACGTCCTCCTGGAAGCGCTTGGTCAGCAGGAAGTCCAGCAGCGCCTTGCCCCCCTTGGTGTTGCCCGCGCCCTTCAGCAGCCCGGCGAACTCCGTCTGCCGGAAGCAGGTGCCCTCCGCCACCCCGGTGGGGGCCTTCGCGGGCTTCGACTTCGCGTCGGCCACCTCGGCGGGCGGGCTGGAGGCGTACGAGACGACGAGCGGCTTGTCGCCCTTGGCGCCGCCCGCCGAGCCGGAGAAGCGGTCGTTGTAGGCCTGCTCCCAGCCGTCGACCACCTCGACGCCGTTGGCCCGCAGCTTCTTCCAGTAGTCCCGCCAGCCGTGGTCGCCGTAGCGGGCGGCGGTGCCGAGCAGGAAGGCGAGGCCGGGGGACGAGGTGGCGGCGTTCTCGGTGACCAGGAGGTTCTTGTACGCGGGCTTGGTCAGATCGGCGAACGTCTTCGGCGGCGCGAGCTTCTCGCGCTCGAAGTACGCGCGGTCGTAGTTGACGCAGATGTCGCCGTAGTCGACCGGGGTGACACGGTGCTTCGCCTGGTCGAGCTGATGCGCGGCCGGGACCTTGTCCAGGCCCTTCGCCTCGTACGGCGTGAACAGGTCATTGTCCAGCGCGCGGGAGAGGAGGGTGTTGTCGACGCCGAAGAACACATCGCCCTGCGGATGGCCCTTGGACAGGATCGCCTGGTTGACGGCCGCCCCCGCGTCGCCCCCGGCCTGTACCCGCACCTTGTAGCCGGTGGTGCGGGTGAACTCCTTGAGGACCGCCTTGGACGCCGCGAACGAATCGTGCGAGACCAGGGTGACGGTCTTGGAGTCCTTGCCCTCCGCCCCGCCCCCGCCGCAGCCGCTGAGGACGCCGGTGCCGAGGGAACCGACGAGGGCGGCGGTGATCGCACGCCGAAGATGGCTGTTCATCGTGAGGCTGACTCCCTACGCCGGTATGACCCGGATCAGGTTGGAGGGTCTGCGGCCGTGCCGCACTCTCAGCGCGTTTCGCGCTCCCCTGTCGGAATGTTCGGTTGTCCGTCGCTACGGGATGGTTGTACGACGGTTGTGCGAAGGCACCGTATCAGCCGGTGGTCAGCGCTCCGTGGCCGCCAACTGGCCGCACGCCCCGTCGATCTCCTGCCCCCGGGTGTCCCGGACGGTCACCGGCACCCCGTGCCGCTCCAGGGCCGCCACGAACGCCCTCTCGTCCTCCGGCCGGGACGCCGTCCACTTGGAGCCAGGCGTCGGGTTGAGCGGGATGAGGTTGACGTGCACCCGGTGGCCCTTGAGGAGCCGACCGAGCAGATCGGCGCGCCAGGCCTGGTCGTTGATGTCCTTGATCAGGGCGTACTCGATGGAGATCCGGCGGCCGGACTTCTCCGCGTACTCCCACGCCGCGTCCAGGACCTCGCGCACCTTCCAGCGGGTGTTGACCGGGACGAGGGTGTCGCGCAGCTCGTCGTCGGGCGCGTGGAGGGAGACCGCGAGGCGGCACTTGAAGCCCTCGTCGGCGAACCGCAGCATCGCCGGGACCAGTCCCACGGTCGAGACGGTGATGCCGCGCTGGGACAGACCGAGGCCGTCCGGCTCGGGGTCGGTGAGCCTGCGGATGGCACCGATGACCCGGTTGTAGTTGGCCAGCGGCTCGCCCATGCCCATGAAGACGATGTTGGACAGCCGCGCCGGGCCGCCGGGGATCTCCCCGTCCCGCAGCGCCCGCATGCCGTCGACGATCTGGTGCACGATCTCGGCGGTCGACAGGTTGCGGTCCAGACCCGCCTGGCCGGTGGCGCAGAACGGGCAGTTCATGCCGCAGCCCGCCTGGGAGCTGATGCACATGGTGACCCGGTCCGGGTAGCGCATCAGCACGGACTCGACGAGCGTGCCGTCGAAGAGCCGCCACAGGGTCTTGCGGGTGGTGTCGTCGTCGCAGCTGATGTGCCGCACCACGCTCATCAGGTCCGGCAGCAGCCCGGTCGCCAGCTTCTCGCGCGCGGCGGCCGGGATGTCGGTCCACTGTGCGGGGTCGTCGGTGTAGCGGGCGAAGTAGTGACGCGACACCTGCCCGGCCCGGAAGGGCTTCTCCCCGAGCGCGGCGACGGCCTCGCGGCGCTCGGCGGGGCTGAGGTCGGCGAGATGCCGCGGGGGCTTCTTGGCCCCACGCGGCACGGCGAAAGTGAGTTCTCCGGGCTTAGGCATGGCCGTACCAGTGTCGCAGACATGCGGAAGGCCCCGCGCCACGGGCGGCACGGGGCCCTGAACAGCCTTGTTCGCTACGTACGGCTCAGCCGCCGCCCACGAAGATCACCAGCAGCAGCCACACCACGGGCGCGGTGGGCAGCAGCGAGTCGAGCCGGTCCATGATCCCGCCGTGGCCGGGCAGCAGCTTGCCCATGTCCTTGATGCCGAGGTCACGCTTGATCATGGACTCGCCGAGGTCCCCCAGGGTCGCGCTGACCGCGACGGCGAGGCCGAGCAGCAGCCCCTGCCACCACACGCCGCCCTCGATGAGGTACTGCATGCACAGCGCCCCCGCGACCATCGCGAACGCCACCGCGCCCATCAGTCCCTCGCGGGTCTTGCCGGGGCTGATGCGGGGCGCGAGCGGATGCTTGCCGAAGCGCCAGCCGACCGCGTACGCGCCGGTGTCGCTCACCACGGTCAGCAGCAGGAAGGTCAGCACCCGCTGCGCGCCGTCGGGCGCGGCCAGTATGAGCGCCACGAAGGTGGCGAGGAACGGCACGTAGAAGGCGGCGAAGACGCCCGCCGTGACGTCCCTGAGGTAGTTGTCGGGTGGCTCGGTCATCCGCCACACGAGCACGGCGAGCGCCGTGAGCGACACCGCCACCCAGGCGCCCTGCGCCCCGCGCACATAGCCCGCGACGACCATGGCGACGCCGCCGACTGCGAGCGGCACCAGGGGAACCCGGATGTCCTTCCGCTCGGCCAGCCGGGAGGTCAGCTCCCACAGCCCGACGACCACGGCGACCGCTATCACGCCGATGAACACGGGCTTGTAGATGAAGAGCGACGCGATGATGATCACGCCGAGGCCGACGCCCACCCCTATCGCGGCGCGCAGATCGCGGCCCGCGCTCTTCTTCTTCGTGCCCTGACCGCCGCCGCTGCCGGGCGCGCTCCCGGCGGACTCGGGGCCGGGGCCGGGGGGCGTCGGCGGCTGCCCGGCGGGCGGCTGCCGGGGGCCGGGCCGCGGCTCGCGCTCATCGCGGAACAAGGGGCCGCCCGGCCGGGCGGCCCCCCGGTCACGGCCGGCGGCGTCGCCGGGATCGCCGCCTGCGTGCGGCACGGTGGGCATGGGGCGAGTCTGCGCCGCTTCGGCCACGTCGTGCGCGGGACCCGCCGAAGAAGGGGGCACCTCCCAGCCGTAGCCGGGGGAGGTGCCCTGATCAGTCGGTCCCCAGAGTCCGGCGCGTGGTGGGGCCCCCCAGGAAGAGTCGTTCATCAGACCTCGAGCAGCTCGGCTTCCTTGTGCTTGAGCAGCTCATCCACCTGCGCGACGTACTTCGCGGTGAGGTCGTCGAGCTCCTTCTCGGCACGGCGGCCCTCGTCCTCGCCGACCTCGCCGTCCTTGATCAGCTTGTCGATCGACTCCTTGGCCTTGCGCCGGATGCTGCGGATCGAGATCTTCGCGTCCTCGCCCTTGCCCTTGGCGACCTTGATGAACTCCTTGCGGCGCTGCTCGGTCAGCTCGGGGAACACCACTCGGATGATGTTGCCGTCGTTGCTGGGGTTGACCCCCAGGTCCGAGTCGCGGATCGCCTGCTCGATGTTGCGCAGCGCGCTCTTGTCGAACGGCGTGATCACAGCCATGCGCGGCTCGGGCACCGAGAACGACGCGAGCTGGTTGATCGGCGTCAGCGCACCGTAGTAGTCCGCCACGATCTTGTTGAACATCGCCGGGTGCGCACGCCCGGTGCGGATCGCGGCGAAGTCCTCCTTGGCGACCACAACGGCCTTCTCCATCTTCTCCTCGGCCTCGAGGAGGATTTCTTCGATCACCACTTGCTCCTGGTGTTATCCGTAAGCAGAGCCTCGCCCCTGCGTGCGTCTTCTCCTGCACGGTGTCCGACCGGCAGGCCGTTGTCCATCCCCCGAACGAGCCGTCAGGCGCGTACGTCCCGGTCGCTCACGAGCGTGCCGATCTTCTCACCCTTCACCGCGCGCGCGATATTTCCTTCGGCGGTCAGCTCGAAAACCAGGATCGGCAGCTTGTTGTCCCGGCAGAGGGTGATCGCGGTGGCGTCGGCGACCTTGAGGTCCCGGGTGATCACCTCGCTGTACTCCAGCGCGTCGAACTTGACGGCGTCCGGGTTCCGCTTGGGGTCGGAGTCATAGACCCCGTCGACCCCGTTCTTGCCCATGAGCAGCGCCTCGGCGTCGATCTCTAGGGCACGCTGGGCGGCGGTGGTGTCCGTGGAGAAGTACGGCATGCCCATGCCCGCGCCGAAGATCACGACGCGTCCCTTCTCCAGGTGGCGCACCGCGCGCAGCGGGATGTACGGCTCCGCGACCTGGCCCATGGTGATGGCGGTCTGGACGCGGGAGTCGATGCCCTCCTTCTCCAGGAAGTCCTGGAGAGCGAGGCAGTTCATGACGGTGCCGAGCATGCCCATGTAGTCCGAGCGCGCCCGGTCCATGCCGCGCTGCTGCAGCTCGGCCCCGCGGAAGAAGTTGCCACCGCCGATCACGATGGCGATCTCCGCGCCGTCCCGCACCACGGCGGCGACCTCGCGGGCGATGGCGTGCACGACATCGGGGTCGACCCCGAGTCCCCCGCCCCCGGCGAACGCCTCGCCGGACAGCTTCAGCAGGAAACGGCCGTGTCGTACGGGGCCGTCCGCGTTCTTGTCGGCGGCCTGTGTGGCGTCCGCGCCGTGATTCATTGGAGATCTCCTCGTGCACATACGAAGAAGGCCACTGCCGGGTCCTGGTACGACCTCTGCGGCAATGGCCTCCTCGTCACATCTGCGGCCGACCGGTTGACGGTTGGCTGCCTACGACCCTATCGGTGTCGCCGGTGTTTCGCTGCTCGGCTCAGACGCCGACGCGGAAACGGGCGAAACGGGTCAGGGAGACGCCGGCCTCGTCCAGGACCTTCTGGACGCTCTTCTTGTTGTCCTTGGCGAACGCCTGGTCCACCAGGACGTTCTCCTTGAAGAAGCCGGTGACGCGACCCTCGATGATCTTCGGCAGGGCGGCCTCGGGCTTGCCCTCCTCGCGGGCGGTGGCCTCGGCGACGCGACGCTCGTTCTCGACCGTCTCGGCCGCGATCTCGTCACGGCTCAGGAACTTCGGCGCGAACGCGGCGACGTGCTGCGCGATGTCCTTGGCGACCTCGGCGTTCTCCTTGTCCAGCTCGACCAGGACGCCGACCTGCGGCGGCAGGTCCGGGCTGGTGCGGTGCATGTACGCGGCGACGTAGCCGCCGGAGAACTGCGCGAAACGGTCGAGGACGATCTTCTCACCGAGAGTGGCGTTGGCCTCGTCCACGAACGCCTGGACGGTCTTGCCGGCCTCGATCTCGGAGGCGAGCAGGGCCTCCAGGTCGGCCGGGACGGTCTTGGCGACGTGGGCGGCGATGGCGTCGGCGACGGCGATGAACTTGTCGCCCTTGGCCACGAAGTCGGTCTCGCACTTCAGCTCGACCAGCACGCCGGAGGTCTTGTCGTCGGCGATGAGGGAGACAACGGCACCGTTCTCGGCGCTGCGGCTCTCGCGCTTGGCCACGCCCTTCTGGCCCTTGACGCGGAGGATCTCGACGGCCTTGTCGACGCTGCCCTCGGCCTCGTCCAGCGCCTTCTTGCAGTCCATCATGCCGGCGCCGGTGAGCTCGCGGAGCTTCTTGACGTCAGCGGCGGTGAAGTTCGCCATGATCTGTGAATCTCTTCTCGAAAGTCGAAAGCTCTACGGGTGAACGACGGGGGCGGTGCCACCGCACCGACCCCCGCCGTTGTACACCGTCTGCGTAGGTCAGGCCTGCTCGGCGTCCGCGGCCGGGGCCTCGGCGGGCTTCGCGTCCTCGACCGGCTTCGCGTCCTCGGCCGGCGTCTCGGCGACAGCCTCGGCGGGCTTCTCCTCGGCGGCCTCGGCCGGCTTGGCCTCGGGCTCGTCGGCCTTCTTCTCACCCTCGAGCAGGTCGCGCTCCCACTCGGCCAGCGGCTCGGCCGCGCCCTTGTCGGCCTTCTCGTCGCCGGTGGCGACGCCGGAGCGGGCGATGAGGCCCTCGGCGACCGCGTCGGCGATCACGCGGGTGAGCAGCGTGACGGAACGGATCGCGTCGTCGTTGCCCGGGATCTTGTAGTCGACCTCGTCGGGGTCGCAGTTGGTGTCGAGGATCGCGACCACCGGGATGCGGAGCTTGCGCGCCTCACCGACGGCGATGTGCTCCTTCTTGGTGTCCACGATCCAGACGGCGCTCGGCACCTTCTGCATCTCGCGGATACCGCCGAGGGTCTTCTCCAGCTTGGCCTTCTCGCGGGAGAGAACCAGCAGCTCCTTCTTGGTGAGGCCGGAGGCGGCCACATCCTCGAAGTCGATCTGCTCGAGCTCCTTGAGGCGCTGCAGGCGCTTGTAGACAGTCGAGAAGTTGGTCAGCATGCCGCCCAGCCAGCGCTGGTTGACATACGGCATACCGACGCGGGTCGCCTGCTCGGCGATCGCCTCCTGCGCCTGCTTCTTCGTGCCGACGAACATGATGGAGCCGCCGTGGGCGACGGTCTCCTTGACGAACTCGTAGGCGCGGTCGATGTACGACAGCGACTGGAGCAGGTCGATGATGTAGATGCCGTTGCGCTCGGTGAAGATGAAGCGCTTCATCTTCGGGTTCCAGCGGCGGGTCTGGTGCCCGAAGTGGACGCCGCTCTCCAGCAGCTCCCGCATCGTGACGACGGCCATGGCCGTACTCCTTGAGGTACTCGGTTCCACGGCGGCCGGGCGGCCGCCGCGCCTGACGCCCCGGCGCGCCTGCCACGAACGAGGGCCCTGGTAGGGGGCTCGTCCGAGGACCGAGGGGCGCGGCCGCCGTGCTGCCGAAACGTGCTCGGGGCGTCGGCGGCGGGGCGTGCGAAGTCGATCCGGTGACCCGGATCGCCATAAGAAGTGTACGGGACCCGTGCGGTGCCGGGTGACGGCGATATCCACAACCCGTGGGTAGTCCCCACTTCGCGTCCATGATCCACCAGATGCGGCGATGGGCGTCACCGTGGGTGACATGCGACGGCTTGGTGCGGTGTGGGCTCTTGCCCTGTGCGTTCTGGTGTTCGTGGTGCGGGCCCCGGCCGCGGTGGCGGCCCCGGGATCCGAGGGCCGGTCATGGCCGGTGGCGGGCCCGGCGGGGACGGCGCGGCCGGCGGTGCTGAGGGCGTGGCGGCCGCCGCCCGCGCCGTGGGCGGCGGGCCACCGCGGGGTCGACCTGGCGGCGCGGGCGGGGCAGCGGGTGCGGGCGGCGGCCTCGGGGCGGGTGAGCTTCGCGGGGCCGGTCGCGGGGCGCGGGGTGCTCACCATCGAACTGCCCGGGACCGGCGACCCTCCGCTGCGGACGTCCTACGAACCGGTACGGGCCACGGTCGCCAGGGGCGCGCGGGTGGCCGCGGGGCAGGTGGTCGGGGTGGTGGAGGCGGGCCCGTTCCACTGCGCGGCGGGGTGCCTGCACTGGGGGCTGCGGCGCGGGGACCGCTATCTGGATCCGCTGTCGCTGCTGCCGCCGTCGATACTGAGGGGCGGCCCGTCCCGGCTGCTGCCGGTCTTCGGCGTCCCGGCCGCCGGGGAGTCCGCGACGGCGCCACCGCCGCGGACCGCCGGTTCGCGCCCGCTTCTGGCGACCGCCTCCCCCACCGGACCGTGGGACCTGGCCCCGGCCACGGCGCTGGCGGCCGCGGCCGCCTACGCCGGGCGCCGCCTGCGCGGCCAGGTCCGCTCGGCGCGCGGCGGGACCTCGGAGGTCAGCCGCGCACGCCGTTCAGGGCCATGGCGACCGCCGCCTCCGTGATGCGCTCGGGGTCCTCGGCGGCTCCCAGCTCGGTGCGGCGGACCGCGGCGTCCACGACGCCCTGCAGCAGCACCGCGGCCAGCCGGGGCTGCTGATGGCCGAGGGCTCCGAGGGCGTCGACCACCATGCCGATCAGCCCGCCGTGGGCGGCGCGGATCTTCTCGCGCGCACCCGCGTCCAGCTCACCGGCCGAGATCGCCACCACCGCGCGGTGGCGGCGGTCGCCGACGAGGGCGAGCTGTCGGCGCACATACGCCTCGACCTTCGCCTCGGGCGTACCGGCCTCCTCCATGGCGGCCTCGACCTCGGCGGCCCAGACCGGGAAGTCGACGGTGCACAACTCCTCGACCACGGCCGCGCGGGAACGGAAGTACTCATAGACGGACGAGCGGGCGAGGCCCGTGCGCTCGGCGAGTGCGGGGAAGGTCAACGCCTCCGTACCGCCCTCGGACAGCAAGGAGCGGGCGGCCTCCAGCAGGGCGCCGCGCTGCATCGTCCGGTGCTCGGCCACTGAGGCCGCTCGAATCCTGGGCACGCCACCACTGTACGGAGACGTCACGTTCACGTCACGGCGGCGGCGATCCCGGCGGGACGATTCAGCGTCCGACGTCGGCGAGTTTCGCGCGCAGCTGGAGCACGGACTTGGTGTGGATCTGGCTGACCCGGCTCTCGGTGACCCCGAGGACCTGGCCGATCTCGGCCAGGGTGAGCCCCTCGTAGTAGTAGAGCGTGACCACGGTCTTCTCCCGCTCCGGAAGGGTGTTGATGGCGCGGGCGAGCAGTCGGCGCAGCTCCCGGTCCTCGGCCACCTCGACCGGGTTGTCCGCGGCGGTGTCCTCCAGGGTGTCCATGAGGCTGAGCCGGTCGCCACCCTCGCCGCCGACGTGCAGCAGCTCCTCCAGGGCGACCACGTTGGCCAGCGACAACTGACTGAAGACCCCGTGCAGTTCGTCGACGCTGATGTCCATCTCGGAAGCGACCTCGGCCTCGCTGGGGGTGCGGCGCAGCGCCGCCTCCAGCGTGGCGTACGCCCGCTCGACCGCCCTGGCCTTCTGGCGGACCGAGCGCGGGATCCAGTCCAGCGCCCGCAGTTCGTCGATCATCGCACCGCGGATGCGGGTGATGGCGTAGGTCTCGAACTTGATGGCGCGCTCGGGGTCGAACTTCTCGATGGCGTCGATGAGTCCGAAGACACCGGACGAGACGAAGTCGGCCTGCTCGACGTTGGAGGGCAGCCCGACGCTGACCCGCCCGGCCACGTATTTCACCAGTGGCGAGTAGTGCAGGATCAGCTGCTCCCGTAGCCGCCCGTCGCCCGTGGCTTTGTACGACCGCCACAGCTCGTCGAGCGAGGACGGTGCCGCGGGGCGCACCGCGCCGCGGGCAGCGGGCGGCGCCGCGCGGTCAGACCCGGAGATGTGCTGGGGCATTCGTCGCCTTGAGCCGTTCTGCCATGACATGAGTGAGGTCGTACGCTTCCACCGGAAACCTTGTGAGCGTAGCGTGACTGCGGCGTCGCGGTATGCGAAGGGCGTCGACTCGGCGGTCTGCGGATACGGTCATCGCCTCAACCCTTTCACCCGATTGCCCCGATTTGGGGGATCGCCTCGCCGTGTGCCGTCACTACGGCGTGCGGGCGGCGCCAACTGCCAGCGGTCGCCATGGCGTTCGACGAAACCCAGGGCGAGCAGTTCATAGAGCCGGCCCACGGCCTCCTCACAGCTCGTCCCGGAATCCCTGGCCACCTCACGTCCGTCGTTGCCGCCCTGTGCCGACAACGCTTCCAGCACCCGTGCCGTCACGGGATCGAGCAGGTCCCGCTCGACGAGGGGCCCTTCCCGGACAGGGGCGAGGTCCCCGATGGCGCCGATCAGCTCGGTGATTTCGTCGGCGTCGGTGACCAGGACGGCCTCGCCGCGCAGCAGTTCATGGACCCCCGCGGAGAGCCCGCTGGTGACCGGGCCGGGCACGCCCATGGTGGACCGGCCGAGCTGCTGTGCCCGGCGGGCGGTGACCAGCGATCCACTGCGGTACTCGGCCTCGATGACGACCGTGCCGCGGGTGAGCGCGGCGATGACCCGGTTGCGCAGCACGAAGCGGCCGCGGGTGGGATGCGCGCCGGGCGGCAACTCGGCCAGTACCAGCCCCTGTTCCGCGATGCGCTCGATCAACTCGGTGTGCCCCCGCGGATAGGGGGTGTCCACGCCGGAGGCGAGCACGGCGATGGTGGCCCCGCCCGCGGCGAGGACCCCGCGGTGCACCGCGCCGTCCACCCCCTGGGCCGCGCCGGAGACCACCACCCAGCCCCGCTCGGTGAGCCCGGCACCCATCGTCGCCGCGACATGGGCGCCGTAGTCGCTGCAGGCGCGCGCTCCCACCACGGCGACCGAGCGCAGTGCCCACATGCGCAGCGACGCGGGGCCCCGCACCCATAACCCGACCGGGCGAGCGTCCCCCAGGTCGTCGAGCTGACCGGGCCACTCCATGTCCCCGGGGCAGATGAACCGCCCGCCGCTGGCGGCGATCAGGCCGAGGTCGGCCGCCGGGTCGAGCCCGGTGGCCCGCAGCGCGCATCCGGCCAGCCGCTGCGGGCTCGCCCCGGACGGCGGCTCGGCCTCCCCGGTGAGCGCCCGCCACAGGCCGACCGCCCCCAGCTCGCGCAGCCAGCGGCCCACCGCTTCGTCGCCGGGCTCCACGAGCCGGGTGAGGGCCGCGCGGGCCAGCCGCTCCTCGTCGCCTACGCCCGGCCCGGGGTCAAGGGCGCGTGATGGCCAGGGCGCCACGAGCGGGCCTCCCGCCGGGAAGGCGGCCATCAGCACTCCCCCGCGCCGACCGGCACCCCGCGGGCCACTCCGGTGCGCAGCTGGAGGGCCTGCGCGACATCCGGCGCCAGCGGCCGGTCGTGCCCGGCGAGGTCGGCGACGGTCCAGGCGACCCGCAGCACCCGGTCCAGGCCGCGGGCGGTCAGCAGCCCGCGCTCCATGTCGCGCTCGGCCTCCCGGAGCGCCCCGGGGCAGGCATGCCAGCGGGTGCGCAGCTCATGGCCCGGCACTTCGCTGTTCAGCCGCCAGGGGGTGTCCGCGAGGCGCGCGGCGGCCCGCTCCCTCGCCTCGCGCACCCGGGCCGCGACCGCGGCGGTGCCCTCCGCCGTGCCGCGCGCCCCGGTCAGCTCGGCCCGGCTCACCGCCTCGACGTGGACGCGCAGGTCGACCCGGTCCAGCAGCGGGCCGGACAGCCGCGACTGATAGCGGCGGACCGTCGAGGGCAAGCATTCGCAGCCGCTCCCCAGCAGCCCGTGGCGCCCGCACGGGCAGGGGTTGGCGGCCAGCATGAGGAGGAAGCGCGCGGGCATGCGCATCATGCCCGCGGAGCGGGCGACCACCACATGGCCCGATTCCAGCGGCTGCCGCAGGGCGTCCAGGGCCCGGCCGCTGAACTCCGGCGCCTCGTCCAGGAAGAGCAGCCCGCGGTGGGCGAGCGAGACCGCACCCGGCCGCGGCAGCCCGTTTCCGCCGCCGACCAGGGCGGCCATGGTCGCCGAGTGGTGCGGTGCGCAGTACGGGGGTGTCTCCACCAGGGGCTGGCCCGGCGGCAGCGCTCCGGCCACCGAGTGCACGGCGGTGACCTCCAGCGCCTCCTGCTGGGTGAGCGGCGGCAGCAGCCCGGGCAGCCGCTCGGCGAGCATGGTCTTGCCCGCGCCCGGCGGCCCGATGAGGAACAGATGGTGGCCCCCGGCGGCGGCGACTTCCAGCGCGGAGCGCGCGGCCCGCTGCCCGGCGACCTCGGCCAGATCGGGGCGGCCCGCCCCGGCCCCGGGGAGTGCGGCCACTCCGGCGCCCATGCCCGCGCCGGGCATGGTGAGCCCCGCCAGCATGGGGTCGGGCCGCCCGGCCTCCAGCGGCTCGTCCTCCTCGGGGACCGGTTCGTCGGTGAGGACCGCGATCAGCTGGCGCAGGCTCCGCACGCCGAGCACCGAGACGCCCGGGACCAGGGAGGCCTCGGCCGCGGTCTGCTCCGGTACGACGACCTGCCGGTATCCGGCCTCGGCGGCCGCGAGCACGGCGGGCAGCACTCCGCGCACGGGCCGGACCCGGCCGTCCAGGCCCAGCTCCCCGATCATCATCAGATCGGCGATCTCCCGTGGGTCGATGCGCTCGGCGGCGCCGAGCACCGCGCAGGCCACGGCCAGGTCGAAGCCGCTGCCGCCCTTGGGGACGGACGCCGGGCTGAGCCCGACGGTGAGCTTCTTCTGCGGCCAGGCGGCGCCGGAATTGACCACTGCGGCGCGGACCCGGTCCCGGCTTTCCACCAGGGATTTGTCGGGCAGACCGACCAGGGCGAAGGCGGCCACGCCGGGCTCCAGATCGGCCTGGACCTCGACCACCACGCCCTCGACCCCGACCAGGGCGACCGAGCAGGTGCGGGCGAACCCCATTCAGACCACCCCCCGCAGGTGCTCGACCACGGGCGCGCCGCGCCGCGGCAGCACCACGCCCACCAGGTCGATCCGCACGCCCTCCGGCGGCGGCCCGCCGTGCCGCTCGAGCCAGCGCTCGGCGAGGCGGCGCAGCCGGTCGGCCTTGCCGGGCCTGACCGCCGCCGCCGGAGGTTCGTAGCCCTCCGCGCGACGAGTCTTGACCTCGCATACGACCAGCGCCCCGGCGTCCAGCGCGACGATGTCGATCTCGCCGTCCCGGCACCGCCAATTGCGCTGCAGGACGGTCATACCGGCCTCGGCCAGCCGGCGCGCCGCCAGGTCCTCGCCGTAGCGGCCCAGTGCTCCCCGGGCGTTCATTCGGCACCACCTCCGGCACCGACTGTGACGCCCCCGCCCCGAATTCAGGGATCTTGGTGGATTTCTGTGGACGACCCGCCGCAGGTGGACAACTCAGCCACCCGGAAGAGTGAGTCAGCCACGGAAGGCCGACCCCGGAAGATCAGCCGCCCGGAAGGTCGAGGTCGCTCTTGTTCAGCTCCTCGATATTCACGTCCTTGAACGTCAGGACGCGTACCTGCTTGACGAACCGCGCCGGTCGGTACATGTCCCAGACCCAGGCGTCCGCCATCGACACCTCGAAGAAGACCTCACCCTGGACCGAGTGCACCTGCATCTCGTAGTCGTTGGTGAGATAGAAGCGGCGCTCGGTCTCGATCACGTATTTGAACAGACCGACGACGTCGCGGTACTCCCGGTAGAGCTTCAGCTCCATCTCGGTCTCGTACTTCTCGAGGTCCTCGGCGCTCATGGCATGTTCCCCTTCAGCCGTGCGTCCCCCCATTGTGCGTCAGACGCGCTCAGTCTCCAGGATCACCGGTGTACTGGGCGGTCCCTGTTCGAGCAGCGTACGCAACAGTCCCACGAGCCGGGTCGGGTATACCGGCTCGGTGGCCCCGGCCAGCTCCTCCACCGTCCACCAGCGCGAACCGGTCATGCTGCGCCGCTCCAGCTCAGTCAGCCCCTCGGGGCGCGTCGTGGTCTGCTCCGTACGGGCCAGGTAGTACCACTCGTCCTGGTCCCAGCGGCGGCCGTAGAAGGGAAAGGAGCAGGTGCGCCGCCACAGCAGCGGGCCGAGCCGGACATCGGTGATCCCGGTCTCCTCCGCCAGCTCGCGCAGGGCGGCCTGCTCGCGGCTCTCCTCGCCCTCCAGCCCGCCGCCCGGGGTGAACCACCAGGTCAGCGACGGGTCGTCCGGTTCGAAGCCGTGCAGCAGCAGGATCCGGTCCCGCGGGTCGAGCAGCACCACCCGGGCGACCTTCCGCAGCGGCCTCGCCTCCGCGCCGGTCCCGTCGGCCGTGTCGGCCGTGTCGGCCGTGTCGGCCGTGTCGGCCGTGTCAGCCCTGTCAGCCCTGTCAGTCCCGCCAGTCCCGTCAGCCACTGGCCGCCACCTTCTCCCGCGTCTCCTCCCGCCGGGTGGTGCCGCCTCCCATCCGGCGCGCGACCGGCCCGTAGGCCGCACCTCCCAGGATGAGCACGGCGCCGGTCAGGACCGAGACCAGGACGATCCGGAGCGGACCGGCCTGTGAGACCCCGCCCGGCAACTCCTTGAACACCTCCGGGCGCTCCATCATGCCGAAGGCCCCCAGCGGCCAGGCAGTGGCGTCCACCCGGGCCGTCACGGCATCCGTGGGGACGGCTCCATGGCTGCTGTCGCTGAGGTGCACCCGGGAGTCGAGGGAGTCGCTGCGGTGGTCGCCCATGAGGAACAGGCGCCCCTTGGGCACGGTGGTGGAGAACCGGGTCATCGAGGCCGGTTCCTTGTCCTGCAGATACGGTTCTTCGAGGACCTTGCCGTCCACGGTGATGCGGTTCTGCTTGTCGCAGCACACGACCTTGTCACCGCCGACTCCGATGACCCGCTTCACCATCGGCAGGGCGCCCCAGATCTCGTCCTGGAAGACGACCACATCACCGCGGCGCACCTCACCGCCGTCGATGCGCTCCGCGAGCACCCGGTCGCCCTTGCCGATCGTCGGCGACATCGAGTCGGTCGGGACGCTGTACGGCTTGTAGAGCACCGCACCCCAGGCGAAGCCGCCCAGGAACAGCACACAGCCGACGGCCACCGCCAGCCCGGACAGCACGGCGCCCAGCCTGCTGCCCCCCGCCCCTCGGGCATCGCTCATTCCAGTGCTCCCGCCGTGTCCAGCAGACATAGAAGGTCATGTTCCGCATGCCCTGTGGCACGGGATCGCACCTTACCCGCGGTAGGGGCGTCAGTCAGCCGTCCCCCGCACCTTTGCCGCCTGCCTGCGACGACGCCACAGCACGAGCGGCACCGCGCCCGCGAGCCCGAGCGCCGAGGGGGCCATGGAAGCCGCCGCGCTCAGCCCCGGCTGCTCGAAGGTTCCGGGGACCGACAGGGCGGACCAGCGGTTGATGGGCCAGGCGACCACGATCGCGCGCCCGACGACGTCGTTCACCGAGACCGTGCCGTTGTGCAGGTTCTGGTGGTAGCGGGAGTCCAGCGAGTCCTGACGGTGGTCGCCCATCACCCAGATCCGGTCCTTGGGCACCTTGACCGGGCCGAACGGCTTCTCGTCACACGGAGTGTTCCCGGGGAAGATGTACGGCTCGTCCAGCGCCTTGCCGTTGACCATCACCTTGCCGCCGCGCTGGCACGAGACCGTGTCCCCGCCAGTCGCGATCACTCGCTTGATCAGGTCCTTCTCATCGGCGGACGGCATCAGGCCGACGCGGCTGAGCGCCTCCTGGATGCCCTCGGCGATCGGGCCCGCGTCCTGCGTCTGGGTCTCCCCGAGCCAGCCGCCCGGGTCGTGGAAGACCACCACCTCGCCGCGCTCCGGCTTCGAGCCGAACCACGGAGTGAGCTTGTCCACCAGCACCCGGTCGCCCCGCTGCAGCGTGTTCTGCATCGAGTCGGACGGGATCGAGAAGGCCTGCACCAGGAAGGTCTTGATCAGCAGCGCCAGCACCAGCGCGATGAAGATCAGGATCGGCAGCTCCTTCCAGAAGGAGCGCACCTTCCTGCCCTTCGCGGGCCGCCGCCCGGCACCGGCCGCCTTGCCCTCCTCCTCGGAGCCGGCCTCCCGCTCCGCACCGGGCCCGGACCCGGACCCCGGCCCGGGTGGTCCCGAAGGGCCGGAGGGCGGGGTGTCAGCCGGTCCGGCCGCGGGAGCGCCGCCCGCTGCCAGGGACGCCCCGGCCGCTTCCGGTGCCTGGTCCGCGGTCCCCTCTCCGCTCGTACCGGGCCGCCTCTCGGGCTCTTCGTGACCGGATCGCGCGCCGACCGCCAAGTCCCCCACATTCACTCCTCACGCCGCTGCCGCCTGCTCCACGAACGGCGCAGGCCCACCACTCCCATAACGAGCGGGAGTTCCGCAGGGGTCGGGAGCTGGATCATTCCTTGCTGATCCATGGGGGACAGCCTATGCGGCGCACCGCTCACCTGTGTCGCCCCACTCGGCGCGTCCCGCACGGAGGCGTACGCTCCGGGCTCCTCCAGCTGCCGCATATGGCCGAACGGCCATGCGATCACCACGGCCCGGCCCACCACGCTCTCGTCCGCGACGGTGCCCTGGTACGCCTCGCTGAGGTGCACCCGGGAGTCCGCCGAGTTGGCCCGGTGGTCGCCCATCATGAACATCCGCCCCGCGGGGACGGTCACCTTGAACTTGCGCTGCGAAGGCGCGTTCCCCGGGTACAGATACGACTCGTTCAGCGGTGTCCCGTTGACCGTGACCCTGCCGTTCGTGTCACAGCATGCCACCGTGTCGCCGCCGACGGCGACCACCCTCTTGATGAGGTCCTGCTCGTCCGACGAGGGCAGCAGCCCGATGAAGGTCAGGAACTCCTTGCCCTGCTTGATGACCGGCGGATCGTCCTTGGGCGGCTTCCGCTCGTCCTCGAGCCAGCCACCGGGGTCCTTGAACACCACCACGTCCCCGCGCGCCGGCTTGGAGCCGAACCACGGGGTGAACTTGTCGACCAGCACCCGGTCGCCGATCTTGATCGTCTGCTCCATCGAGCCGGACGGGATCACGAACGCCTGGACCAGGAAGGTCTTGAGGACCAGCGCGATCACCAGCGCCACACCGATCAGGATCGGTATCTCCCGCACGGCGGAACGGCGTCTTCTGCGCTTGATCCGCTGCTGCACCCGGCGACGCTCCGCGCGCGTGGCCAGACGCCGCTGACCCGGCTCGCGCTGCGGCGCGGCAGGGGCGGGGGCGAGCCCCGCCCGGCGGGTGCCGGAGCGGGGGCGTCCGCGGTTACCCATGCGCACCGCCGGGGGCCGCCGCGCCCTGCGCTCCGCCGGGTCCTGGGACGTGGGCGAAGGCTTCCGGGCCCCGGACGCGGGACCACCGGCCAAACGGCCAGCCGATCCAGTCGGCACGCCCGATCACCTGGTCCACGGGGACGGTGCCGCCGCCCGGCTCGCCGAGGTGGTCGCGGGAGTCCCGGGAGGCGCTGCGGTGGTCGCCCATCACCCACAGCCGCCCTTCGGGCACGACGGTGTCGAACGGCACCCGCGAGGCGCTGTCCCCGGGGTACAGATAGTCCTCGTTCACGGGCCGGCCGTTCACCTCGATCCTCCCCCGCTTGTCGCAGCAGATGACCCGGTCACCGCCGACGCCCACCACGCGCTTGATGTAGTCGGTCTCGGCGGGCTCGGCGAGACCGACCGCCGCGGCCGCCTTGCGCAGCGCGCCGGTCACCGGGTTCCCGGACGGCCCCTCTTGCAGGAAGGAGCCGGTGCCGTCGAAGACGACAACGTCGCCACGGCGCGGATCGTCCCCGAAACGGTAGGCGAGCTTGTTCACCAGCACCCGGTCCCCGGGGCGCAGGGTGTTCTCCATGGAGCCGCTGGGGATCAGGAACGGCTGCACCACGAACCCGCTCACCAGCAGGACCAGCGCCATGGAGGCGGCCGCGAGAAGCGCGGCCCGCCGCCACGGCCACTCCTGCGTCCGCCCGGCCTCGGGCTGCTCCTCAGGGGGCCGCTCCGCCTCGGGCTGCTCCGCGGGAGGCTGCTCCGGGGAATGCGAAGAGCGCGATCGCTCCTCGTGCTCCGGGTCGGAGCAGGAGGAGCGATCGCGCTCCGCGAGCCGTCCTTCGATGTCCATCGGGCCAGAGCCTATCCGGCCCGGCCGGGGCATCCGACGCTAGCTCAGTAGTCGCACAAAACTCAGTTGGTGCGCTTCTCCTTGATCTTCGCGGCCTTGCCGCGGAGGTCACGCAGGTAGTACAGCTTCGCGCGGCGCACGTCACCGCGGGTGACGACCTCGATCTTCTCGACGATCGGGGTGTGCACCGGGAAGGTGCGCTCGACGCCGACGCTGAAGCTCACCTTGCGGACGGTGAAGGTCTCCCGCACGCCGGAGCCCTGGCGGCGGATGACGACGCCCTTGAACTGCTGGACACGCGAGCGGTTGCCCTCGATGACGCGGACGTGGACGTTGACCGTGTCGCCGGGGCGGAACGTCGGGATGTCGCTGCGCAGCGACGCGGAGTCGACGTTGTCGAGCAGGTGAGACATGATCGTCTGCTTTCTTCGCTGATGCCACAGGTCATCAGCGGCATATCGGAATGTTGATTCGGAGTGCCGCCCTCATCGGGCGGGCGTCGGTCCCCCTGTGGCAGGGGCGCCCACCCGGACGTACGGCAGCGGCCTATTCTTCCACGGGCCGGTCCGGCCGCCCAAATCGGGCCCGTCCCCCGGTTTCGCCCGCTCCGGGCAGCTCCTCCCAGCCGAGATCGGCCAGGAGCGCCCGGTCGTGCTTGTCGAGCGTCGCCGGGTCGCACCGCTCGATCAGATCGGGGCGGTGGGCGCTGGTGCGACGGAACGCCTCGTCCCTGCGCCACCGCGCGATCTTGCCGTGGTGGCCGCTGACCAGCACCTCCGGGATGCCCCGGCCGCGCCACTCGGGGGGCTTGGTGTAGACGGGCCCCTCCAGCAGATCGGCCATCGCGCCGGGGGCGAAGGAGTCGTCCTGGTGCGACTCGGCGTTGCCCAGCACACCGGGCAGCAGCCGGGCGACGGCCTCCGTGATCACCAGGACCGCGGCCTCGCCGCCCGCCAGGACGTAGTCGCCGATGGAGACCTCGTGGATCTCCAGCCGCTCCCCGTACTCCTCGATCACCCGCCGGTCGATGCCCTCGTAGCGCGCCGGGGCGAAGACCAGCCAGGGGCGCTCGGACAGCTCCACCGCGAGGGTCTGGGTGAACGGGCGACCGCTCGGGGTGGGCACCACGAGGGTCGGCTTGGGCAGCCCCTCGTCCTCGCCCGACGCGATGACCGCATCCAGGGCCTCGCCCCACGGCTCGGGCTTCATGACCATGCCCGGGCCGCCCCCGTACGGGGTGTCGTCCACCGTGTTGTGCCGGTCGTGCGTAAAGGAGCGCAGGTCGTGCAGGCGGACGTCCAGCTGTCCGCGGGCGCGCGCCTTGCCGACCAGCGAGACGTTCAGCGGCTCCAGGTACTCCGGGAAGATCGTGATGACGTCGAGCCTCATGACGACGCGTCCTCGACGTCGGTGGCGATCTCAGCCTCGGCCTCGTCCAGCAGTCCCGGCGGCGGGTCGATGACCGCGCGCTGCTCCTCCAGGTCGATCTCCGGCACCATTTCGGAGACGAACGGGATCATCACCTCGCCGCCATCGGGCCGCTTCACGATCAGCAGGTCCTGGTACGGAAGGTGGGAGATCTCGGAGATCCGGCCGACCGCCGTGCCGTCCACGGTGACCACGTCGAGGTCGATCAGCTGGTGGTCGTAGAACTCCTCGGGGTCCTCCGGGACCTCCTCGGGGTCGACCTCCGCGATGAGCAGGACGTTGCGCAGCGCCTCCGCGCCCGTACGGTCCCGCACCCCCTCGAAGCGCAGCAGCAGCCGACCGCTGTGCACCCGGCCGGTCTCGATGGTCAGCGGTCCGGCCGAGGCGGGCTCGGTGGCCAGCACGGCGCCCGGACCGAGCCTCAGCTCGGGCTCGTCCGTGCGCACCTCGACGGTGACCTCGCCCTTGATGCCATGGGCACGGCCGATCCGCGCGACAACCAACTGCACGATGCATGTCCCTTTCACGCACACGGGCCGGGGACGGCCCAAAGCCCTCCCCGGCCCGTGCCGGTGCTCCTATTGATCGCCTCTCAGCTGACCTGATCCACGTCGACGAGGTCGACGCGGATCCCACGGCCGCCGATGGCGCCCACAACGGTGCGCAGCGCGCGGGCGGTGCGGCCGTTGCGGCCGATCACCTTGCCCAGGTCATCGGGGTGCACCCGGACCTCGAGCACGCGTCCGCGACGCAGGTTGCGCGAGGCGACCTGCACGTCGTCGGGGTTGTCGACGATGCCCTTCACCAGGTGCTCGAGGGCTTCCTCGAGCATCCTCAGGCCTCGGTCGACGCGGTGGACTCAGCGGTCTCGGCCGCCTCGTCCGACTTCTTCTCGGACTTCTTCGCCTTCGGGGTGATGGCCTCACCCTTCGGCTCGTCACCGGCGTCCTTGGCCGCGGCCTCGAACAGGGCGCGCTTGTCGGCCTTCGGCTCGGCGACCTTCATCGGAGCCGGGGCGGGCAGGCCCTTGAACTGCTGCCAGTCACCGGTGACCTTCAGGATGGCGAGCACCGGCTCGGTCGGCTGGGCGCCGACCTTCAGCCAGTGCTGCACACGCTCAGAGTCGACCTCGATGCGCGAGGGGTTCTGCACCGGGTGGTACAGGCCGATCTCCTCGATCGCCCGGCCGTCACGGCGGGTGCGGGAGTCGGCGACGACGATGCGGTAGTGAGGCGAACGGATCTTGCCCAGACGCTTCAGCTTGATCTTGACTGCCACGGGAGTGGTGTCTCCTGGTCTTGACGTGGTTGAGCACTGCGAAGTGCCGCGTGGGGTTGCGGTACCCGAGTGCCCGATGGACGCGTCAGCCGGAGGAGAGAGGGGTCCTGGTCGGCTGTCGAGTACAGCGGACCATTCTGCCACACCGTGACAGGTCAGCCGACCGCGGCCACCGCGTCCGGAATGCGGAACGGCTTCCCGCATCCCCCGCACATGATCGGCGCCTGGGCCAGCACCGACGGGACGACGCGGACGTTCCGCCCGCAGTCGCACACCGCCTTGACGCGGACGCCGCCCCCGGACGAACCGTGCCGTGCCGCGGGCCCGCGGAAGGCGCGGGAGGTCTCGGCCGCGGTCGCGACGGTGTGCGCCTTGAGGGCGCGGTGCAGCCGGTCGATCGTGGTCCGGTAGCGCTTTCTCGCCTCGGGACTGAGGGTGACCAGCGAGAAGCCGCTGCTTGGGTGCGGCTCCTCGGAGTGGTCGAGCCCCAGCTCCTCGGCGATCGCCAGGAACCGGCGGTTGTGGTAGCGGCCGGCGCGCGAGGTATCACGGACACCGCGGGCGGCGGCGATGCCGTGGACTGCCTCGTGCAGCAGCCGTTCGAAGGAGAGCTCGGCGCCACATGCGGACGACGACTCTCCGATCAGCGATTCGGGCGCGGCTAGATCTGGCAGCTCGGGGTGGTGCCGTTGAATGTCGGCCCACGCCTGTGCCAGCTCTGCGGCGAGTACAGGTGGTGTCGTGCTCACGTCGTGCTAACGAGCAGGAGCCGCCCGGTGTTCCGATTCCGGGGCATCTCAAATAATTTGCACGTACCAGTCAGTTCAGCGCTGATGCGTCGCGACGAGGGCGGGTGCGCACATGCATGGATGAGCCGCCCACGGCGCACCAAGGCGGTACGTACCGCCACGTACGGCCCGGCCCGTAGACACCGGCGCAGACACCGGCCCGCAGACATCGGCCCGCCGAGGACGCGTACACCGTCGGCACCGGCTCGCCGTCCCGCGCCCTCAGTAGGCGCGTGCCACGAAGGCGACGTTACCTGGCGCGTCATCCGCGTCCGGCACCGCCCCGTCCTCGGTGACCAGACACCGTACGGACACCGCCCGCTCGGCGAGCGCGGCCTCGCCCTCCGGGCCCAGATCGGCCCACCGGATGCGCGCCCAGCCGCCCGCGGCCGCCGCCTCCGCGGCCTCTTCCACGGTCCGCGCCTCCACCGTGCGCGCCGCGCGGCGCTCCCGCGCCTGGCGCAGCAGCAGCGCCTGGTCCTCCTCCAGTGCCTTCGGCACCGCCTCGGCCAGCAGGTCGGCGCGCACCGGTTCCTTGCCGCCCGGAATGCGCCGGACGAGGGTGGCGGTCCCGGCCGCCAGGTCGCGCGGGCCGATCTCGACGCGCACCGGCACGCCCCGCAGCTCCCAGTCGACCGCGCGGCGGCCGAAGGGGACGTCGGTGCGGTCGTCGACCTGGACCCGCACCCCCGCCGCCGCCAGCCGGTCGCCGGTCTCGCGGACCGCGGCGAGCACCGCGTCGTCGCCCTTGACCGCGAGGACGACGGCCTGGACCGGGGCCAGCCGGGGCGGCAGCCGCAGCCCGTCGTCGTCGCCATGCGTCATCACCAGCGCGCCGACCAGGCGGGTCGTGCTGCCCCAGGAGGTCTGCCAGACCAGCTCCTGCTCGCCGTCCCTGGACAGATAGCGGGTGTTGAAGGCGCGGGCGAAGTTCTGGCCCAGCTCATGGCTGGTGCCCAGCTGCAGCGCCTTGCCGTCGCCCATCATCCCTTCCAGAGTGAGGGTGTTGACGGCGCCCGCGAAACGCTCCCGGGCGGTCTTGCGCCCCAGGACGACGTCCATGGCGAGCACGTTCTCCATGAAGTCGGCGTAGACATCGCGGTGGATGCGGGCGGCGAACTCCCGGGCGTCCTCGTACGTGGCGTGCGCGGTGTGCCCTTCCTGCCAGAGGAATTCGGTCGTCCGCAGGAACAGCCGGGGCCGCAGCTCCCAACGCACCACATTGGCCCACTGGTTGATCAGCAGTGGCAGATCGCGGTAGCTCCGCACCCACTTCGAGAAGTACTCGTTGACGATCGTCTCGGAGGTGGGCCGGACCACCACCGGCTCCTCCAGCTCCTTGCCGCCGCCGTGGGTGACGACCGCGAGTTCGGGCGCGAAGCCCTCGACGTGCTCCGCCTCCCGGGTCAGGTACGACTGCGGGATGAAGAGGGGGAAGTAGGCGTTCTGGACGCCCACCGCCTTGATCCGGGCGTCCAGATCGCCCTGCATCCGCTCCCACAGCCCGTATCCGTACGGTCGGATGACCATGGTGCCGCGCACCGGTCCGTTCTCGGCCAGCTCGGCCTTGCTGATGACATCCTGGTACCAACGCGGAAAATCCACCGCACGAGGGGTGAGAACGGGTGCTTTGACCATGGCGCCGATCGTACGGCGGCGGCGCGGCGAACCGCGGCGAATTTCCACCGGGGCGGGCCGGGGCGGGGCTGGGCACGGGGCGGTCGCGGGAGCGGGGCCGTTCGCCAGGGCGTGTGGGGGCGCACGGAGGGGGCACGCAAGCACGGCCGTGAAAGCTCTGGACGCGGGGACGGATGCGGAGTTCTCTGGCATACGGGGGTGGGACGCGACGAGCGGGTGCCCTGTGGAAGAGCCCGGCACGATCCACACGGCACCCTCTGGCGCACAACGGCGGATCTGACGACGGCACTGCTCTTCGCTGATTGGGGCCCTTTCGATGACATCTACGCTCGTACGGCGGCGCCACCCGCACCCCTCCCCGCCGCGCACGGCGGACCCGCACGCCCGCGCCCGCGACTGGGCGGAGATCCAGGAACGGATGCTGGTGCCGCTGTACGAGGCCGTGTACGAACGGCTGGACGTCGGCACCGGCACGCGGCTGCTGGGGCTGGGCTGCGGCTCGGGACTCGCCCTTCTCATGGCGGCCGGGCGCGGCGCCGACGTCTGCGGGGTCGACACGGACGAGCCGCGCCTCGCGCTGGCGCGGGAGCGGCTGGGCGACCCGGTGCGGCTGGGGCCCGGCGACGCGGAGTCGGCGTGCGCGCGGGAGGCGGCGGCGGTCTCCCGCTTCTCGGTCGTGACCGCCTTCGAGCCGCTGCCCGCCCCGGCGGCGGGCGGCACCGGCGGGCTCGGCGCGGCGGCCTCCTCGCTCACGGCGGCCGCGGCGCTCGCCGAGCGCGGCGGCGCGGTGGTGCTGGCCGGGTGGGGTCCGCCGGAGCGGTGCGCCACCTCGTCGGTCCTGCGGGTGGGGGCCCGGCTCGCCGACCCGATGTGCGCCCCGGCGCGCTGGCGGCCGTGCGGCCGGGACGACCTGGAGACGCTGGCCGAGCGGGCCGGGCTGCGGCCGGACGGATCGGGGCGGGTGGCCTGCCCGTTCGGGTACGCCGACCTGGACAGCGCGGTGCGCGGACTGCTCTCGACGGGGCTGTTCGACGCGGCGGAGCGGGCGACCGATCCGACACAGGTGCGCAAGGAGATAGCGGAGGCGCTGCATCCGTATCAGCGTCCGGACGGGACGGTGTGGATGCCGAACGTCCTGCGGTACCTGATCGCCCGGGCCTGAACGTCCGGGCCTGAACGTCCGCACATACGGGGGCGCGGGCCCCTGCCGTCCGTGGCAGGGACCCGCGCACCCGGTGCTGTGCGGGCGGGTTCAGCCCATGAACTTCTTGAACTCGTCGGGAAGTTCGAAGTCCTGGCCGCCCTGGCCGCCGGGCGCGCCGAACGCGCCGCCCTGCTGGCCCGCCTGCTCACGGCGGGCCGCGGCGGCCTGCTCGTCGGCCTTCCGCTTCATCGGGTTGCCGCTGCGCTGCTTGCCCTTGACCTTCTTCTGCTGCTTGCCCTTGCGCTTGGCGCTGCCGCCGCCCGGCATGCCCGGCATCCCGGGCATCCCCGGCATGCCGCCGCCCTGGGCCATCTTCGACATCATCTTGCGCGCTTCGAAGAACCGCTCCACCAGGTTCTTGACCGCGCTCACCTCGACGCCGGAACCCCGGGCGATACGGGCACGGCGGGAGCCGTTGATGATGTTCGGGTCCTGGCGCTCGCCCGGCGTCATCGACTTGATGATCGCGGCCGTGCGGTCCACGTCCCGCTCGTCCAGATTGTTGATCTGGTCCTTCATCTGGCCCATGCCCGGCAGCATGCCGAGCAGCTTGGAGATGGAGCCCATCTTGCGGACCTGCTCCATCTGCGCCAGGAAGTCGTCGAGCGTGAACTCCTTGGGGCCCTTCGCCAGCTTGGCCGCCATCTTCTCGGCCTCTTGCTGGCTGAAGGTCTGCTCGGCCTTCTCGATGAGGCTGAGCATGTCGCCCATGCCGAGGATGCGGGACGCCATGCGGTCCGGGTGGAACGCGTCGAAGTCGTCCAGCTTCTCGCCGTTGGAGGCGAACATGATCTGACGGCCGGTGACATGCGCGATGGACAGCGCGGCACCGCCGCGCGCGTCGCCGTCGAGCTTGGAGAGCACCACGCCGTCGAAGCCGACGCCGTCGCGGAACGCCTCGGCGGTGTTCACCGCGTCCTGGCCGATCATCGCGTCGACGACGAACAGGACCTCGTCCGGGCTGACCGCGTCGCGGATGTCCGCGGCCTGACGCATCAGTTCCTCGTCGATGCCGAGGCGTCCGGCGGTGTCGACGATCACGACGTCGTGCTGCTTGGTCTTGGCGAACTCGATCGAGTCCTGGGCCACCTTCACCGGGTCGCCGACGCCGTTGCCCGGCTCCGGCGCGAACACCGCGACGCCCGCGCGCTCGGCGACCACCGAGAGCTGGTTGACGGCGTTGGGGCGCTGGAGGTCACACGCGACGAGCAGCGGCGCGTGGCCCTGGCCCTTCAGCCAGCGGCCGAGCTTTCCGGCGAGCGTCGTCTTACCGGCGCCCTGCAGACCGGCGAGCATGATGACCGTCGGGGGCTGCTTGGCGAAGCGCAGGCGGCGGGCGTCGCCACCGAGGATGCCGATCAGCTCCTCGTTGACGATCTTGATGACCTGCTGGGCCGGGTTCAGCGCCTGGGAGACCTCGGCGCCGAGGCTGCGCTCCTTGACCTGCTTGATGAACGCCCGTACGACGGGCAGCGCGACGTCCGCCTCGAGCAGGGCGATCCGGATCTCGCGTGCCGTCGCGTCGATGTCCGCCTCGCTGAGGCGGCCCTTGCCCCGGAGGTTCTTGAAAGTCGCTGCGAGGCGATCGGAGAGGGTATCGAACACGGTGGTCGCGAATCCTTCGGTCGGATGTCGGGTCGGCGGTCGGCCTCCAAGGGTATCCGCACGCCGCGGTAACGGTCTGCCCCCGGGCGTGTGCCACTCGGTCGGAGGGTCTTCCCCCACCCCGCCCCTACCCGAACCGGGGCTCCGCCCCGGCCCCCGCTCCTCAATCGCCGGAGGGGCTGGGGTGGGGCACATCCACCCCGGGCCGCTCCTCAAACGCCGGAGGGGCTGCGGGTGGGGGGGGCTCCGCCCCTGGACACCCGGCTCGCGGGACGCCGGAGAGGCCGGGGGTGCGTCCCCGGCCCTGGGCCCGGCTGTCCGCATGCCGGTGGGGGCGGGGGCGTCTCCGGCATGCGGGACCGGTCCGGGAACTCCACCGGCTGCCGCGGGAAGGTGCCCCCATCCCCGGGGCCCAGGCGGGTTCCTGTTCGGCCTCGCCGCGGCGGACGGCCGGTGGGAGCGCTAGCGCAGGGCCTGTTCCACCTCTCGGGCCAGTTCCGCCGCACGCATGGGGGCCAGGGGGGCGCCGGTGGAGTCCGTGACGTAGAACGCATCGACCGCGTTCGCGCCCAGCGTGCTGACGTGGGCGCTGCGGACCGTGACGCCGGACGCCTCCAGGGCGCGGCCGATGCGGTGGAGGAGGCCGGGGATGTCCTGGGCGCGGACCTCGATCACGGTGGCGAGCTGTGAGCTGCCGGGCGCGACCGTCACCCGCGGGGGCGGGGCGTGGATGCCTCGGCGGCGCGGGTACTTGCGGTAGGCGGCCTCGCGCTCGGCGAGCCGCGCGACGATGTCGAGCGAGCCGTCCAGGGCCCGGAGCAGATCGTTCCGCAGCCGGGCGGCCTGCGGCAGCGATCCGTATTCGGCGGCCACCCGCCAGCTCAGCAGCAGGACGCCGCCGGGCTTGTCGGCGCCGTCCAGCTCCGACGGCAGTTCCACGGCGCGCAGGTCGGCCGCCCGCACCGTGAGCCGGTGCAGGGCGAGCACCCCGGCGGCCGCGGCCAGCACTCCGGACTGGTCGGGGACGGCGATCAGCAGCTCGACGCCGATCGGTTCCGGTTCCGCCGCCTCCTCGGGTGCCGTCCCGGTGGGCGTGCCCGGCGGCAGCGCCTCCGACCGGGCGTGGAGGGCGAGCACCGGGCCGCCGGTGCGGCACGCCTCGATCGCGAGCCGTTCCTGCTCGGCGGTGATCTGCTGCGGGGCGTCCGGGTCGGCGGCGGGCTCGCCCGCGAGGACGGCGGCGACCCGCTTGACCAGGTCGGCGACGAGCGCGCCACGCCAGGCGCTCCACGCCGCGGGCCCGGTGGCCAGCGCGTCGGCCTCGGTGAGGGCGTGCAGCAGCTCCAGGGTGGCGGGGCCGCGGACGGCCTCGGCGACCGAGCGCACGGTGGCCGGGTCGTCCAGGTCGCGGCGGGTGGCGGTCTCGACGAGGAGCAGATGGTGGCGTACGAGGGTGGCGAGGACGGACACATCGGCGCGGTCGAAGCCGATCCGGGTGGCCACGTCCCGGACGATCGTCTCCCCCACCACCGAGTGGTCGCCGGGCCAGCCCTTGCCGATGTCGTGCAGCAGCGCGGCGACCAGCAGCAGGTCGGGGCGGCCGACGCGGCGGCTGAGGGCGCTCGCGCGCACCGCGGTCTCGACGAGATGGCGGTCGACGGTCCAGCGGTGCACGGGGTTGCGCTGCGGGCGGCAGCGCACCCGCTCCCAGTCCGGCAGCAGCCGGGTGATCAGGCCCTCGGCCTCCAGGGCCTCCCACACCGGCACGGTGGACTCGCCCGCGCCCAGCAGGGTGACCAGTTCCTCCCGGGCCTCGGGCGGCCAGGGCACCGGC
Source organism: Streptomyces sp. NPDC041200 (assembly GCF_055591805.1). NCBI lineage: Bacteria > Bacillati > Actinomycetota > Actinomycetes > Kitasatosporales > Streptomycetaceae > Streptomyces > Streptomyces sp. NPDC041200. The sequence goes on along the minus strand of NZ_JBVIZF010000001.1, from coordinate 943,981 downwards.
AGCGGGCCCGTGGCGGCGGCCAGCCGCCGTACGGCGTGCAGCGAGAGCGGAAGACCGGCCTGGGCGGCGGCCGCGGCGGCCCGCAGCGGGAGCACGGGGTCGCGCTCGGGGCGCGCGGCGCGGGCGAGCACCACCTCGCCGTCCTGTTCGACGACGCCCTCGGCGAGCGGGCTGCGCTCCGCCGGGGTCTGCGCGGAGCCGGAGCCCCCGCGTCCGCGGCCGCCGAGCAGTCCGCGCAGCCGCGGCCGGCTCCCCGAGCGGGCGCGCAGCACCCGGTCGACCTCGCGCCAGGTGACATCGCTCGCGTACGCGATGGTCCGGGCCGACTCGTAGACCTGGCGCAGCAGGGCGTCGGCGTCCATCAGGCCGACCTCGGCCGCGACCTGGTCCTGTTCCTGGAGGGAGAGGCGGTCGGTGGCCCGGCCGGTGGCCAGGTGGAGCGCGTCGCGCGTGTCCAGCAGCCGCCGCCGGGCCTCGTCCAGGCCCTCGCGGGGCGCGTCGGCGAGCCAGGAGGCGGCGATGGCCCGCAGCGCGGTGGCGTCGCGCAGTCCGCCGCGCGCCTCCTTCACGTCGGGTTCGAGCAGGTACTGCAGCTCGCCGTGGCGCTCGGCGCGCTCCTGGCACAGCTCGCGCAGTTCGGGCAGGCGCTTCGGGGCCTGGGCGCGCCAGTCCGCGAGGACCGTGGTGCGCAGGCCCGCGGTGAGGGCGGCGTCTCCCGCGAGATGGCGGGCGTCCAACAGGCCGAGCTGGACCTTCAGGTCCTCGGCGGCGGTCTTGCGGGCCTCGCCGGGGGTGCGTACGGAGTGGTCGAGGGCCAGCCCCATGTCCCAGACGGGGTACCAGACGTGGTCGGCCAGTGCCGCGAGGGCCGAGGAATCGGCGGAGCCGTCGTGCAGCAGGACGACGTCGAGGTCGCTGCGCGGGGACAGCTCGCCGCGTCCGTATCCGCCGACCGCCACCAGCGCGACGCCCTCCGTGATCCCGGAGGTCTCGGCGCCGCCGGTGAGCAGCGCGGCCAGCCACTGGTCGGTGAGTCCGGCGAGCGCGCCACGGCGCGGCGGCCCGGACCGCGACTCCTCCTGGAGGAGCCGCAGCCGGGCCGCCGCGTAGCCGCCGGGGCCCGAGTCGGTGGTCTCTGTCGTTGCCTCGACGCGTTCCGTCAACTCGGCTGCTCCCTGTCAGCTGGACATGCGCTTGCTGGATGCCTCACGGGTGGCTCACAAGGCGTCCGGGCCCCGTTCGCCGGTCCTGACCCGGACCGCGGTCTCGACGGGGACGCTCCAGACCTTGCCGTCCCCGATCTTTCCGGTGCGGGCGGCCTTGACCACGACCTCGACGAGTTCGTCGGCGTCCTCGTCCTCGGCCAGCACCTCGATGCGGACCTTGGGCACCAGGTCGACGGTGTACTCCGCGCCCCGGTAGACCTCGGTGTGGCCGCGCTGGCGCCCGTAGCCGCTGGCCTCGGTGACGGTCAGGCCCTGCACGCCGAACGCCTGGAGGGCTTCCTTGATCTCGTCGAGCCGGTGCGGCTTCACAACCGCCGTGATGAGCTTCACGCGTCCACCTTCTTCGGGTCCTTCTTGGCGTCCTTCTTCTTCGCCTCGCCGACCGCCGAGTGCGCGGCCGCCTGGAGGCCGCCGAGGGAGGTACCACCGCCGGCCCCCGCGTAGTCGTACGCCGTCTCGGCGTGCTCGACCTGGTCGATCCCGGCGACCTCGTCGTCCTCGTCCACCCGGAAGCCCATGACCAGGTCGATGACCTTGGCCAGGATCGCGGAGACGATCAGGGAGTAGGCGAGGACCGCGAAGGCACCGGCGGCCTGCTTGCCGAGCTGGCTGAAGTCGCCGCCGTAGAACAGACCCTTGGCGTCGCTCTGCACCCGGCCGGTGGCGAAGAGGCCGATGAGCAGCGAACCGATGAGGCCGCCGACCATGTGGACGCCGACGACGTCGAGCGAGTCGTCGTAGCCGAACTTGTACTTCAGGCCGACCGCCATGGCGCAGACGACACCGGCGATGACGCCGATCGCGATCGCGCCGAGCGGGCTGACCGCGCCGCAGGCCGGGGTGATCGCGACGAGCCCGGAGACGGCGCCGGAGGCGGCGCCCAGGGTGGTGAAGGAGCCGTGCCGGATCTTCTCGTACGCGAGCCAGCCGAGCATCGCGGAGGCGGTGGCGACCTGGGTGTTGGTGAAGGCGGCCGCGGTGACGCCGTCGGCGCCGAGCCAGGAGCCGCCGTTGAAGCCGAACCAGCCGAACCACAGCAGACCGGCGCCGAGCATGACCAGCGGCAGGCTGTGCGGCCGCATCGGGTCCTTCTTGAAGCCGACCCGCTTGCCGATGACGAGGATCACGCCGAGCGCGGCGGCGCCCGCGTTGATGTGGACGGCCGTACCACCGGCGAAGTCGATCACGCCGAGCTTGAAGGCCCAGCCGTCGGGAGCCCACACCCAGTGCGCGACCGGGAAGTAGACGACCGTCGCCCACAGGGCGATGAACACCGCCCAGGCGGAGAACTTCACGCGGTCCGCGAGAGCACCGCTGATCAGCGCCGGGGTGATGATCGCGAACATCATCTGGAACAGGGCGAAGACATAGATCGGAATCGTGTACCCGGGCCACAGCTCGGTCAGCCCGATGTTGTGCATGCCCAGCCAGTCGAAGCCGCCGAACAGGTCATTGCCCTTGTCGAAGGCGACGCTGAAGCCGTAGAGGACCCACAGGACGGTGACGATGCCGATGCTGATGAAGCTCATCATCAGCATGTTCAGCACGCTTTTGACGCGGACCATGCCGCCGTAGAAGAAGGCAAGGCCGGGCGTCATGATCAGGACCAGGGCGGCGCACAGCAGCATGAACCCGGTGTTGGCCGCGCTGAGTGCGTCATCGGGTGTGATCTTGTCCGCGGCAAGCATCGTGATGCCCACTGGCATCGGCGTCTCCTCGCTGTCGAAACGGCCCGTGCGGGCAATAAACAAAAGGGCCGGTATTCGCCACGAGATTGGCGCAGCGCCGTTTCAGTCGATGCCCCTCGATGTTTCGCGGCAGTGACGAAGGGCGCGGGCGTGTTACGCGCCGATGAATTGACGGTAAGCGGTCCTTCCGCTCCGTTACCGTGTCGCAGCCCGCTCCGGGCCGCCTCAGACGGCCCGGGGGGCGCCCGTCCCGTCCGGGGAGTCGGGCAGCATTTCGACGAGCCTGTCGCTCAGCTCGACGACCTCGGGCACGTCCCCGAAGTGGCGCACCGCCGTGTCCACGGTCTTGCGGAGGCGGTTGTTCACCCGCTCCGAGCGGATCCGCTGGGCGAGCGGCAGCGCCTTCCCGGCGACCTCCGCACACTGCTCGGGCTGCTTCTGGAGGAGGTGGACGGTGGCCATGCCGATCAGGTTGAGCGCATACGAACGCTGGTGTCCGCCCTCGCCCTCGGCGGTCTCCTCGCCGAAGAGGCGCACGGCGTTGCGCATCACCGGGTCGGCGAGCTGGGCGTAGGTGGGGCTGCGGCCCGCGACGTAGGCGAGGTCGCGGTAGGAGTGGGCGTTCTCCGCGTTCAGCTCGGCCTCGGAGAAGAAGTCGATCCAGTTCGGGTCGCCGTCGCCCGTGGCGCAGTCGGCGAAGGTGTCCTCGGCCATCTTGACGGCGCGGTGGCACTTGCTGGGCTGGCCCATGTTGGCGTACGCCCGGCCCTCCATCGCATACAGCATGGCCTGGGTGCGCGGGGTGGCGCTCTCCCGGCTGCCGTACTGCGCGAGGTGGATCAGCTCCAGCGCGTCGTCCGGCCGCCCGACGTGGATCATCTGGCGGCTCATGCTGGAGAGGATGTACGAGCCGAGCGGGCGGTCGCCGGACTCCTTGGCGGCGTGCAGCGCGAGGACGAAGTACTTCTGGGCGGTGGGCTGGAGCCCGATGTCGTAGCTCATCCACCCGGCCAGCTCGGCCAGCTCGCCCGCGACCTTGAACAGCCGCTTGGACACCGCCTCGGTGTGCGACTCCTGGAGCAGGTCGGTGACCTCGTGCAGCTGGCCGACCACCGCCTTGCGGCGCAGCCCGCCGCCGCACTGGGCGTCCCAGGCGCGGAACATCGTGATGGTGGACTCCAGCAGCTCCAGCTCCGGCTCGGAGAGCCGGGAGATGCGCCGGGAGCGGCCGCTGTCCGCCGCGCGCGCGCCGCCGGGCGCCCCGCTCGGCGAGGGCACCAGCCAGCGCTGCATCGGCTCGATGAGGGCGGGGCCCGCGGAGAGGGCGAGGGAGGTGCCGAGGAAGCCGCGCCGGGCGAGCATGAGGTCGCTGCGGGAGAACTCGCCGATCAGCGCGACGGTCTCGGGACCGGCCCAAGGAAGATCCACTCCGGACACGGACGGTGACCGGTGGGCGGGGCGCAGCCCCAGGTCCTCGATGCCGACCACGCAGCCGAAGCGCTCGGAGAACAGCTCGGAGAGGATCTGCGGGATCGGCTCGCGCGGCTGTTCCCCGTCCAGCCAGCGGCGCACCCGCGAGGTGTCCGTACTGATGTGATGGGCGCCTAACTGACGCGCTCTGCGGTTGACTTGGCGGGCCAGCTCCCCCTTCGACCAGCCGCTGCGCACAAACCACGACCCCAGCTGCGCGTTGGGTCGCTTGTCAGCACCGCCGCCGCTGTCGCCCACCGGAACGCCCCCATCCCACGAATCTTTCCGGACCGCCACCAGAATGCCCTCTGTCACGGTCAGTTGTCCCCGCGATACGGCGCATCAACCGTCCGCCGCCGGAACCGGCCCTTGCCAGTGGCAAGTACCGGACCGCGGCCGGGCATATGCTCGCCATCGGGGATCGTGCACCGAAAGTAATCCTACGATCACGCTCTATGCGAGGTGGATCGGGAAAACGCCACCATTCGCCACCCCTTCGAATGAACCCCGTCGCCGATTCACACGATTCACTTGACACGGGGCGACCGGAAGAACGCGAAGAGGTGCACAGCGGGGCGTACGCGCCGTTCCACACCACCCGTTACACCGCGACACACCACCCGCCGCACCACATCGGCGACGGAGCGTCATGAGTGCGCTCCGGCTCGTAACCATCGAGAGCGCGACCCGTTGGAGGGGGCATGGGCTTCACGATCGGCGGCATCCGGGAGATGCGGTCCGGCTCACGGCGCCGCGGCCGTACGTCCGAGTCCACCACGGTGGCGGAGTACACCGGGCTGTGGGGCTGGGACGTGGTGCCGGGCGCCCGGGCCACGCGCGGCGGCTCGGGCGGCTCGGGCGAATGCTCCTGCGGTGCTGCCGACTGTCCCTCCCCCGGCGCCCATCCGCTCGGCTTCGTGCCCGGCGTACCTGCGGGCGCCACGCTCGACGCCGCCGCGGCGGCGTGGGAGGAGGTCCCGGGGGCGGCCGTCCTGCTGCCCGTGGGCCGGTCGTTCGACGTCCTGGAGGTGGCCGAGTACGCGGGGCGGCACGCTCTGGTGCGGCTGGAGCGGATGGGCCTGCCGCTCGGCCCGGTGGCCGTCACCCCGCACGGGCGCGCCCAGTTCTTCGTCGAGCCGGGGGCCGCGGCCGAACTCCCCGGCCTCCTCTACCGCATGGGCTGGGACGACGCCGATCTCGATCTGAGCTGCTTAGGGAAGGGCGACCACATCACCGCGCCGCCCTCCGACCTCGGGGGCATGGGACCGGTGCGCTGGCTGCGCCCGCCGACCCTCGACACGGCGGGTCGCCCGCCGCACGCCCGGCTGGTGCTGGGCACCCTCGCCTATGTGAGCCACCGCGCCGGGTCCTGAGGGCGCCGCGTCCCTCCGTAAAACGCCGGACAAACGCCGGACGGGCTTGAATCGGTGGTCGATTCAAGCCCGTCCGGCGTTGGGGGACGGCGTGAGGGACCGGATCAGTCGCCGATCAGCGCGTCGACGAACGCCTCCGGCTCGAACGGCGCCAGGTCGTCCGCGCCCTCGCCCAGCCCGATCAGCTTGACCGGTACGCCCAGTTCGCGCTGGACCGCGACGACGATGCCGCCCTTGGCGGTGCCGTCCAGCTTGGTGAGCACGATGCCGGTGATGTCCACCACCTCGCGGAAGACCCGCGCCTGCACCAGGCCGTTCTGCCCGGTGGTGGCGTCGAGCACGAGCAGCACCTCGTCCACCGTGCCGTGCTTCTCCACGACCCGCTTGACCTTGCCCAGCTCGTCCATCAGGCCGGTCTTGGTGTGCAGCCGCCCGGCGGTGTCGATGAGGACGACGTCCGCGGACTCGGCGATTCCCTCCTTCACCGCGTCGAAGCCGACCGACGCCGGGTCGCCGCCCTCGGGGCCGCGGACCGTACGGGCGCCGACCCGCTCGCCCCAGGTCTGCAGCTGATCGGCGGCGGCCGCCCGGAACGTGTCCGCCGCGCCCAGCACGACCGACTTGCCGTCGGCCACCAGGACCCGGGCCAGCTTGCCGGTGGTGGTGGTCTTGCCGGTGCCGTTGACCCCGACGACCATGACGACGCCCGGCTTCTCCTCGCCGTTCGCCCCCACCCCGCTCTCGGTGTGCACGGTGCGGTCGGCCTCGGTGCCGACGAGGTGCAGCAGCTCCTCGCGCAGCAGCCCGCGCAGCTCCTCGGGGCTGCGGGTGCCGAGCACCTTGACGCGCTCGCGCAGCCGCTCGACCAGCTCCTGGGTCGGGGCGACGCCGACGTCGGCGGTCAGCAGCGTGTCCTCGATCTCCTCCCAGGTGTCGTCGTCGAGGTGCTCACGGGACAGCAGCGTCAGCAGCCCCTTGCCCAGAGTCGTCTGGGAACGGGACAGCCGGGCGCGCAGCCGGACCAGCCGGCCGGCGGTCGGCTCCGGAACCTCGACCGGCGGGGCCTCCGGCGCGGCGGGGGCGGCGGCCTCCGCGGGCGCGGCCGGCGCCTCGGCGCCGGGCAGGTCCACCTCTTCGATGGTTCTGCGCGGTTCCTCGCGCGGGGTTTCGGCCTCCTCGCCGACGTGCGGTTCGGCGGGCGGCGCGGTGACGGACGGGCTGCTCGGCGGTGCCGGGGGCAGTCGCTTCTTCTTGCGGCTGCTGATCACAAGCCCGCTGATCGCGGCGAGCGCGACCACAGCGATGACTACAGCAAGGATGACGAATTCCATAACCCACCCAGTATCAGACACACGGCCAAGGGAGTCATTCGCCTCGTCACTCGCCTCCGAGACCGGCTTCGCGGGCCCGGACGATCGCCTGGGCCCGGTCGTGCACCTGGAGCTTGGCGAAGATCGAGCCGACGTGGTTGCGCACGGTCTTGTCCGTGACCACCAGCCGCTGGGCGATCTGCCGGTAGCCGAGCCCGCCCGCGAGCAGGTCCAGCACCTCCCGTTCGCGCGCGGTGAGGGTCGGGAACGCCTCCTTGGCCGACGCCGCGCCGGAGGCGCCCAGCAGCGCCCCCAGCCGCTCCGCCATGCGCGGGCTGAAGACGGCGCCGCCGCGCACCACCGTGTGCAGGGCGCGCAGGATCTCGTCCCGGCCCGCGCCCTTGAGGAGATAGCCACGGGCCCCGGCGCGCACGGCGGCCAGCAGGCTGTCGTCGTCCTCGGACATCGTCATGACCATCACCCGCGCCTCGGGGCGGGCGCACAGGATCCGCCGGGTGGCCTCCAGACCGGACCGGCCGGGCAGCCCGAGGTCCATCACCACCAGATCGGGCGCGGCCCGCCCGGCCTCGGCGACCGCCTCGTCCGCGCAGGCCGCCTGGCCGACGACGGTGAAGGCGTCGTCCAGGTTGAGGGCGGCGGCCAGGCCCTCGCGGAAGAGCGGATGGTCGTCGACGAGGAGGACGCGCCACTGCGCGGTGCCCACCGGGGCGGTCACGGCGGCACCCGCCGGCGGGCCCACCGGCGCGGTCATGGGGCCGGGGTCCTCTCCCTGGGCTTGGCCTGGGTGATGAGTGTCGTACAGGACCGGCATCCGGTGTGCTCCAGGTGTTCCTCTGGGTCCTCGTGCTCCCCGGGGCCGATGAGCGGCAGCACCGCGTGCACCACGGTGCCGGTCGCGGAGCCGGTGACCGTGCAGGAGCCGCCGATCTCCTCGGCCCGTTCCCGGACCGAGGCCAGCCCGACGCCGTGCACCGCGGTCTCCGGCAGTCCGCTGCCGTCGTCGGTGATCGTGATGTCGAGGGTTTCGAGGGTGTCGGGATCGGTGGCGAGTTCGACCCGGACCTGGCGCGCCCGGGCGTGTCGTACGGCGTTGGTGAGCGACTCGGCCGCGATCCGGTACGCCGCGGTCTCGACGCCCGGCGACAGCGGGGGCAGGACGGCGGGCCTGCTGGCCACGCTCACCCGCAGCCCGTCCACGCCCAGCCGCCGCGCCAGGTCCCGCACCGCACCGGCGAGGCCGCGCTCGGCGAGGGCGGCCGGGGCGAGCCCGGCGGTGATGCGGCGCACCTCGACCAGGGCCTCGGCGAGGGTTTCGGCGGCCTCGCAGAGCTGGACGCGGGCCGGGTGGCCGGGCGGGCAGGAGGTCTGGGCGATGTCCAGGCGCAGCCGTACGGCGGCGAGTTGGGGCCCGAGGCCGTCGTGGATCTCCCGGCGCAGCCTGCGCCGCTCCTGCTCGCGGGCGAGCACCAGCCGCTCGCGGGCGGCCTGGGCCTCCTCGGCCAGCCGCAGCGCGGCGAGCGCGGGGGCGGCCTGGTCGGCGAGGAGGGACAGCAGCCCGCTGTCGCGCTCGGCGGGCGTGCCGGAGCCGTCGCGGGAGACGTCGAGCCGCCCGACGGTGCGGCCGTGGTGGCGCAGCGGATAGGTCTGGACGCGGCCGGTGAGGGGCGCCCCGGCGTCGGCCAGCCGACGGGGCCCGGCGCGGGTGTCGACGCTGACGGCGGCCCCGGAGACGCCGAGGTCCTCGACGGCGCTGCGGCAGATCTGCTGGGGCACCTCGCCGGGGTGCGGGGCCTGTTGCAGGCGTACGGCCAGGGCGCTGACGGCTTCGTGCGGCCGGGCCCGGGGCCCGTAGAAGGCGCGCTCGACGCGGAGGGTGAGCCAGCGGGCGGACGGCCGCAGCGCGCAGCCCAGCAGCAGGGCGCCGCCGACGGCGGTGACGGTGGTCCCGTCGCGCACGGAGGGGAGTCCGGCCTGCACGGCGACGGCGGCGCAGACGACGACGGCGGCGAGCGAGGTGAGGACGAAGGCGCGGGCGAGCCGGTGGCTGGTGGAGCGGTCGAGCCGCCAGATCCCGGTGCGGGCGACGCCCAGACAGATGGCGGCCGCCCAGACCGCGCTGCCGAGGGTGCGGGCCGCGATCGTGGGCATGCCCTCGCCCCACTCCGACAGCAGGAGCGAGACGCAGGCCGGGTAGGCGGCGGCCAGCAGGGCCCAGTCGCGCCGCTCGGCGCCGCCGGAGACGGCGGCGCGGCAGCACAGGGCGGCCGTGACGGCGACCGCCACGCTGCGCAGCACCCAGGGCTCCGCCGCCGCGTAGGTGTCGAGGTGGTCGAAGGCCCATTGGCCGCCGGCGGTGTGGAAGGCGGGGTTGGTGACCGCGCCGACCCGTGGCTCGCTGATCAGCCACAGCGCGGCGTAACCGAGCCAGTAGGCGGAGGCGGCCGCGCTCATGGCCCACCAGTGCCAGCGCCGCTTGGCACCGCGGGGGAAGAGCCACAGCGGCAGCAGCAGGACGGTCAGCGGCCGGCAGACCATGGCGGCGACCGCGAGCAGCAGGGACACGGCGGCGCCCGCCGGGCCCAGCCCGGCGGGCCCCAGCAGGTCGGCGACGGCCGAGGGCAGCAGCCACAGGGCGCCCGCCACCAGCAGCACTCCGCCGTAGCGCCGGGCGGACCGCTCGGCGAGCAGCAGGACGCCGACGCCGAGCACCGGGACGCCCACGGCCACCGAGGTCAGGAGCGTGGTGCCGCGCATGCGGGGGGAGGACAGGTCGAGCCACTGGTCGTTGATCCGCAGCAGACCGGCGAGCCAACCCGCCAGCACCACGACGAACAGCGCCGACACCCCGCCCGCGGCCTGCACGGCACGGTCTTTCGGAAGGGCGTGCCGCATGTCAGCCGGCGGTCGGCCCGGTGAGGCGCGCGGCGCCGCCCCGGACCCACAGCGTGACGTAGGCGCTGCGGCCGGGGCGGCACTTGTACTCGTCCCACTTGCTCTTCTCCACCCCGGCCTGCCCCGCCTTCCGGCAGGCGCCCTGGGTGTCGAAGTGCCCTTCCTCCCGCCACCCCGCGCCACCGGAGGCGGTGGCGGGGGAGGCACTGGCGGTCCACATGACGGTTCCCGCGAGCAGGCCGAGCGCCGTGGTGGCGCGGATTCGGGAAAGTCGCATCTTCAACCTCCTGGTACTCGCCCGTGCCTTACCCCGCATCTCGGCTCTGAAGTGCGCGGACGGCATGCCCCACCCGAACCGGTGACCCGCCCGCACCCGCGTTCCGGTGGCGCGTTCACCCTTTCCGGTTCATCGCGGCTTCACCGCGCCCGTCACCATGCCTGCCACCGCGCCTGTCACCAGACCTGGAAGAGGATGGCGACGGCGATCGACTCGGCCTCGTCGTAGGGGATTCCGTACCGCATCAGGGTGAGCATGACGGGCTGCGCCGCCCAGATGTCCAGGGTGTCCAGGTAGTTGGCGAGCCGGTGGGCGTAGCGGCGCACCATGGCGGTCTCGCGCGGGGTGAGCCGCCCGAGCACCTTGGCGAGGAGATCGCCGCCGTGGCGCAGCGCGGTGACCATCAGCCGCTGACGGATGCGCTGTGCCTCGGCGGGGGTGAGCCCGCCCGCGAAGAGCGCTTCCTTCGCGGCCTCCAGTTCCCGGGTGTCGCCCTCGCTGAGCCGGACCCGGCCGACCAGGTCGTCGATGTCGGATGTGGTGATGAGCGTTTCCCCCGTGGTGATCATGCGCCCCTCCTCGGGTGATGGTGCGATGTGGTTCCCTGGGCCCGGCTCGCCGGGCCCAGGATGAGATTCGCGCGCCCCGCGTCCCAGGCGCATGAGTCATCCGTCCCGGCTCCGCCCGGTGTCTCGTGGTAGCGATTTGACGTCCCGTCAGCTACGGTCCGGTGGCCCGCTCCCGCCCGCCCCGCGACGAAGGGGGACCCTCCGCCATGGCCGTCACGGTCGTACGCCTCAACCTCGTCGATCCCGCCGCCACTCCGCGCGCGCTGGCCGAGCGGTACCGCGCCGCCATCGACATGGCCGCCTACGCCGACGAACGGGGCATCTCCACCGTCCAGACCGAGGAGCACCACGGCGCCGCGAACGGCTGGCTGCCCGCGCCGCTGGTCTTCGCGGGCACGGTGCTCGGTGCCACCCGCCGGATCACGGTGACCGTCTCCGCGCTGATCACACCGCTGTACGACCCGCTGCGGCTGGCCGAGGACATCGCGGTGCTCGACCTGGCCAGCGGCGGACGGCTGACCACGGTGGCCGGGATCGGCTACCGGCCCGAGGAGTACGCGGCGCACGGCAAGGACTGGCAGGGGCGCGGCGCGCTCCAGGACGAGGCGCTGGAGACGCTGCTCGCGGCGTGGACGGGCGAGCCGTTCGCGTACCGGGGCCGCACCGTGCGGGTCACCCCGCGCCCGTACACCCAGCCGCATCCGCTGCTGCTGGTCGGCGGCAGCTCGAAGGCGGCGGCCCGGCGCGCGGCCCGGCTGGGGCTGCCGTTCTTCCCGAGCGCTCATCTGCCGGAGCTGGAGGGGTACTACCACGCGCGGCGCATGGAGTACGGCACCGACGGCTGGTGCCTGATGCCCCCGGCGGTCACCCCGCTGCTGCACATCGCCGAGGACCCGGACCGGGCCTGGGCGCTGTACGGGGAGCATCTGCTGCACGAGGCGCGCACCTACGCGTCCTGGCAGTCGGGAGCGGTGCGCTCGGCGGTCCGCTCGCACGCCGCGGACGCGGAGGCGCTGCGCCGCGAGGGCGTCTACCGGATCGTCACGCCCGAGGAGTGCGTGGCGTACGCACGGCAGAGCGGCGAGCAGGCGAGCCTGGTGCTGCATCCGCTGTGCGGCGGGATGCCGGTCGAGGAGGGCTGGAGCGCTCTGCGGCTGTTCGCGGAACGAGTGCTGCCCCGCCTCAAGGACTGAGGCGGGGCAGTTCTCCTGGAGTGAGGAGTGGGCGGCGGGGGGTTAGCCCATCTCCTCCAACGCCTTGCCCTTGGTCTCCGGCACCCACTTGAGGATGAACGGGATCGAGAGCACGGCGAAGACCGTGTACAGGATGTAGGTCGCGGAGAGGTTCCACTCCGACAGGCTCGGGAAGCTGGCGGTGATGGCCCAGTTGGCGATCCACTGCGCGGAGGCGGCGACACCCAGGGCGGCGGCGCGGATCTTGTTCGGGAACATCTCGCCGAGCAGCACCCAGACGACCACGCCCCAGGAGAGCGCGAAGAAGAGGACGAACGCGTGGGCCGCGACCAGCGCCACGACGCCCTCGGTGTGCGGAAGCTTGCCGTCCACCAGGTTCGCGGAGAAGGCCCAGGCCACCAGGGCGAGCGAAAGCGCCATACCGACGGAGCCGATGAGCGCGAGCGGCTTGCGGCCGACCTTGTCGACGAAGATCATCGCGATCACGGTGCCGAGGATGTTGATGATCGACGTGGTGAAGGAGTAGAAGAACGAGCTGCTCGGGTCGACGCCGACGGACTGCCACAGCGTCGAGGAGTAGTAGAAGGCCACGTTGATGCCCACGAGCTGCTGGAAGACCGAGAGCCCGACGCCGATCCAGACGACCGGCAGCAGCCCGAACCGGCCGCCGAGCAGGTCCTTGAAGGTCGACTTGTGCTCGCTGCGCATCGCCTGCTCGATCTCGGCCGCCCGGACGTCCAGGTCGACGGCCTTGCCCTCGACCTCCCTCAGGACCTCCTTGGCCCGGTCGGTCCGGCCGACCGAGATCAGGAAGCGGGGGGACTCGGGGATGGCGAAGGAGAGCAGCCCGTACAGCACGGCCGGGATGACCATGACCCCGAGCATCCACTGCCAGGCCTCAAGACCGGCGATCTTGCCGCGCTGGTCGCCGTCGGCGAGGTTGAGGATGCCCCAGTTGACGAGCTGGGAGACGGCGATGCCGATGACGATCGCGGCCTGCTGGAAGGAGGCGAGCCGGCCACGGTACGCGGGCGGGGCGACCTCGGCGATGTAGGCCGGGCCGATCACGGACGCCATACCGATGCCGATGCCTCCGAGCACCCGCCACATGGCCAGGTCCCACAGGGCGAAGGGCAGGGCCGAGCCGACCGCGCTCACGGTGAACAGCAGTGCGGCGATCTGCATGACGCGGATCCGGCCGATCCGGTCGGCTATCCGGCCCGCGGTGGCCGCGCCGATCGCCGAACCGATCAGTGCGATGGCGACGACCTGGGCGAGGGCCGCGGACCCGATGTCGTACCGGCCGCGGATGGCCTCGACCGCTCCGTTGATCACCGAGCTGTCGTAGCCGAAGAGAAAGCCGCCCATCGCGGCGGCAGCGGTGATGAAGATGACATGGCCGAGATGGTCCGGCTTGGCCTTGCGGCCTTCGGACCCCTGTGCCTGCACGGTGGTGGACAACGTGAACTCCTGTGGCCCGTCCGGCAACGCTGCCAGACGTGGGGGGCAGACCCTTCCGGTGGAGGCGGAGCCGAAGAGGTCGGCCACCACTTAAAGGTAAAAGCGACGTTGCAGAGACTATTCCTTCAAGTTTCGAAGTCAATAGGGGGAGGCCAAGAAGTTACGCAGCACCCTTTGCACCATTGACTTCAAGTATTGAAGCGGTCACCGCAGGCGTTGACTAATGACTTTCGACACTCCGTCGCCCTGCATCGAGACGCCGTACAGCGCGTCCGCGACCTCCATCGTCCGCTTCTGGTGCGTGATCACGATCAGCTGGGACGACTCCTGCAGCTCCTCCATGATGCGGATCAGCCGCTGCAGATTGGTGTCGTCCAGCGCCGCCTCGACCTCGTCCATCACATAGAACGGACTCGGCCGCGCCTTGAAGATCGACACCAGGAGCGCCACGGCCGTCAGGGAGCGCTCCCCGCCGGACAGCAGGGACAGCCGCTTGACCTTCTTGCCCGGCGGCCGTGCCTCCACGTCGACGCCCGTGGTCAGCATGTTGTCCGGGTCGGTGAGCACCAGCCGCCCCTCCCCGCCCGGGAAGAGCCGCGAGAACACCCCCTCGAACTCGCGCGCGGTGTCCCGGTACGCCTCCGTGAACACCTGCTCGACGCGCTCGTCGACCTCCTTCACCACCTGGAGGAGGTCCGCCCGCGTCTTCTTCAGGTCCTCCAGCTGCTCGCTCAGGAACTGATGCCGCTCCTCCAGCGCCGCGAACTCCTCCAGCGCCAGCGGGTTGACCTTGCCGAGCTGCTGATACGCCCGCTCGGCGGCCTTCAGCCGCTTCTCCTGCTGTGCCCGGAGATACGGCACCGGCCGGTTGCGCGGGTGCTCGGGGTCGTCCGGCAGCTCCTCGCCCTCCGCGGGCGGCGACGGCGGTACGAGCTGATCGGGGCCGTACTCGGCGATCAGCCCGGCCGGTTCCACGCCCAGCTCCTCCAGCGCCTTCGACTCCAGCTGCTCGATCCGCAGCCGCTTCTCGGCGCCCAGCACCTCGCCCCGGTGCACCGAGTCGGTCAGCTTGTCCAGCTCGCCCTTGAGGTCACGGCCCCGGTTGCGCGCGGCCTCCAGCTCGCGTTCGCGCTCGGCCTTGGCGCGCTCAGCCGCGTCCCGCTCCTCGGCGGCCCGTACGAGCGACACCTCCACATGGTCGAGCAGCTGACGGGCCCCTCCTGCCACCGCCGACGCCACCTGCGCCTCGTGGCGCAGCCGGGCGCGCCGCTGCTCTGCGCGCGCCCGCGCCTCGCGCTCGGCGCGCGCGCCCCGGTCGAGCGCGTCGGCCCGCCCCGCGAGCCCCTTCACGCGCTCCTCATGTGTACGGGCCTGGAGCCGCGCCTCCATCTCGGTCTGCCGGGCGTTGGCGCCGTCCGCGGCGAGCCGGTCCCGTACGGAGGTGTCCGGCTCCTCCTCCCCCGGCTGCTCCTCGGCCACCGCCAGCCGCTCGGCCAGCTCCTCGGCCTCCCCCGTCGCCTTCTCCAGCGCCTCCTCGGCCCGCGCGGCGGCCGCGGCCGACCGCTCCGCCTCCCCCGCCGCGCCCCGCGCCTGCCCGGAGAGCCGACCGAGGGACTGCGCGACCTGCGACTTCTCCCGGTCCGCCGCACTGCGCCGGGCCGCCAGCTCCTCCACCAGCGCCACGCACTCGGTACGCCGCTCCCCCGCCGCGCGCCGCGCTACGCCCAGCTCCTCGCACCGTACGGCCAGTTCCTCCAGCTCCGCCGCCGCCTCGTCGACCGACGCCTGCACCTCCAGCAGACTGGGCGCTCCTGCGGACCCGCCCTGCGCGAAGTGCGCCCCGAGCAGATCGCCGTCGGCGGTCACCGCGGTCAACTCGGGCTGAGCCCGGACCAGTTCCTCGGCCTCTTCCAGCGTCCCGACCGCCACGACGCCCTCGACCAACCGCCGCACGGCCGCCACCAGCCCAGCGGGCCCGTCCACCAGCTCCGCCACCCGCGGCGGGCCCGCGGCGGCACCGGTCCCGACCCCCTCGGGCTCACCCCCGGCGGGCTGCGGCACCCGCACGGACACATCCCGCCGATCCGGCTCCTCAGCGGCAACCACGCCCCCGGCCTCCGGGCCGTGTCCGCTACGCGGCACGGCGGGGTGACGGGCCTCACCGGCAGCGTCGTCGGCAGGTGCCCGCGTGCCCGAGGCCACCGCGCGAGCGGCACCAGGAGGCGGGGCGCCATCCGCCGCGGAAGACGTCCGCGTGACCGGCACCGCGCCGCCCGAGGGCGGGCCTGCCGGGCCGTCCGGTGCCGCAGGGGCGGCGCCCGGCCCCGTGCGCGAGCTGCCCGTTGTACCGCCGGCACCGGCTGTCCCTGCCCCGCCGGAGCCTCTGGCGGCCACCCCCGGGTCGGGCTGCGGGTCCGGTTCCGCGCCGTCGTCTGCTTCCGGCTCCGCCGCGTGCGCCCGGTCCCCCACGGCCGTGGGGACGCCGGTGGCCTGACCGGACGGCTCCCCAGCAGCGCCGGAGGGCGCATCGGCGGCGGGCACCCGCGTACCGGGCACCGTGCCGCCCACAGCGGCCGAGGGCGGGTCCGCCGGGCCACCCGGCGACGCGGACCTGGACGAGGAGCCCGGCTCTGCGCCACCGTCCGCCGGAGCGGTGGCAGCCCCACCGGACGGGGCGCCGTCCGCCGCGACGGGCGCCCGCGTGCCCGGGACGACGGCCGCGCCGTCTCCCGTAGCCGAGGGCCCGGGCGGTGGCGGGCCGGGCTCCGGCGCGGGGGCCGGGAAGCCAGAGCCGGGCTCGGCCCCGACGCCTGCCGCCTGCGGCCTGGCAGCCTCGCCCAGCTCGCCCGGCGCGGCGGCGTCCGGGGTCCGCGAGGCGGGGACGGCGCCGGAATCGGCGGGCGCCGGGCCGCTGATGGCCCGGGTCGGGAGGAGGGTGGCGCGGCCCGCGTCTTCGGTGCGGAGGTGGCGGATCGCCCGCGCGGCGGTCGTGGGGTCGGTGACGGCGATCGCGTCGGCGGCGGCGCCCAGGGCCGCGGCGACCTGGACCTCGTAGCCGGGGCTCACGGTCAGCAGTTCGGCGGCCGGGCCGAGGAGGCCGGTGAGGCGGTCGGCCGCGGCCAGCAGGGCGCCGGTGCCGTCCTTGCGGCGGAGGCCGAGGGCCAGGGCGTCGTGCCGGGCGGCGGTCGCGGCGCGGTCGCGTTCGGCGGCGGTGGCGGCCTCACGGGCCGCGCTCAGCGCGGTCTCCGCCTCGGACAGCTCCCGCTTGGCGGCCTCGTGGCGCTCCGCCAGTTCCGCGTCGTCCGCGTCGAGTCCGTCGACCTCGGCCTTGAGCTGTTCGTACTCCTCCTGCGCGGCGGTGGCCCGGGCCTGGGCCTCGTCGCGGGCGGCGGCCAGGCGTTCGATCTCGGCGCGGGCCGAAGCGGCGCGGCCGCGGGCGGCGTTGACCTGGCCCTGCAGCCGGGCGAGCCCTTCGCGGCGGTCGGCGATGGCTCGGGCCACGTCCTTCAGGCGGCGCTCCTCCTCCGCCAGGTTCCGTTCGAGTTCCGCGCGGTGCGCGACGGTGTCGTCCAGGGCCCGGCTGGCCGCCTCCAGGGCGGCTTCCAGCTCGGCTTCCTGTTCCCGGATGCGGGCCGCCTCGCGTTCCATGTCCTCGGGGTCACGGCCGCGCCGCTCCTCGGCGGGGGCGGTGGTCGCGCTCTTGACCCGGGCGTCGGCCAGGCTGACCGTGCCGCGCACCCGCTCGGCGAGCTGGGACAGCTCGTACCAGGTCTGCTGGGCGTCGCGCAGCCGCGGTGCGAGCTGCCGGACCTGTTCCTCCAGGGCGGCCTCGCGCTGCTGGGCGG
Organism: Streptomyces sp. NPDC041200; assembly: GCF_055591805.1. NCBI lineage: Bacteria > Bacillati > Actinomycetota > Actinomycetes > Kitasatosporales > Streptomycetaceae > Streptomyces > Streptomyces sp. NPDC041200. The sequence goes on along the minus strand of NZ_JBVIZF010000001.1, from coordinate 926,656 downwards.
TGCGCAGCTCGGCCTCCGCGGCCTCCTTGCGCTTCTTCAGCTCGGCCTCGTCGGCGACCTCGGCGCGCAGCGCCTCGCGCAGGGTGACCAGGTCGTCGGCAAGCAGCCGCAGCCGGGCGTCGCGCAGGTCGGCCTGGATGACGGCGGCCCGGCGGGCGACAGCGGCCTGCCGCCCGAGGGGCTTGAGCTGCCGCCGCAGCTCGTCGGTGAGGTCCTGGACGCGGGCCAGGTTGGCCTGCATGGCGTCCAGCTTCCGCAGCGCCTTCTCCTTGCGCCTGCGGTGCTTGAGGACGCCCGCGGCCTCCTCGATGAAGGCCCGGCGGCCGGTCGGGTCGGCGTGCAGGACGCCGTCGAGCTGGCCCTGTCCGACGATGACGTGCATCTCGCGGCCGATGCCGGAGTCGGACAGCAGTTCCTGGATGTCCAGCAGCCGGCAGGTGTCGCCATTGAGCTGATACTCGCTGCCGCCGTTGCGGAACATGATCCGTGTGATGGTGACTTCGGCGTAGTCGATGGGCAGCGCGCCATCGGCGTTGTCGATGGTGAGGGAGACCTCGGCGCGGCCGAGCGGGGGACGGCCGGTGGTCCCGGCGAAGATGACGTCCTCCATCTTGCCGCCGCGCAGCGACTTGGCTCCCTGTTCGCCCATGACCCAGGACAGAGCGTCCACGACGTTGGACTTGCCCGACCCGTTGGGACCGACGACGCAGGTGATACCCGGCTCGAAGCGGAGCGTCGTGGCGGAGGCGAAGGACTTGAAGCCTCGTAGGGTCAGGCTCTTCAGGTGCACGCCGTTGGACTCTACCTTCCGGGCCCCGTCCGGCAGCCGTCCCCGCGCCCGGCGCCGCGGTCCCGTCCCGGCTTTTTCCCGCTTTCCTCAAAGATCGGTTTCACCGGCGAGGGGGTGGGGCACATCAGTCGGTAAGGGAAAACCGGAAACGCGGGGGAACGACGAAGGGACGCCGAGGCGTCCCTTGAAGATTCTCAAGCGGCTGACGGTTCAGCCCGACCGGCCCGAGGGCTGGGTCAGGCGAGCGCAGGCTCCGCCTGGGATACGTCGATGCTGTCGAGCAGCGAGTCGCCGTGACGAGCGGCGGCGGACAGCGAGTCGTTCTCGGCCTGAATCCGAACCAGCTCGGATTCAAGATCCTGAACGCGCTGCTGAAGCCGTCGCATCTCGGCGAGGACTCGGGGGTCGGAGCCGCCGACGTAACCGAGAAGCGCCTTTGCCATGATGGATGGTCCTCCACACTGAGTGACCGACCGAAGCGGTGTGGGTCGTGAGGGATTCGCACCCGCGATGTCTGCCGATATTGCCGTGCTGAGGTGGCGGACAAGTTAAGGTGCGCGGGGACTTCCAGAGTCTCACCAATTGGTTTGAGGGTCAACACGATCACATGCCGCCGACACCGCGAAGGCCGAGAGCACAAGGGGGCGCGAGCCGCGCCGCCCGCTCTCCAGAGGACCCGTAGCGGTTGGGGATCTTCCTACGCTCCGCAGCCTTCCACGGAGCGGCTCCATTCGCAACCATCAGCCGATTTCTGCTCACAGCGCGCACGGAAGGCATGGTCAGCGGGGCATCGGGAGAGGGCCGAACGGGGGTCCCGCGAGGGCTCGCTCAGCGGATCTCGAAGCTCTCGTAGACGCCGCGCGGTGTGTCCCAGATCTCGGTGACACCGTCGACCCGCCCGGGCGTGTCGCCCTCGCGCAGCCAATCGAGCAGCTGTTCGCACCCCGCACGCGAGCCCTCCGCGACCACCTGTACGCGGCCGTCGGCGAGGTTGGAGGCGAAGCCCGCGAGGCCTCCGATGCGCAGCGCGTTGGCCCGGGTGAACCACCGGAAGCCGACGCCCTGGACCCGGCCGCGGACCCACGCCGTGAGGCGCACGTTGTCGTTCATGTCTGCACGTTAACCGGCTAATTGGCGCCTCGGCACATTCATCTCCTACCGCATGGCGTACAGTCCCGCCTCAACGAGACTCACTCACACGAGTGACACATGAGTTGCCCACAGAAGCCACACATTTGACGCTCTCACACATAAGGAAGGCAGGAGATGGGCCGCCATCGACGATCTGCCCCCGGCTCCGCGACGCCGCCCGAGGTGGGCGCCGGCCGCCACCGGGGACCGCGCCGTAGCCCTCTCGCACCGGTGAGGACCGGACTGTTAAGTGTGTCCGCCGCGGTCGCGGTGGGCGCTGTGGCCATGGCCTCCGGCCTGGTTCCGGGCGGCCCCTCCGGTCTCGGCGGTGGCACTGAACCCGCCGGTCAGGTGCAGGCGGGCGGGTCGCCCGGCACCGGCCTGGACACCCAGGACCCGGGGACATCGTTCCCCTCGGGAGGCGCCGGGACGTCGACGGGATCCGGCGACGCGAACCCGCAGACGCCGTCCACGTCCCCCTCCCAGACACCCTCGAAGCCCGCCGGAACGCCGTCCACGACGCCGGCCGAGCGCCCCGGGTCCGGCAGCAAGCCCGGCGGGTCCGGCGGCGGTGGCGGCTCAAACTCGTCCACTCCGTCCCGTACGCCCACGACCGACCCGGTGCCCAGCCTCCCGCCGGAGAAGCCGGACCGGGCGGCGGCGGCCGAGAAGGCGGTCATCGCCCTGGTGAACCAGGAGCGGGCGGCGGTCGGCTGCCAGCCGGTGACCGAGGACCGGAAACTCGCCCAGCTGGCGCAGGACTTCAGCGACGACATGGCGATACGCGACTTCTTCGACCACACCAGCCCGGACAACGAGGACCCCTGGGACCGCGCCAAGCTCGCGGGCATCCTGGACCTGGGCGGCGAGAACATCGGCCGCGGGCAGGCCACCGCGCAGGACGTGATGGACTCGTGGATGGACAGCCCCGATCACCGGGCGAACATCCTCAACTGCCAGTACACGACACTCGGCGTCGGCGCGCACTTCGGCGACGACGGCCCCTGGTGGACCCAGGACTTCGGCTACTAGGTCGGCTACCACGTCGGCTACTGGGGCGGACCAGAGCGACGAGCGGACGGACCGGGCGTACGCGTACGTCCGGTCTCCCGCGCGCACCGAACGGCAGCGCAACCCAGGAGAGAGCGCCGCGCGCGTATGGTGTGTGCATGGAATGTGAACGTACCGCCGGGTCCCGCCCCGAGGAGGACGCCGCCGGGGACGATGCCTTCGACGTGTTCGCGCGCGCCTGTCCGTCCCGCGCCACGCTGGAGCACATCACCGGCAAGTGGGGCGGCCTCACCCTGACCGCCCTGTTCGAGAGCGGCTGCCGCTTCAACGAGCTGCGGCGGCGGGTCGACGGGGTCAGCGAGAAGATGCTGTCCCAGACGCTGCACGCGCTGGAGCGGGACGGTCTGGTGCACCGCGAGGCCCAGCCGGTCAACCCGCCGCGCGTGGACTACCGGCTCACCCCGCTGGGGCACGCGGTCGCCGAACGGCTGCTGGCGCTGATCGGCCTGGTCGAGGAGCGGATGCCGGAGGTGCTGAGCGCCCGGGAGCGCTACGACGGGCGGCGCGCCGAGAGCGCCACCGCGCCGACCGGGCGCGGCGGGCGCTGACAGCGCGGGCAGAAGTAGCTGGAGCGGTTCATCCACGGGCGGCGGCGCATGGCGGTGCCGCAGCGGCGGCACGGCTCGTCCTCCCGGCCGTAGGCGTCGAGCGAGCGCTCGAAGTAGCCCGACTCGCCGTTCACATTGACGTAGAGGCTGTCGAAGCTGGTGCCGCCCACCGCCAGTGCCGCGCTCATGACATCCCGCACATGGCCGAGGAGTTCGGTGGAGCGCGGCCGGGTCAGGGTGGCGGTCGGCCGGTCGTAGTGCAGCCGGGCGCGCCACAGCGCCTCGTCGGCGTAGATGTTGCCGACGCCGCTGATCAGCGACTGGTCGAGCAGGGCGCGCTTGACGGTGGTACGGCGGCGGCGCAGCGCGAGGTGGAAGGCGGCCTCGTCGAAGGCGGGGTCCAGCGGGTCGCGGGCGATGTGCGCGATGGCGTCCGGCAGCCCCTCCAGGTCGCCGGGTACGGAGCCGTGCAGCGAGAGCCCGCCGAAGGTGCGCTGGTCGACGAAGCGCAGCTCGGTGCCCACGTCGTCGGCGAACCGGACCCGGATGCGCAGATGCTTCTCGTCCGGGGCGGTGCCCGGCTGGACCAGCAGCTGGCCGCTCATGCCGAGGTGGGCCAGGACCGCCTCGGCGGTGTCCTCGAACGGCAGCCACAGATACTTGCCGCGGCGGCGGACCGCCCCGGCGCGGCGGCCCTTCATCCGGGCCGCGAAGTCCTCCGCGCCGCCCAGGTGGCGGCGGACCGCGCGGGGGTGCAGCACCTGGACCTCGTCGACCGTACGGCCGCTGACCCAGCGCTCCAGACCGCGCCGGACCACCTCGACCTCGGGCAGCTCGGGCAACGTGACTCCTGAAGGAGGGATCACCGGCACTCCGGCCCCGGTCGGTGACCGGGGCCGGGGCGGTGCCTAACGGGTGGTGGTGGCCGAGTCCGCGGCCGGGGCGCTCGCAGCCTCGGCGCCTTCGGCGGCTGCCTCGGCCTCGGCGTCTACCGTGGCCTCGGCTTCCTTGACCTCGGCTTCCTTGACCTCGGCTTCCGCCGCGGCTTCGGCCTCCGCCTTGGACTTCGTCTGCGCCTCGTCGGCGGCAGCGCGGATCGCGCGCCAGGCGGCCTCGGCCGCCTGCTGCTCGGCTTCCTTCTTGCTGCGGCCGGTGCCGGTGCCGTACGCGACACCACCGACGCGGGCGGCAGCCGTGAAGGTCTTCTCGTGGTCGGGCCCGGTCTCGGAGACCAGGTACTCCGGAACCCCAAGACCCTCGGTGGCCGTCAGCTCCTGGAGGCTGGTCTTCCAGTCCAGGCCGGCGCCGAGGTTCGAGGACTTCTCGATCAGTGGGTCGAAGAGCCGGTGCACCAGTTCGGCGGCGGCGTCGAGTCCCCGGTCGAGATAGACCGCGCCGATCACCGCTTCCAGGGTGTCGGCGAGAATGGATGCCTTGTCCCTGCCCCCGGTGCCCTCTTCGCCCCGGCCGAGCCGGATGAAGGCGCCGAGGTCCAGACCCCGGCCCACTTCGGCGAGCGCGCGCGAGTTGACCACCGCGGCCCGCAGCTTGGCCAGCTGGCCTTCGGGCAGATCCGGGTGGATGCGGTACAGCGTGTCGGTGACCACCAGGCCGAGCACCGAATCCCCGAGGAATTCCAGCCGCTCGTTGGTGGGCAGCCCGCCGTTCTCGTACGCGAAGGAGCGATGGGTGAGCGCACGCACCAGAAGGGCGGACTCGAGCTGATACCCGAGCCGCCCTTCCAGGATCGTGTGGGACGAGGCCTTGTCCGCCTGGACCGTATCGCCGCCGCGCTGATGACCTCCGCGAGGTTCACCCGCGCGCTTGCGGGACGGCGTGCTGGCGTCCGACATAGAGCCTGTCACCCGCCGATCAGACCTCGAGGACCTGGCGGCGGTTGTAGGTGCCGCAGCTCGGGCACGCGATGTGCTGCTGCTTCGGCTCGTGGCAGCGCTCGCACGCCACCAGGGTGGGGACCGCAGCCTTCCACTGCGACCGGCGGTGGCGCGTGTTGCTGCGCGACATCTTCCGCTTCGGAACAGCCACGGCTACTTCTCCTGTGGGTCATCCCCGCGCGGGCGGGGGGCGTTGTCCTTCTCGCCGTCCTGAATGGACTCGGCGAGTCCCTGCAATGCCGCCCAACGGATGTCGACGGCTTCGTGGTGGTGGTCCGGGTCGTCCGCGAGGCGCGCACCACAGTCGGCACACAGCCCCGGGCAGTCCTCCCGGCACACCGGCTGCAGCGGCAGTGCGAGCACCACCGCGTCCCGCAGCACGGGCTCGAGGTCGAACAAGTCGGCCTCGAGAAAGAGCGTGTCCTCCTCCTCGGCGTCGTCGCCGGTGTCCGCGTCGCGGCTCCGGTCGTCGGCGTCGGGGTAGGAGTACATCTCCTGGAAGTCCACTTCGAGCTCTCGCTCCAGCGGCTCCAGACACCTTACGCACTCCCCCGTGAGCGGTGCACGGGCGGTGCCTGTGACAAGCACCCCTTCCATGACCGACTCAAGGCGGAGCTCAAGCTCCACGGTCGCGCCTTCCCGCACCCCGATGACCTCGATGCCGAGGTCCTTGGGGGCCGCCACGGAGCGGGAGACCCGCTTCAGCGCACCAGGACGCCGCCCCAGCTCACGTGTGTCGAACACGAGGGGGGCACGGTGGTCGAGGCGGGCGTTCAGGGCTTCCTGCTTTCTACGCTGCGGCGGGCCGCCCGACACGGACTTGAAGCGGGCAGCCGAGATCGCGGACGTACTCGCGACCGAAGAGCCAGGATACTGGACGGGCCGCTCCAGGCCCAATCGGGTGTCGGGCGGCTCCCGCGGCTCCGGAGCGCTAGCGTCCCTGCTCGTACTGGCGCAGCTGGTCGAGGTCGATCATGCTCGTGTCGAAGAGGCTGGTCTCGTCGAGCGCCGCGCCCGGCTGCTGCGGCGGGTACGGGGGCTGCTGCGGGACCTGCGGCTGCTGGACGTAGCCGTTCGGGTCGTAGCCCTGCGGCTGCGGCTGCTGCTGCCAGCCGTACGCGTCCTGCTGCGGGTAGCCCGCCTGCTGGACGTACGGGTCCTGCTGCTGGACGTACCCCTGCTGCGGGTAGCCGTACGCGTCCTGCTGCGGGTAGCCCGGGGCGGCGTAGTACCCGGCGGCCGCGGCGGGGTCCATCGCCGCGGGATCCATCGCGGCGGGCTGGACGGCGGCGGGCTCGATGACGGGCGGCTGCGGCACGGCCGCGGGCCGCACGGTGGCGTCCTGCGCCTGGGCCAGCTCCGCGTAGTAGTCGTCGTCGCTGGTCCGCAGGGCCTGGGCGGCCGCGTCCTGGGCCGCCATGTGGGCGCCCAGGTCATCGGCCGGACGGGAGCCGAGCAGCTTCTGCCGCCCCCGGCCGACCGCCTCCAGGGTCTTGCCGAGGACCGCGGAGACGGCCCCCAGCTTGGTGTCCACGTACTCGTCGGCGCGCTGCCGCAGGGTGTGCGGATCGGCGCTGCGCTCCGGCTCGTCGTCCATGCCGTCGCCGCCGGGCACCCGGCCGAGCAGCTTGTCGCGGCCGCGGTCCACCGACCCGATGGTCTTGGTCAGCACGACCTCGAAGTTGGCGAGCTTGCTGTCGACGTAGTCGTCGGCCTCGGCACGGATCTCCTCGGCCTCCCGGCGGGCCTCCTCGAGGATCCGGTCGGCCTCCTCCTGCGACGTCCGGGCCACCTCGGTCCCGGAGATCAGCTGGGCGCGCTCGGCGTGCGCGGCCTCGATGATCCGCGTCGCCTCCTGGCGGGCGTCGTCCACCATCCGGTCCCGTCCGCCGATCAGCTCCTCGGCATGGGCGAGGGAGTCCGGGAGCGCGGCGCGCACCTCTTCGAGCATGGCGAGCAGGTCGGCGCGGTTGACCACGCACGAGGCCGACATGGGCATGGCCCGGGCACTGCCGACGGCGCTCACGATCTCGTCGAGCTTCTTCTGCACGTCCACCTTGGGTGCTCGCAGTCTGAGTCGGAGGGGATGAGACGGGACCGACTGTACGGCCAGCGGGCGCCTGCCCGACACCCGCTGATCCGCCGTCAGTCCCCGTCCGCGCTACTTCCGCCGGAGCCGTTCGTCCAGGGCCTCCAGGACGAGCGGCGGCACCAGGTGGGAGATGTCGCCGCCCCAGGCCGCGACCTCCTTGACCAGGCTGGAGGAGAGGAAGCTGTAGGTGGGGTTGGTGGGCACGAAGAGGGTCTCCACGCCCGACAGGCCGTTGTTCATCTGGGCCATCTGCAGCTCGTAGTCGAAGTCGCTGACGGCCCGCAGCCCCTTGACGATGGCGGGGATGTCGCGCTGCTTGCAGAAGTCCACGAGCAGCCCGTGGAAGGCCTCGACCTCCACGTTTCCGTACTCGGCGGTGGTCTGGCGGAGCAGATCCATCCGCTCCTCCACCGTGAACAGCCCCTGCTTGGACTTGTTGATCATCACGGCGACGTGGACGACGTCGTACAGCTTGGACGCTCGGGCGATGATGTCCAGGTGCCCATTGGTGACGGGGTCGAAGGACCCCGGACAGACGGCGCGGCGCAACGGAAGTTCCTCGCTCTCGGGTCCGGTCATGACGCGTTGTCGCACGTCGAGGCGGCGCGACCGTACCAAAGCGTGCCCTCGCCGTAGCGACGGGACCGCAGTCCCTCGAAACCGGCCGGCCACCCGAACTCCCCGCCTCTGGTGCTGCGCTCCACGGTGACCAGCGCGTCCGGCGCGAGCCAGTCTTTGCCACGGAGTGTGAGCAGGATCTCGCGGAGATCGTCGTCGCTGACCACATAGGGCGGATCCAGGAAAACGACGTCGTACGGGCCGGTGGCCGGAGGCTGTCCGTCGATGGTCGCCTCGGCCTTCCCGGTCCGCAGCTCGGCGCCGGGCAGCCCCAGCGACCGGACGTTCTCCCGGATGGTGCGGGCGGCGCGCGGGTCCGATTCGACCAGCAGCACATGGGCCGCGCCCCGGGACAGCGCCTCCAGGCCGACCGCGCCCGAGCCGCCGTACAGATCGAGGACCCGGACCCCGCTCAGCGAGCCGAGCAGCGACTCCCAGGTGGAGAACAGGCCCTCGCGCGCCCGGTCCGAGGTGGGTCGGGTGCCGTTTCCCGGCGGCACGGCCAGGCGACGTCCGCCGGCCGCTCCGGCGATCACGCGGGTCATGGGTGTGGCAGTCCTTCGCGGTGGGTCGTCGCGGTGGTCGGGGCGGCGGCGGGCGGGTACGCCGGTCCGCCGCCCCTCCACGATATGGCGTCCGGCGCCGCACGGGACCCCCGCACGGCCCCTACGAGTTATCCCTTGTCGAGGAATTCCTCCCGCTCCTTGTCCAGCAGGGCATCCAGCGCGGTGCGCAGCTCGGGATAGCCGGTCAGCTCGGGGTCGGCCGTGACGATCGCGGTGGCCTCCTCCCGGGCGGCGGCGATGACCTCCTCGTCGTCGATGACGGCGAGCACCCGCAGCGAGGAGCGGACGCCGGACTGGGCCTGGCCGAGGACATCGCCCTCGCGGCGCTGCTCCAGGTCGATCCGGGACAGCTCGAAGCCGTCGAGCGTGGCCGCGACCGCGCCGAGCCGCACCCGGGCGGGGCTGGCCTCGGGCATCTCGGTCACCAGCAGACACAGCCCCGGGGCCGAGCCCCGCCCGACCCGGCCGCGCAGCTGGTGCAGCTGGGAGACGCCGAACCGGTCAGCGTCCATGATCACCATGGCGGTGGCGTTGGGGACGTTGACGCCCACCTCGATGACGGTCGTGGCGACCAGCACGTCCACCCCGCCCGCGGCGAAGCGGCGCATCACCTCGTCCTTGGCCTCCGGCGCCATCCGGCCGTGCAGCACCTCCACCCGCAGATCGCGCAGCGGGCCCGTGGCGAGCTGGTCGGCGACGTCGAGGACCGCGAGCGGCGGACGCTTCTCCGCCTCGTCCTCGGCGGTCTTCTCCTTCGCCGCCTTCGCCGCCTTCGCCGCCTTCTCCTCGTCTTCCTCGTCTCCGATGCGCGGGCACACCACATACGCCTGGTGTCCGGCCGCCACCTCCTCCCGCACCCGCTCCCAGGTCCGGGCCAGGAAGTGCGGCTTGTCCTTGGCGGGCACCACGTGGGAGGCGATCGGGGAGCGGCCGGCCGGCAGCTGGTCCAGGACGGAGGTCTCCAGGTCACCGAAGACGGTCATCGCGACGGTCCGCGGGATCGGGGTGGCCGTCATCACCAGCAGATGCGGCGGCTGCTTGCCCTTGGAGCGCAGGGCGTCGCGCTGCTCGACGCCGAACCGGTGCTGCTCGTCGACCACCACCAGGCCCAGGTCGTGGAACTGGACCTTGTCCTCGATCAGGGCGTGGGTGCCGATCACGATCCCGGCCTCGCCGGTGACCAGGTCCAGCAGCGCCTGGCGGCGGGCCGCGGCCCCCATGGAGCCGGTGAGCAGCACGACCTTGGTGCCCTGCTCGGCGCCGCCCAGCATCCCTCCCTCGGCCAGCTCGCCCATCATCTCGGTGACCGAACGGTGGTGCTGCTGGGCCAGAACCTCGGTCGGCGCGAGCATCGCCGCCTGTCCCCCGGCATCCACGACGCCGAGCATCGCGCGCAGCGCGACCATCGTCTTGCCGGACCCGACCTCGCCCTGGAGCAGCCGGTGCATGGGGTGGTCGGTGGCCAGGTCGGCGAAGATCTCGGCGCTGACCCGCTGCTGGCCGTCGGTGAGGGTGAACGGCAGCCGGGCGTCGAAGGCGTCCAGCAGGCCACCGGCCACCGGCCTGCGGGGAGCGGCGGGCGCCGTCGCGTCGGCCTGGCGGCGGCGGGCGAGGGCGACCTGCAGGACGAACGCCTCGTCCCACTTGAGCCGGTCGCGCGCGTCGGCGATGTCGGCCTTGGTGCGCGGGCGGTGGATGCGGCGCAGCGCCCCGGGCAGCGTGGCCAGCCCGCGGCCCTCGCGGAGGCTTTCGGGCAGCGGGTCGATCAGCCCCGCCAGCACGGTGTCCTCCTGGCCCGCCGGGCCCAGCACGGTGTCGATCGCCTGCTGGATCTGCCAGGACTCCATCTGCTTGCAGGCCGGGTACAGCGGCAGCAGCTGGTTGGCGAACGCCTCCACGGCGTCCGAGCCGCTGTCCGCGCGCAGCAGCTTGAACTCGGGGTGCGCCAGCTGCCGCTTGTGGTTGAAGACCGAGACCTTCCCGGCGAACATGGCGCGGCTGCCGGGCAGCAGCTCGGAGCGCGGCTTGTGGACGCCCTTGCCGAAGAAGACGAGCTGGAGACGGCCGCTGCCGTCGGTGATGGTGACCTCCAGTCGCTGGCCCCTGCCGCTGTTGAACTTGTGCACCCGGGCGTCCGCGACTTGCGCGACCACGGTCACATGCTCATCCAGGGGCAGCTCGGCCAGGCGCGTCAGCTCGCCGCGCTCCGCGTACCGCCGCGGGTAGTGGTGCAGCAGGTCGCCGACGGTGTGCAGGCCGAGGTGCTCGGCCATCACCTTCGCGGTGTTGCCGCCGAGGACTTTCTTCAGGGGTTCATCCAGCACGGGCACGCAGTCCATTGCACACCACGCCACCGACAAGCGGGGCCATTCACGGGGTCATGCCCGGGATCTCGCCCGGGGTCATCGGATCATGCCCGGGATCATTCGACGCCTATGATCAGCGGCGCGGAGGGCTGGCCGCCCCGGTAGACGACCGTGTCGACGGCGAAGTGGCCCTCCCGTACGTGCCGCTCCAGCCGCTCGGCGATCTCGTCCGGGAGGTCCGCGCCGAGCACCAGCGTGACCATCTCCCCGCCCGCGGCCAGCATCCGGTCGAGGACCGTCTCGGCGGTCGGGACCAGTTCGGTGCCGATCACCGCCACATCGCCATCGATCAGACCCAGGACGTCCCCGGCCTGACAGACCCCGGCCATGGTCCAGGACCGGTGCTCGGCGACGGCCAGTTCGGCGCAGCGGGTGGCGCCCGCGGCGGAGGTCATCGCGACGACGTCCTCGTCGAAGCTGCGGGCGGGTTCGTGCACGGCGAGCGCGGCGATGCCCTGGACCGGGGAGCGGGTGGGGATGACGGCGACCCGTACGCCCTCGGCGCGGGCCTGCGCGGCTGCGGCCGCGGCCGGATAACGCAGCTCGGCGTCGTTGGGCAGCAGCACCACCTCGCGGGCGTGGGCCCGCAGGATCGCCTCGGCCAGCTCGCTGCCGCCGGGCGGCTTCCCCGGCTCGGTGGCGACCACGGTGGCCCCGGCCTCGGCGCACAGCGCGGCGAGCCCGTCGCCGGGGACGACGGCGACCACGGCACGGGTCGCGCGCTCGCCGGACGGCCGGTCGGGCCGCCGCTCGGGACGGCCGGGCTCCGGGACGGCGGGACGGCGCTCGGCGGGGGCGCCGAAGTGGGTGATGCGGACGCGGTACGGGCGCCCGGCCTCGATGCCCGCCTCCACCGCGGCGCCCGCGTCGTCCACATGGACGTGGACGTTCCACAGTCCGTCGCCGCCGACGATCACGAGCGAGTCGCCGAGTGCGTCCAGCCGCTCGCGCAGACCGGGGACGGCGTCATCCACGGCTTCCAGGAGGTAGATCACCTCGAACGCGGGCCCGTCGGCGGAGCAGTCCACCGGCCCGGACTCCCCGGAGGGCACGGAGTCGGAGGCGGGAGCGGGGATGGCGGGGGCGGCGGGCGGTGCGGCCGGGGGTTCGCCGGAGAGGGCCTCGGCGAGCCCGCCCAACACCGTGACCAGGCCGTATCCCCCCGCGTCGACGACGCCCGCGCGGGCCAGCACGTCGAGCTGCCCGGGGGTCGCCTGGAGCGCGGTGCGCGCCCCTTCGTACGCCGCGCGCGCCACCACTCCGACGTCTCCGGTGGCCCGCTCCGCGCTCTCGGCGGCGGCCACGGCCACGGTCAGCACGGTCCCCTCGACGGGGTGCGCGACGGCGAGGTACGCCAGTTGGACCGCGCGCCGCAGGGCCCGCCGCAGCCCGTCCGCCTCGCCGCCGCTCTCCGTACCGCCGCCCTCGGCCAGGACGTCCGCCATGCCGCGCAGCAGCTGGGCCAGGATGGTGCCGGAGTTGCCGCGCGCGCCGATCAGCGCGCCGTGGGCCATGGCCCGCACCACGTCGGCGAGGCTGGGGCGGGCGGCACCGGCCGAGGCGGGGTGACGGTCGAACGCGGCGTCGACGGCCTGGGCGGCGGATTCGACGGTCAGATACAGATTGGTGCCGGTGTCACCGTCCGCGACCGGATAGACATTGATCGCGTCGATGTCCTCGCGGGCCCGGCCCAGCGCGTCCAGCGCCAGCCCACACCAGATCCGTACCGCATCGGCGTCGAGCGTGTGCGGCACGTACGTACTCCTCGGGACGGTGAGGGATGTCTCAGGGACGGGGTCGGGCATGGCGTGCTCGCAGGCTAGTCGCCGCCCTCCGCAGGGGCTGGGGCAGCCATGATAGTTTCGTTGTACGGGAGTGGCCGTTGTATGCTGCTCCGGTTGCCCGATGAGAGTCGGGCTATTCCCCCTGGCGCCGCCGGTCTTCCACGATCCTGGCTACGCCGGGGTTCCCGTTAAGTTTCTGTCTCCTCGCGGGAAGCGAGGCTGACCCGTCTTTGGAGTAACCCGTGGCTGCCAACTGCGACGTCTGCGGCAAGGGGCCGGGCTTCGGCAACAACATCTCGCACTCGCACCGCCGCACCCGCCGTCGTTGGAACCCCAACATCCAGACGGTGCGCGCTGTGGTCGGTCGGACCCCGAAGCGGCTCAATGTCTGCACCTCGTGCATCAAGGCCGGCAAGGTCTCGCGCTAGGCGCACGCCTTCCCCCCGCGCAAGCGGGGTTCCGGTTGCCGAGGCCGGTCCACACATGACGGTGGACCGGCCTTTACGCATGCCCGGGCGCGCCCCTTCGGCTCATTCGCCGGCCGCCAGCCAGCCGTGGTCGACTGGGCCGATGCCCGCGCCCAGGGGGAAGCCCGCCTCGATGGCGCCCGTGACGTACGCCTTGGCCGCCGTGACGGCCTCCGGGACCGCCATGCCGCCCGCGAGGTAGGTGGCGACCGCCGAGGCGAGGGTGCAGCCGGTGCCGTGGGTGTGGCGGTTGTCGTAGCGGGGCGCCCGCAGCCAGTGCTCCTCGGTGCCGTCGGTGAGCAGGTCCACCGCGTCACCCCGCAGATGACCGCCCTTGATCAGCGCCCAGCGCGGGCCGAAGTCCAGCACCGCGCGCGCCGCCCGCCGCAGATCGCCCTCCGAACCGGCCCGGATGCCGGTCAGCTGGGCGACCTCGTCCAGGTTGGGGGTGGCGACGGTAGCGGTGGGCAGCAGCTTGGTGCGGACCGCGTCCAGCGCCTCGGCGGCCAGCAGCGGATCGCCGTGCTTGGAGACCCCGACCGGGTCGACGACCACCGGCGCGGGCAGCCCCGCGAGCAGCCCGGCGACAGTCTCGACCAGCTCGGGGCTGGCCAGCATGCCCGTCTTGACCGCCTGGACGCCGATGTCGTCCACCACGCTGCGGAACTGGGCGCGGACCGCCTCCGCGGGCAGCTCCCAGGCGCCCTGGACGCCCTGGGAGTTCTGCGCCGTCACCGCGGTGAGCACGCTCATCCCGTGCGCGCCCAGGGCCAGCATCGTCTTCAGGTCGGCCTGGATGCCCGCACCACCGCCGGAATCCGATCCGGCGACAGTGAGGACACGGACGGGCACCTGGTGGTCCCGGGGGACGCGGGGGACATCGGTAGACATGGCCATACGGCCGAATCTACTCGGCGCCCTGGTCATCCCCGAAATGGTCCCAGCCCGCGTGCACCCAGGGCGCCCCGTCGACCGTCACCTGCGGCAGCGCCGACGGGTTGAGCACCGCGCCGATTACCTTCCAGCGGGCGGGCAGCTTCACGTCGGACGGGAAGGTGGCCACGATCGCGTGATCCTCTCCCCCGCTGAGCACCCACTGGATCGGATCGACGCCGACCGCCTGCCCGATGTCCGACATCTGCGTGGGGATGTCGATGTCCCCGGAGCGCAGATCGATGCGGACCTGGCTGGCGTCGGCGATGTGCCCGAGGTCGGCCACCAGCCCGTCGCTGACGTCGGTCATCGCGGTCGCGCCGAGCCCCGCGGCGGCCGGTCCCGCGTGGTACGGCGGCTCCGGGCGGCGGTGCGCCTCGACGAAGGCGCGCGGCGAGCGGAAGCCGCGCGAGAGCACCGCGTGCCCGGCGGCCGACCAGCCCAGCCAGCCGGTGACGGCGACAACGTCACCCGGCCGGGCACCGGATCGGGTGACCGGCTCATGATTGCGCAGATCGCCCAGGGCGGTGATGGCGATGGTGATGGCGTCTCCGCGCACCACATCGCCGCCGACCACCGCGGCGCCCGCCACCTGGCATTCGTCGCGGATCCCGTCCATCATCTCGGCCGGCCAGGTCACCGGCAGATCGGCGGGCACCACCAGGCCCAGCAGCAGCGCGGTCGGCACCGCGCCCATGGCCGCGATGTCCGCGAGGTTCTGCGCGGCGGCCTTGCGGCCGACGTCATAGGCGGTGGACCAGTCCCGGCGGAAGTGCCTGCCCTCCAGCAGGACGTCCGTACTGGCCACCACCCTGCGGTCCGGGGCGGCCACGACCGCCGCGTCGTCCCCGGGCCCCAGCTTCACCGCCGGGGTGGTGGTGAGCCGGGAGGTCAGCTCTCTGATGAGCCCGAACTCCCCCAACTCGCCCACGGTGCCCTTCATCGCATTGCCCCTTCGTGCTCGTGGCCCTCTGCCCGCCGCGCGGCGCACCCCGCGCGGGTCTCCCCGCGCCGCGTGGCGACGCGGTACCGTGGCGTCCCTTCTCCCCACATGATCCTCGTAGCCGCCCTGGAGGTTCCGTGGTACAGGCGTACATCCTGATCCAGACCGAGGTCGGCAAGGCGTCGACCGTCGCCGACGTCATCGCCAAGCTCCCGGGGGTGATACAGGCCGAGGACGTCACAGGGCCGTACGACGTGATCGTGCGCGCCCAGGCCGAGACCGTCGACGAACTCGGCCGCATGGTGGTCGCGAAAGTCCAGCAAGTGGAAGGGATCACGCGCACACTCACCTGCCCGGTGGTCCATATCTAGATCCAGCTCCCCCAGAACGCTCGGCCGGTGAGGCGGGCCACCGGGCCGACGCGGCCCGGTGGCCGAACGCTTCGGCGCGGCCCCGTGGAGCGGCTAGCGCAGCCCCGTGGAGCGGCGCAGCGCGGCCTGGATGAGCCGGTCCACCAGCTCGGGGTAGGTCACGCCGCTCTCCTGCCACATGCGCGGGTACATGGAGATCGGGGTGAAGCCGGGCATCGTGTTGATCTCGTTGATCACGAACTCGCCGCTGTCCAGCAGGAAGAAGTCCGCGCGCACCAGGCCCTCGCAGGACACCGAGTCGAACGCGCGCACCGCCAACTCCTGGACCCGCTCGGTCTCCTCCGCGGTGAGCGGCGCGGGCACCACACCGGGGGCCGCGTCGATGTACTTGGCCTCGAAGTCGTAGAAGTCGTGGGTGGAGACAGGGGGGATCTCGGCGGGCACGCTGGCCCGCGGCCCGTCCTCGAATTCCAGCACCCCGCACTCGATCTCGCGACCGCGCAGCAGCGCCTCCACGATGACCTTCGGGTCGTGGCGGCGGGCCTCCTCGATCGCCTCGTCCAGCTGTTCCGGGCCGTCGACCTTGGTGATGCCGATGGAGGAACCGGCCCGGGAGGGCTTCACGAACACCGGCCATCCGTGCTCATCGGCGAACTCGGTGATCCTGGCGCGGGCGGCGGCGGGGTCACGCTCCCAGTCGCGGGGGCGGATCACCTCGTACGGGCCGACGGGCAGCCCGAACGAGACGAACACCCGCTTCATGTACTCCTTGTCCATGCCGACCGCGGAGGCCAGCACCCCGGCGCCCACGTAGGGCACCCCGGACAGCTCCAGCAGCCCCTGGAGGGTGCCGTCCTCGCCGTACGGGCCGTGCAGCATGGGGAAGACGACGTCGACGTCGCCGAGCGCCTTGGGCACCGCGCCCGGCTCGCTGTAGACGACCTCGCGGCTGCCCGGGTCGACCGGCAGCACGACCGACCCCTCCTCGGACTCGGCGAGCCGGTCGACGCTCGGGAGCCGCCGGTCCGCGATGGCCATCCGCTCGGGCTCGTCGGCGGTGAGCGCCCAACGGCCGTCCGACGTGATGCCGATCGGCAGCACGTCGTACTTCTCGCGGTCGATGGCGCGCAGCACGGCCCCCGCGGTGACCACGGAGATGGCGTGCTCGGAGCTGCGTCCGCCGAAGACGACGGCGACGCGCGGCTTCCGCGGCTCGCCGGTGGAGGAAGCCGGGACAGGGCTTGAGGAAGGAGTCTCGCTGCTCATATCGCGTTGAGGTTACCTTGCGGTTCGGACGGCGTCAGTGCCGCTCGGCCTTCGCGCTGCGCGACATCAGCTCTTTGAGCGCGACGAGCGGCTGTTTGCCGTCATGGACGATGCCCACCACGGTCTCGGTGATCGGCATGTCGACGTCGTAGCGGCGGGCGAGATCCGCTACGGACTCGCACGACTTGACGCCCTCAGCCGTCTGCCGGGTGACCGCGATGGTCTCCGCCAGCGTCATCCCGCGCCCCAGGTTGGTGCCGAAGGTGTGGTTGCGGGAGAGCGGCGAGGAGCAGGTGGCGACCAGGTCGCCCATGCCCGCCAGTCCGGCGAAGGTGTGCGCGTCGGCGCCCATCGCGAGCCCGAGGCGGGTCGTTTCGGCGAGCCCGCGGGTGATGAGGGACGCCTTGGCGTTGTCGCCGAGCCCCATGCCGTCCGCGATGCCGACGGCCAGCGCGATGACGTTCTTCACCGCGCCACCGAGTTCGCAGCCGACCACGTCGGTGTTGGTGTACGGGCGGAAGTAAGGGGTGTGGCACGCGGTCTGGAGGCGGCGCGCCACGTCCTCGTCCCGGCAGGCCACCACGGAGGCCGCGGGCTGCCGGGCGGCGATCTCCTTGGCCAGGTTGGGGCCGGTGAGCACCGCGACGCGCTCCGCGGGCGCGTCGGCGACCTCCGCGATGACCTCGCTCATCCGCTTGGCCGTGCCGAGTTCGACGCCCTTCATCAGGGACACCAGCACGGTGTCGGCGGGCAGCAGCGGGGCCCAGGCGGCGAGGTTGCCGCGCAGCGTCTGGGAGGGCACGGAGAAGACGGTGAACTCCGCGCCGCGCGCGGCCTCGGCCGGGTCGGTGGTGGCCCGTACGCCCTCGGGGAGGCGGATGCCGGGGAAGTAGTCGGGATTGGTGCGGCCGGTGTTGATGGACTCGACGACATCGGGCCGACGGCCCCACAGCGTCACCTCGCAGCCGGCGTCGGCGAGCACCATCGCGAAGGCGGTGCCCCAGGAGCCGGTGCCGAAGACGGCGCAGCGCGTCACTTGCTCTCCTCCTCGGCCACCGGGCGTTCGGCCATGCGGCGCGGCTGGTCGGCGGCGTGCGGCCGGTCGGTGGTGGCATCGGCGGTGATATCGGCCGTCCGGGCGGGCACCGGCTCACCGCGGACCTCGGCGAGGAGTTCGGTGACCGCGGCCATGATGGTGTCGGTGGCCGCCCGCAGCACGTCGGCGGTGGGCTCTTGGCCGTAGTACTCGGACAGGTCCACCGGCGGGCCCGCGTGCACCTTGAGGGTCTTGCGCGGGAAGAGCCGGACCCGTCGTTCCTTGGCGTACGGCGGTACGGCCTCGTTGGCCCCCCACTGCGCGACCGGGATGACCGGGGCCTTGGTGAGCAGGGCGACCCGGGCGGCGCCGGTCTTGCCCCGCATCGGCCACATGTCGGGGTCGCGGGTCAGGGTGCCCTCGGGGTAGAAGGCCACGCACTCGCCCTGGTTGATGGCGTCGACGGCGGCCCGGAAGGCGTTGGCCGCGTCGGTCGACTCGCGGTAGACGGGGATCTGCCCGGTGCCGCGCAGCATCGTGCCCATGAAGCCGCCCCTGAAGAGGGCGGCCTTGGCGAGGAAGCGGGGCACGCGTCCGGAGTTGTACTGGAAGTGCGCGTAGGAGAGCGGGTCGAGATACGAGTTGTGGTTGACCGCGGTGATAAAGCCACCATCGGCCGGAATGTGCTCCATTCCGTGCCAGTCCCGCTTGAACAGAACCACCATCGGTGGTTTCACCATGACCGCCGCCATGCGGTACCAGAAGCCGATTCTGCGGCCGGACACTCGGAACATCCTCCTCTTGACCCTGCTGACCTGCTGGCTTGCTGCCGTCCGGGCAGCCGCACAAGTGTCGCTCCAGGTACTCGGTCTGTCGAGGACACCGTAACCCCGCCACGTCCGGGACGAGCCGGGCAGCAGGCGAGAATGGGATCCGTGGGAAGAAACGCAAGCCCTGTGGTGTGGACGCTGGTGGTGCCGCTGAAACCCCTGTCACGGGCGAAGAGCAGGCTCTCCGACGCCACCGGGGACGCCCTGCGGCCGGGTCTCGCGCTGGCGTTCGCCAAGGACACGGTGGCCGCGGCGCTGGCCGGTCGGCGCGTGGGCGGGGTGACCGTGGTCACGGACGACCCGCTCGCCGCGCGCGAGCTGACGGCCCTCGGCGCCCGGATTCTGCCCGATACGCCGGGCCGCGGACTGAACGCGGCACTCACGCACGGCGCCCGGACGGTGCGGGAGGCCCGCCCCAGGGCCTTCGTGGCGGCGCTGAACGCCGATCTCCCGGCGCTGCGGACGGCCGACCTCGACCAGGTGCTCGAAGCCGCCGCGGGCGCCCCACGCGCCTTTCTGGCGGACGCGGCGGGCGTCGGCACGACGCTCCTCGCGGCGGCGCCGGGCACCGACCTCGCGCCCGCCTTCGGGGGCGCCTCCCGGGCCCGGCACCGGGCGTCCGGCGCGTACGAGATCGAGCTGCCCGGGGTCGATTCGGTGCGGCGTGACGTGGACACCGGCGAGGACCTGCGCGCGGCGCTGGCGCTGGGCGTCGGCACCCATACGGCCCGGCTGTGCGGCACCTGCCCGCCCGGCCCCAGGGCGGCACTGCCGGGGACATAGGGGCGGCCTGCCGGGGACACAGGGGGTGCCCCGCGAGGAGGCGTCGGGCGGCGCGCACTAGGCTTGCCGGTATGCAGGGAACGGCCTACACCTACGACTCCGACGCCCGTACGGGCAGTGTGCTGCTCGACGACGGCACGCCCCTGCCCTTCGACGCGGCGGCCTTCGACGCCGGGGGGCTGCTGACGCTGCGGCCCGGGCAGCGGGTACGGATCGAGGTCGCGGGCGAGGGCGCCGAGCGGCGCGTCGTCTTCATCACCCTGCAGACGTTCTGACGCCCCTAGCGGGGGTTCCGGGGCCGTGACGCACCGCGGGCCGGGCTCCCTCTGCGGAGCCCGGCCCGGCGCGTGAACGGTGCCGCTGTACGGGGCTGACTAGCGCTTCCTGGCGGTGGTGGTCTTCTTGGCGGGGGCCTTGCGCGCGGCCGTCTTGCGCGCCGGGGCCTTCTTCGCGGTGGCCTTCTTGGCGGTCGTCTTCTTCGCCGGAGCCGCCTTCTTGGCGGTGGCCTTGGTCGCCGGGGCCTTCTTGGCGGGCGCCTTCTTGGCCGTGGTCTTCTTGGCGGTCGTCTTCTTCGCCGGAGCCGCCTTCTTGGCGGTGGCCTTCTTGGCCGCGGCCTTCTTCGCGGCGGCCTGGAGGCTGCCCTTGGGGGCCTTCTTCACGGCCACCTCGCCGCCCCGGGGCAGCTTCTTCGAACCGCTCACCAGGTCCTTGAAGCCCTGGCCCGCGCGGAAACGGGGCACCGAGGTCTTCTTGACCCGGACCCGCTCCCCGGTCTGGGGGTTACGGGCGTACCGAGCAGGCCGCTCCACCTTCTCGAACGAACCGAAACCGGTGACCGAAACTCGATCCCCGCCGACCACTGCACGGACGATGGCGTCCAGGACCGCGTCGACCGCTTCGGCGGCCTGCTGTCGTCCGCCGACCTTGTCGGCAATCGCTTCTACGAGCTGCGCCTTGTTCACGTCTTCCCCTTCGGAGACATTGCTGGAACGAATGTGTTCAAGCTTTTTCGCACGTTAGGCAGATATATACCGCAAATCAAACACGAAACGGGCTAATCACCCTTGTGCCGCAACGCACTCGGTCGTCACGGACTTCGGTAGGAGTCGGGATCTTCGGGGAAACGGCCCTCGTCGAGGTCGTTCATCAACCGCTCCAGACGCCTTGCCGCGTCTGCGAGATCGTGTTTTGACGCTGCCGTGATCACCAGCAGCTTCCGGGACAGCGCCATCCGTACGCCCTCCGGGACTTGCAGTGTGCGCACCCTTGTGTGCGCTTCCTTGAGCCGGGCAGCGACAAGACCGTAGAGCTCGAGTTGGCCGTCGCGTTCCATGCACTGATTGTGCCATCTGAGGCGAGTTGTCGCTTCACGGGGCCTCAACATGACGATGCGCCGCCAGTCCGAGGACTGGCGGCGCATCATGCCAAACCCGCTCTGTGCAGGGAAAACCGGGGGGTCAGAGCACCGTCGTGGTGGGCTTGAAGGAGAAGCGGCGACCCTCGTACGCGACGATGTCGGCCTCCTCCCTGAGGGTGAGGCTGATGTCATCCAGCCCCTCCAGGAGTCGCCACCGGGCGTTCTCGTCAAGCTCAAAATCAGCCGTGATTCCCTCGGCTCGAACCTGACGGTCGACGAGGTCCACGGTGACCTCCGCGGCGGGGTCCGCCTCGACCAGCTTCCAGAGCCGTTCCACGGTCTCCTGCGGCAGGACGACGGTCAGCAGCCCGTTCTTGAGGGAGTTGCCGCGGAAGATGTCGGCGAAGCGGGAGGAGATCACGGCCTTGAAGCCGTAGTTCTGCAGCGCCCACACCGCGTGCTCGCGCGAGGAGCCGGTGCCGAAGTCGGGACCGGCCACCAGGACCGTCCCGCCCTTGTGTTCGGGCTGGTTGAGCACGAACTCCGGGTCCTTGCGCCAGGCCTCGAACAGCCCGTCCTCGAAACCGTCGCGGGTGACCTTCTTGAGCCAGTGCGCCGGGATGATCTGGTCGGTGTCGACGTTGCTGCGGCGCAGCGGAACGGCCCGGCCGGTGTGCGTGGTGAATGCTTCCATGGCTGCTCAGACCCCCACGGGAACGGTGACGTCGGCGTCGGACAGGTCGGCGGGCGAGGCCAGGTGGCCGAGCACCGCGGTGGCGGCGGCGACCTGCGGCGAGACCAGGTGGGTACGGCCGCCCTTGCCCTGCCTGCCCTCGAAGTTGCGGTTGGACGTGGACGCCGAGCGCTCGCCGGGGGCGAGCTGGTCGGGGTTCATGCCCAGGCACATCGAACAGCCCGCGTGCCGCCACTCGGCGCCGGCCTGGGTGAAGACCTTGTCCAACCCCTCCTCCACGGCCTGCAGCGCGACCCGTACCGAGCCCGGGACCACCAGCATCCGCACCCCGTCGGCCACCGAACGGCCGTGCAGGACGGAGGCGGCGTTGCGCAGGTCCTCGATGCGGCCGTTGGTGCAGGAACCGACGAAGACGGTGTCCACCTTGATCTCGCGCAGCGGCTGACCGGCCGTCAGACCCATGTACTCCAGGGCCTTCTCGGCGGCGTACTTCTCGCTGGCGTCCTCGAAGGTGGCCGGGTCCGGCACCGACTCCGACAGCGGCGCGCCCTGACCGGGGTTGGTGCCCCAGGTGACGAACGGGGCCAGCTCGGAGGCGTCGATGACGACCTCGCGGTCGTAGACCGCGTCGTCGTCGCTGCGCAGCGTGCGCCAGTACGCGACGGCCTCGTCCCACTCCTCGCCCTGCGGGGCGTGCGGGCGGCCCTCCAGGTAGGCGAAGGTGGTCTCGTCCGGAGCGATCATGCCTGCCCGGGCGCCCGCTTCGATGGACATGTTGCACACGGTCATCCGGGCTTCCATCGAGAGCTTCTCGATGGCCGGGCCGCGGTACTCGATCACGAAGCCCTGGCCGCCGCCGGTGCCGATGCGGGCGATGATCGCCAGGATCAGGTCCTTGGCGGTGACGGTCTCGGGCAGCTCGCCCTCGACGGTGACGGCCATGGTCTTGAACGGCGCGAGCGGCAGCGTCTGGGTGGCCAGCACGTGCTCGACCTGGCTGGTGCCGATGCCGAACGCGAGCGCGCCGAAGGCGCCGTGGGTGGAGGTGTGGCTGTCACCGCAGACGACGGTGGTGCCGGGCTGGGTCAGCCCCAGCTGCGGTCCCACCACGTGGACAACGCCCTGCTCGACGTCGCCGAGCGGGTGCAGACGCACCCCGAACTCCGCGCAGTTCTTGCGCAGCGTCTCCAACTGGGTGCGGGAGACGGGGTCCGCGATCGGCTTGTCGATGTCGAGGGTCGGGGTGTTGTGGTCCTCGGTCGCGAGGGTGAGATCGGTACGGCGCACCTGGCGGCCGGCCTTGCGGAGGCCGTCGAACGCCTGCGGGCTGGTCACCTCGTGCAGCAGGTGCAGATCGATGAAGAGGAGGTCGGGCTCGCCATCGGCGTGCCGGACGACATGATCGTCCCAGACCTTCTCCGCGAGTGTCCGTCCCATCGCTTTCCCTCCGACCGGCCTCTTCGCCGGCCCAACTCGTGTCGGGTGCGTGCCCTGGCTCGCGGGCCCGCCAGTTACAGAGTGGCGGGTATCCCGAAAAATTGAACTTGCGTTTCACACTGTGAGACGCGAGTATCGTTTCATGGACAACTCTAGCGGCGTCGGCGTTCTCGACAAGGCGGCTCTGGTACTGAGCGCTCTGGAGTCCGGTCCGGCCACCCTCGCGGGGCTGGTCGGGGCCACCGGTCTCGCGCGCCCCACGGCGCACCGGCTCGCGGTAGCACTCGAGCACCACCGGATGGTGGCACGTGACATGCAAGGCCGCTTCATCCTGGGCCCGCGTCTGGCCGAGCTGGCCGCGGCGGCGGGCGAGGACCGGCTGCTCGCCACGGCCGGGCCGGTCCTCACCCACCTCAGGGACGTGACCGGGGAGAGCGCGCAGCTCTACCGGCGCCAGGGCGACATGCGCATCTGCGTCGCGGCGGCCGAGCGGCTGTCCGGATTGCGGGACACCGTGCCGGTCGGCTCCACGCTCCCCATGAAGGCGGGCTCGGCGGCCCAGATCCTGATGGCCTGGGAGGAGCCGGAGCGGCTGCACCGGGGCCTCCAGGGCGCACGCTTCACCGCGACGGCGCTCTCCGGCGTACGGCGGCGGGGCTGGGCCCAGTCGATCGGCGAGCGGGAGCCGGGCGTGGCGTCCGTGTCCGCCCCGGTGCGCGGCCCGTCCAACCGCGTGGTCGCCTCCGTCTCGGTCTCCGGACCGATCGAGCGGCTGACCCGCCACCCGGGCCGCATGCACGCCCAGGCGGTCATCGACGCGGCGGCGCGCCTCTCGGACGCGCTGCGCCGGGGCCACTGATGACCGCCTTACGGGCGTCTGATCGTTACGCGCCCTTCAGCGACAGCCGGTCGGCCGCGCGCTCACCGCGACGGCCGACCGGGACGACCCCGGTGGCCTTGCCCAGCCCGAACGCCGGCATGTCGCAGTAGATCGCCTCGTGCGCACCGGCCGGCACGGCGTACGTCTCGTGCCAGATGCCGACCTTCCCCCGGCCCTCCCGGGCCCGCCGGTTGAACGCGGCCCAGGCCGGGCGGTGCTCCCCGTCCTGCGCCGAGGCGTACGCGAGGAGCTTCTCGTGTGAGTCCCAGTACTGGACGACGTACAGCACCCGGGGCGGACCGACCAGCAGCTGGCATCCCAGCAGCCCGCTCTCCTTGTCCCGCGACAGCTCGCGCAGCATCCGCGGCATGGCCCGGAAGACCGGCAGCCAGCTGCGCAGCGCGCGGAAGCGGTTGACGCGCATCCCGATGAGGAAGACGGTCACCTCCCCCTCGACCTCGGCGGTCATACGGCCCT
Organism: Streptomyces sp. NPDC041200; assembly: GCF_055591805.1. Classification (NCBI taxonomy): domain Bacteria; kingdom Bacillati; phylum Actinomycetota; class Actinomycetes; order Kitasatosporales; family Streptomycetaceae; genus Streptomyces; species Streptomyces sp. NPDC041200. The sequence continues at coordinate 902,321 of NZ_JBVIZF010000001.1, read as the reverse complement.
CGATCACATCGGCACCCATGGTGATCCCCTCGTTCCGACGTCACGGCGTACTGGATAGTGAAGCTATCCAATGATTGGATAGTGACACTCTCCATACGGAAACGCAAGAGAAAACCGCAAGGGAAGGCACGGCATGCGACTGGCGGAGCTGAGCGAGCGCAGCGGGGTGTCCACCGCGACGATCAAGTACTACCTGCGCGAAGGGCTGCTGCCGCCGGGCGAGCGCCTCACCGCCACGAAGGCCGCGTACGGCGAGGAGCACCTGCGCAGGCTGCGGCTGGTGCGGGCGCTGATCCAGGTCGGCCGGATGCCGGTGGCCACGGCGCGCGAGGTACTGAAGGCCGCCGAGGACGAGTCGCTGAGCCAGCACTGGCGGCTGGGTGCCGCGATCTGGGCGCTGCCGAACGGCCCGGGCCCCGATGAGGACACCGTGGACGCCCCGGCGACGGCCCGCGCCCGGGAAGAGGCGGACGCGCTGCTGGACCGGCTCGGCTGGGCCCGCGGCCGGGACGCCCGCGACGACTCCCCCGCCTACCGCATGCTGGTGGAGGCCGTCGCGTCGCTGGCCCGCCTCGGATACCCGTATGACACCGACCACTTGCTGCCGTACGCCCGGCTGGCGTCCGAACTGGCCGTCCACGAACTGGATGTAGTGGAGACGTACGACACGCCCACCGAGCAGATCGAGGCGTCCGTCGCGCTGACCGTGCTGTACGAGCCGGTGCTGCTGAGCCTGCGGCGGCTCGCGCAGGCCCAGGAGTCCGGCCGCCGCTTCGACGGGGCATAACACGAAAAGGCCCTCCGCGTCACCGCGGAGGGCCTTCTCTGTTCTGTACCCCCGACCGGATTCGAACCGGCGCTACCGCCTTGAGAGGGCGGCGTGCTAGGCCGCTACACAACGGGGGCCTGAATCAGCACATCCTGTACTGCGCTGGGCTACCAGGACTCGAACCTAGACTAAATGAACCAGAATCACTCGTGCTGCCAATTACACCATAGCCCATGGTATAGACCAGTACCCCCGACCGGATTCGAACCGGCGCTACCGCCTTGAGAGGGCGGCGTGCTAGGCCGCTACACAACGGGGGCCCTAGCAATCTCCGTAACTACTGGAGATCCGTACCCCCGACCGGATTCGAACCGGCGCTACCGCCTTGAGAGGGCGGCGTGCTAGGCCGCTACACAACGGGGGCCTGGTCTTGCTTGATCAAGAGATTCTCGACAAAATCGGGAAGATCTCTTGCTGGGGTACCAGGACTCGAACCTAGACTAAGTGAACCAGAATCACTCGTGCTGCCAATTACACCATACCCCACCAAAACGCCACCCCCGTAGGGGTTTTGTCTGGGTTACGCCTCCGTCCGGCCTTTCGGCCCGCCCGGGCGGCGCAGGAAGAACATTACCCGATGGTGGACGGGCCACCAAAACGGATTGCCGGGGCGGTGGCGCCGCGTGCCGGGCACGCGGCGCCCCTCCGGTTCGTCAGGCCGACGGCGCCGACAGCTTGGCCAGTGCCGCGTCGACGCGGGCCAGTGTGCGCTCGCGCCCCAGGACCTCCAGGGACTCGAACAGCGGCAGACCGACCGTGCGGCCGGTGACGGCGACGCGGACCGGGGCCTGCGCCTTGCCCAGCTTGAGACCGTGCTCCTCACCGGCGGCGAGGACGGCCTCCTTGAGCGGCTCGGCCCGCCAGTCGGCCTCGGCCAGCTCGGCGATCTTCGTGCGGGCGGTGGCGAGCAGGGCGTCCGCGCCCGGCTTCATGGCCTTCGCCCACGACGCCTCGTCCTCCACCGGCTCGGCCAGGAAGAGGAAGTCGACGTTGGCGGTGATGTCGGACAGCACCGTCAGCCGGGTCTGGGCCAGCGGGGCCAGCGCCTCGAAGGCGGCCGGGTCGAAACGCTCCGGGTCCCAGGGCGCGTGCGGGGCCTGCAGCCAGGGGCCGCACGCCTCGATGAAGGCCTTGACGTCCAGCTGGCGGATGTGGTCCGCGTTGATCGCCTCGGCCTTCTTGAGGTCGAAGCGCGCCGGGTTGGCGTTGACGCCCGAGATGTCGAACGCGGCGACCATCTCCTCCTGCGAGAAGACGTCCCGGTCGGCCGAGAGCGACCAGCCCAGCAGGGAGAGGTAGTTGAGCAGCCCCTCGGGGAGGAAGCCGCGCTCCCGGTAGAGGTTCAGCGATGACTGGGGGTCGCGCTTGGAGAGCTTCTTGTTGCCCTCGCCCATGACGTACGGCAGGTGGCCGAAGGCGGGCACCTGGCCGCCGCCCACACCGATCTCGGCGAGCGCCCGGTAGAGCGCGATCTGGCGCGGGGTGGAGGACAGCAGGTCCTCGCCGCGCAGCACGTGCGTGATCTCCATGAGCGCGTCGTCGACGGGGTTGACGAGCGTATAGAGGGGGGCGCCGTTGGCGCGCACGATGCCGTAGTCCGGAACGTTGTCCGGGGTGAAGGTCAGCTCGCCGCGCACCAGGTCGGTGAAGGTGATCGGCTCGTCGGGCATCCGGAAGCGGACGATCGAGGTGCGGCCCTCGGCGTCATGCGCCGCGATCTGCTCGGGGGTCAGCGTGCGGCAGGTGCCGTCGTAGCCGGAGGGGCGGCCGGCCTTGCGGGCGGCCTCGCGGCGCTCGTCCAGCTCCTCGGCCGTGCAGTAGCAGCGGTAGGCGTGCCCGGCGTCCAGCAGCTTGGCCGCGACGTCGGCGTAGATGTCCATGCGCTGCGACTGGCGGTAGGGCGCGTGCGGGCCGCCGACCTCGGGGCCCTCGTCCCAGTCGAAGCCCAGCCAGCGCATGGCGTCGAGCAGCTGCGCGTACGACTCCTCGGAGTCGCGCGCGGCGTCGGTGTCCTCGATGCGGAAGACCAGGGTGCCGCCGTGGTGGCGGGCGTACGCCCAGTTGAAGAGGGCGGTGCGGACCAGACCCACGTGGGGGTTGCCGGTCGGCGAGGGACAGAAACGAACCCGCACGGGGGCGGAGGAGCTTGCGCTAGCCACGCTTGATCACCTTGTTGGTGAGAGTGCCGATGCCTTCGATGGTGACGGCGACCTCGTCGCCGACGGTGAGGGGGCCGACGCCCGCCGGGGTGCCGGTGAGCACGACGTCGCCGGGGAGCAGCGTCATCGCCTCGGTGATGTGCACGATCAGGTCCTCGATCGAGCGGACCATCTCGCTGGTGCGGCCCAGCTGCCGCTGTTCGCCGTTGACGGTGCACATGACCCCGAGGTCGCCCGCCCGCTCCAGGTCGATGCCGGTCTCCACCCAGGGGCCCAGCGGGCAGGAGCCGTCGAAGCCCTTCGCCCGTGCCCACTGCTTCTCGCGCCGCTGCGCGTCGCGCGCGGTGATGTCGTTGGCGCAGGTGTAGCCGAGGATGACGTCGGCCACGCGCTCGCGCGGGACCTCGCGGCACATCCGTCCGATGACCACGGCCAGCTCGGCCTCGTGGTGCACCTCGGAGGAGAAGGAGGGGTAGGCGATGGGGTCGCCGGGGCCGGTCACCGCGGTGGACGGCTTGAAGAAGACGACCGGGACGTCGGGGACCTCGTTGCCGAGTTCGGCGGCGTGCTCGGCGTAGTTGCGGCCCACGCCCACGACCTTGTTGGGCAGGACGGGCGGCAGCAGCCGGACCTTGCTGAGGGGGACCTTCTGCCCTGAGCGCTCGAATTCGGCGAAGGGATGGCCCTTGATGATGTCGACGACGGGGCCGCCCTGATCGGACGGCTCGCCCTCGACCACTCCGAAGGCGACGTTGCCATCGATGGAGAATCTGGCGATGCGCACGGGAAGCTGGTGCCCCTTAACTGAACTCGCTGGAGACTGACGCTCCAGGCTATCGCCCCGCCTCCCGCGCGCCGCCGGGTCGGCTCGCCCGTCCCCGTAGGGGGACACCGGCGAGTGAGCCAAAGGGGCGCGCCGGTGTCGAAAGGGAGAGCGCGCGCAGGTCCCGAGGAACGAGGGACCGAGCACGGTCGACCGTCGACATCGGCTGTGGCGCCCCGGCGGGGGCACCTCCCAGCGGTAGCTGGGGGAGAACCGAGCCCCAAAGTAAGCGGCTCAGTGGCCGGGGGCCTCGGTCAGCACGGTGCGCCGGGGGTTGGCGGTCTGGGTGGGCAGTTCGACGGGGTGCTCCGGCGCTTCGCCGGTCTCGGTCCGCAGTTCCTCGGCGTCCCCGAGATGGGCCAGGGTGGTGCGCCGGGGGTTGGCTATGGTGCGGAACATCATCGTCGTCTTCACTGGGTTTACGCCTCGCGTTGTTGTCGTATCGACCGGTGGTGTAAAGCGTCAGGCTAGGGGCCGCCTTGCCCATGGATTCGCAGAAAAAGTCTCGACGAGCGTGTGATTTTGCTCACGACTGATCCGGCAAATGCCGCATTCACGACACGCGATCCATGCCCCGAAACGGACATTGCACCCCCGAACCAGACGTTCCGCTCTTGATCATCGCTAGCCGGACACGCCGTTACCGCGATCGACTCGTTCACAAAAGTCCGTTATCGCAGACATGACTTTCTACGTCCGGTAATAAGGCCCGTACTGAGCGTCACGCGCGTCACAGCCTGACCGCTTGCCCTTGTTGCAGCATCCGGCACTGTGCTGGAATTCCCGGGACCGCCGCGGGAATCAGCCCGGCGCGCATGGGGGCGCAAGACAGAGAGGCGCCGAGCGGCGGAGGCTCCTCTCTTGTCGATATACGAAAGGAAGCGCGCCGGTCACTCACGACCGAATTGGGGGGCCGCGGTCCCCCTCGACTCGACACCGCTCCACTGCTGATCCAGTGGGGCGCCTGGTCCAGAGGTTGCGACGCTAGTGCAGGGACGTTTCAAGAGGGATGGTATGGGGTCCCCCCAGGCCCGCAAGGGTCGTGGGGAAGCTTCGGCGGACCCGGAACCGCGTGGTGGGACCGACCGCGGTTCCGCGCCCCAGCGCGCCCAGGGCGGCGGGCGGCCCCCGGCCGGCCAGAGCCCCGAGGCCGGTACCCAGAGCGCTACGAAGACCAGCGCGCCCAGCGGTGGCGGCGGCGCCGCCGAGTCCACCACGCCGACGGCGCCCAGCGGGCCCGGCGCCCGGGTGGCCCTCAAGAACTGGCGCATCAGTACCCGGCTGGTCTCCCTGCTGGCGCTCCCGGTGGTCGCCGCGACCACGCTGGGAGCGCTGCGTATCGACACCTCGCTGGACAACATCCAGCAGCTCGACCAGATGAAGCTGCTCACCGACATGACGCAGCAGGCCACTCAGCTGTCGAACGCGCTCCAGGCGGAGCGGGACAAGTCGGCGGGGCCGCTGGCGAGCAAGGGCAACGAGAAGGACGACGGCGTCGTCTCCACGCGCGAGGACACCAACCGCGCGATCGCGGCCTTCCGCAAGGCCACCGACAACGTCGAGCCCGGCGACCAGTCCATGGCCGGTGTGCAGTCCACGCTGGTCAACATCGACCGCCAGCTCGGCAAGATCAACGATATCCGCGACACGGCGTACGGCAACAGCCAGTACTACTCGCTGACGGTCCAGGACTACAACGAGCTGATCAACTCGCTGCTGTCGCTGTCGCAGGACATGGCGCAGGCGACCAGCAACCGCGCGATGATCAACAACACCCGCGCGCTCGCCACCTTCTCCTCGGCCAAGGAGTACGCCTCCATCCAGCGCGCGCTCATCAGCGCCGCCCTCGCCGACCCCAAGGGCGCCCAGTTCTCCGCCAACGACAGCCGGTTCGCCAGGACCGCGGTCGACAAGGAGAACGAGGCGCTCGGCAGCTTCAAGCAGATCCGCCAGGGCAACTCCGAGGACCTGCTGGAGCCGCTGGACAGCCGCCCCGACATCAAGGCGGCGACGATGTACGCCGACCGGGCGGTGCGCGACCCGGACGGCCTCAAGGCCGAGAAGCGCACGTATCTGGACTGGTACGACCAGGACAGTATCAAGATCGACGAGATGGGCAAGATCGAGCAGACGCTGCTCAGCGAGATGACGCAGAAGTCTCGTGAGCTGCGCGACTCCGCCCAGCAGGACGCGATCCTCAACGGTGCGCTGATCCTGCTCGTCCTCGGTGTCTCGCTGGTCGGCGCGTTCGTGGTGGCCCGGTCGATGGTCCGCTCGCTGCGCCGGCTGCAGGACACCGCGCAGGACGTCGCCGAGAAGCGGCTGCCCGAGCTGGTCAAGCAGCTGTCCGAGTCCGACCCGCAGGACGTGGACACCTCCGTCGAGTCCGTCGGCGTGCACAGCCGGGACGAGATCGGCAAGGTGGCCGCGGCCTTCGACGACGTGCACCGCGAGGCGGTCCGGCTGGCCGCCGAACAGGCGCTGCTGCGGGGCAACGTCAACGCGATGTTCACCAACCTCTCGCGCCGCAGCCAGGGCCTCATCCAGCGCCAGCTCTCGCTCATCTCCGAGCTGGAGAGCCGCGAGGCCGACCCGGACCAGCTGTCCTCGCTGTTCAAGCTCGACCACCTCGCGACCCGCATGCGCCGTAACGGTGAGAACCTGCTGGTCCTCGCGGGCGAGGAGCCCGGCCGCCGCTGGACCCGGCCGGTCCCGCTGGTGGACGTGCTCCGCGCGGCCGCCTCCGAGGTGGAGCAGTACGAGCGCATCGAACTCAGCTCGGTCCCGGCGACCGAGGTCGCGGGCCGGGTCGTCAACGACCTCGTGCACCTGCTCGCCGAGCTGCTGGAGAACGCCACCTCGTTCTCCTCGCCGCAGACCAAGGTCAAGGTCACCGGTCACGCGCTGCCCGACGGGCGGGTGCTGGTCGAGATCCACGACACCGGTATCGGGCTCTCCCCCGAGGACCTGGCCGCGATCAACGAGCGGCTGGCCTCGCCGCCCACGGTCGACGTGTCGGTCTCCCGGCGCATGGGCCTGTTCGTGGTCGGCCGCCTGTCGCTGCGTCACGGCATCCGCATCCAGCTCCGGCCGTCCGACTCGGGCGGTACGACGGCGCTGGTCATGCTGCCGGTGGACGTCGCCCAGGGCAACCGCAAGCCCGCGCCGCAGAGCGCGGGCGGCAAGGCCGGCGCCCCCGGCCAGGGCGCTCCGGGTTCCGGCGGGCAGGGCAACGGCTCGGCGGGACTGCTCGGTACGCCGCCCCCGCGGCGGCAGGTCCCCGGTTCGGGTCCGCGCACCGCGCTGCCCGGCAACGGCGGCGGCCTGCCGACCCGTCCGGCCGGTGCGGGCGCGGGTCCCTCGGGACCGTCCGGAGGGGCTCCGTCCACTCCCAACCTCTTCGAGGCGCCCGGACGCTCGGCCTCCCCGCAGCGCAACGAGCCCCCGGCCGGATCCGGCGGCGGTGCCGGTGACCGTCCCCCGCTGCCCTCGCGCGGCGACCAGGGGCCGACGGTCGCGCCGCCGACCGGTGCGCCCAGCCGCGCCGACGCGGGCGACCAGGGCAACCGTCCGCAGCTGCCCTCGCGCGACCCGGCACGTGAGCTGCCCGGTCCGCAGGCGCAGCAGCCCGGCACCAGCTGGGGCCGTCCCGAGGACGACTGGACGGCCGGGCGCCGGGACGCGGGCGACCAGCCGCGCGGGCACGAGGAGCCCGAGACCACGGGCCAGTTCGAGCGTCCGGACCTCCTCGCCGCCCCGGGCGAGCGCCGTGATCCGTTCGGCAACCGCGGCCCCGGCGACACCGGTGAGCTGCCGCAGCTGAGCGACGGCCCCAACCTGTTCGAGCCGCGCCGCGGCCCGGGTGACACCGGCGAGTTCCCGCGCCCGGACTACGGACGCGGGCCCGGCGACACCAGCGAGTTCCAGCGGCCCGACTTCGGCCGCGGGCCCGGTGACACCGGTGAGTTCGCCGTACCCGGCCAGGAGGGCCGCGGTCCGGGTGACACCGGGCAGTTCAGCCGCCCCGACTACGGACGCGGCCCCGGCGACACCAGCGAGTTCCAGCGGCCGGAGCTGGGCCAGGGGCCCGGCGACACCGGCCAGTTCCCGCAGGTGCGGGACGACCGGAACGGCCGCCAGCCGGACGACACCCTGCCGCCCGCCGGTCCCGGCGACGGCCGGACGCCGATATTCGACACCATCGAATCCACCTGGCTGCACCAGCCCGAAAACCCGGGCGGCCAGGGCGACAGCGGGCAGTACACCGCCGAGCCGCCCGCCCCGGCTCCCGAGCCGCCCGCGTCCGGGCGGCCCGCCTCGGCCGTTCCGCCCGCGCGGGACCGTGAGCCGCAGCAGTCGTCCTGGAACACCGGTGCGTACAACGGCATCGGGGCGAGCGACACCAGCGCCGTGCGCGACACCAACGGAGCCCAGCGCACCGGCGGTACGAACGGCACCAACGGCGCCGGTTTCCAGGGGCTCGGTGCCGGAGAGTCCGCGTGGCAGTCGTCGTCTGCCAACGACGAGCGCTGGCGCCGCGCCGGGCAGATCCGCGAGCCCGCCGCCGGCGGTATCACGTCGTCCGGCTTGCCACGGCGGGTGCCCCGCGCGAATCTCGTGGAAGGCGCGGCCCAGCCGTCGCAGCAGCCCGAGCAGGTGGGGCCACAGGTGTCTCGCGCGCCCGACGACGTGCGCGGGAGGCTGACCAACCTCCGCCGGGGGATTCAGCAGGGCCGTCGGGCCCATACCGGTCCCGAAGGCAATCACGATCGCGGCGTAGGCCCGACTTACCAGCAGGAGCGTTAGTTGAGCCCGATGAGCCAGGCGGCGCAGAATCTGAACTGGTTGATCACCAATTTCGTGGACAACACCCCCGGGGTGTCCCACACCGTGGTGGTCTCCGCCGACGGACTCCTTCTGGCGATGTCCGAAGGCTTCCCGCGTGACCGAGCCGATCAACTGGCGGCGGTCGCCTCCGGCCTGACGTCCCTCACGACCGGCGCCTCCCGCATCTTCGAAGGCGGCACGGTCAACCAGACCGTCGTCGAGATGGAACGGGGCTTCCTCTTCATCATGTCCATCTCCGACGGCTCCTCCCTCGCCGTACTCGCCCACCCGGAGTGCGACATCGGCCTCGTCGGCTACGAGATGGCCCTGCTCGTCGATCGCGCGGGCAACGTCCTCACCCCCGACCTGCGCGCCGAATTGCAAGGCAGCTTGTTGAACTGACCCCCGACCGCCAGCCCGGCCGTACGGCCGGGCGCCCCCCACCGGCACCGACCGACGGCACAGTCGTCACCTTGTTGTCCGACCGGAGGACTCATGACCCCGCCCCCTGCCTCGACCGGCCCGTACGGCGGCCATCACCACTCGCCGTACGGGGGTGAAGGCGACCAGCCATTGGTGCGTCCCTACGCCATGACCGGAGGCCGGACCCGGCCGCGCTACCAGCTCGCCATCGAGGCACTGGTCAGCACCACGGCCGACCCCGCTCACCTGGCGGGACTGCTCCCCGAGCACCAGCGCATCTGCCATCTGTGCGGGGAGGTCAAGTCCGTCGCGGAGGTGTCGGCTCTGCTGAACATCCCCCTCGGGGTGGCGCGGATCCTGGTGGCCGACCTGGCGGAGGCCGGCATGGTGGCCATTCACCAGCCGGGGGGCAGCTCGGAGACGGGCGGTACGCCGGATGTGACACTGCTCGAAAGGGTGCTCAGTGGACTTCGCAAGCTCTAGCGGCGGCGCCCCTCCCGCCCGCGCGACCACCTCGGCGAAGATCGTTGTGGCGGGCGGCTTCGGCGTGGGCAAGACCACGTTCGTCGGCGCGGTCTCGGAGATCAACCCGCTGCGCACCGAAGCCGTGATGACGTCCGCCTCGGCGGGCATCGACGACCTGAGCCATGTGCAGGACAAGACCACGACGACCGTGGCGATGGACTTCGGCCGCATCACGCTGGACGACGACCTGATCCTGTACCTGTTCGGAACCCCCGGCCAGGACCGGTTCTGGTTCATGTGGGACGACCTGGTCCGCGGCGCCATCGGCGCCGTCGTCCTCGTCGACACCCGCCGCCTCGCCGACTGCTTCCCCGCCGTCGACTACTTCGAGAACTCCGGGCTGCCCTTCGTCATCGCCCTCAACGGCTTCGACGGACACCAGCCCTACGCTCCGGAGGAGGTCCGCGAGGCCCTGCAGATCGGCCCGGACACCCCGATCATCACCACGGACGCCCGCCACCGCAGCGAGACCAAGAGTGCCCTTATCACATTGGTCGAGCACGCGTTGATGGCCCGGCTCAAGTAGGGGCAGACCGCCGGAGGTTGTCCGACAGCGAAGGTACGAGCGGGCTGTGTCCAACGACACGGCCCGCTCGTACCTTCATAACGTTTCGACAGAGAAAAACACGGCTCGTCGACACGGAGCGCATGTGATCGACTCCGCTGAGCACTCAATTAGTTCGGTATTTGACATGGCTCACCCTTAACGCCCGTTTTATCTCTGGTCTAGACAACAGACTGAGCGGTTTGCGCAGTGTTTGGAAAGCACCAGCGGGGCGTGCTGGAATTCGCTGAACTGGGCAGTAGAGGGCTCAACTGGGAACGGCACGAGATCGGTGCCGACGCCGAGAGGTTTTGGTCGAGTGAGGCGAAGCACGCCGGACCCCGCGCAAGAAGCGCGAGGGAACTTCACCCCGCCGCCGCGTACACGCACAGCGGCACCGCCCGCAGATGCGTCGGATCCGCCCGCCCCCACCGGTGGCCGGATCACCCCGCGGAACTGGGGGGTGCGCACGCGGCTTTACGCCATTTTGCTCATCCCCGTGCTGGTGGCGCTGATCTTCGGTGGCTTCCAGGTGCAGTCGTCGTTCGCCACCTGGAACGAGGCGCAGGACGCGGAGCGCACCGCCAAGCTGGTCCGGGCCGCCGAGAGCTACGCCCACGCCCTGGTCGACGAGCGCGACCGCACCGCGGGACCGCTGCTGACGGGCACCAATGAGGACGTGGTGCGCAAAATGCGCGCGACGACCGACGCGATGAAGAAGCAGTTCGACGACGCGGCCGCCGACATGCCGCAGACGGCGGCCCTCAAGCGCCGCCTCAAGGCGTTCCGGGCGGCCGAACCCCAGCTGGCGGCGCTGCGGCGGAACGCCTACACCGACCGGCTGGGCGCGGTGAAGACCGAAGAGGGATACGTCAGCGTCGAACACTCGCTGATCGAGTTCGCCAATGAACTGGGTCTGGGCACCGGCAACATCACCTCCTACGGCCGCACCGTCTACGCGGTCTCGCTGGCCAAGGGCGCCGAGTCGCTGCAGCGCTCCATCGGCACGCATCTGCTGGTCAAGCCGGGTCCGTCGGCGACCGACCGCAAGACCCAGCTGACCGCTTTCGGCAGCTATGTCTACCTGGAGGGCATCGCCCTCGGAGAGTTCAACGCCGCCGGTACCCCGGAGGACGTGACCCGCCTGGAGGACACCCTCACCGCGGCCAAGAAGCGGGCCGAGGAGCAGAGCGCCGCGGCGAAGCAGAAGGCCGAGTCGGCGGGGAAGACGTACACCGAACCGCCCTCCATGAACCGGATGGTCCAGGCCATTGCCGGTGGTTCGGCACCCGACGAGCTGGCGGACCAGGGCATCACTCCGGACACCTGGTTCGCCGCGTCCACGGTCAAGTTCGACGCGTACCGCGATGCCGAGCAGAACCTCGTCAACAAGGCCGTGAACGAGGCATCGCAAATATCCGCGAACGCAAAGCAGGACACGATCGTGAACTCCGCGATCGTGCTCGTCGCACTGCTCGCGGCGTTCATCGTGGCCGGCCGGATGGCCCGCTCGATGAGCCACAGCATGCTCCAGCTGCGCAACGCCGCCTTCGACGTCGCCGAGCAGCGGCTGCCCATGGTGGTCGACCAGCTCTCCCGCACCGACCCGGGCCGGGTGAACACCCGGGTCACCCCGATCCCGATCAACACCCGGGACGAACTGGGCGAGGTCGCCCGCGCCTTCGACCAGGTGCACCGCGAGGCGATCCGTCTCGCGGCCGAGCAGGCGATGCTGCGGGGCAACGTCAACGCGATCTTCACCAACCTTTCCAGTCGCAATCAGGGGCTGATCGAGCGACAGCTCACCCTGATCTCCGAACTGGAGAGCCGGGAGGCCGACCCGGACCAGCTGGAGCACCTCTTCCGGCTGGACCACCTGGCCACCCGTATGCGCCGCAACGGCGAGAACCTGCTGATCCTCGCGGGCGAGGAGCCGGGCCGTCGCTGGAACCAGCCGGTGCCGCTGATCGACGTGCTGCGCGCCGCCTCGTCCGAGGTGGAGTCGTACGAGCGGATCGAACTGGCCGGGATCTCCGAGAGCGAGATCCACGGCACGGCGGTGACCGACCTCGTGCATCTGCTCGCCGAGCTGCTGGAGAACGCCACCACCTTCTCCTCGCCGCACACCAAGGTGCGGGTCACCGCGACCCGGCTGCCGGACGGCCGGGTGGTGGTCGAGATCCACGACAAGGGCATCGGCCTGACCGCCGAGGACTTCGCCGACATCAACCACAAGCTGGCCAAGCCGCCGACCGTGGACGCCGCTGTCTCCCAGCGCATGGGCCTGTTCGTGGTCGGCCGCCTCGCCGACCGGCACGGCATCCGGGTGCAGCTGCGCCCGGCCGGTGAGCAGGCGGGCACCACGTCGCTGGTGATGCTGCCCGAGGCGATCACCCACGGCGGTGGCGGCGAGGAGCTGCCCCAGGAGGACTTCACGGTCTCCCGGCTCGTCCCGGAGCCGGAGCCGCAGCCGCAGCCGCAGCCCACGTACACCGCGGAGGACGCCGCGCTGTCCTCCCGTACGGCCGCTGAGCTGGGCTTCGACGACTCGTCGTACGCCCAGGAGCAGTTCCAGCGGCAGTACGGCGGGATGCAGGCCGTGCAGCCCGAGCAGGAGCCCCGGCACGACCCGGCCGGGCCGGACCTGCTGGCCCAGCCCGGTCCGGATCTGCTGGCCCAGCCCGGTCCGGGACCGGTCCAGCCCGGGTACCAGGATTCCGCCTTTTCTGAACCGGAAGCGGACTTCACCGCCCAGACGGAGCCGGAACAGCAGCCATATGGCGGCTACAACTCACCTGCCCAGCAGGGAGAGTGGGGCGATTCCGGATCTTTTGAAAACCCCTTCGCGTCGCAGTTCGGGACGCAAACGGAATCGGGACCCGGCGGTCCCGAAGTTTCCCGGGACCGCGTAGAGTTCCACCGTCCGGGCCCCTCTCCGAGCGGCGTCCACTCGATGACCGACGCGGGGCTCCCGCGCCGCGACAGGCAGTGGCAGCCGACCGAGGAGACAGGGGCACAGGCGGCAGTCGGGGAGCCGGCGGCGCCCGCGGCGCCGGAACGGCCGCGGCAGGCCCCGCAGGAGGACGGTAACCGGTGGCAGTCGGAAAACGACCAGCGCTGGCACCGTGCCGAACAGCTCCGTGAGCCGAAGGCCGGCGGAGTCACCTCCTCCGGTCTGCCCCGGAGGGTGCCCAAGGCCAACCTGGTCGAGGGTGCCGCGGAGCCCACCGGACAGGGCGGCCCCCAGGTCTCCCGGGCCCCGGAGGACATCCGCGGCAGGCTCAGCAACCTGCGCAGCGGCATCCAGCGGGGACGCGACGCGGGATCCGGGATCCCCCCGCGTGACCAGCATGACCAACAGGGCTTCGGCCCCGGCAGCACCTACGATCAGGAGCGTTAGTGTGAGCCCGATGAGCCAGGCGGCGCAGAACCTGAACTGGTTGATCACCAACTTCGTGGACAACACCCCCGGGGTGTCCCACACCGTGGTGGTCTCCGCCGACGGACTCCTTCTGGCGATGTCCGAAGGCTTCCCCCGTGACCGAGCCGATCAACTGGCGGCGGTCGCCTCCGGCCTGACCTCGCTCACCGCCGGAGCCTCCCGCATCTTCGAAGGCGGCGCGGTCAACCAGACCGTCGTCGAAATGGAACGAGGCTTCCTCTTCATCATGTCCATCTCCGACGGCTCCTCCCTCGCCGTACTCGCCCACCCGGAGTGCGACATCGGCCTCGTCGGCTACGAGATGGCCCTGCTCGTCGATCGCGCGGGCAACGTCCTCACCCCCGACCTGCGCGCCGAATTGCAAGGCAGTCTTCTCAACTAGCAAACATGGAGTGCGTTTCGCGCCACCGCGCCATAGGGTGCGGTGGCGCGACCGGCCGACAGGCACGTTGGAGTTGGAGGAGGAAACGTGGCAACGCCCCCTAGCGGATATCCGTACGGCCATGGACAGCCGTCCGAACCGCGCGGAGAAGCCCCGATGAAGCGCTTCAACTTCCCCTCCGCGCCCAGCCGCCAGGCCCGCTCCCCGTACCCGGGCGAACAGTCCTGGGATTACCCCGGCGAGCAGTCCTGGGATTACCCCGGCGAGCAGCCCCAGGAGCCGATGCCCCCGCAGCCCCATGTCCCACAGGGGCAGCAGGACCTCTACGCGCCCTCCTACGCGCCTCCCGAGAGTCCGATGTACGAACCACCGCAGCCACCTCGCATCCAGCCCGTACAGCCGCCTCAGCGCCTCGCTCCGGAACCTTCCCCCACGGGCGGCGCGCATAACCCCCTGGTGCGCCCGTACGCCATGACCGGGGGCCGGACCCGGCCCCGGTACCAGCTCGCCATCGAGGCACTGGTACACACCACGGCCGATCCCACCCAGCTCCAGGGCCAGCTGCCCGAGCACCAGCGGATCTGCCAACTGTGCCGTGAGATCAAGTCGGTCGCCGAGATCTCCGCACTGCTCACCATCCCCCTCGGCGTCGCCCGGATCCTCGTAGCCGACCTGGCCGAGGCCGGGCTCGTCGCCATTCACCAGCCCGGCGGCGACGAGTCCGCCGGCGGCCAGCCTGACGTGACACTGCTCGAAAGGGTGCTCAGTGGACTTCGCAAGCTCTAGCGGTGCAGCCCGCTCCACCACCTCCGCGAAGATCGTGGTGGCGGGCGGCTTCGGCGTGGGCAAGACCACGTTCGTTGGCGCGGTCTCGGAGATCAACCCGCTGCGCACCGAAGCCGTGATGACGTCCGCCTCGGCGGGCATCGACGATCTCACCCACGCGCCGGACAAGACCACCACCACGGTGGCCATGGACTTCGGCCGCATCACGCTCGACCAGGACCTGATCCTGTACCTGTTCGGAACCCCCGGCCAGGACCGGTTCTGGTTCATGTGGGACGACCTGGTCCGCGGCGCCATCGGCGCCGTCGTCCTCGTCGACACCCGCCGCCTCGCCGACTGCTTCCCCGCCGTCGACTACTTCGAGAACTCCGGACTGCCCTTCGTCATCGCCCTCAACGGCTTCGACGGACACCAGCCCTACAGTCCCGAGGAGGTCCGCGAGGCCCTGCAGATCGGCCCCGACGCGCCGATCATCATCACGGACGCGCGCCACCGCAGCGAGGCCAAGAGCGCGCTGATCACGCTGGTCGAGCACGCGCTGATGGCCCGGCTGCGTTAGCGGCATCGGGTTCCGGCGGGCCCCGGCCCGCCGGAACCGGCCGGAACCCGCCGGTTTCAGATCCGGAAAATCCCCCGCTCTCCGATGGAGAACGGGGGATTTCGCGTGTGCCGCGCCGGACAGGGCCGTCGGACAGGGCCCGTCAGGCGGTGGGCGTCAGCCCTGCCAGCTGTGCGGGGCGCTGAACGCCGGGCGGCGCTCCAGGCGGCGCCAGCGCGCGGGGCTGCGGCGCGGGCGGACCGCGCCGCCGTCGCGCGAGTGACCGGCGGTGGCGGCCGCGCGGGCGAGCAGGACGGCGGTGACGGCGGCCAGCTCCTCGGCGTCGGCGTGGCCCTTCTCGACCCGGACCAAAGTGGCCGCCGCGGAGGCGGTATCGGCGATGTCGCTGGGCGTGCTCACGGTGTGTTCGTCTCCTCGTGGCGTTACTGCGGCGGGTTGCCGTGCTTGCGGGACGGCAGGTCGGCGTGCTTGTCGCGCAGCATCGCCAGGGACCGGATCAGGACCTCACGGGTTTCGGACGGGTCGATGACGTCGTCCACCAGGCCCCGCTCGGCCGCGTAGTAGGGGTGCATCAGCTCGGACTTGTACTCCTTGACCATGCGCGCGCGCATGGCCTCGGGGTCGTCCGCGTCGGCGATCTGACGGCGGAAGATCACGTTGGCGGCGCCCTCGGCGCCCATCACCGCGATCTCGTTGGTCGGCCAGGCGTAGGTCAGGTCGGCACCGATGGACTGGGAGTCCATGACGATGTACGCGCCGCCGTACGCCTTGCGCAGGATGACGGAGATCCGCGGCACGGTCGCGTTGCAGTACGCGTACAGCATCTTGGCGCCGTGCCGGATGATCCCGCCGTGCTCCTGGTCCACACCGGGCAGGAAGCCGGGCACGTCGAGGAAGGTGATCAGCGGGATGTTGAACGCGTCGCACATCTGGATGAAGCGCGCGGACTTCTCCGACGCCTCGATGTCCAGCACCCCGGCCAGCGACTGCGGCTGGTTGGCGATGATGCCGACGACCTGGCCGTCGAGCCGGGTCAGGGCGCAGATGATGTTGGTCGCCCAGCGCTCGTGGACCTCCAGGTACTCGCCGTCGTCGACGATCTCCTCGATGACCTTGCGCATGTCGTACGGGCGGTTGCCGTCGGCCGGGACGAGGTCGAGCAGCGACTCGCCGCGCCGGTCGGCCGGGTCGTCGGCCTCGGCGGTCGGCGGGTTCTCCCGGTTGTTCTGCGGCAGCAGCGAGAGGAGGTAGCGCACCTCCTCCAGGCAGGTCTCCTCGTCGTCGTACGCGAAGTGGCACACGCCCGAGGTCTCGGCGTGCACGTCCGCGCCGCCCAGGCCGTTCTGGCTGACCTTCTCCCCGGTCACCGCCTGGACCACGTCGGGTCCGGTGATGAACATCTGGGACGTCTCGCGGACCATGAAGACGAAGTCCGTGAGCGCCGGGGAGTAGGCGGCGCCGCCGGCGCACGGGCCGAGCATCACGCTGATCTGCGGGATGACGCCGGACGCCTTGGTGTTGCGCTGGAAGATGCCGCCGTAGCCCGCGAGCGCCGAGACGCCCTCCTGGATGCGGGCCCCGGCGCCGTCGTTCAGGGACACCAGCGGCGCCCCGGCCGAGATGGCCATGTCCATGATTTTGTGGATCTTGGTGGCGTGGGCCTCGCCCAGCGCGCCGCCGAAGATCCGGAAGTCGTGTGCGTAAACGAACACCGTCCGGCCGTGGACGGTCCCCCAGCCGGTGACGACCCCGTCGGTGTACGGCTTCTTCGCCTCGAGCCCGAATCCGGTCGCGCGGTGCCGCCGCAGCGGCTCCACCTCGTTGAAGGACCCCTCGTCCAGCAGGAGGTCGATCCGCTCGCGAGCCGTCAGCTTGCCCTTGGCCTTCTGGGCCTCGGTCGCCCGCTCGCTCGGGCCGCGCCGAGCCTGCTCGCGGATCGCGTGCAGCTCGGCGACGCGCCCGCGGACGTCACTCGCCTCTTCGGGCGCACCTTCGAGATTGGTCATGGAACGACGGTACGTTCCCTGACCCCCGGAAACGCATGTCAATTCCATACAACGTCAGGCCCGTTTTCGTGGGCAGGCGGAACAGAACTGGACAGCGGATTTCCCCTTACCCGGCACCCCCAAGGGCCAGGAGGGCTGTCGGCACTCCACAATCTTGTGGGCGACGCACCGTAACCGGTGGGCTTAACCACCCGGATGGTCGGCAGCCGCCGGGGCCACAACCTAGAGCATGACCTCGCAGCGGTGGGTGGCGCAGGCCGTACCGGGGGTGACGCGCAGCCGCAGCGCGCCGCCGGTGGCCAGCACCTCGACCGTGGCGTCGTGGGCCGTCACGGCGCGCACCGGACGCGCCCAGCGCACTTCGAACGGCTCCCCGGTGCGGGACGGCTCGGCGATCGCGAGGTGCGCGGTGTGCTGTCCGGTACGGCGCAGCAGCACGCTCGCCGGGGCGCTCGCGGTGAGCGCCCCGGCCGTGCCCGGGGTCCAGAAGTTCGCGGCCGTGACGCCGAGCGACGGGAGGGCGATCGCCTGCCGGGCGCCGGAGTTGGCGAGCACGGTCAGCCAGCGGCGGTCGGCGGCCCGCGCGGCGAGGGCGGCCGGGCCCGCGCCCGGCATCAGGAGGTAGGCGTAAGCCCCGCCGTCGGGGTCGGTGCCGTGGTCGTGCCAGAGGGTGAGGTAGCGGCGGGTGACCGGGGCCGGGGAGCCGCCGGTGTTGATGTCCCGCCAGGAGCCGGTGCGGGCCTCCCGGCGGGTACGGAGGGTGGCGCCGCCGGGGAAGACATAGCCGCCGTGCCCGGCGAGATGGGCCCAGCGGGCCCGGCGGAAGGTGCGGGTCCGGTCGGGCGCGGGGGGCTGGGCGAGGCCGTCGACGGTGAGGGTGGGGGTGCCCTCGGCGCCGAGGTTGCGGTTGTCGACGACGGTGACGACGGGGGCGCCGTCGCGGGCGGTGATGTCCGCGCCGAGGCAGACGACCGCGTCGGCCACGCAGAACCAGGACTTCTTGGCGCGCAGCGTGGAGCCGAGTCCGCGCAGGTCCTGGCCGATGGCGGCGAACTCCCCGTCGGTGGTGCCGCCGACCCAGCGCGCGGCGGGTTTGGGCTCGCCCCAGCCGCCGCCCTCGTTGTCGGCGAGGGGCCGGGCGGAGGCGGTGGTTCCGGGCAGCCGGTAGGGGTCGACGGTGGGCCAGAAGGCGTCCGTGTACTGGGACGCCGTGCTCTCACCGGCCCACCAGGAGAGCATTCCGGCGCCGGTGTGCCAGCCGCGCGGGTGCTCGCCGTTGCCGTTCTCGTAGTACGCGATCCGGTCCGAGGCCATGGCCAGGGCGGCCGTCCAGCCGGGACGCCGGTGCACGGCCCGGTCCATCGCCGGGAACAGCCGGTGGCCCACCGGCTGGGGCAGCACCGGTCCCGCCTCCTTCGCCACGGCGGCCAGCCGCGCCAGGTCCGCGACGCCGAACTGCGGGTCGGTCAGCACGGGGTGGCCGGTGTCGCGGGCGATCCAGCCCCTGACCATGCCGTTCCAGCGCTCCCGCGCGGCGTCGTCGGCCCCCGCGCCGAGCAGGGCGATGGCGGCGAGGAGCAGATGGCCCCGCTGGTGGTCGCTCTGCGGGATGGCCCGCGGGTCGTTCATCTGTACGCCGCGGCTGACGGCCCGGCCGGAGACGCAGTCCATCATCAGCCCGTCGTGCAGGAGCGGGGCGTACGCGTGCTCCACGCTGTCCAGGATGATCCGCCGGTTCGGGTCGGTGACCTCCCACTCCGACCCGGCCAGCAGCGCGAAGAGCCGCCCGAGGCCGTCGAGCAGGACGTAGCCGTAGGTGCCGGAGTAGGCGACCCAGGTGTGCTGGATGAACGATCCGTCGGCGTAGAGCCCGTCGCCCTTGGTGACGTACGGGAAGACGGGCGAGAGCGCGTCCCGGGCGAGCGCGACCTTGGCGGGCGCCGCGCCGAGGATGCCGCGCAGCGCGACGACGCGGCACAGGTCGACGCGGTTGGCGCCGGTGCTGGTGCCGGTGTAGTCGCCGAGCATGGCGTCGGGTACGAAGTGGTCGACGGCGGCGAGGCAGCGCGCCCGCCGCTCGCCGCCGAGCCGGTCGTACAGGATCGCGAGGGTGTCCAGGAGCAGCCGGGGGCTGCCGATCTGCCACTCCCACCAGTTGCCGTAGCGGGCGGTGCCGGGGTGGTAGACGGTGGCGTCGAGGTGATCGATGCCGCGGGCGATGTCGTCGGCGAGCCCGGGATCGCCGGTGAGACCGGTGCCGGGCTGGGCGTACGCCTGGGCCATGGTGTTCAGGCGCGCGTAGCTCTGGGTGATCCCGGCGGGCGGGTCGAAGGGCTGGTCGGGCCAGAGCGAGGCGGCGGCGGGCGCCATGGCGGCCCGGAACCCGGCGGCCAGACGACCGGTCTCGGCGAGGCGGGCGGCGTACGGCTCGGCGGCGGGGTCGTAGCCGGTGCCGAGCGCGAGGTCGGTCCAGCGGCGCCGCAGTACGCCGAAGTCCGCCCCGGCCGCGTACGCGGGTACGGCGAGCGCGGGGCATAACGCCCCGGCGGCGGCCACGGCCAGGAACCCCCGCCGGGACCAGAAGCCGAACGGGCGCGCTGGCATGGGACCTCCTGAGGTGGCCGAACCTCCGCGGTGAACCCGGGCAGCGGGATGATGCCCGCCGACGGCGCCTTCCATACGACGCCGCCGGACACCCCTGCGATGCGGCGCCCCTGCGGCATGGCATCTCCTGCGGCGGGCCGCCCGCGCGAAGGGGCGCCCTGCGGCGCGGCCAACCCGCGGCACGGCATCCCGCAGCGCGACATTCCCACGCCGGGCCCCCGCAACGCGGCGGTCCCGCAGCGCGATATCCCCGCGGCGCTGCGCCGCTCGCCGCCCCCGGGGTGCCGCGGCCCGGCAGGGGCTCTGCCGGGGCGCCAGGGGCGGCTGGGTCGTTACTCCTGGGGCTCCACTCCCGCGCGGAGCAGGCCGTACGCGTACGCGTCGTCCAGGGCCTGCCAGGACGCGGCGATCACGTTCTCGGCGACGCCGACCGTGGACCACTCCCCCTTGCCGTCCGTGGTGGAGACGAGGACCCGGGTCGTGGACTCCGTGCCGTGCTTGCCCTCCAGGATGCGGACCTTGTAGTCCACCAGCTCCATCGTGGCCAGCTGCGGGTAGATCCGCTCCAGGCCCACCCGCAGCGCCCGGTCGAGCGCGTTGACCGGGCCGTTGCCCTCCGCCGTGGCGACGATGCGCTCGCCCTTGGCCCACAGCTTCACGGTCGCCTCGTTGGCGTGGGTGCCGTCCGGGCGGTCCTCGACGATCGCGCGCCAGGACTCGACCCGGAAGAAGCGGCGGGCGCGGCCCTCGGCCTCGGCGCGCAGCAGCAGCTCGAAGGAGGCGTCGGCGGCCTCGTACGTGTAGCCCGCCAGCTCGCGCTCCTTGACCCGCTCGACCACCCGCTGCACCAGCGCCCGGTCGCCGCCGAGGTCGATGCCCAGCTCCTTGCCCTTCAGCTCGATCGAGGCGCGGCCCGCCATGTCGGAGACCAGCATCCGCATCGTGTTGCCGACCCGCTCGGGGTCGATGTGCTGGTACAGGTCCGGGTCGACCTTGATCGCGGAGGCGTGCAGTCCGGCCTTGTGGGCGAAGGCGGAGACACCCACATAGGGCTGGTGGGTCGACGGCGTCAGATTGACGACCTCGGCGATCGCGTGCGAGATCCGGGTCATCTCCTCCATCGCGCCCTGGGGCAGCACCCGGCGGCCGTACTTCAGCTCCAGGGCGGCGACGACCGGGAACAGGTTGGCGTTGCCGACCCGCTCGCCGTAGCCGTTGGCGGTGCACTGGACGTGGGTGGCGCCCGCGTCGACCGCGGCCAGGGTGTTGGCGACGGCGCAGCCGGTGTCGTCCTGGGTGTGGATGCCCAGGCGGGCGCCGGTGTCGGCGAGGACGGTGCGGACCACGGCGTCGATCTGGCCGGGGAGCATGCCGCCGTTGGTGTCGCAGAGGATGACCACGTCGGCGCCCGCCTCGTGGGCGGCGGAGACGACCCGCTTGGCGTAGTCGGGGTTGGCGCGGTAGCCGTCGAAGAAGTGCTCGCAGTCGAGGAAGACCCGGCGGCCCTGGGACCGCAGATAGGCGACGGTGTCGCTGACCATCGCCAGGTTCTCCTCCAGCGTGGTGCGCAGGGCCAGCTCCACATGGCGGTCGTGGGACTTGGCCACCAGGGTGATCACCGGAGCGCCCGCGTCGAGCAGCGCCTTGACCTGCGGATCGTCCTCAGCCTTGACGCCCGCCTTGCGGGTGGCACCGAACGCCACGAGCTGGGCGTGCTTGAAGTCGATCTCCGCTTGGGCACGGGCGAAGAACTCGGTGTCCCGCGGGTTCGCCCCGGGCCAGCCGCCCTCGATGAAGCCCACTCCGAAGTCGTCCAGGTGACGGGCGATGGTGAGCTTGTCCGCGACCGTCAGGTTGATGCCCTCGCGCTGCGCGCCGTCGCGCAGCGTGGTGTCGAAGACGTGGAAACTGTCGTCGGGCCGATCCTTCATGGTGGTCTGGCTCCTGTCGGATGGATCTCGAGCTACCGGAATAACCGGTTCCGCGCCCTCCCATGGTCCCGCACGCTCCGCCTCCGGTGGGATGGTCCGGAAAACGAAAAGACCCCTCGCGGGTGCGAGAGGTCTGCGCGCGGGTCTGGGGCACGGTGGTCGCGTCGTACCGGGTCGTACGGGGCGATCACTGCGGACCGGCGCGCCTGCTGCCAATAATCGTGGCGAACGAGAGCACGGAGGCAGTCAAGCACAATTCCGCCCCCGTGCTCCCATCCGTCTCAGGATGCGGGCTTTCGGCCCTTAACGGGCTGGACTGAAACGGGCCCGGCCAAGGCCTCAGCCCAGGCGGTGCAGCCAGCCGTGCGGGTCGGCGGCGGCACCGGTCTGGATGTCCAGCAGTGCCTTGCGCAGCTTCATCGTGACCTCGCCGGGCTGCCCGTCGGCCACCGTCCAGCTCGCGCGGGCGGACTTGACCGAGCCGACCGGGGTGATGACGGCCGCGGTGCCGCAGGCGAAGACCTCGGTGAGGCTGCCGTCCGCGTTCCCCTCGCGCCAGTCGTCGACCGAGATCCGGCCCTCGGCGACCTCGTATCCGAGGTCCTCGGCGATCCGCAGCAGCGAGGCGCGGGTGATGCCGGGCAGCAGCGAACCGGACAGCTCGGGGGTGACGATGCGGTCCCCGTACACGAAGTACAGGTTCATGCCGCCCATCTCCTCGATCCAGCGGCGCTCGATGGCGTCCAGCCAGACCACCTGGTCGCAGCCCTGCTCGGCGGCCTGCGCCTGGGCCACCAGGGAGGCGGCGTAGTTGCCGCCCGCCTTGGCGGTGCCGGTGCCGCCGGGGGCGGCGCGCACGTACTCCTCGGAGAGCCACACGGAGACCGGGTGCACGCCGCGGGGGAAGTAGGCGCCGGCCGGGGAGGCGATCACGACGAACAGGTACTCGTTGGCGGGCCGGACCCCCAGGCCCACCTCGGTCGCGATCATGAACGGCCGCAGGTACAGGGACGACTCGCCAGTGCCCGGCACCCACGCCTTGTCCTGGGTGATCAGGGCGTCGCAGGCCGCGAGGAACAGGTCGGCCGGCAGCTCGGGCATCGCCATGCGGCGCGCGGAGGCCTGGAAGCGCTCGGCGTTCTGCTCGGGGCGGAAGGTGGCCACGGTCCCGTCGGGCTGGCGGTACGCCTTGAGCCCTTCGAAGATCGTCTGCGCGTAGTGCAGGGTCATGTTCGCCGGGTCGAGCGACAGCGGGGAGTAGGGCACGAGCTGGGCCTCGTGCCAGCCGCGGCCCTCCGTCCACTTGATCGTCACCATGTGGTCGGTGAAGTGGCGGCCGAATCCGGGGTTGGCCAGGATCTCCTCCCGCTCCGCGTCGGAGAGCGGGTGCGAGGAGGGCTTGAGCTCGATCGAGGGCGTCGTCATGAGTGGTAGTCCTTCACTTCCGTTGTGGCGGACCGCGCTCACACCATCCTGCCCGTGATCGGTACTAGGACGTCCAAGCTTCCCTGCACACGGCGGCCCCACGAGCGATTATCGCTGACGTGGGGCCGGGGTTTCAGCATGCGTGCGAAGTGCGCGGCCCGAGGTCGATGTTCGCACCCAGCCGCGCACCGGCGCAGGCTGGGGTCAGCCGGATACTCGGGCGGCGAGCGCGTCGCCGATCTCGTCGGTGGTACGCGCCGCGTCCCGCTCGGCGAGGTCCTCGGCGACGGCGGCCTCGATACGGGCGGCCTCGTCCGTGTAGCCGAGGTGCTGGAGGAGCAGGGCCGCCGACAGGATGGTCGCGGTCGGGTCGGCCTTGCCGGTGCCCGCGATGTCCGGCGCGGAGCCGTGGACCGGCTCGAACATCGACGGGAAGGCGCCGGAGGGGTTGATGTTGCCACTCGCGGCGAGCCCGATGCCGCCGGTGACGGCGGCGGCGAGGTCGGTGAGGATGTCACCGAAGAGGTTGTCGGTCACGATCACGTCGAACCGCTCCGGCTGGGTGACGAAGAAGATCGTCGCGGCGTCGACGTGCAGGTAGTCCGTGGTGACGTCCGGGTACTCGGCGCCGACCTTGTCGAAGATGTTCTTCCACAGGTGACCGGCGTGCACCAGGACGTTGTTCTTGTGCACGAGGGTCAGCTTCTTGCGCGGGCGGCTGTTGGCGCGCTCGTACGCGTCCCGGACGACGCGCTCGACGCCGTACGCGGTGTTCAGGCTGACCTCGGTGGCGACCTCGGCCGGGGTACCGGTCCGCAGCGAGCCGCCGTTACCCACGTACGGGCCCTCGGTGCCCTCCCGGACGACGACGAAGTCGATGTCGGGGCGCCCGGCCAGCGGGGTCGCGGTGTTCGGGAAGAGCTTCGACGGACGCAGGTTGACGTAGTGGTCGAAGGCGAAGCGCAGCTTGAGCAGCAGCCCGCGCTCCAGCACCCCGGACGGGACCGACGGGTCACCGATCGCGCCCAGCAGGATCGCGTCGTGCTCCTTCAGTGACTCCAGCTCCGCGTCCGGCAGGGTCTCGCCGGTGGCGTGCCAGCGCTGGGCGCCGAGGTCGTAACTCTTGGTCTCCAGCTTCACGTCCTGGGGAAGAGCGGACCTAAGGACCTTGAGGCCCTGGGCCACGACTTCCTGGCCGATACCGTCACCGGGGATCACTGCGAGGCGAATGCTGCGCGACATACCGGGACCCTACTCCTCGTCCCATCCCATGACACTGGTCGTCCGCCATACGGACAGATCGCTGACCGGACAGGCCGCGTTCACCCGCAGTACGGCGTGATGTCGTCCGCCCGGGGGAGATTCCGGAGCATGCATACACCACGGTTCGGCATTCCGGAGCCGCTCGCGAACCGGATGACCATGGCGGAGCAGCACGAGTACCTGCGCGACGCCTTCCCCCGCCGACGGGTGCTGCGCGGGGGCGCCGCGACAGCCGGGGCGGCCGCGGTGGCGTTCGGCGGTGCCGGGTGCGCCGGGGCCACCGGGTCCAAGCCGTCGCCCGCGGCGGACGCCCGCCCCGCCGCGCCGAAGGTGGACGGCGCGCTGGTGGCCCCGTTCGGCCGTCATCTGGCGCTCGGCGCCGAGCCGACGACGCAGATGCGGGTCTCCTGGCAGGTGCCGTTCGCGGTACGTAAGCCCTATCTGCGGATCGGCCCGGGGCCGACGGAGCTGACCCGGAAGGTCGAGGCCGAAGTCCGCCATCTGCACACCCCGTCGCTCGGCGAGAAGCTGCCCGCCGTCGACCAGTACTACCTGCACGCCGCGGTGGACGGGCTGAGCCCCGGCACCACCTACTACTACGGCGTCGGCCACGAGGGCTACGACCCCGCCGACCCGCGCCACTTCTCCTCGCTGGGCACCTTCCGCACCGCCCCGAAGCGGCCGGAGAAGTTCGTCTTCACCGCCTTCGGCGACCAGGGGGTGAGCTATGACGCGCTCGCCAACGACCAGTTGATCCTGGGGCAGAACCCGTCGTTCCACCTGCACGCCGGGGACATCTGCTACGCCGACGACACGGGCCACGGCAAGAAGTCCGACCTGTACGACGCCCGGGTCTGGGACTCCTTCCTCGCCCAGACCGACTCGGTCGCGGCGAGCGTGCCGTGGATGGTGACGACCGGGAACCACGACATGGAGGCCTGGTACTCCCCCGACGGCTACGGCGGACAGCTGGCCCGCTGGTCGCTCCCCGACAACGGTCCCGACCCCCGCAAGGCGCCCGGGATCTACTCGTTCACGTACGGGGGCGTGGGCGTCGTCGCGCTGGACGCCAATGACGTCTCGTACGAGATCCCCGCCAACAAGGGCTACACGGGCGGCGAGCAGACCCGCTGGCTGGACCGGCGGCTGGGGCAGTTGCGGGAGCGGTCCGGCATCGACTTCCTGGTGGTCTTCTTCCACCACTGCGCGTACTCCACGACCAGCTCGCACGCCTCGGACGGCGGGGTGCGCGACGAGTGGGTGCCGCTCTTCGAGAAGCACCAGGTGGATCTGGTCATCAACGGCCACAACCACGTCTACGAGCGCACCGACGCCATCCGCGGCGGCAAGGTGGCCCGGAAGGTGCCGGTCGGCGGCAGCGCGGACGCCGTGCGCGACGGGATCGTGTACGTCACGGCGGGCGGCGCCGGGGCGGACCTGTACGAGTTCCCGGTGCCCGACAGCTACGAGGGACACGTCAAGGACCTCGACGAGGTGAAGAGCTACCACTGGACGAAGGACGGTGCGAAGAACAAGGACACCGTGGAGTGGTCACGGGTCCGCTACACCGGCTTCTCGTTCCTCGCGGTCGAGGTGGAGCCGGGCACGGACCCGCGCCTGAGCGTCACGGCGCTGGCGGAGTCCGGTGAGCGGGTGGACCACTTCGAGGTCACCCGCTCCCGCCGCCGCTGAGGGGCGGCTCCGGGGCCCGGCCCGGTGACCGTCGCCGGGGCCGGGCTCAGTGACCGGCTCCGGGGCCCGGCTCAGTGACCGGTGGCGCCGCCGTTGTCGCGGCGGTCGAGCGCGCGCTGAAGCGCGGCGGCGGCGTTCCTCCGGTCGGTGTCGTCGCTCTTGCGGCGGATCCTGCGGATGGTCTGCTCGGCCATGGTTCACGTCTCCTCTGCTGAACCCCGGCGCGCGGCCGGGCGGTATCCCCGAGAAGGTGGCTGCCGTAAAGGGGCGGGGGCCTGGGTGCGGGCAGGGATCACCTGCGCGAATGCACCGGGCCACGTCCGCCGTCGCTCGATGGAGCGGGACGTTCGGCTTCCACAAAAGTAAGGGAGCAGAGCGTCGGTGTCTGCAGAATTAGTCGGACGTCCTACTATCTGAGACGAGTCATGGCCGAGGCCGACCCCCGTCCGACCTCGACCATGGCTGGTTATCGACGTAAACTGCGGTAAATAACGCTGACTTGAATGCAAGACGCTAGCATTCGCCCGCCTCGGGCGTCCACAGGTTTATGCCGTTTCACCCCCTCTTCACGCACGCCGCCCCCGACCGGCTCGCAGCCAGGTCGGGGGCGGGACCCTGGGGGGGAACCCGGGCGGCGCGCGGTGCGCCGGGCGGCTCAGCCCATGTGCGGGTAGCGGTAGTCCGTCGGCGGGACCATCGTCTCCTTGATGGAGCGGGTGGAGGTCCAGCGCATCAGGTTCTGCTTCGCGCCCGCCTTGTCGTTGGTGCCGGACGCGCGGCCGCCACCGAAGGGCTGCTGGCCGACGACGGCACCGGTGGGCTTGTCGTTGATGTAGAAGTTGCCGGCCGCGAAGCGCAGCTTCTCGCAGGTCGCGGCGGCCGCGGCGCGGTCCTGGGCGATGACGCAGCCGGTCAGGCCGTACGCCGACGCCGACTCCATCTGCTCCAGCATCGCGTCGTACTCGGCGTCCTCGTACACGAAGACACCGATGATCGGGCCGAAGTACTCGTCCTTGAAGATCTCGTTCTCCGCGTCGGTGGAGACGAGCACGGTCGGACGGACGAAGTAGCCCTCGCTGTCGTCGTACGTGCCGCCCGCGACGACCTCGATCGTCGGGTCGGACTTCGCCCGGTCGATCGCCGCCTTGTTCTTGGCGAAGGAGCGCTCGTCGATGACCGCGCCCATGAAGTTGCCCAGGTCGGTGACGGGGCCCATCGCCAGGCCGTTGACCTCGGCGGCCAGCTCCTCCTTGAGGCCGTTGTCCCACAGGGAGCGCGGGACGTAGGCGCGCGAGGCGGCGGAACACTTCTGGCCCTGGAACTCGAAGGCACCACGGGTGATCGCCGTCTTCAGCACCGCCGGGTCGGCGGACGGGTGGGCGACGATGAAGTCCTTGCCGCCGGTCTCGCCGACCAGCCGCGGGTAGGTCTTGTAGTTCTCGATGTTGTTGCCGACCGTCTTCCACAGGTGCTGGAAGGTACGGGTCGAGCCGGTGAAGTGGATGCCCGCGAGGTCCGGGTGGGTCAGCGCCACCTCGGAGACGTCCTTGCCGTCGCCCGTGACCAGGTTGATCACGCCCTTGGGCAGCCCGGCCTCCTCCAGCACCCGCATCAGCAGCACGGCGGCGTGGGTCTGGGTCGGCGAGGGCTTCCAGACGACGGTGTTGCCCATCAGGGCGGGGGCGGTGGGGAGGTTGCCCGCGATCGCCGTGAAGTTGAAGGGCGTGATCGCGTAGACGAAGCCCTCCAGCGGCCGGTGGTCGCTGCGGTTCCAGACGCCCGGGGAGTTGGCCGGCGGCTGCTCGGCCAGGATCTGGCGGGCGAAGTGGACGTTGAAGCGCCAGAAGTCGATCAGCTCGCAGGGAGTGTCGATCTCGGCCTGCTGCGCGGTTTTCGACTGGCCCAGCATGGTGGAGGCGGCCAGCGTCTCGCGCCACGGGCCGGACAGCAGGTCGGCGGCCTTGAGGATGATCGCGGCACGGTCGTCGAAGCTGAGCGCGCGCCATGCCGGGGCGGCGGCCAGGGCCGCGTCGACCGCGTCCTGGGCGTCCTGCTTGGTGGCGTTGCCGTAGGTGCCGAGGCGGGCCGCGTGGTTGTGCGGCTGTACGACGTCGAACCGCTCGCCCCCGCCGAGCCGCTTCTCGCCGCCGATGGTCATAGGCAGGTCGATCGGGTTGTCGGCCAGCTCCTTGAGCTTGGCCTCGAGGCGGGTGCGCTCGGCGCTGCCGGGGGCATAGGTGTGCACCGGCTCGTTCACCGGCACGGGGACCTGGGTCACAGCGTCCATGATGGCCGTTGTCTCCTTTGTCGTGATGGTCGTCGTGGTGTCGTGAGCCGAGGGCTGTCAGCCGCGGCCGACGAGCGAGCGCAGGAAGAACGCGAGGTTCGCGGGACGCTCGGCGAGCCGCCGCATGAAGTACCCATACCAGTCTGTTCCATACGGGACGTAAACCCGCATACGGTGACCTTCCGCGATCAGCCGCTCCTGCTCGGCCGGGCGGATGCCGTACAGCATCTGGAACTCGTACTCGTCCAATTTGCGGCCCAGTCGGTGGGCGACGTCCTGGGCGATGGCGACCATGCGCGGATCGTGCGAGCCGATCATGGGGTAGCCGTCGCCGGACATCAGGATCTTCAGGCAGCGCACGAAGGCGAGGTCCACCTCGCGCTTGTCCTGGTACGCGACCGACGCGGGCTCGTTGTACGCGCCCTTCACCAGCCGCACCCGCGAGCCTTCCCCGGCGAGCGCGCGGCAGTCGTCCTCGGTCCGGAAGAGGTACGACTGGACGACCGCGCCGGTCTGCGGGAACCGGGTGCGCAGCTCGTGGAGGATCGCGAGGGTGGAGTCCACGGTGGTGTGGTCCTCCATGTCGAGGGTGACCGTCGTCCCGGCCGCCGCGGCGGCCTCCACGACCGGGGTCACATTGGCGAGCGCGAGGTCATGGCCGCCGGGCAGCGCCTGGCCGAAGGCGGAGAGCTTCACGGACATCTCCGCGCGGGCCCCGAGCGACTCCCCGGCGAGCGCCTCGGTCAGCGCCAGATAGGCGTCCCGGCTGCGCAGCGCTTCGGACCGGTCGGTAACGTCCTCGCCGAGGTGGTCCAGGGTGACCTCCAGGCCGCGCGAGGTCAGCCCGCGCACCGCGGCCATGGATTCGGTCAGCCGCTCACCGGCGACGAATCGATCCACCATCGGGCGAGTGACCGGCGCGCCGGACACGATCCGGCGGATGGCGGCACTGCGCGAAGCGGCGAGCAGCACGGGTCCCAGCACAGGGCACCTCCACGATGACGGCCGGTGAACGGCTCCAACAACTCACCGTGAAACCTAAGGATCGCGCGGAATCGGTGCCATCGACAGCTGTCACGCATCCGTGTCCGGGATCTCAGACACCTGTATGAGAGGCTGAGGCGATATTCGGGGAAGGAGGCCGGGACGCCATGCGCGAGGACTATCAGCAGCTGGTGGACGAGATCACCGCGACGCTCGGCGCGCCCGCGACCCTGGAGAACCGCGACTTCGCCCTGATCGCCTTCGGCGCGCAGGACAGCGACGACGCCGAGGAACCGACCCTGGACCCGGTCCGGACCCGGTCCATCCTGCAGCGCCGCTCGACGGCGGCGGTGCGGGCCTGGTTCGAGGCGTTCGGGATCGCCCGGGCGCAGGCCCCGCTGCGGATCCCGCCGGACCCGGGGGCCGGGGTCTTCATGGGCCGCATCTGCCTGCCGGTGCGGCACCGCGGCGTCGTCCACGGCTATGTCTGGCTGCTGGACGACGGCCATCTCTCCGACCTGGAACTGGGCGGCCCCACGGCACGCCCCGACCCGCGGCTGGTCCGGGCGATGGAGACCACGGCCCGGATCGGCGCCCTGCTGGCGGCCGAGGCACGGGCCGGTGAGGAGCTGGGCGAGCTGCTGCGCGAACTGCTCACCGGGCCGCCCGCCGCCCGCGACGCGGCCTGCTCGGACCTGCACACCGCGCTGCGCGGCACGGCCGACGGGCCGCTGGCGCTGGTCGCGGTCCTGCCGTGGGTGCCGGACACGGGCGAGGACGAGGACCACCCGGGCCTCCCTCATCTGCCGGGCATCGCCGCGGCCTGCGTGATCCCCGACGAAACGGCGCTGGCCGCCCTCGTCCGGCTGCGCGCCCCCACCTCGCTCGGCCCCGCCCGGGCCACCGCAGAACAGCTCCTCCGCTCCCCCCGCGCGGCCGCCCCCGACGAGCCCGCACCGGCGTGCGGCGGCGGCCGGGAGAGCGCCGCCGGGGTCAGCGAGGCGCGGCGCGGCCTTGACGAGCTGCCCGCCGCCTGGCGCGAGGCGCTGGCCGCCGCTCGGGCCGCGCGGGCGGACGCCCGGTTCGACCCGATCGCGGAGTGGACGGCCATCGGCCCGTACCGGCTGCTGGCCACGCTCCCCACGACCGCCCCCGACGCCGCCGTGCGCCCCCTCCTGGAGCGCGCGCACGTCGAACTGGCCCGCACCGCCGAGACGTTCCTCGACTGCGCGGGCCAGGCGAGCCGTACCGCCCAGATGCTCGGCATCCACCGGCAGACGCTCTACTACCGCCTCTCCCGGGTAC
The DNA here is from genome assembly GCF_055591805.1 of Streptomyces sp. NPDC041200. Classification (NCBI taxonomy): domain Bacteria; kingdom Bacillati; phylum Actinomycetota; class Actinomycetes; order Kitasatosporales; family Streptomycetaceae; genus Streptomyces; species Streptomyces sp. NPDC041200. The sequence continues at coordinate 871,525 of NZ_JBVIZF010000001.1, read as the reverse complement.
GCCAGCTCACCGGCCTGGACCTCGACGCGGGCGACGACCGGCTGCTCCTGCACATGGCGCTCAAGGCCGCCCGGCTCCGCTAGGCGGGATCTTGCCGCAGAACTCCGCCTCGATGGCGGACTGTTCGCGCGCGCCATCGCCCCAGTCGCCGAGAATTCCGGACACGGCTCACGGGTTGACGCCTCCCGCTCAGGCGGACGGCGCCGGGGGCGGCGTGCCGTCGCCGACGATGCGGCGCATCGCGCCGACCAGATCGCGGGCATCGGGCGCGAGGCCGGGATTGAGGGCCTGTTGGACGACCATCCCGCTCACCAGGGTCAGGTAGAACGAGCCCATGACGCGGGCGGTCTCCTCGTCGACCTCGCGCTCGTCGATGCCGTGGAACAGCCCCACCAGCCCCTGCCGCGCCTCCGGCTGGGCGCGGTCGAAGGCCTCCCGCAGCGCGGGGTCGTGCTCGGCCTGCATGACGGCCTCCAATTGGGCCCGCCACATCGCCTGGTGCTTGCCGAAGAGTTCGAGGGCCCGGGACCAGCCCGAGGCGAAACGCTCCGTCAGCTCGCCGCCGGTCACGGCGCCCTGGGAGGGGGACGCCTGGGCCTCGTCGGCCCAGTCACTCATGGCCGCGAACAGCGCCTCCCGCATGAGGGCGTCCTTCGAGCCGTAGTGGTAGCCGATGGACGCGAGGTTGGCCCCCGAGGCGGCCACGATGTCCCGCGCGGTCGTGCGTGACCAGCCCTTTTCCAGCAGGCAGCGCTTCGCACCGGCCAGCAGATCCTCTCGATGTCCCATGGCGTCAGCCTATCCCGGGCCCATACAAGCGTCTTAGACGCCCGTATGCCGAACGCCGACGGCAACCTTCCCCGGTGCGGCGGCAACCCATACGGAACGCACCCCGCACGCCCCGCTCCCCGTCCCCCGGTTACGCGAGAGGACTGATGCACCGTGCGCGTCATCAGAGCGTTAGCGGCCGCCGCGCTCGCCACCACCTTCCTGGTCGGCGTGGGCCACGCGCCCCGCGCCGCGGCGGGCGAACTGCCCTCCGCCACCGCCTTCTTCAACGACCCCGGCTCGCTCGTCAACAAGTGGGTCGCCGCCAACCCGAACGACTCCCGCCGGGCCCGCATCGCCTCGCGGATCGCGTCCCAGCCCCAGGCCGTCTGGTTCTCGCGGTACACCCCCGGCACCGTCACCGAGGACGTCCGCAAGATCACCTCGGCCGCCGCCGCCAAGAATCAGGTACCCGTGCTCGTCGCGTACCAGCTCCCCAACCGCGACTGCGGCGGCGCCTCCGCGGGCGGGGCCCCCGATCTGGCGAGCTACGACGCCTGGGTCCGCGGCTTCGCCGCCGGGCTGGGGGGCGGAGCCTCGGTCGTGATCCTCGAACCGGACTCGATCGCGCTCATCAGCTGTCTGTCGCCCGCCGAGCTGAGCGGCCGCTACGCCTCGCTCGCCCGCGCCTCCGCCGCCATCCACGCCGCCGCGCCCAAGGCGCGGGTGTACTTCGACGCCGGGCACTCCGCCTGGAACAGCCCCGCCGTCCAGGCCTCCCGGCTCCGCTCGGCGGGCGTGCTGAGCAGCGGCGACGGCATCTACAGCAATGTCTCCAACTACCGCCGCACCACCGAGGAGGTGGCCTTCGCCAAGGCCGTGCTCGCCCAGCTCGGCGCCTCCTCGGGCCTCACCGCGGTCATCGACACCAGCCGCAACGGCAATGGCCCCGCGCCCGGCGACGCCTGGTGCGACCCGCGCGGCCGCAAGGTCGGCGAGAACCCCACGGCCAACACCGGGGACCCGGCCATCGACGCCTATCTGTGGGTCAAGCCGCCGGGCGAACTCGACGGCTGCGCGGGGGCGGCGGGGGCGTTCTCGCCGGACTACGCGTACGAGATGGCGGGCTGAGGGTGCCTCGTCGGACGCGCCGGTCCGCGTACACCGCGGCGGCCGTGCTCCTGTGCGCCCTGCTGGGCGCGCCGGGCGGGGCCGCCGCGGCACCATTGACGGCAGCACCTTCGGCGGCGGCGCCTTCGGGCGTATCGGACCGGCCCACGGGCTGGGCCACGGCGGGCCCCGGCACCACCGGGGGCGCGGGCGCCGCCCCCGACAGCGTCCATGTGGTGCGCACCCGCGCCGAGCTGAAGACCGCCCTCGCCAACCACGGCGATCCGGCCGCCCCCAAGGTCATCCGCGTACGCGGGCACCTGGCCGGCAACGAGAGCGACGACGGCCGCCTCCTGGGCGCCCAGGACTACGCCCCGGGCTGGGACCTGCGGCGCTACATGGACTGCTTCGGCCCGGACGGTACGTCCTGGAGCGACGACCGCTACGAGTGGTGCAAGCGGATGCGCACGCTCCGCGTCACCGGCTCGAACGCCCAGAAGCAGCAGATCCAGCTCACCGTGCCCAGCAACACCACCATCCTGGGCACGGGCAGGGACGCGGCCCTGCTCGGCGTCTATCTGACCGTCAACACCGGCCGGAACATCGTCATCCGCGACCTCCGCCTCGAAGCCCCGGTGGACCACTTCCCCAGCTGGGACCCGGGCGACGGCGCGACCGGCTCCTGGAACGCGCGCTTCGACGCGCTGTCGGTCGTCACCGGCCGCAACATCTGGATCGACCACTGCGCCTTCTCCGACGGCCGCTACCCCACCAGCCGGGCCGCGGTCGGCTTCCACGGCAAGCACGTCGAACACCACGACGGGCTGCTGGACATGGAGGACGGCACGGACTTCGTCACCGTCTCCTACAGCCGCTTCAGCGACCACGAGAAGACCCTGCTGATCGGCTCAGGGGACGGCAAGGGCGACCGCGACCGCGGCCATCTGCGGATCACCTTCCACCACAACCTGTTCTCCGACACCGCCCAGCGCAGCCCGCGCGTCCGCTTCGGCCAGGTGCACACGTACAACAACTACTTCCGCGGCTCCACCGACGACCCCGACTACCCGATGCGCGGTCAGGCCCTCGGCGGCAGCTCCTACTTCCTCGGCGCCGGGCTCGAATCGAAGATCGTCTCCGAACACGACGTCTTCACCCACACCGGCCCGGGAGCCTCCCCCGACATCACGGTGACCACCTTCCACGGCCACCAGTTCTCGGCCACGGGCGCCTCGTACAACGGCCGCCGCGTCGACCTGAACCGCATCGCCCGAGCGAAGTTCGAGGCGGAGGCGGCAAAGGCCCGAGCGGAAGCCGAGTCCTCGGGCACCCAGCCGCCCGAGTGGGCCCTGCGCACCTTCACCACGGACCCCGGGTGGACCCCCGCCGACATCTACCGCTACCGCCCCCAGCGCTCACCCCGGGCGGTCATCCGGACGGTGCTGCGCGAGGCGGGCCCGACTCTCACATCCGGTCGATCTCGGTGAGGTCGATGTCGATATCGAAGGGGACGGTGAGCTTCAGCCGGTCGTGGTGGATGCCGGAGGGGACGTAGAAGCCGGTCGCTGGATCCAGCTCATAGACGTAGACAACCGGGCGACGTCCCTCGCCCTTCTCGACCCGCCAAAAATGCGGGATTCCAGCCTTGGCGTACAACTGCGGCTTGCGCTCACGGTCGCGGCCTTCCGACTCCGGTGACACTACCTCCACCGCGAGCAGGGCATCGGCCGCGTCGTAGCCCGTCTCGTCCGCCTCGGCGGAGACAGCCGCCGCACGCAGGAGTGAGATATCGGGCTCGGGCCGGTTGATCTTGTTGATGGTGATGGTCATCTCGCGGCACACACGCAGCGACGCGCCAGCCCCCGCAAGTTGCTGACCAGCAGGTCGACCGCCAGCGAATGGAAGTGCTTCCGCGGGCTCACGAAGACGAGGCTCCCGTCGATCAGCTCAGTGTGCGGCGGGAGATCCGGAATACGGTCAAGGTCGTCTGCGGTGAAGCCGCCCGGGGGCGGAAACACCCAGGCCGGAAGCGGTTCAGCAGTCGTGGTTACTCCCATGGACGAGATTCTTGGCCGCACGGCCAGCCTGGCGGGCGAGAACGCCGGAACCACCCCTCACACGAGTGACGGGTGGCCCTGGCATTGACGCCGTCAGCCCAGATGCACGGGAGCGGCCGGGGCGGCGTGGGCGGCCTTGTCGTGGGCCGGGCGCGGGGTGTTCATCAGCACGCCCACCACCACCGCCGCCACCGTGAGGAGCACCGACGACCAGACGAACGCGTGGGAGAAGCCCTCGACCAGGCCCTCCTTCGCGGTCTCCGGCGTCATGCGGCGGGCGTGGTCACGGAGGTAGTCGGCGGTCGCGCTGGTGGCGATGGTGTTGAGCATCGCCGTGCCGATGGAACCGCCGATCTGCTGGGCCGTGTTCACCGTGGCGGAGGCGATGCCCGCGTCCCTGGGCTGGACGCCGTGGGTCGCGTAGTTCATCGAGGGGGCCATCACCAGGCCCATGCCGAAGCCGACGAGGAGTTCGGAGGGCAGCACGCCCGCCGCGTACGAGCTTCCGGCCTCCAGCGGGACCAGCAGCGCCACCCCGGTGGCCGCGATCAGCAGACCGGGCGCCACCAGGACCCGGGGCGGCACCTTGGGGATGAGGCGGGCGGCGACGCCGCCCGCGGCGGCCAGCACCGCCGCGGTCATCGGCAGGAAGGCGACGCCGGTGACCAGCGCCGAGTACCCCTTCACGATCTGCATGTAGTAGGTGAGGAAGAGGAACATCGCGAACATGCCGACCACCGACAGGCCGACCGCCAGATAGGCGCTGCCCCGGGTGCGGTCCGCGATCACCCGGATCGGCAGCAGCGGCTGGGCGGCGCGCCGCTCCACCAGGACGAAGGCGACGAGCAGCACCACGCCCAGCGTCAGCAGCCCCGTCACCAGCCGGGAGCCCCAGCCCTCGGACTCGGCCTCGCTGCATCCGTAGACGAGGGACACCAGACCGGCGACGGCCAGCAGCACACCGGGGATGTCGAAGCGTGCCCGCCGCTCGGCGGGCCGGTCGGCGGGCAGGACGGACCAGCTGAACGCGGCGAGGGCGGCGATCGGCACGTTGACGTACAGGCACCAGCGCCAGTCCAGGTACTCGGTCAGCAGCCCGCCGACGACCAGGCCGATCGCGCCCCCGCCCGCCGCGATCGCGCCGAAGATGCCGAACGCCTTGGCGCGCTCGCGGGCCTCGGTGAAGTTCACGGCCAGCAGCGACAGCGCCGAGGGCGCGAGCAGCGCGGCGAAAGCGCCCTGGAGCGCACGGGCCCCGAGCAGCATGCCGAGCCCCTGGGCGGCGCCGCCGAGCGCGGAGGCCCCGGCGAAGCCGATCAGACCGACCAGGAAGGCGCGCCTGCGGCCGGTGTAATCGGCGATCCGGCCGCCGAACAGCAGCAGGCTGCCGAAGGCCAGGGTGTACGCGGTGATGACCCACTGCCGGTCGCCCGCGGAGATGCCCAGGTCGCGCTGGGCGGAGGGCAGGGCGATGTTCACGATGGTGATGTCGAGAACGATCATCAGCTGGGCGAGGCCGATGAAGAGCAGCGCGATCCAGCGCCGTGGGTTGGGCGCGGGCGATCCAGCGGCGGGCGATCCAGCGGCCGGGGCGGCGTCGGGCGGTATGGCTGAGGGCTCGGACATGAGGGTGCCTTTCTGGTGGCGCGTACGGACGTGATCAGTCGACGGCGGCACGGGCGTCGTCGATCACTCGCTCCCGGAGGCGGGTGAAGGCGGCGGCGTCGACGGCCGGACCGCCGAGGGCGGTGGTGGGCCGCGGGGAGCCGGTGGGGCGCAGCCCGTCCACGTACAGGTCGAGCTGGCGGTGGGCGAGGGCGTCGTCGTCCGGAACGCGGCCACCGCCGGGCAGCGGCCGCGACAGCCGGATGATCATCAGGACGATGTCGCCGAAGACGACATCGGGACGGACCGCGCCGACCGCGCGGGCACGGGCCAGGAGGCGGTCCACGGTCTCGACGGGGTCGGTGCCGCTGGAAAGGTCAGCGGCGTCGCCGCGTACCTGCCCGAAGAGTTCGTCGGCGGTGAAGTGGCCCAGCAGCGCCGGTACCACCGATCCGATCTTGAGGTCGAGCGCGGCGTGCGTGAAGCGCCGCAGCGCGTCGGCCGGGTCGCCCTCCGCCTCGGCGGCCTGCCACGCCGCCTCGGCGACGGCGGTGAAGACCTCGGCGGCCACGCCGCGGAAGAGGTCGGAGCGGGCGGGAAACCGCCGGTAGAGGGTGGCGATGCCGACCCCGGCGCGCCGGGCGATCTCGTCGAGCGGGGCGTCCGGCCCCTGATCGGCGAAGACCTCACGGGCGGCGCGCAGGATCTGTTCGCGGTTGCGGCGCGCGTCGGCGCGCATACGGGGAGTGTCATCGGACACGACGGGTCTCCTGCGGAGGACACACACGGAGCTATGTGGAGATTTTTTCTCCACATAGCTCAGAGCGTAGCGCTCCCCGACACCTTATTCAACACCTGATGAAAAACGCGTCCCGTCGCGGCACGGAGGAGGCACGGAGGAGGCACGGAGGAGGCACGGAAAAGGGCCCGGCCCCCGCACGAAGCGGGGGCCGGGCCCTGGGAAGACGCGAATGCGCTACCCGGCTCAGACCAGGTTGACCGAACGGGCCGACGTGGCGCCGATCTCCTCGGCGATCTCGGTGAGCACGGTCTGCGGAATCGTGTCGTCCACGGTCAGCGCGACCAGCGCGGCACCGCCCACCGCGGAACGCGAGACCTGCATGCCCGCGATGTTGATGCCCGCCTCGCCCAGGATGCGGCCGAGCGTGCCGACGATGCCGGGACGGTCGGTGTAGCGGAGGAAGGCCATGTGGTCAGCGAGCGCCAGGTCGACGTCGTACTCCCCGACCGCGACGATCTTCTGGAGGTGCTTCGGACCGGCCAGCGTGCCGGAGATCGACACCTCGGTGCCGTCGGCCAGGGTGCCCCGCACGGTCACCACATTGCGGTGCTCCGAGGACTCCGAGCTGGTGGTCAGCCGCACCTCGACGCCGCGCTCCTGCGCGAACAGCGGGGCGTTCACGTAACTCACGGTCTCGTCGACGACGTCCTCGAAGACGCCCTTGAGCGCGGACAGCTCCAGCACCTTGACGTCGTGCTGGGTGATCTCGCCGTACACCTCGACGTCGAGCCGGACGGCGACCTCGCCCGCGAGGGCGGTGAAGATCCGGCCCAGCTTCTCGGCCAGCGGCAGCCCGGGGCGTACGTCCTCGGCGATCACACCGCCCTGCACGTTCACCGCGTCCGGGACCAGCTCGCCCGCCAGCGCCAGCCGCACCGAGCGCGCGACCGCGATGCCCGCCTTCTCCTGGGCCTCGCCGGTGGAGGCGCCCAGGTGCGGGGTGGCGACCACGTTGTCGAACTCGAACAGCGGGGAGTCGGTGCACGGCTCCTTGGAGAACACGTCCAGACCGGCACCGGCCACCCGGCCCTCCTTGAGGGCCGCGGCCAGCGCCACCTCGTCGACGATCCCGCCACGGGCGGCGTTGACGATGCGGACCTCGGGCTTGACCTTGCGCAGCGCCTCGTCGCCGATCAGGCCGACGGTCTCGGGGGTCTTGGGGAGGTGGACCGTGATGAAGTCCGAGACCTCCAGCAGCTCATCGAGGGTGAGCAGCTTCACGCCCATCTGCGCGGCGCGCGCGGGCTGCACGTACGGGTCGTACGCGACGACCTTCATCCCGAAGGCGGACATGCGCTGGGCCACCAGGACGCCGATGCGGCCGAGGCCGACGACGCCGAGGGTCTTCTCGCTCAGCTCCACACCGGTGTACTTGCTGCGCTTCCACTCGCCGTTCTTCAGAGCGGCGTTCGCCTGCGGGATGTTGCGGGCGGTGGCGACCAGCAGGCCGCAGGCCAGCTCGGCAGCGGTGACGATGTTGGACGTCGGCGCGTTGACGACCATGACGCCCGCCTTGGTGGCGGCGGAGACGTCCACATTGTCCAGGCCGACGCCCGCGCGGGCGACCACCTTCAGCTTCTTCGCCGCGGCGATGGCTTCCGCGTCGACCTTGGTCGCGCTGCGGACGAGGATCGCGTCCACGTCGGCAAGGGCGGGAAGCAGTTCGTCTCGGTCCGCGCCGTTGCAGCTCCGGATCTCGAAATCCGGGCCCAGGGCGTCGACCGTGGCGGGCGACAGCTCTTCGGCGATGAGTACGACAGGTTTACCGGGGGAAGCAGTGCTCACGTGGTCTTCAGTCCTCACTAGTCCTCAGCGGACGGCCGTCCCGACGGCCGCAGGCGGTGAAGGGTTCCAGCCGCGTGGAAGACGCACGACGCTGTGAGCCTGACGCGTTTGTTGCAGGAAAGTGTAGTAGCGATCGGGCCTGTGTAATGCGCCTATGCGGCAGGATCACCCGCACGTGGTGGTGCGCGGTGGACAAAGGCGAACCGGGTGTGGCGGGGGTTCCACGGAACCCCCGCCACACCCGGGGCACGGCCCACCGCGCCGGGCGGGCGCTTACGCCTCGTCGTCGACCCAGCTCATGAGCTTGCGCAGCTCCTTGCCCGTGGTCTCCAGGAGGTGGTCCTCGTCCGCCTTCTTCAGCTCGTTGTACTTCGGCAGACCGGCGTTGTACTCCGCCATCCAGTTCTTGGCGAAGGTGCCGTCCTGGATCTCACCGAGGATCTTCTTCATCTCGGCCTTGGTGGAGTCGTTGATGATCCGCGGTCCGGAGACGTAGTCGCCCCACTCGGCGGTCTCGGAGATCGACCAGCGCATCTTCTCCAGGCCGCCCTCGTACATGAGGTCCACGATCAGCTTCAGCTCGTGGAGGCACTCGAAGTACGCGATCTCCGGCTGGTAACCGGCCTCGGTCAGGGTCTCGAACCCGGCCTTGACCAGCGCCGCGGTGCCACCGCACAGCACCGCCTGCTCACCGAAGAGGTCGGTCTCGGTCTCCTCGGTGAAGGTGGTCTTGATGACCCCGGCGCGGGTGCCGCCGATGCCCTTGGCGTACGAGAGGGCGAGCGGGAAGGCGTTGCCCGTGGCGTCCTGCTCGACGGCCGCGATGCACGGCACGCCCCGGCCCTCTTCGTACTGGCGGCGGACCAGGTGGCCCGGGCCCTTGGGGGCGACCATGCAGACGTCGACGTTGGCCGACGGCTGGATGAAGTCGTACCGGATGTTGAGGCCGTGGCCGAAGAACAGCGCGTCGCCGTCCTTCAGGTTGTCCTTCACGGACTCCTCGTAGACCTTGGCCTGGATCGGGTCCGGGACCAGGATCATGATCACGTCGGCCTCGGCGGCCGCCTCGGCCGGGGTCACCACGCGCAGGCCCTGCTCCTCGGCCTTGGCCTTGGACTTGGAGCCCTCGTGCAGGCCGACGCGGACGTCGACGCCCGAGTCGCGCAGCGACAGCGCGTGGGCGTGGCCCTGGCTGCCGTACCCAAGGATCGCGACCTTGCGGCCCTGGATGATGGACAGGTCGGCGTCGTCGTCGTAGAACAGCTCGGCCACTTCGGGATTCTCCTAGCGTGTGGGTTGTGCGTCCCACCGTATGACGGGCGGGCGGGTGAAGGTTCGGGGGTCTCGTCAGGCGGACCGGTCGAGCGAGCGCAGGCTCCGGTCGGTGATGGAGCGGGCGCCGCGCCCTATGGCGATCGTGCCGGACTGCACCAGCTCCTTGATGCCGTACGGTTCCAGCATCTTGAGCATGGCTTCGAGCTTGTCGCTGCCGCCGGTGGCCTCGATGGTCACGGCCTCCGGGGAGACGTCCACGGTCTTGGCGCGGAACAGCTGGACGATCTCGACGATCTGGGAGCGGGTCTCGTTGTCGGCCCGGACCTTCACGAGAACGAGTTCCCGCTGAATGGCCGAGCCGTCCTCCAGCTCGACGATCTTCAGGACGTTGACGAGCTTGTTGAGCTGCTTGGTGACCTGCTCCAGCGGCAGTTCCTCGACATTGACCACGATGGTGATGCGGGAGATGTCGGGGTGCTCGGTGACGCCCACGGCGAGCGAGTCGATGTTGAAGCCGCGGCGGGAGAACAGGGCGGCGATCCGGGCGAGGATGCCGGGGGTGTTCTCCACCAGGACGGAGAGCGTGTGCTTGGACATGCGGTGCGTCTCTCTTCTTCTCTCTCGGTCCCGGCCTCAGTCGTCTTCGCTGTCGCCGAAGTCCGGGCGGGTGTCACGCGCCGCCAGGATCTCGTCATTGGAGGTGCCGGCCGCGACCATCGGCCAGACCATGGCGTCCTCGTGGACGATGAAGTCCACGACCACCGGGCGGTCGTTGATCGCGTTGGCCTTCTCGATCACGGCGTCGAGGTCGGCCGGGTCCTCGCAGCGGATGCCGATGCAGCCCATGGCCTCGGCGAGCTTCACGAAGTCCGGGACCCGGGTGCCCGCGCCGGGCGGGGGGGTGTCTGCGCCGGGGCCGGAGTGCAGCACGGTGTTGGAGTAGCGCTGGTTGTAGAACAGGGTCTGCCACTGGCGGACCATGCCCAGCGCGCCGTTGTTGATGATCGCGACCTTGACCGGGATGTTGTTCAGCGCGCAGGTGACCAGCTCCTGGTTGGTCATCTGGAAGCAGCCGTCACCGTCGATCGCCCAGACCGTACGGTCCTCCGCGCCCGCCTTGGCGCCCATGGCGGCCGGGACGGCGTACCCCATGGTCCCGGCGCCGCCGGAGTTCAGCCAGGTCGCGGGCTTCTCGTACTGGATGAAGTGGGCGGACCACATCTGGTGCTGGCCGACGCCCGCGGCGAAGATCGTGTCCTCCGGGGCCAGCTCACCGATCCGCTGGATGACCTGCTGCGGCGACAGGCTGCCGTCCTCGGGCAGGTCATAGCCGAGCGGATAGGTCTCGCGCCACCGGTTCAGGTCCTCCCACCAGCCGCTGTAGTCGCCGGTGCGGCCCGCGTCGTGCTCGGCCTGGACCGCGACGACCAGATCCGCGATGACCTCGCGGGCGTCACCGACGATCGGCACGTCGGCGGCGCGGTTCTTGCCGATCTCCGCCGGGTCGATGTCCGCGTGCACGATCTTGGCGTACGGGGCGAACGAATCGAGCTTGCCGGTGACCCGGTCGTCGAAGCGCGCGCCGAGCGCCACGATCAGGTCCGCCTTCTGCAGGCTGGTGACGGCGGCGACGGTGCCGTGCATGCCCGGCATGCCCAGGTGCAGCTGGTGGCTGTCGGGGAACGCGCCGAGCCCCATCAGGGTGGTGGTGACCGGCGCCCCGGTCAGCTCGGCCAGCACCCGCAGCTCGGCGGTGGCGTGCGCCTTGAGGACGCCACCGCCCACGTACAGCACCGGGCGCTCGGCCTGGGTGATCAGCCGGGCCGCCTCGCGGATCTGCTTGGCGTGCGGCTTGGTCACCGGGCGGTAGCCGGGCAGGTCGGTCTGCGGCGGCCAGGAGAAGGTGGTCTTCGCCTGCAGCGCGTCCTTGGCGATGTCGACCAGGACCGGGCCGGGGCGGCCGGTGGCCGCGATGTGGAACGCCTCGGCGATCGTGCGCGGGATGTCCTCGGCCTTGGTGACCAGGAAGTTGTGCTTGGTGATCGGCATCGTGATGCCGCAGATGTCCGCCTCCTGGAAGGCGTCCGTGCCGATCGCCTTGGAGGCCACCTGGCCGGTGATCGCGACGATGGGGACCGAGTCCATGTGGGCGTCGGCGATCGGGGTGACCAGGTTGGTGGCGCCGGGGCCCGAGGTCGCCATGCAGACGCCGACCTTGCCGGTGGCCTGGGCGTAACCGGTGGCGGCGTGGCCCGCACCCTGCTCGTGGCGGACGAGTACGTGCCTGACCTTCACGGAGTCCATCATCGGGTCGTACGCGGGGAGGATCGCACCGCCGGGAATCCCGAAGACGGTGTCGGCGCCCACCTCCTCGAGCGAACGGATGAGGGACTGCGCACCCGTGACGTGCTCGACGGTCGCGGACTGGGGTCCGCCGTTACGGGCCCGCGGCTGGGGATGATGGGCCCCGGAGGCCTGGTCGGTCATCTGCGTTCTCTTCTCGAATGAGGTGTGATGCGGGGGAGGAAGGCGGTGCACAGGCGTCAGTGCAACAAAAAACCCCTCGTGCCGTTAGGCAAGCGAGGGGAGCGCGCCGGTGAGGGTCCGCAGGGCTTCAACATGGCCCTGCTCAGCCGACGCGCTGTCCAAGTACGAGAATTCGGGTGCGCATGGCTCCGACCCTCCCCCTCGCGCGTACCAGGTGTCAAGTGGGTGGGACGGGAGTCTCAGTATTTGAGCGGGTCGGTGGGTGGGTGTGCGCCTCCTGGCGCCGGGGCCCGTGCCCGCCGAATCCGCCGTGACGCACCGGCGGCCCGCCGCCGACCAGCACCGGAGCGTCCGAGCGCGGCACCGGATAGCTGCCTCGGGTGAGCGCCCGGCGCAGCCGGTGCTCGTCCAGCGGGCCGCTGAAGGCCATGCCCTGGGCGTGGGTGCAGCCCATGCCGCGCAGGGTCACGAGCTGTTCGGGCATGTCCACGCCCTCGGCGATGGACTGCATCCCGAGGTCGCCGCCGATCCGCAGCAGCCCTGAGGTGATCTTGTGCAGCCGGGAGGACTCGACCACCCCCTCGACCAGCCCCTGGTCCAGCTTGAGCACATCGATGGGGAGCCTGCGCAATGCCCTGATCGCGCCATATCCGCTGCCGAAGCCGTCGAGCGCGATCCGCACCCCCAGCCGCCGCAGCGCGCCGAGCCGGTGCTCCAGCTCGTCCAGCGGCACCCGGGGATCGCTGTCGGTCAGCTCCAGGATCAGCGCGCCGGACGGCAGGCCGTGCCGGGCGAGCAGGGTCTCGACGGCCTTGGGCGGCAGCGACTTGTCGACCAGACGGCCCGCGGGCAGCCGCACGCAGACGGGGGTCATGTGGCCGTCCCGGCGGCGCTGGGCGGCCTGCTCCACGGCGGCCTCCAGCGTCCAGCGGGTCAGCTCGGCGGTGCGGGCGCCTTCCTCACCGGCGCGGCCGTGGCCGCCGCCGCGCCCGTTGTTGTCGGCGACCCTCAGGAACTCGGCCGGGGTGAACAGGATGCCCTGGGCCGAGCGCCAGCGGGGCTGCGCCGCGACGGCGGTGACCCGGCCGGTCGCCAGCTCCACGACGGGCTGGTGCAGCAGCACGAACTCACCGTCGTGCAGGGCGGCCCGCAGCCGCGTCGCGACCTCGGCGCGGCGCGCCACCTCGGCCTGCATCTGCGGGGCGTACAGCTCGACGCGGTTCTTCCCGGCGGCCTTCGCGCGGTACATGGCCAGATCGGCGTTGCGCATCAGGGCGCCGGGGCTGGTGCCGGGCTCGGCGAAGGCGACGCCGATGCTGGCGGCGACCCGCACCTCGGTGCCGCCCTCCACCCGGTAGGGCTGGGAGAGCCGGGCCCGCAGCCGGTCGGCGATCTCCAGGATGTGGCATTCGCGGGTGCTGGTGTCCCCGGCGCCGTCGCCCACGATGAGGGCGGCGAACTCGTCGCCCCCGAGCCGGGCGGCGCAGTCGCCGGAGCCGGACCGCACGGACTCCTGGAGCCGGCGGGCGGCCTGGACCAGCAGCTCGTCGCCCGCCTGGTGGCCGACGGTGTCGTTGACGGCCTTGAAGCCGTCGAGGTCGATGAAGAGCACGGCGGTGCCCGCGTCGGTACGGCGGCGTCCGCCGACCGCGTGCCGGACCCGCTTGGTGAACAGGGCGCGGTTGGGCAGGTCGGTGAGCGGGTCGTGCTCGGCGCTGTGCTGCAGCTGGGCCTGGAGCCGGACCCGCTCGGTGACATCGCGGCTGTTGAAGATCAGGCCACCGTGGTGGCGGTTGACCGTCGACTCCACGTTGAGCCAGTCGCCGGAGCCGGAGCGGAACCGGCACTCGATGCGGGTGGTGGGCTCCTCGCCCGGCGAGGCGGCCAGGAACCGGCGGATCTCGTGGACCACCGCGCCCAGGTCCTCGGGGTGGATGAGCGAGGCCAGTTCGGAGTCCTGCAGCTCGTCCGCGTCCCGCCCGTAGACGCCGGTGGCGGCGGGGCTGACGTACCGCAGGATGCCGGTGGGCGCGGCGATCATGATCACGTCGCTGGAGCTCTGCACCAGGGAGCGGAAGTGGTTCTCCTTCTCCGCCAGCTCCTGAGTGAGCGCGATGTTGTCCATCAGCATGATCGCCTGCCGGACGAGCAGGGCGAGCACGACCGCGCAGGCGGTGAAGAGCACCACCCCGTCGACCGGACGGCCGTCCATCACGTTGAACAGGATCCCCAGCGTGCAGACGGCGGCGGCGAGGTACGGCGCCAGGGCGGCGAACGCGCCCGCCGTGGGACGGCTCGGCCGGTCGGTGCGGCGCACCGCGGGCGGCGGGGTCTCGGCGGCGTCCCGCCGGGCCACCCAGGGCGCGTACGCGAGCAGCATCGAACCGGCGAACCAGCCCGCGTCCAGGATCTGGCCGGAGCGGTAGTGCTCGTGCAGCAGCGGCGAGGTGAACAGCGCGTCGCACAGCACGGTAAGGGCGAACGCGCCGATCGCGGTGTTGACCGCCGACCTGCTGGCCGTCGACGAGCGCCGGAAGTGCAGCACGATCACCATGCTGACCAGCACGATGTCCAGCAGCGGATAGGCGAGCGAGAAGGCCCTGCGGGCCACGCTCCCGGCGTCCTGGCCGAACTCCCCGGTGTGGGCGAGCGCGAGGCTCCACGACAGGGTCATGAGCGATCCGGCGATCAGCCAGGCGTCCAGCCCCAGGCAGATCCACCCGGCCCGGTTGCGCGGGCGCTTGGCGAGCACCAGCATGCCCACGATCGCGGGCGGCGCGAAGAGAAGGAAGCACACATCGGCGAACGAGGGGGTGGGCACGGGACGGCCCAGCACCACCTCGTACCACCCCCAGGTGCCGTTGCCCAGCGCGGCCATGGCGGACGAGGCCGCGAACAGCAGCCAGGCCGGGCGCATCCGCCCCGAGTTCCTGCGCCCGTGCCACAGGCAGGAGGCGGCGGCGGTGAGGGCGGCCGCGGCCAGCCCGAAGTCGCCCATGAAGACGGCCAGTTCGGATGATCCCCAGCCGAGCACCGCGCCCACCGCGTACCCGCCGCAGACGAGGGCGAGGGCGACCTGGGGCAGCAGCCGGGTGCCGCCGGTGACCGACGGCCGGGCGAGCACCGCTCCGGTGGCGCTCACCGCGCTGCCGCCCGTCGTGCGAAGGGGCGCGGCCGCGCGAGCCGTATCCCCGTGAGCTTCGTCATCGAGAGCCGCGCGGCTGCGCGGAAAAGTCGCGGTCGACGCCTGAGCT
Organism: Streptomyces sp. NPDC041200; assembly: GCF_055591805.1. Classification (NCBI taxonomy): domain Bacteria; kingdom Bacillati; phylum Actinomycetota; class Actinomycetes; order Kitasatosporales; family Streptomycetaceae; genus Streptomyces; species Streptomyces sp. NPDC041200. The sequence continues at coordinate 856,382 of NZ_JBVIZF010000001.1, read as the reverse complement.
GCGTCGGGTCGTTGGTCCATTGGCCATACATCGCCCGTCGCCCCCCTCGAGTTCCGGTCCATCGCTGACGCCGTCAGGTCATTGGCGCAGCCCCCGCTCGGGACGATACACCAGACTGGTCACTCAGGGACATAGGTCATCTACGCACCGTAACCGCATACGCCGTTGTATATACGGAGTGCAGTCAATCGATGCCTGTATGTACTGCCAGGGGCATGTTGCCCCCTCGTCTACCCCGTGGTCATCATGAGATGTTCCATCGGCTCACCCGCGGCGAACCGGTGCAGCTGAGCGCGCAACAGCCGCTTGGCGCGGGGCAGGAAGGCCGACGAGGGGCCGCCCACATGCGGGGTGATGAGCACTCCTGGAGCGTGCCACAGCGGATGCCCGGCGGGCAGTGGTTCGGGGTCGGTGACATCCAGCGCGGCGCGCAGCCGGCCGCTCTCCACCTCGGCGAGGAGCGCCTTGGTGTCCACCACCCCGCCCCGTGCGACGTTCACCAACAGCGCTCCGTCCTTCATCTTCGCCAGGAAGTCCGCTCCGGCCAGGCCCCGGGTCTCCTCGGTCAGCGGGGTCACCAGGACAACGACGTCGGCCTCCGGAAGCAGTTGAGGCAAGGCGTCGATCGGGTGCACCGGACCGCGCTCGGTCGTACGCGGGGAGCGCGCGACGCGCGCCACCCGCTCGCATTCAAAAGGTTCGAGCCGGGCCTCGATCGCGCTGCCGATCGAGCCGTACCCGACGATCAGAACGGACTTGTCGGCGAGCGCCGGACGGAAGCCGGGGGTCCACTCTTCGGCGTCCTGGGCGCGGACAAAACCGGGGATGTCGCGCAGCGAGGCGAGGATCAGGGTGAGGGCCAGCTCGGCGGTGCTCGCGTCATGCAGCCCCCGGGCGTTGCACAGCTGCACATCGGGGACAACACGTGACATGGCGGGCAGCAGGCCGTCTATGCCCGCGGTGAGCGTCTGGATCACCCGCAGGCCCGTCATGGCCTCCAGCGGACGGGCCAGCACCTCGGGCTTCTTCATGTACGGCGCACAGTAGAAGGCGACGCGGCCGGGGTCGGTGGGGTAGTCGGGGCCGCCGTCCCAGTGGGCGTAGTCCAGGCTCTCGGGCAGCCCCTCGATCTCGTCGGGCGCGATGGGCAACCAAGCGAGGGGGCGGGCCGGGTCGCCGGACGCGGCATGAGACGAATCGTGGTGCCGGAACGTATCGCTGTCATCTGCACTCATGCCAGGAGGCTATGCGAAGTGAGGCTCTCCGCAGAGGTTAGTTTGGTGCGAGAAACGGGAGGGGTCAGTCCAGGTGGAGCGCAGGACAATCGGAGCGGCGGCGCTCGAAGTGGGTGCGATCGGCCTGGGGTGCATGCCCATGAGCTGGGCGTATACCGCTTCGCAGCGCAACGGCGAGCATTCGCTGCGCGCCGTGCACACCGCGCTCGACGCGGGCGTGAACCTGCTCGACACCGCCGACATGTACGGACCCTTCACCAATGAACTGCTGGTGGGCCGGGCGCTCAAGGAGCGGCGGGCGGACGCTTTCGTCTCCACCAAGTGCGGACTGCTGGTCGGCGAGCAGCACATCGTGGCGAACGGGCGGCCCGGCTATGTGAAGCGGGCGTGCGACGCCTCGCTGCGGCGGCTCCAGACCGATGTGATCGACCTCTACCAGCTGCACCGGGCCGACCCCGAGGTACCGATAGAGGAGACCTGGGGCGCGATGGCCGAGCTGGTCGCGGCGGGGAAGGTACGGGCGCTGGGGCTGTGCGCGGTGGGCGCGCGGGCGCAGCGGCGGTCCGGTGCCCGCATGCACGACGCGACGGTGCGGCAGCTGGAGCGGGTGCAGCAGGTCTTCCCGGTGAGCTGTGTGCAGGCGGAACTGTCGGTGTGGTCGCCCGAGGCGCTGGAGGCGCTGGTGCCGTGGTGTGCCTCGCGCGGGGTGGGCTTCCTGGCGGCGATGCCACTGGGCAACGGCTTTCTGAGCGGGACGCTGACGCCGGGGCAGGGGTTCGAGCCGGAGGACATGCGCGCCCGGCATCCGCGGTTCACGGCGGAGATGATGGCGGCGAACCAGCCCATCGTGGCCGGGCTGCGGCGGGTCGCGCGGCGGCACGGGGAGTCGGTGACGGCGGCTCAGGTGGCACTGGCGTGGCTGCTGGCCCAGGGACCGCACGTGGTGCCGGTGCCGGGGACCAAGCGGGACCGCTGGGCGGCGGAGAACGCCGCGGCGGCGGAGGTGATGCTGACGGCCGCGGATCTGGCCGAGATCGCGACGCTGCCGCCCGCGCGGGGGTCGTGGGACTAGCCGTGGGACCAGTGGTGTCTGCGGTGCCCTCGGTGTCTGTGGTGTCTTGTGGGGCGGGTGGGCTCCGTTTCGGGGAAGGGAACCCGCCGCGGAGCTGCGGTGTATAAGAATCGGAACCGTGCCGCGGCACACGTGCCCCACCGAGAGGAACCCGACCGTGCGACGCCCTCGCCTCACCTCCGCCCTCGCCGCCCCCGCCCTCGCCACCACCGCCGCGCTGCTGCTGATCACCGGCTGCTCGACGGGCGACGGGAAGTCTCCCTTCGAACAGCCGGGTTCGTCCGCGCCCGGGAAAGAGGGGTCCAAGGGCGGCTCGCCGTCGTCGGCGGCTCCCTCGGCCAGTGAGTCCGCGGCGCCGAAGAAGGGGTCGGCCAAGGTCGCGAGCATGCTCACGACCGACCTGCGATCGCCCTGGGGGGTGGCCCCGCTGCCGGGCGGGGACCTGCTGGTGTCCTCCCGGGACACCGGGAGGATCTTCAAGATCGCGGCGGACAGCGGAAAGCAGACCGAGCTGGGGTCCGTGCCCGGCGTCTCCCCCGCGGGCGAGGGCGGTCTGCTGGGGCTGGCGGTCTCCTCCGACTTCGGCACGGACCACATGGTGTACGCGTACTTCACCACCGACTCGGACAACCGGATCGTCCGCATGGTCTACAACGACAAGCGCCCCTCGGGCGATCAGCTGGGTGCCCCGGACACGATCTTCAAGGGCATTCCCAAGGGCTCGATCCACAACGGCGGCCGGATCGCCTTCGGCCCCGACAAGATGCTCTACGCGGGCACGGGCGAGAGCGGTGAGCGGGGGCTCGCCCAGGACATGGACTCGTTCGGCGGCAAGATCCTGCGGATGACCCCGGACGGTGAACCGGCGCACGGCAATCCGTCGGCCGATTCCGTCGTCTACTCCTACGGCCACCGCAATGTGCAGGGGCTGGCCTGGGACGCCCAGAAGCGGCTGTGGGCATCGGAATTCGGCCAGGACACCTGGGACGAGCTGAATCTGATCCGGCCGGGCAAGAACTACGGCTGGCCGGAGGCTGAGGGCAAGGCCGGGGAGAAGGGGTTCGTCGATCCGGTCGAGCAGTGGAAGCCCGAGGACGCTTCGCCGAGCGGTATCGCGTTCGCCAAGGGCTCCATCTGGATGGCGGGGCTGCGCGGTGAGCGGCTGTGGCGGATTCCGCTGCGGGGCACCAAGCCGGTGGCCGAGCCACAGGCGTTTCTCACCGGGAAGTACGGGCGGCTGCGCACTGTGGTCGCCACGGACGACGGCGGGCTGTGGCTGATCACGAACAATACGGACGGGCGGGGTGATCCGGGCAAGGACGATGACCGGATCCTGCGACTGGACATCAGCTGACGCGGGCGGTTCCGGCCCCTTTTCGGCTGGTCTGCTTACACTGGCCCCAGTCCCACACCTACGGGGGTCGCCATGTTCAACCTCATCGAGGAGTTGTTCGCGCCCGGTCGCAAGCACACCGAAGAGGAGCGCAACCGGCTGGAGTTGACGCTGCAGGATGTCGGCGACGGCGATCCGCCGTGGAAGGGCCCGATAGACCTCGACTCCGGCCAGGTGGTGATCCGCCCCCGCGAGGGCTGACGGCCTCGGGCTCTACGGCACGGGTGTGCGGACCGCGTCCTCCTCGGGCGCGCGCGGCCTGGGCACGGGCAGCGGCCTCTGATCCGGATCCGGATCGGGCGCCTCGATGCTGATGCGCGGCAGTATCCGCTCCAGCCAGCCCGGCAGCCACCAGTTGGCGCCGCCGAGCAGATGCATCAGGGCGGGCACCAGCAGCGTGCGGAGGACGAAGGCGTCCAGGGCGACCGCGGCCGCCAGCCCGATGCCGAACATGGCGATGATCCGGTCGCCGCTGACCACGAACGCCGAGAAGACGGCGATCATGATGACGGCCGCGGAGTTGATGACCCGGCTGGTCTCGGCGAGGCCCACCCGGACCGCGAGCCGGTTGTCGCGGGTGTGCTGCCACTCTTCGTACATCCGGCTGACCAGAAACACCTGATAGTCCATGGAGAGTCCGAAGAGCACCGACACCATGATCACCGGCAGGAAGGGCTCGATCGGGCCCGCCCTGCCCAGTCCCAGCGGCTCGCTCCCCCAGCCCCACTGAAAGACCGCGACCACGACGCCGAAGGACGCGGCGACGGCGGCCACATTCATGACCGCCGCCTTGACCGGGATGCCGATGCTGCGGAACGCGAGCAGCAAGAGCACACAGCCGAGCGCCACCACCACCCCCACGAACAGCGGCAGCTTGGAGACGATCACCGACGCGAAGTCGTCGTAGCCCGCGGTCAGTCCGCCGACGTACACCCGCAGCGAGGTGCCCTCCTCAGCCTTCGGCAGCACGTCGGCCCGAAGGCGCTCGACCAGCCGCGACGTGTCGGGCGACTGCGGGGCGGTGCTGGGCACGACGGTGATCACGCCGGTGTCGCCTCCGCCGCCCAGCTCCGCGGCGCTCACCGAGGCGACGCCCTCGGTGGTGCGCAGGGTGGTGGTCAGCCGGGTGAAGGCCATCCGGTCCTCGGCGCCGTCGATGCTGCCGATGAGTGTCAGCGGTCCGTTGAAGCCGGGCCCGAACCCCTCGGCGAGCAGGTCGTAGGCCTGCCGGGTGGTCGAGGTCGCGGGGTTGTTGCCCTGGTCGGAGGTGCCGAGCCGGAGCGAGAGGGTGGGCAGGGCGAGGGCCAGCATGACGGCGACGGCGACCGCGCCCAGCACCTTGGGGTGGCGTTCCACGAACGACGCCCAGCGGGTGGCGAGTCCGGGCACCGCCTTCGGCCGTGGCCCGTGGTCGGCCAGCCGCCTGCGTTCGCGGCGGCTCAGGACCCTCGTTCCCATGAGTCCGAGCAGCGCGGGCAGCAGGGTGAGGGAGGCGGCGACGGTGAGCGCGACCGTCAGCGCGGCGGCGACCGCGACGCCGTTGAGAAAGCTCAGCCGCAGCACCAGCATGCCGAGCAGGGCCAGGCATACGGTCGCGCCCGCGAAGACCACCGCACGGCCCGAGGTGACCACCGCGCGCTGGGCGGCCTCGGCCACCGGAAGCCCCTGCCGCAGGCCGCGCCGGTGCCGGGTGACGATGAACAGCGCGTAGTCGATGCCGACGCCGAGCCCGATCAGCATGCCGAGCATGGGCGCGAAGTCGGCGACGGTCATGGCGTGGCCGAGCAGCCCGATCGCCGCGTACGCGGTGCCGACACCGATGAGCGCGGTGGCGATCGGCAGCAGGGTCGCCGCGAGCGAGCCGAAGGCGAGGAAGAGGACGACGGCGGCCACGGCGACACCGATGGCCTCGCTGAGATGGGCGGGCCCGGCCGTCTCGGTGAGCCCGGCGCCCACGCCGCCCATCTCGATCCGCAGACCGGGGGCGGCGGCGGAGCGCGCGGTGTCCAGGACCCGGCGCACCTCGTCCCCGCCCAGGTCGGCGGCGGGTTCGCGGAAGACGACAGTGGCGTAGGCGGTGTGCTGGTCGGCGCTGATGCGGCTGGTGTCGTCGGTGCCGTACGGGCCGGTGACGGAGACGACGCCGGGCAGTTCGGCGACGCGCCCCAGCGCCGCCGCCATCCGCCGCTCGACGTTCGCGGAGCGCACCGTTCCGGCGTGCCGGTCGGTGTGCCAGACGATGGTGTCGGTGTCCCCCGCCCGGTCCGGGAACCGCTGCGCCAGCAGACGCGAGGCCGTGGAGGAATCGGTGCCGGGGATGTCGTAGTTATTCGAGTACGCGGAGCCGGTCACGGCCGCCGCGGCGGCGACCCCCGCGAAGGCGGCCAGCCAGAGCACGATCACGACGGCGCTGCGCCTGATACACCATCGTGCGAGTGCGGCCATGGCTGCTTTCCGGTCTGTGCACCGAGTGCGGCGTGATGTGCTTGTGACCAAAGCACTGTGTCAGCCGGAAAAGATCCTTTGTCCCCTTTGTGGGCTTCGCCACATCCGGAGCGTATGGCTCCAGTAGCCGTCGGATCAGCCGCTGACCGAGGGACGCCCGTTCTCGATGTGCCCGGTGAGGCGGCGGTGGAAGGAGGAGTCGCCCTCGGCCGTCAGCACCAGGTCGTACCAGCCCTGGCCCTCCCGCGCCGAGAACTCCACGACCTTCGTCGAGCCCGCGCGCACGGTCACCGTCCGCTGCCGCGCGTCCGCGTCGGCCACATAGGCGCGCGGGCGCACGGTGAGCCCGATCGCACGCTCCCCCTTGTTGGTGATGGTGAGCGTGAGCTGCCGCCGGCGGCCGTCGATGCCGCCGCGCACCCGCAGCCCGGCCGCGGCGCCGTCGGCCGTGCCCCGGAACTCGCGGCGGAAGCCGTTCGGCCCGGTGACGACGAAGTCGTAACGCCCGTCCCGCACCGGGACGTCCCAGGTGGACAGGGCCCCGGGCGCCAGATCGCGGTGCTGCGGCGCCTCGTACTCCGCCGCGTACGGGAAGAGGATGGCGTGCGCGCTGCGTACCCCGGCGTTGGCGAGCGCCAGCCGCATCACCCCCGCCCCCGGCTCGAACACCCCGGACACCTCCGGCTGATACGGCAGCGGGCGGGCCGGACGCGTGCCCTCCTCCTGTCGCGGCATCCGCTGGTCGGCGGGCGGCTGCGGCGTCCAGTGGTCGCGGTCCGGCGGGGGCGGCCCCGGCCGGCGCAGCGACTGCGGGGCGGCGGCGCTGCCGAACGCGAAGGCGCCGGTCAGATCGCCGCACACGGTCCGGCGCCAGGCGGAGATGTTCGGCACCTCGATGCCCAGCCACTTCTCCAGGAAGCGGTTGGCGGAGGTGTGGTCGAACAGCTCGGAGCAGACGTAGCCGCCGACCGTCCACGGGGAGATCACCAGCATCGGCACCCGCATCCCCAGGCCCAGCGGCCGGCCCTGCCACCACTCCTCGGCCACGTCGGCGGGCGGGTTGGGCGGCACCACATGGTCGAAGAAGCCGTCGTTCTCGTCGTAGGTGAGGAAGACCGCGGTCTTGCGCCACACCTCGGGGTGCGCGGCGAGCGCGTCCAGGACCGCGTACGTCACGGTGGCGCTGTGCGCGGGGGTGGAGACATCGGGGTGCTCGGAGTCCAGCGGGGACGGCACCAGATACGACACCGCGGGCAGCCGCCCGGCCGCCACGTCGGCGCGGAACGCCTCCTCGAAGCCGCCCTCCGGAGCCCGGCGCAGACCCCGCTCGAACAGCCGCCGTTCGTCGTCCGTCAGCTTCTCCAGGCCCGCTTCCAGCCCGTCGAGCAACCGCCGCCGCTCGGCGCCGGACGCCTCCAGCACCTTGGTGTAGAACGCGTTGGTGCTGGTGAATCCCAGCCCGGCCAGTGCCTTGCGGGCCACGTCCTTGAACGGCCGGTAGAACTCGATGTTGTTGTCCTGGAAGTTGTCCCACTCCTGGTAGACCTTCCAGCTCACTCCCTCCCGTTCCAGCACCTCGGCGGTGGTGGTCCAGTCGTAGCCGGGGTGGCTGTCCTCCTCGTACGCGTCGTTGCCGACCGCGCGCCGCCCGCCCGGCCCCGGCTCGTAGCCGGTGGTGCCGCTGACCCAGTAGTTGCGGTTGGGGCTGGTGGAGGAGTGGATGGCGGAGTGGTACGCGTCGCAGATGGTGAACGCGTCGGCCAGCTCGTAGTGGAACGGGATGTCCGCACGGTCGAAGTGGACCATGGTGGCCGGGGACTTGGCGGCGATCCAGTTGTCCATCCAGCCGCCGTGCCAGGCCGCCGCGCCGCCGTCCCACGAGTGGTCGAGCTGGCCCACGAAGCGGAGGTCCTCGCGCTGCGTCTCGGCGGCCTCGCGTGCGCCGAAGGGCAGTACGTGGCCGCCGCCCGGCTTCGGCTGCGCGAAGACGCTCTGCCCGCCGGGCAGGGTCACGGCGCCCTGGTCGGCGTAGCCACGGACGCCCCGGAGCGTGCCGAAGTAGTGATCGAAGGAACGGTTCTCCTGCATCAGCAGCACCACATGCTCAATGCCGTCGAGACCGCCGGGCGGCGGCGACGGCTGCGCGGCGAGCGCGGCCTGCAGCGACGGCGGCAGCAGCGAGCCCGCCGCGGCCGCCCCGGTCGCGCCCGCACCGAGTGCGACCAGCCTGCGGCGTGCGATGTCCGATGCCACCTGTGTCTCCCCTGTCCGTGAGCGTCCGCTCGGGAAGCTACGGAGGGCAGATGGCCGCCGAACGTCCGCGGCGTTACGGCGGCATGGCAGCCCGGCTCAGAGGGCGGCCCGGCTCAGCGGCCGGCCGGGGCCAAGGGGAAGTGGCAGGCCACCGTATGCCCCGGGACGGCCGCCTCCGCGGGCACCGGCTCCTCGCGCGCGCAGAGGTCCCGGGCGTACGGGCAGCGGGTGCGGAACCGGCAGCCGGAGGGCGGATCGGCGGCCGACGGCGTCTCCCCGCCGAGCGGCGCGGCCGACGGCCGTACGCCAGGATCGGCATGTTCCGCCGCATCCAGCAGAGCCGTGTCCAGCAGACCGCGGGTGTACGGATGGAGGGGCGAGGCGAACACGGCCGCGACGGGGCCCGTTTCCACCAGCTTGCCCAGATACATCACCCCGACCCGGTCCGCGACGTACCGGACCACCGCGAGGTCGTGTGAGATGAACAGATACGCCACGCCCTTCTCGCGCTGCAACTCCCGCATCAGGTTGAGGATCTGCGCCTGTACGGAGACATCCAGCGCGGAGACCGGTTCGTCCGCCACCACGAGCGAGGGCGAGAGCGCGAGCGCCCGGGCCAGTCCGAGCCGCTGGCGCTGCCCGCCGGAGAACTCGTGCGGGTACCGGTCCGCCGCGTCGCGCGGCAGCCCCACGTCGTCCAGCAGCCGCGCGATCCGCGCGCGCTGCCCGGCGCGGTCCCCGATGCCCTGGATGGCCAGCGGCTCGCGCAGGATCGCCGCCACGCGCATCCGCGGGTCCATCGAGGCGTACGAGTCCTGGAACATCAGCTGCACCGCGCGGCGGTGTGCCTTGCGGGCGCGGCGGTCCAGTGCGGCGGGGTCGTGTTCGCCGAAGCGGATGGAGCCCGCCGTGGGGGGTTCCATGCCGACGACGAGCCTGCCGAGGGTGGACTTCCCGCAGCCGGACTCCCCCACGATCCCGAACGTCTCCCCGCGCCGCACGGAGAGCGACACCCCGGCCACCGCGCTCACCGCCGCCGCGCCCTTGCGGCGGGCGAACGGGCCGCCGCGCAGCGGGTAGTCCTTGGTCAGGCCGGTGAGCCGCAGCAGGACATCGTCGGCAGGCGCCGGAGGGGCCGGTACGGCAGGGACCACCTGCGCGACGGGATCGGCGCCCAGCGGTACGGGATGGAAGCAAGCGAAGGCGTGCGCATCACGCCGCGCGCCCCCAGCCGTGGACTCCAACGGCGCCCCCTCCAACGGCGGCTCCTCCGTCCCGCACCGCTCCGACGCGAACCCGCATCTCGGCGCGAATCGGCACCCCGTGAGCGGGTCCGCCAGCGACGGCGGAAGCCCCGGAATCGTGACCAGGGGCTGGGACGCGTCGGCGGCGCGTTCCGGGAGGGCCGCGAAGAGCGCCTGGGTGTAGCGGTGGCGCGGGGCCGCGAACAGGCGCCGGACACCGGCCCGTTCCACCGTCCTGCCCGCGTACATCACCGCCACCCGGTCCACCCGCCGGGCGATCACCCCGAGATCGTGGGTGACCAGGATCAGCGCCATGCCCAGCCGCGCCCTCAGCTCGTCGATCAGCTCCAGGATCTGGGCCTGCGTGGTGACGTCCAGCGCCGTCGTCGGCTCGTCGGCGATCAGCAGCTCGGGTTCGCAGATCAGCGCCATGGCGATGGCGACCCGCTGCCGCATACCTCCGCTGAGCTGGTGCGGATAGCTCTTCAGCCGCTCCCCCGGCTTCGGCAGGCCCACCAGCCGCAGCATCTCCTCGGCCCGCCGCCACGCCTCCGCCCGCCCCACGCCCTGGTGCAGCAGCAGCGGTTCGGCGACCTGGGCGCCGATGGTCATGGTGGGGTTGAGGGAGGTCAGGGGGTCCTGGAAGACCATGCCGATGGTGTTGCCGCGTACGCCCCGCAGCACCGGTTCGGGCGCGCCCGCCAGGTCCGTACCGGCGAAGGTGACGGACCCCCCGGTGATGCGCGCCCCGTCCGGCAGCAGGCCCAGCACGCTCAGCGCGGTCATCGTCTTGCCGCAGCCGGACTCGCCGACGATGCCCAGCGCCTCGCCCCGGGCGAGGTCCAGGGACACCCCGTCGAGGGCGTGGACGGTACGGCGGCGGTCGCCGTCGCGGGCCGGGATCTCGACGTGGAGGTCGTCGACGCGCAGCAAGAAGTCGGAGTCGGTCATCGGCGGTCGCCTCGGTTCTTCGTGAGCCTCTGGAGCCGCACGTCGAAGGCGTCCCGCAGACCGTCGCCGATGAAGGTGAACGCGGCGACGACGAGCACGATCGCGATGCCGGGCGGGAAGATCAGCCACCAGTAGCCGACCTGGGTGTAGGTGATGCCGGTGCTGAGCATGGAGCCCCAGTCGGCGGCGGGCGGCGGGATGGACAGGCCGAGGAACGACAGATAGGCGACGTACAGGATCGCGTCGGCGATCTGGAACGGATGGTAACCACGGAACGCCTGCTGTGACACCGCCTTCATTCGGCCAACGCATAGGGTGAGCGCGGACCGACCGGAAGCGAGGCAGCATGGCACCCACCACCTCCCGAGGCCGCCGCCTGCGGATCGGCATCGGCGGCATGCACATCGAATCCAGCACCTTCAGCCCGCACCGCGCCGGGTACGACGACTTCGTCGTCACCCGCGGCGACGAGCTGCTGGCCCGTTACGGCTGGACCCGGCCGGACGGCGACCTCTCCGGGCTCGTCGAGTGGGTGCCCCTCGTGCACGCCGTCGCGCTCCCCGGCGGGCCCGTCGAGCCCGCCGTCTACGCTCGCATCAAGGCCGAACTCACCGACCGGATCCGGACGGCCGGTCGGCTCGACGGGCTGGTGTACGACATCCACGGCGCGATGAGCGTCGTCGGCCTGGAGGACGCCGAGGCCGATCTCACCGACGCGGTACGGGACGCCATCGGACCCGACGCGCTGATCTCCGCCGCCATGGATCTCCACGGCAACGTCTCACGGCACTTCGCCGACCGCCTCGACCTGCTCACCGCGCACCGGCTCGCCCCGCACGAGGACGCCTGGGAGACGCGCGAACGCGCCGCCCGCAAGCTCGTCGAACGGCTCGACTCCGGCAAGGGCCGCCCCCATGTCGCCTGGGTGCAGATCCCGGTGCTGCTGCCCGGCGAGAAGACCAGCACCCGGCTGGAGCCCGCCACCTCGCTGTACGGACGGCTGGCGGCCGTCGAGGCGCTGGACGGGGTCGTGGACGCGGCGATCTGGGTCGGTTACGCCTGGGCCGACGAGCCGCGGTGCCGGGCGTGTGTCGTGGTCACCGGTGAGGATCCCGCGCTCGTCGTCGACCAGGCGCGGTCGCTGGCCCGTGAGTACTGGGAGGTGCGCCGCGACTTCGCCTTCGTCGGCCCCACCGGCGACGCCGACGCGTGCGTCGCCGCCGCCCTCGTCTCGTCCGACCGTCCGTTCCTCATCAGCGACTCCGGCGACAACCCGACGGCGGGCGGGGCCGGTGACCTCGCGTACATGCTGCGCCGCCTGCTCGCCCACGAGGACCTGGCGGCGGGCCGCGCCACCGCCCTCCACCCCGGCATCACCGACCCGGCGGCGGTGGCGCGGTGCGTTGCCGCGGGGGTGGGTGCGACGGTCTCCCTGTCGGTGGGCGGGCACTTCAGCGGTGCGACGGCGCACGGGGGCCCGTACGAATTGGTCGGCGAGGTGGTCGCGGTGTGGCGGGACGATGTGGGCGGCGACCTCGCGGCCGTTCGGCGCGGCGGGGTGACCGTGATCCTGACGAGCCGTCGCAAGCCGTTTCATCGGCTGGCGGATTTCGGGGCGCTGGATCCGCGGACGTACGACCTGGTTGTGGTGAAGATCGGCTACCTGGAGCCGGAGCTTTACGAGATGGCCGCCGACTGGCGCCTCGCCCTGACCCCGGGCGGGGTCGACCAGGATCTCCTGCGGCTGGGCCACCACCGGGTCGAGCGGCCGCTGTACCCGTTCGACGAGGAGATGTCGGAACCCGACCTGACCCCGATCCTGCTGTAGGGAGCCTGCGGCAGCTTGTTCCCCACCCCGCCCCTTCCCGAACCGGGGCAAGCCCCGGACCCCGGGTGGGGGCTCCGCCCCCAAACCCCCGCCGGGGCTCCGCCCCTGGACCCCGCTCCTCAAACGCCGGAGGGGCTGGGCTGTGCCGACCGAGGCCGGATGGCGGGACACCTCCGCCCCGGCCCCGCTCCCCGGAGAGCCGGATGTACCCCAGGTTGTGGGCAATCGTTCCGCCGGGGGGCACCTCCCAGCGGTAGCTGGGGGAGGAACGGGTGGGCACAACCCGGCCACCGGCCCGCACCCGGCCAACGAAACCCGCGGCGCCACGGCGCAGGCCGCACGCGCGACGGCGCTGAGGCACAACCCGGCCACCGAGCCGCACCCGGCGGCGAAACCCACGGCGCAGGCCGCGCACGCGACGGCGGCGGGGTGCGCAACACGCACCCCGCCGCCGAACCGCACACAGCGGAAAGCGCGTTAGCCCTCCACGCCCAGCTTCTGCAGGATCAGCTCCCGCACCCGCGCCGCATCCGCCTGGCCACGCGTGGCCTTCATGACGGCACCGACCAGCGCGCCCGCCGCCGCGACCTTCCCCCCACGGATCTTGTCCGCGATGGCGGCATTGGCGGCGATCGCCTCATCCACGGCCGTACCCAGCGCACCCTCGTCGGAGACGACCTTCAGGCCGCGGGCGGCCACGACCTCGTCCGGGCCGCCCTCACCCGCCAGCACGCCCTCGATCGTCTGGCGGGCCAGCTTGTCGTTGAGGGAGCCCTCGTCGACCAGGGCGCACACCCGGGCGACCTGGCCCGGAGTGATGGGGAGGGCGGCAAGCTCGACGCCCTCCTCGTTGGCGCGGCGGGCCAGCTCGCCCATCCACCACTTGCGTGCGGCGGAGGCATCCGCGCCCGCGTCCATCGTCGCGGTGATCAGATCGATCGCACCCGCGTTGAGCACGGACTGCATCTCGTGCTGCGAGATGCCCCACTCCTCCCGCAGCCGGGTACGCCGCACCCGCGGCAGCTCCGGAAGCGTGGCCCGCAGCTCCTCGACCCACGCGCGCGAAGGCGCGACGGGCACGAGGTCCGGCTCGGGGAAGTACCGGTAGTCCTCGGCCTCTTCCTTGATCCGGCCGGACGTCGTGGAGCCGTCCTCCTCGTGGAAGTGACGGGTCTCCTGGATGATCGTCCCGCCGTCGCCCAGCACCGCCGCGTGGCGCTGGATCTCGAAGCGGGCGGCCCGCTCGACGGACCGCAGCGAGTTGACGTTCTTCGTCTCGGAGCGGGTGCCGAACTTGTCGGCGCCGTGCGGCCGCAGCGACAGGTTCACGTCGCACCGCATCTGGCCCATCTCCATGCGCGCGTCGGAGACCCCGAGAGCCTTGATCAGCTCGCGCAGCTCGGCGACGTACGCCCGGGCGACCTCGGGGGCCTTCTCCCCGGCCCCGACGATCGGCTTGGTGACGATCTCGATGAGCGGGATCCCGGCCCGGTTGTAGTCCAGGAGGGAGTGCGAGGCGCCGTGGATACGGCCCGTCGCGCCGCCCACGTGGGTGGACTTGCCGGTGTCCTCCTCCATGTGGGCGCGCTCGATCTCCACGCGGAAGATCTCGCCGTCGACCTCGACGTCCAGATAGCCGTTGAAGGCGATCGGCTCGTCGTACTGCGAGGTCTGGAAGTTCTTCGGCATGTCCGGATAGAAGTAGTTCTTCCGGGCGAAGCGGCACCACTCGGCGATCTCGCAGTTCAGCGCGAGACCGATCTTGATGGCGGACTCGACACCCGTCGCGTTGACGACGGGCAGCGAGCCGGGCAGGCCGAGACAGGTGGGGCAGGTCTGCGCGTTGGCGTCGGCGCCGAGCGACGTCGAACACCCGCAGAACATCTTGGTCTTGGTGCCGAGTTCGACGTGGACCTCGAGCCCCATCACGGGCTCGTAGGCGGCCAGGGCGTCCTCGTACGACACCAGTTCAGTGACGGTCACGGAAAACTAACCTCTCAACCCGCGAGGACGTCGTCGTCGCCCAGGCGCTTCAGCTCGCGGACGAGCAGGGCGACGCCGGTGGCGATGGCGGCGGCGGACACCACCGCGTCGGCCAGCTGCAGCTTGTCGTTCTCCAAGCGGGCCTTCTTCGCCTGCTTGATCACGCTGACCGCGCCGAACAGCGAGGTCGCGATGGACAGGTAGGTGCCGGGCTTGGACTTCTTGAAACCCTTGGCCTTCTTGATCGCGCTCATAGCGACGGTGCCTCCTCGATCAGCGGGTGGCCCCACCGTTCGGTGAACGCGGCCTCGACCGCGGCACCGACCCGGTAGAGCCGGTCGTCGGCCATGGCGGGAGCGATGATCTGCAGTCCGACCGGCAGACCGTCCTCCGGCGCCAGGCCGCAGGGCAGTGACATGGCCGCGTTCCCCGCCAGGTTCGCCGGAATCGTGCACAGGTCGGCGAGATACATCGCCATCGGGTCATCGGCGCGCTCGCCGATCGGGAAGGCGGTGGTCGGGGTGGTCGGCGAGATCAACACGTCGACCTGCTCGAACGCCTTCTCGAAGTCCCGGGTGATGAGGGTACGGACCTTCTGCGCCGAGCCGTAGTACGCGTCGTAGTAGCCGGAGCTGAGCGCGTACGTGCCGAGCATGATCCGGCGCTTGACCTCGGCGCCGAAGCCCTCCGCGCGGGTGAGCGCGGTGACCTCCTCGGCGGACTTGGTGCCGTCGTCGCCCGCCCGCAGCCCGTAGCGCATGGCGTCGAAGCGGGCCAGGTTGGACGAGCACTCCGACGGCGCGATCAGGTAGTACGCGGCCAGCGCCTTGTCGAAGGACGGGCAGGAGATCTCCACGATCTCGGCGCCCAGCTCGCGCAGCAGCTCCACCGACTCGTTGAAGCGCTGCATGACACCGGCCTGGTAGCCCTCGCCCGCGAACTCCTTGACCACGCCGACGCGCATCCCCTGGACGCTGCCGTTGCGGGCGGCCTCGACGACCGGCGGGACCGGGGCGTCGATGGAGGTCGAGTCGAGCGGGTCGTGCCCGGCGATCACCTCGTGCAGCAGGGCCGCGTCCAGCACGGTACGGGCGCAGGGGCCACCCTGGTCGAGCGAGGACGAGAAGGCGACCATGCCGTACCGGGAGACCGCCCCGTACGTCGGCTTGACGCCGACCGTGCCGGTGACGGCGGCGGGCTGGCGGATGGAGCCGCCGGTGTCGGTGCCGATGGCCAGCGGCGCCTGGAAGGACGCCAGCGAGGCGGAGGAGCCGCCTCCGGAGCCACCGGGGATGCGGGTGAGGTCCCACGGGTTGCCGGTGGGCCCGTACGCGCTGTTCTCGGTCGAGGACCCCATGGCGAACTCGTCCATGTTGGTCTTGCCGAGGACGATCACATCCGCGTCGCGCAGCCGCTGGGTCAGCGTCGCGTCGTACGGCGGAATCCACCCTTCGAGGATCTTGGAACCGACCGTGGTCGGGATCCCCTTGGTGGTGAAGATGTCCTTGAGCGCGAGCGGAACCCCGGCCAGCGGGCCCAGCTCCTCGCCGCGCGCCCGCTTCTCGTCGACGGCGCGGGCCTGCGCGAGCGCGCCCTCTCGGTCCACGTACAGGAAGGCGTGCACCTTCTCGTCGACGGCCTCGATACGGGCCAGATGGGCTTCGGTGACCTCGACGGCGGTCAGTTCGCCGGAAGCCACCTTGGCGGCGATCTCCGCCGCGGTGAGCCTGATCAGATCAGTCATGCGGGTCAGTCCTCCCCCAGGATCTGCGGCACCTTGAAACGCTGCTGCTCCTGGGCCGGGGCGCCGGACAGCGCCTCCTGCGGGGTCAGCGACGGACGGACCTCGTCCGGCCGCATGACGTTGGTCAGGGGCAGCGGGTGGGAGGTCGGCGGTACGTCTTGGTCGGCGACCTCGGAGACGCGGGCCACCGCGCCGATGATGTCGTCCAGCTGTCCGGCGAAGTGGTCTAGCTCTTCCGCCTTGAGCTCCAGACGCGCCAGCCGTGCGAGGTGGGCGACCTCCTCGCGCGTGATGCCAGGCATGCAGCGATCCTCAGGGTGAGTGTGAAGTGTTTTCCGGGCCCAATCCTATGGCGCCCCCCACACCCCGCGCGAAACGCTTTGGTCCTGCGCCGTTGTGGGCAATCGTTCCGCGGGGCGGAACGGGTGGGCACAACCCACCCACCGGCCCGCACCCGGCAACGAAACCGCAGGGGGCACCCGCGGACCCCGCACCCGCTACGTCACGGGCTGATCGGCGTCCTTCTCCGCGGCGGCGGGAGCGGAATCCTCGCGGCGCCAGCCGCTCTCGCCCCGGGCCCGCAGCCACGCCGTGGTCTCGTCGGGCGGCATCGCGGCGGCGACCAGCCACCCCTGCACCGCGTCACAGCCCAGATCCCGCAGCCGCTCCCACGTCTCGTCGTCCTCGACGCCCTCGGCGACCACCAGCAGACCCAGCGAATGCGCGAGATCGACCGTGCAGCGCACGATCTCCGCGTCCTCGTTGTCCACGGCGAGCCGGGCCACGAACGAGCGGTCGATCTTCAGCTCACTGACCGGCAGCCGCCGCAGGTGGACCAGCGACGAATACCCGGTGCCGAAGTCGTCCAGGGACATCTTCACCCCGTGCCCGGTGAGCCCGGCGAGGGTGTCGGCGGCCCGCTGCGGGTCCTCCAGCAGCACGTGCTCCGTTATCTCCAGCTGGAGCGCCCCGGCCGGGACCCCGTGCCGGGCGAGCCGCCCGGCGACGGCCCCGGCGAAGCCGGGGGTGTGGACATCGCGCGGCGAGACGTTGACGGCGACCGGCACCTCCAGGCCGTCGGCGCGCCAGCGCGCGACCTGGCCGAGCGCGGTCTCCAGGACGTATTCGGTGAGCCGGGGCATCAGCCCGGAGCTCTCGGCCATGGAGATGAACTCGTCCGGCGGCACCTTCCCCCGGTCCGGGTGCACCCAGCGGACCAGCGCCTCCAGCCCGGCGACATGGCCGTCGAAGCCGACCTTGGGCTGGTAGTGCAGCTCGACGTCGCCCGCGTCCAGGGCGCGCCGCAGATCGCCCAGCAGACCGAGCCGGTCGGGGGTGTTGCCGTCGCGCCGCGCCTCGTACAGCTCGACGCCGCTGCGGTCCCGCTTCGCCTGGTACATGGCGACGTCCGCGCGGCGCAGCAGCCCCTCGGCGTCGAGCGCGTGGTCGGGGTAGACGGCGACCCCGGCGCTGGCCTCCAGCACCAGGGTCAGCCCGTCCAGGTCGAGCGGGGAGCCGAGGTCCCCGACGAGGACGCGGGCGCTGCGCTGGGCGCTGGTGAGCGAGTCGGTGGTGGGCAGCAGGACGGCGAACTCGTCGCCGCCGAGCCGGGCCACCTCGGCCCCTCGGGGCAGCGCCAGCCGCAGCCGCTCGGCGATCTGGAGCAGCAGCCGGTCGCCCGCGAGGTGGCCGAGGGTGTCGTTGACCGAGCGGAAGCGGTCGAGGTCCAGCAGGACGAGCGCGGTGCGGGCCCCGGCGCGCTCGGCCTCGTCCAGCGCGGTCCAGGTGCGCTCCAGCAGCCACTGGCGGTTGGGCAGCCCGGTGAGCGGGTCGCGCAGCTGCTCCTCGGCGCGCACCCGGGCGATCCACAGCGTGGAGTCGAGGGCGACCAGCGGGACCGCGAACAGCGGGAGCAGCAGCGGGGTGTCCCCGGCGACGACGACGATGAGCGGGGCGATGCCGAGCAGCGCGATGCCGACGAGGGCCTGCCGGAGGAGGGCGGTGCGGGCGACGGTGGGCAGTCCGGCGCCGGGGGGCGCCAGGGAGTACCACAGCAGGCCGCGGGTGATCACGAGGTAGACGGCGGCGGCCAGGACCGTCTGGGGGATGGCGGAGGCGTGCCAGGTGTCGGTGTGCCAGGGCTCTTCGACGGAGGGCGTGGTGCCGAAGGCGGCGAGGGTGAGGGCGGCCGCGCCGACGCCCAGGATGTCGACCGCGCCGTGCAGAGCCGCCTGCCGCCAGCGGTGCCGCCGGGCGGCGCCGACGAGGACCACGACGGCGAGGCTGACCAGCATGGCGGGCAGCCAGCCGTAGAGCAGGAGCGCGGCCAGGGTTAACGCGGCGCCCGATCCGGTGCCGCCCCACCAGCGGTCCCGGCCGAGGGCGACGAGGTGGCCGACGATGATTCCGGTGAGGACCGCGAGCGACCAGCCCTCGGTGCCGTCGGGAAAGAGCGCATGGCCCGCGTCGAGCACTCGGAATACTCCGATGCCGAGTGCGAAAGCGGCCATGGCGACCGCGGCGGCGGGCAACGCGGGCAGCAGAAGCCGGCGCAGCCGCGGCGCCGGTGCGGCGCTTTCGGTCGGTTTCATACCCGTCCCTCTCACAGCCGGCGGTGCCAGCGCCACGGCAGGCGCACACCTCAACAGTAGGCGGCAGAAGGGCATGGCGGGCGGCGATCGGCAGCGGTTGCCCGAATGCCGCCCGACGATCCATGACCTTCTGGTATGCGCTGTAAGGGTGATGCCCGCTGGCTGTGCCCGGGAAGTGCTCCCAGTCGTATTCCGGCCAGCTTTACGGTGCCGTAGCGCCCAAGATGGCCGGACTACTGCGCCGGACGGGTGTCCGGACTACTCCTCGTGAGCGACCTGACTCCCCCTCGGGCTACTCCCCGGACTCCTCCCCGGACTCCTCCGGAGGCGTTACGGCGGCGTCGCGTGCGGCGTCGGGGCCCTGTTCGAGGAGGACGGCGAATCCGTCGTCATCGAGAACCGGGACCTTCAACTGCATGGCTTTGTCGTACTTCGATCCGGGATTGTCCCCGACGACCACGAAATCAGTCTTTTTCGAAACAGAGCCGGTGACTTTCGCACCACGGTTCTGCAGCGCCTCCTTGGCCCCGTCCCGGGTGTGCGATTCCAGCGTGCCCGTGACCACCACGGTCAGCCCCTTGAGCGGCAGCGGGCCCGCGTCCTCGGCCGCCTCCTCCTCCAGCCGCACCCCGGCGCGCCGCCACTTCTCCACGATCTCGCGGTGCCAGTCCACGGCGAACCACTGCTTCACCGAGGTGGCGATGATTCCGCCGACGCCCTCGGTGGCCGCCAGCTCCTCCTCACTGGCCTCGGCGATCCGGTCCAGCGAGCGGAATTCCCGGGCCAGCGCGGTGGCCGCGACCGGGCCGACATGACGGATCGAAAGGCCGGTGATGATCCGGGCCAGTGGACGCTGCTTGGCGGCTTCGATATTGGCCAGCATCGCCAGGGCGTTCTTCTTCGCCTCGCCCTTCTGCGTGGCGAAGAAGGTGACGACCTTCTCCTCGCCCGTCTCCGGATCGCGCTTGGGCAGTCCGCTGTCCGGGTCCAGCACATACGAGCGAATGGGCAACAGTTGTTCGATCTTGAGGTCGAACAGATCGCCTTCGTCCCGCAGCGGCGGCTCGGCGGGCTCCAGCGGCTGGGTGAGGGCGGCCGCGGCGACATAACCGAGGTTCTCGATGTCCAGGGATTTCCGCCCGGCGAGATAGAAAATCCGCTCGCGCAGCTGCGCCGGGCAGGACCGGCTGTTGGGACACCGCAGATCGACGTCGCCCTCCTTGGCGGGCTGCAGCGGGGTCCCGCACTCCGGGCACGCGGCGGGCATCACGAATTCGCGCTCGCTGCCGTCCCGCAGATCGGCGACCGGGCCCAGGATCTCCGGAATGACATCGCCCGCTTTACGCAGCACCACGGTGTCACCGATCAGCACACCTTTGGCCTTGACCACGTCCTGGTTGTGCAGTGTCGCGAATTCGACCTCCGAGCCCGCGACTGTGATCGGTTCAACCACCGCATAAGGCGTCACCCGCCCCGTGCGCCCCACGCCTACCCGGATGTCGACCAGCTTGGTGTTGACCTCCTCGGGCGGAAACTTCCACGCGATCGCCCAGCGCGGTGCCCGCGAGGTGGAGCCGAGCCGCCCCTGCAGCGGGATCTCGTCGAGCTTGATGACCGCGCCGTCGATCTCGTGCTCCACCGAATGACGGTGCTCGGTCTCCCCGTAATGCGCGATGTACTCGCGCACGCCCTCGATCGTGTCCACCACCCGGAAGTGGGCCGCGGTCGGCAGCCCCCACTCGTGCAGCAGCTCATACGCCTGCGACAGCCGGTCGATGGCGAAGCCTTCGCGCGCGCCGATCCCGTGCACCACCATGTCCAGCGGGCGGCTCGCGGTGACCTTCGGGTCCTTCTGGCGCAGCGAACCCGCCGCCGCGTTCCTCGGGTTGGCGAACGGCGGCTTCTCCGCCTCCACCAGCCGCGCGTTCAGCTCCTCGAACGCCTTCCGGGGCAGGAAGACCTCGCCGCGCACCTCCACCAGCGCCGGGACACGGTCACCCGTCAGCCGGTTGGGGATCTTGGCGATGGTCCGCACGTTGGGGGTGATGTCCTCACCGGTGCGCCCGTCGCCCCGGGTCGCGGCGCGGGTCAGCCGTCCGTGCTCGTAGGTGAGGTTGACCGCGAGGCCGTCCACCTTCAGCTCGCACAGGAAGTGGTACGCGCCGGTGCCCAGCTCCTTGGCGATGCGGTCGGCCCAGGTGCCCAGCTCGTCATCGTCGAACGCGTTGTCCAGGCTGAGCATCCTCTCCCGGTGCTCGACCTCGGTGAACTCCGTCTCGTACGCCCCCGCCACCTTCTGGGTGGGCGAATCGGGGGTGCGCAGCTCGGAATGCTCCTCCTCCAGCGCCTCCAGCCTGCGCAGGAGCCTGTCGAACTCCGCGTCGCTGACGATCGGGGCGTCCTTCACGTAGTACCGGAAGCGGTGCTCCTCGACCTGCTCAGCGAGCTTGGCGTGCTCATCCCGTGCCTCCGTGGGCACCGTCGACTGCTGTTCGCCGGCCACCGTGTCGTCCTCCCAGTCACTCAGGGTTGTCCGCGAGCGATCTCGCCGCCCGGACACAGTGGGCCAGCGCGGCGCGCGCGTACGCGGGCGAAGCGCCCGCGAGCCCGCACGACGGCGTGATCACCACGGACTCCGCGAGAGTCCCCGGTGACAGCCCCAGCCTGCGCCACAGCGTCCTGACACCCCCGACGCTACCGGCAGGGTCCGACAACGCGGCCTCGATGCCGGGGACGGCGCCGACGAACAGCGCCGTTCCGCCCTCGACGGCCTCCCCGATCGCCTCTTCCTCACGCTCGGTGAGCAGCGAGAAGTCGAACGAGACCCCGCTCGCCCCCGCGCGCCGCAGCAGCCCGAACGGCACGTTCGGCGCGCACGAGTGCACCACCACCGGCGCCCCGGCCGCCGCCACCAGATCCCGCAGCGCGCCCTCCACCACGCCCCGGTCCACGGCGGAGTGGGTGCGGTAGCCGCTTGCGGTACGGACGGTTCCGGTCAGCACCGCCGTCAGCGACGGCTCGTCCAGCTGCAGCACCACCTCGGCACCGGGCACCCTGCGGCGCACCTCGGCCAGATGCGCGCGCACGCCCTCGGCCAGCGAGGCCGTCAGGTCGCAGCAGGCCCCCGGGTCGCTCAGCGCGACCTCTCCGTTCCGCAGCTCCAGGCCCGCCGCGAGGGTCCACGGCCCGACGGCCGACACCTTGAGCGCCCCTCGGTGGCCCTGGGCGTACTCCTCCAGCGCGTCCAGGTCCTCGCCCAGCCAGGACCGTGCCCGCCGGGTGTCCCGCCCCGGCCGGTCGCTGATCCGCCAGCCACTCGGCTCCACATGGGCGTACACCTCGACGAGCATCCCGGCGGTCCGCCCGAGCATGTCCGCCCCGGGCCCCCGCGCGGGCAGCTCCGGCAGATACGGCAGGGCCTCCAGCGACCCGGTGACGGTCTTCACGGCCTCCCGCGCGTCCTCGCCCGGCATCGACCCGACGCCGGTCGCGGCTCCCGCGCCCCAGCTGTGCTTCTGCTTCTCACTCACCCCAAAAGCCTATGGGGTGAGCGCCGCTCAGCCACGCGGGCGGATCTGGAGATCCGTGATCTCCGCGTCGCGCGGCAGGTCGAGCGCGGTGAGGACGGTCGTCGCCACGGTCTCCGGGGCGATCCAGCGCTCCGCGTCGTACTCCTTGCCCTCCTGCTGATGCACCTTCACCTGCATCGGCGTCGCCGTACGCCCCGGGTAGACGGTCGTCACCCGCACCCCGTTGCCGCTCTCCTCCCAGCGCAGCGCGTCGGCCAGCGCCTTCAGGCCGTGCTTGCTGGCCGCGTACGCGCCCCACTGGGCGTTGGCGCGCAGCCCCGCGCCGGAGTTGAGGAAGATGACATGGCCCTGCGCGAGGCGGAGCTGCGGCAGGAGGAGCCGGGTCAGCTCGGCGGGCGAGACGAGGTTGGCGGCGAGCTGACGGTTCCAGGCCTTGGGGGTCAGCTCGCCGATCTCACCGAGGTCGACCACGCCCGCGATGTGCAGCACCGAGTCGAGCCGCTCGGGCAACGACTGATGGCTGAGCGCCCACGACAGCTTCTCGGGGGCCCCCAGGTCGCCGACGACCGTACGCGCCCCCGGGAACCGCCCGGCCAGCTCCTTCGCCCGCCCGGCGTCCCGCGCCAGCAGCCACAGCTCGTCGCCCCGCTCGGCCAGCCGCTCGGTGACCGCCGTGCCGATGCCCGAACCTGCCCCAGTGATCAGATGCGTTCCCATGCCCCCAGCTTGCCGCACCTTCTCCGGCCGCACGGCATCGCCCTCTTGACGTTCCAGCCGACCGCGCGTTAGAACTTCTAACGAATACAAGAAGGCCTAACTGGAGGACTCCATGCCGAGCATTCGTCCGTTATTGCGCGTCGCCATCTCCGTCACCGGCATCCTCGCGATCGCCGCCCCCGCCCACGCGCAGACCGCACCCCCGAGCCCTTCGTCCACCTGCCGGGGAGAAGGCGTCGACGCCAGCGCGCTCATCCGCTACCGGACCGACACCGTGATCAAGGCGCCGCTCAGCACCATCTGGAAGCTGCAGACCGATGTGGAGCGCTGGCCCGCCTGGCAGGCCCCCGTCCTCACGATGAAGCGGCTCGACCCGGGCCCTCTGCGGAAGGGTTCGCGATTCCGGTGGACCACCCCGGCACCCGCCACCCCCACGACGCCCGAGACGACCCTGAACATCACCTCGACCATCCGCCAACTCCAGCACGGCTCCTGCATCCTGTGGAAAGGACCCGCGATCGGCGAAGGACTGCGCATCGACGAGGGCGTCCATCTGTGGACCTTCACCAAGGTCCGGGGCGGCGTGCGGGTGCACACCGAGGAGACGTGGACCGGCGACCAGGTCGAAGCCGACGTCCCCACCGCGACCGAGGCCCTCGGCCGGGGTCTCGAACAGTGGCTGCGCGACCTGAAGGCCACCGCCGAGGCGGATCAGACGGCCTCCAGGTAGGTCATCGCCTCCACGCCGTTCTCCGCGAAGTGGACGAGGTCGCTGAGCGGACGCGGCAGGAAGCCCTCCGCCTCCATGCGCTGGAACTGCTGCTTCAGCCCGTCATAGAACCCCGCCGCGTTCAGCAGCACGACCGGCTTGATGTGCAGCCCGTGCTTCTTCAGCTCCAGGATCTCCGTCGCCTCGTCCAGCGTCCCGGTCCCGCCCACCATGATCACGACCGCGTCGGAGCGGGCGAGGAGCTGCGCCTTGCGCTCGGCGAGGTCACTGGCGATCACCATCTCGTCGGCGCCCTCCCGGGCCCGGTCCGCCAGGAACTCGACCGAGACCCCGACCAGCCGCCCGCCGTTCTGCTGCACCCCGTCGGCCATGACCTTCATCAGCCCGACGTCCGACCCACCCCAGACGAGGGTGTGCCCGCCCTTGCCGATCAGCTCGGCGAACTCCCGGGCGGGGGCGGTGTAGCGGTCGTCGAGGTCGGCGGCGGAGCAGAAGACGCAGATGTTCATGGCGGTCACCCTACGAGCCGGGTTGAGCACATTCACGGCTCCGCGCCACACGGATCGCGTCGTGCAGCGCCTCGGTGAGGCGGGCGGAGAGGAAGCGGAACTCGCCGAGCGGGACCTTGGGGTCAGCGAGCATCGCGCGGGCGTGGAGCAGCAGTTCGTCTCCGGTGGAGAGCTGCATGTCCTCGACCTCGCCAGCGAGGGCGGCCACGGGGCCGTCGCCATCGGTCGAGAGATAGCAGGGGCGGCCGTCGGGAGTCGTCCAGGGTAGCAAGCGGAGACCGGTCGGTGAGGTGACTTCGCGTGACATGTGCCTACTGTCACAGGTCGCGTCTAGCCTGGTCACAGAATCGACGTAACGGTGCGTGATCGCACTGCGACTGTGCGATCTGTGCGATGGGGAGGGGAAGCGTTGACCGAGCGGAAGAAGAAGCCGTCACCGGCCGCGAAGGTCTTCGGAGCGCAGTCCCGCATGATGCGGGAACGGCTCGGCTGGACCATGAAGGACCTGGAGAAGCGGATTCCGTATACGGAGTCAATGATCGCCAAGGTGGAGCGCGCCGAGCGGGTGCCGAAGCCGCCGTATGTGGTGGCGGTGGACGAAGCGCTCGGCGCGCAGGGGCTGCTGATGGAGGCGGCAAAGCTGCTATGGCAGGACGGCCCGCCGGAATGGACACGGGAGTACCTGGAGCTTGAGGCGGAAGCCCTGTCCCTGCACGTGTACTCGACCCACATCCTGCACGGACTGCTTCAGACTGAGGACTTCGCCCGAGCGGTTCTCCGATCACTGCGTCCCAGCTTGGACGAGGAAGGGGTGGAACGCGCGGTGCAAAGGCGACTGGCAACGCAGCAGCTCCTCTACCGCAAGCCCGCCCCCAGGCTGGTGTTCGTCCTGGAGGAGGCTGTGCTGCGGAAGATGATCGGCGGCAGGGAGGTCTGGGAGGGCCAACTACGCCACCTCCTCAAGTGCGCGGCCCTGCACAATGTTCAGCTGCAAGTCATGCCAAACTCCCGTGAGACCAACGCTGGCGTCGACGGCCCCATGGTCTTGCTGGAGACTCCGAACCACTGCATCGTCGGCTACGTCGAAGGGCAGCGGGGCAGCTACTTCCTCTCCGACCCTGAAGACATCAGCGAGCTGAAGCACGTGTATGGCACGATCCAGTCGCAGGCCCTGGACCCTGAAGCGTCGGTCGCCTTCATCGAGGGACTCCTGACAGGAGAGCAATGAGCACCGAACTGACCTGGTTCAAGAGCAGCTACAGCGGCGGCTCTGGCAACGCGTGCGTCGAAGTCGCCGTCGAATGGCACAAGTCCAGCTACAGCGGTGCCGAAGGCAACGCCTGCGTTGAGGTCGCCGCGTGCCCTGACGCCGTACACGTCCGCGACTCCAAGGACACCGCCATACCGGCCCTCACCATCCCCGCACCTGCCTGGGCGGCCTTCGTCGCCTTCGCCGCCGCCCGCGACGCGGGCTGATTGTCAGTGGCCCCTCCTACGGTCTGAGCAGTGGGACCCGCCGGACAAGGCGGCGGGTCCGTCCTGGGGAGGGGTCTGCCGTGTCGACGACGTATCTGGAGCTGTCGCAGGAAGGCGAAGGCGCGCACAAGTTCTACGAGGTCGCCGTCAACGGCATGACCGTGACCGTGCGGTACGGGCGGATCGGCGCCGCCGGGCAGACGCAGACGTCGACGTTCGCCACGGCCGAGAAGGCGAAGGCCGCCGCCGCGAAGAAAGTCGGGGAGAAGGTCCGCAAGGGGTACGCCCCGGCCGTTCCCGGGCAGCGGGCCCCGCGCCGGGTGACCCGGCGCCAGGTGACCTCCGCTCCGTCCACCGCCCGCGCCGTGGCCCCCGTGCTGTGGCGGTTCCGCACCGGCTCGTCGGCATTCGGCATCCACGTCGATGACGACCGTTGCTGGGTCGGCAACCAGGCGGGGGATGTCTTCACCCTGGACCACGACGGCGGCGTCCTCGCCCGCTTCAGCCTGCCGGACGGGGTGAAGTGCCTGGTGGCCGACGACTTCTGGATCTACGCGGGCTGTGACGACGGCAAGGTCTACGACCTGTCCTCGAAGCTGCCGTTCGCGGCGTACGACATCGCGGCCGACATCGACATCTTCTGGCTGGACATCCATGAGGGCGTCCTGAACGTGTCGGACCAAGAAGGTCGGCTCACCGTCATCGACCACGAGGACGAGCACCAGTGGGCCCGTCGCAGCGTGGGCCGGAGCGGCTGGATGGTCCGCGCCGATGGCCGGGCCGTCTACCACGGCCACGGGCAGGGCGTCACCGCCTACGCTCCCGACGGCGGCGGCGAGCTGTGGCACAGGCCAACCACGGGCTCCGTTCTGTTCGGATGGCAGGAGGCCGACAGCGTGTACGCGGGGACCGGGCGCCACGTGGTCCAGCGGCTGTCGAAGGCGACCGGCGCGGTCGAGGCCACCTATGCCTGCGACAACGCGGTGTACTCGTGCGCCACCTCGCCCGGTGGGCGGTTCGTCTTCGCCGGTGACTCGGCGTCGTCCGTCTACTGCTTCGACCAGGACGGCACGCGCCTGTGGAAGCTCGGCACGGGCGGCGGCTCAGCGCTGTCGATGCAGTACCACGACGACCGGCTGTACCTGGTGACCACGGACGGCTCGCTGGTGTGCGTGGACGCGAGCGAGGCGGCCATCTCGGCGGCACATCAGGGCACGGTCCCGGCGGTACGGGACGTCAAGCTCGCCGCCGCTCTGCCGACCTACGCTCCGGCCACGGCCGTGGAATCGGTGACCACCGTCGAGCAGGCCCCGGCCGGGGCGGTCGTCGTCGAGTGCGTGCAGGACGGTGGCCGGGTCCGGGTGCACGTGGTGTCCGAGGGCTACGACCCCTCCTGGAAGGTCCAGTTCCCGCGCGCGATACGGGAGCCGGGGGCGCGCTATGTCGTGGAATCCCTGCACCCGGCGGCGGGCGGCTTCTACCGGGTGCGCGGTGACATCCAGCGGCTGCTCTGATCCGGCCCGACCGGATGCCGGGCGCCCGGCATCCGGTCGGGCGGCGCCAGGTGCCGGGCAACCGGCATCCGGTCAGGCCGCGCCCTACCCAAGAACCCCGGTAGAGAACTCCCACCCACCCACCCGCCCGCCCAACTCGTCACCCCATCAGGTGACTTGGGCGCGAATATGCCAAGGGTCGGGTTAGTCTCGCCGCAACAACCGCACACAGACGTCGGCCCCCGCCGGGACTGCCATCCCGAGACGAGGGCCTGACCAACTAGGAAGTCGTACCTTCCCGATGGCTGACTCGCAGTCTAGTGCGCCCGTGCGCGCTCACGCCGACGCTCCCGCGTCCGGCGTCATCCACGTCCGCACCCGGCACACCGCCAACTTCACCGTGCTCTCGAATCGGCTCGCCCAGCGGGCGGGCAGTGCGGTGACCGTCGGTGTCGCCGCGTACATCCTGTCCCTGCCCGACGGCGCCTCCATCCGCATCGACGCGCTCTGTGCCCACTTCAAGGAGGGCCGGGCCCGGATCTCCGCCGCGCTCAACGAGCTGGAGGCGGAAGGCTGGCTGGAGCGGCGCGTCGAGCGGGGGCCGGGCGGGCGGGTCGTCACCCGGACGTTCGTGTACGACACGCCGGGCCGCACGGAGAGCGACGCGGCCCCGGCCGTACCCGCGCCCGAGGCGCCCGTCGCGGAGCCGAAGCCGAAGCCGGAACCGAAGCCCGGGCCGAAGCCGGAACCGGCGCACGAACCGGAGCCGGGCGCCGCGCCCGATCCTCGGGCCGCCGCCGTCCTGGGCTCCCTGCGCCACCGGGACGGCCGCCTCGTCCTGTCGGAGCGGGAGACCGCCGCGCTGGCGCCCGCCGTCGTGGGGTGGCTCGACCGTGGGGTCGGGCCGTACGAGATCGCCGAGGCGCTGACGTCCGGGCTCCCCGACCGCATCGACCGCCGCCCGGCGCGGCTGCTGGCCTACCGCCTGGCCGCCCTGCGGCCACCGGAGCCCACCGCCGCTCCCACGCCGCCCCGCCCGATCCCCTTCCAGGACTGCGACGGCTGCGACCGCCCCTTCCGCGCGCCCCGCCCGGGCCGCTGCCGCGACTGCCGGAACTCGGCGCCCGCCTCGGCGCCACTCGCCGCTTGACCATGAACCAACGCTTCAGCCTGAAAGCGACATGACCGCATGACACGCACACACAGCGGCTCGCCTGCCGCGCGCCTGACGCCGCCCATAGCGCTGACTGCGTGCAGGGCCACATACGCACAGCTACCCTGGCAGAGGCCAGGATCACGAGGGGAGGGCACACCATGACAGCGCAGATGGAGAGCCCAGTGCAGACCGAAGAGATGCGGCGCTTCGAAGAATTCGACGCGGCATTCCCGGACTACCACGCCGAGATGATCGATGGAGAGGTCTACGTCAGCACTGTGGTCAGCAGCCCACATGGGAACATGGTCCTCACCATCGCCTCCCAGCTCGTGTCTCAATGGTTCGTCATGACCGAGGTCGACACCGTCTACGACGGCTGGCACGGCACGACGCTACTCAGGCCGGACATCTCCGTCGCGGATCCCTCCTACCGAGGGACACGGCTCGCTAAATTTCCGGCCGACGAGATCATGCTCGTCGTCGAGGTCGTCTCGGAGTCCAATCCGGAGAACGACACCGACAAGAAGGTCAAGAAGTACGCCCTCGCGGGAATCCCGTACTACTTGATCGTCAACCCCATCAAGGGAAAGTGCCTGCTCTACTCGCTGCCTAGCGGGGATCACTACCGCGGATCGCTTGAGTCCGACTTCGGCGAGCCGGTGCCCATCAGCGAGCCGATCGGCGCGACGCTCGACACACAGGCGCTCTACACGTACTGAGCACCCACAGGCGGCCGGTGGCGGGCTGGGCCCGCCACCGGCCGTACCGGGTTACCGGAAAATCCGGGTCACCGGGTGAAGTGGAAGATGCCCCACGTCACATGGTTCTTCCTGCCGCCCTCGACCCAGTTGGTGAGACCTTTCTTCATGTGGGCGAGGTAGCCGGCACTGACGTGTTCCGCCAAGCCTTCATCTTCCTGGCGGCGGGTCTCCTCCAGGACCCGGCTGTAGTGCGTGATCAGGTGTTCACGGTGCTCCTCGAAGCCGGCGCCGACCTCGGTGAAGCCGAGGCGGGCCAATTCGTGGCGGTAGAAGTCCGGGGAGCCCATGGTGTCGAGGTGGATGCGGTCCAGGATGGGCCGCAGGGTGTCGGTCGGGCAGCCGTCCGCCGCCATGGGGTCGGTGAAGATGAGCTGACCGCCGGGGCGCAGGACGCGGGCGGCCTCCTCCAGGGGGCGGCGGCGGTTGCCGCTGTGCAGGAACGCGTC
Source organism: Streptomyces sp. NPDC041200 (assembly GCF_055591805.1). Taxonomy (NCBI): domain Bacteria; kingdom Bacillati; phylum Actinomycetota; class Actinomycetes; order Kitasatosporales; family Streptomycetaceae; genus Streptomyces; species Streptomyces sp. NPDC041200. The sequence goes on along the minus strand of NZ_JBVIZF010000001.1, from coordinate 826,825 downwards.
CTGGGACCAGACGACGTCGACACTGTTGTCCGGCAGCGGGATCCGCTCGAACGAGCCGTCCAGCACCTCGATGATCTCGCTGAGCCCGCGCTCGGCGTTGATCGCGCGGTGCCGCTCGTTCTCCACCTCGCTGAGGTTGAGGGCGGTGACGCGGCAGCCGTAGGTCTCGGCGAGATAGCGCGCCGAGCCGCCGAAGCCCGCTCCGAGGTCGAGGACGGTGGACGACGGCGTGAGGTCGAGGCCGCTCGCCATGCGGGCGACGGTGCGCCTGCTGGCCTCGGCGATCGGCTCGTCCTCCCGCTCGTAGACGCCGATGTGAATGTCTTCGCCGCCCCAGACGCGCGAGTAGAACGCGTCGGCGTCGGAGGAGTTGTAGTAGTCGCGGGCGGTGCCGACGGCCGGGGAGTAGTCCCCGGACGGGTCGTCCGTCGCGATGTACTCCTTCTCCGCGACGTGGATGAAGAAGTCGGGCTGCTCCTCCCGGTAGGTGTGCTGGAAGTCGCCGTACGTCTCGATCCGCTGGAAGCCGACCTCCTGCATGAGCCGCCGCGTGTAGTCCTTGCGCAGCGGAAACATGTTGAGGTGGTAGACGGAATCGTCGGGGAAGCTGTAGCGCATGCGGCACAGCCCCTCGTCGACGTGCTCCGGTTCGACGGCGACGTCTTCGCCGCAGTAGTAGTACACGTGCTTGCTGGTGTAGCCGTTGTCGAGCATCGCGTCGTAGTTGCGATGGTCCAGGATGAGGACGCCGTCGTGCTTGAGCAGCGCGTAGAACTCGGCGAGGGCCTTTCGGCGGTCACGCTCCGAGAAGAGGTGCGTGAAGGAGTTGCCGAGGCAGACGATGGCGTCGTACGGGCCGTGCACGTCGCGGTTGAGCCAGCGCCAGTCGGCCTGGACGACGCGGAGGATGTGTTCGCCGTTTTTGAGCCCGTTGTCGAACGCCTGGGCAAGCATTTCGGCGCTTCCGTCGACGCTCGCGGTCTCGAACCCGGCTTCAAGAAGCCGTACCGAATGAAAACCGGTCCCGGTGGCGACATCGAGGACCTTTTTTACGCCACGCTCCCGCAGGAGATCTATGAAGAACGTACCCTCACTTTCTGATCGCTTTTCCCAGTCGATGAGCGAGTCCCACTTTTCGACGAAGCTTGGTACATACTCCTCGGTGTAGTGATCGGTGTCCCTGACCTCGAATGGATTGTCTCCGAATTTCTGAACAGCTCGCGCAGAAATAACGAAACCTCCGGTGCTGAGACAGCGGACAACGGCACCCGTGTCCGGAGGTGCGCCTCCCCGAAGTCGCGTGATCTATGCCACCTGCGGTGTCAAATTGTATGTAAATACAAAGCAACAGGGACTGGCGAATCCGGAATACACCGCTTTATGCGAATTATGTGGGTTATGCGGGTTTTTTAGTGTTTTGCCCCTATTACGCCTGCGGCACGGCCGGGCGGGACCGCTCCGTCGCCGCGATGGTCGCCGAGCCCACGACGCGGGTGCCGTCGTAGAGCACGATCGCCTGGCCGGGGGCCACGCCGCGGACCGGCTCGGTGAAGGTCACCCGCAGCTCGCCGCCGTCCGCGCCGTCCCCGTCCACCGGCTCGGCCGTCACCTCGGTCTCGCCGCCGTGGGCGCGGAGCTGGGCCGTGTAGGCGCCGGGGCCGGTGGGGGCGGCGCCGCACCAGCGGGGCTTGATGGCGACCAGCGCCGAGACGTCCAGGGCCTCGACGGGTCCGACGGTGACCGTGTTGTTCACCGGGGAGATGTCCAGCACGTACCGCGGCTTGCCGTCGGGCGCCGGGTGGCCGATGCGCAGCCCCTTGCGCTGGCCGATGGTGAAGCCGTACGCGCCCTCGTGGGTGCCGAGCTTGTGGCCGCCCTCGTCGACGATGTCGCCCTCGGCGGTGCCGAGGTGACCGGCGAGGAAGCCCTGGGTGTCGCCGTCCGCGATGAAGCAGATGTCATGGCTGTCGGGCTTCTTGGCGACGGCCAGGCCCCGCCGCTCGGCCTCGGCGCGGATCTCGTCCTTGGTGGTCAGCGTGTCGCCGAGGGGGAACATGGCGTGGGCGAGCTGCCGCTCGTCCAGGACGCCGAGGACGTACGACTGGTCCTTGGCCATGTCGCTGGCGCGGTGCAGCTCCAGGACGCCCTGGTCGCTTCGGACGACCGTGGCGTAGTGGCCGGTGCACACGGCGTCGAAGCCGAGCGCGAGGGCCTTGTCCAGCAGCGCGGCGAACTTGATCTTCTCGTTGCAGCGCAGGCAGGGGTTGGGCGTGCGGCCCGCCTCGTACTCGGCGATGAAGTCCTCGACCACGTCCTCGCGGAACCGCTCGGCCAGGTCCCACACGTAGAACGGGATGCCGATCACATCGGCGGCCCGGCGGGCGTCCCGTGAGTCCTCGATCGTGCAGCAGCCGCGGGCGCCGGTGCGGAAGGACTGCGGGTTGGCGGAGAGCGCGAGGTGGACGCCGGTCACATCGTGGCCCGCCTCGGCCGCCCTCGCGGCGGCGACAGCCGAGTCCACGCCGCCGGACATGGCGGCGAGGACGCGGAGGCGACGGCCGTCGCGGGGACCTGTGGGCGCACCGGGGAAATCAGTCATAACCCAGCCAGCATAATTCGCTCCGCGGGGAACGAATAACGGGTTACCCGCTCAGCTCGCGCGGGCGCTCTCCAGCACGCGCCGGGCCAGGTCAAGGGCCTGCTCGACGTCCTTGGCGAGATAGGACAGCTCGACGAAGCAGTGCCCGACGCCCGCCTCCCCCTCCGCCCGGACGATCGTGGCCACGATGTCCTCGACCGAGGCGTCGGCGTCGGGGTTGACCCGGAGGATCGCGTCGAAGCGGGCCGGATCCCGTCCCTCCCGCTCGACGGTCTCCCGCAGTCCGGCCAGGTTCCGGGCGAGGGCGGCGATGGGGTCGCTCCCGGCGTACTTCCGGCCGACGGGCGCGATGGGCAGCCAGCCGTCGGCGCGCCGGGCGGCCCGGGTGAGGGCGGCGGGGGCGAAGGCGCCCAGGTAGACCGGCGGGCGGGGGCGGGCGGCGGGCTTGAGGTCGATGTGGCTGGCGGGCACGGTCCAGTGCTCGCCGCGGTACTCGACCGGATTCCGCGTCCACCAGGCGGTGAGGATGTCCAGGCATTCGTCGAGGCGGCGGCCGCGCTCGGCCATGGGGATGCCCGTCGTCTCGTACTCCTCGGGCGACCAGCCGGTACCGAGGCCGACCAGCAGCCGTCCCGCGCTCAGCAGGTCGACGCTGGTGAAGGAGCGGGCGAGCAGCGCTGGCGCGTACCAGGGCGCGTTGATGACGTTGGTGCCGAGCTGGACGCGGTCGGTGGCCGCGGCGGCGGTGGCCAGCAGGGCGAACGGGTCCAGGGCGGAGCGGAATTCCGGAGGGATCACGTCCGTACCGGCGTAGCCGACCTTCGGGTCGACCGGGGCGAGCAGCCGGTCGCCGACCCACAGGCTGTCCGCGCCGAGGGCTTCGGCCTCCCGGGCGAACCGTGCGACGTGCTGCGGATGGTGAGCCAGCTCACCGAACTGGGGAAGGGTGAACCCGATGCGCATAGGGCGGCTCCTCGTGGTTCTCGTCAGCCTCAAGGGTCTCGTTGTCCTCGTGGTGCCGGTGATCCTCGCGGTTGGTTCAACATTCAGCTACCGGGCGGGATGTGTTTCGCGCCATGATCCACGGCTTGATCCGCGGCGGCGGAACCGTGCACGTGGGCCCGCGCGTTGAGCCTTCCGTGAACGAGACCAACGGTGGCGTGCGCCGCCATGTGAGCCGGCGCACGCTGCTGCTGGGCGGTACCGCGGCCGGTCTTGGCGCGGCCGGAGTCGCCGGATACGCCGCGCGGGACGACCTGAAGCGGCTGTGGTGGCGGGCGCCCGGGGCGCAGCAGCCGCGCGAGGAGGGCGCGGTCGACTACCCGGGCGCGGACTGGGTGGCGGCCTCCACGGCCAACTACCGGCGCGCCGACCGGCCGTACGACTACACGGTGGACCGGGTGGTGATCCATGTCGTGCAGGGCTCGTACGCAGACGCGCTGAGGGTCTTCCAGAACCCCGGGCACCGCGCCGCGGCGCACTATGTGGTGCGCCGCGACGGGCATATAGCGCAGACGGTCCGCGAGCTGGACGTGGGCTTCCACGCGGGCAACCGCTCGTACAACGAGCGCAGCGTCGGCATCGAGCACGAGGGGTTCGTCACCCGGCCCCAGGACTTCACGGACGCCATGTACCGGTCCTCGGCCCGGCTGACCGCGACGCTCTGCGAGCGCTACGGGATGGAGCGGGACCGCGAGCACATCGTGGCCCACTCGGAGGTGCCGGGCACCGACCACACCGACCCCGGCCGCCACTGGGACTGGGACCGCTATCTGGAGCTGGTGCGGGCGGTGCGGGTCGTGAAGTGAGCGCGGTGGCTCACGCGTCGCGGCTCAGGCGGTGCCGAAGACCACCGCGAGCGGGCGGTCCTTGCTGTCGCTGGTGGGCCGCGTGGCCGTGTCGCTGCCGAGGTAGAGCTTCTTGTCGGTGAAGAGCATCCGGGCGTCGCCGTAGGTCTCCAGGTCCGACTCCACCTCCTTCATGGCGTCCGGGTGCCGCTGGATCTCCTCGACCTCGAAGGACTGGGGGTCGATGCGCACGACGCCGCCCGCCTCGCTGTACATGCTGCCCTGGTAGGCGATCAGCGAGCCGTCCTCCTCGGTGCTGATGGGGGTCAGCGACCTGCTCTCGGCCATCTTCGTCCGGCCGGTCTGCTTGCCGGTCTTGAAGTTCACGCCGGTGATCTTCTCGCCGGGGCCGCCGTCGTCCACGTCCACGTCGGAGGAGAGGTAGACCGTGCTGCTCTTCTTGTCGAGGGCCAGGTCCTTGCAGCCCTCGACGTTGACCGCGGGGCAGTCGGGCTGGAAGCCCTGGGCCAGGACGTCGATCGAGTTGATCAGCTTGCCCTGCTTGCCGCTGTCGTCGATGGTCAGGATGTCGGTGACGCCGCTGCCGCCGTCGGAGTCGCCGGTGTCGGCGGCCACGACGAGGGGCGCGGTGGACAGGACGTGGGCGCGCTCGAACTCTCCGTCGAGCTGGTAGGACGACAGCACCTTCCGCGTCGTCGGATCCACGGTCTGCAGCTCCAGCTTGTCGGTGCTGGAGTCCGCGCTGCTGCAGCCGCGCAGCGCGACGAGCTTGCCGTCGCCGCCCGCGTAGCCGTCGTCGTCGCAGTCCGCGATGTACTCCGGCTTCCACAGCGGCTTGCCTTCGAGCGACCAGGCGCCGCCGCCGCTGGTGCCTCCGGCGGCGATGGTGTTGCCGCTGATCGTGACCTCGTCGAAGTCGACGCCGTCGTTGCCCTCGGTGTCCGTGCCCTCCTTCTGCCAGACCAGTTCGCCCTTGTTCAGATCGACCAGGCCGACCTGGGTGCATTCGGCGTCGCTGCCCTTGCCGCCCTTGAACAGCACGGCGGTGCGTCCGTCCTTGGTGGTGTGCGGCGAGGCCCAGCAGATTTCCCCGTCGAGTTCTATCGTCCACTGCGCCTTGGCGCCGTCCGGGGAATAGCCGACGATCTTGTCGATATCACCCTTCACGAAATTCTTACCGGTCACCCACATGCCCATGGCATTGGTGTCCTTGGTGACTTTCGGCATGCTGACCTTGCCCAGCGTCTTCGCCTCGGCGGCCGACGAGGACGACCCGCCACCCTTCTCGTCGCCCTCGCCGTCCCCGCATCCGGAAAGGAATGCCAAACCGCCCACCATCAGGGTCGCCAGGGCCATGCGGCCCGAACGCTGCGACATCAAAGTTCTCCCGTTTTCCCCGTTTATGGGGCCCGTGCACTTTTACGTGCATGCCGGGCCCGTTGACGGGGTAGATCCTTGCCGACCGCTCTTTGCGATTTCAAGCGGAGCTTGATGTTCCGTGGATTACTTGAAATGTCCGGGAGAACAGCGGGAATTCTGCGGTTATTATTCGGTGACGCTTTCGGTCATCAGCTCAGGCCCGCGCTGCGCGCTCGTTCCACGGCCGGGCCGATCGCCTCCACCACCGCCTCGACATCGGCCTTGGTCGACGTATGGCCGAGCGAGAAGCGGAGGGTGCCGCGCGCCAGGTCCACGTCGGTGCCGGTGGCCAGCACCACATGGCTGGGCTGGGCGACCCCGGCGGTGCAGGCCGAGCCCGTCGAACACTCGATGCCGCGCGCGTCCAGCAGCAGGAGCAGCGAGTCGCCCTCGCAGCCGGGGAAGGAGAAGTGGGCGTTGGCCGGGAGGCGCCCGGCCGGATCGGGGTCCCCGCCGAGGACCGCCTCGGGGACGGCGGTGCGGACGGCGGTGATGAGCGTGTCGCGCAGGGCGCCGATCTCGCGCGCGAACTCCTCGCGGTGCTGGGCGGCGTGCGCACCGGCCACGGCGAAGGCCGCTATGGCGGGGACGTCGAGGGTGCCGGAGCGCACCTGGCGCTCCTGGCCACCGCCGTGCAGGACGGGCACGGGGGCGTATTCGCGGCCCAGCAGCAGCGCGCCGATGCCGTACGGGCCGCCTATCTTGTGGGCGCTGACGGTCATGGCGGACAGACCCGAGGCGGCGAAGCCGACGTCGAGCTGGCCGATGGCCTGGACCGCGTCGGCATGCAGTGGAACGCCGTACTCCGCGGCCACGTCGGCGAGTTCGCGCACCGGCTGGATGGTGCCGATCTCGTTGTTGGCCCACATGACGGTCGCGAGGGCGACGTCCGAGGGGTCGCGGGCGATCGCCTCGCGCAGCGCGTCGGGGTGGACGCGGCCGTACGGGTCGACCGGCAGCCACTCGACCCGCGCGCCCTCGTGCTCGGCGAGCCAGTCGACCGCGTCGAGCACGGCGTGGTGCTCGACGGGGCTGGCGAGCACCCGGGTGCGGGCCGGGTCGGCGTCGCGGCGGGACCAGTAGAGCCCCTTGACGGCGAGGTTGTCGGCCTCGGTCCCGCCCGAGGTGAAGACCACCTCGCTCGGGCGCGCGCCCAGCGAGTCGGCGAGGGATTCGCGCGACTCCTCGACGGTACGGCGGGCCCGCCGTCCTGCGGCGTGCAGCGAGGAGGCGTTGCCGGTGACGGCGAGCTGGGCGGTCATCGCCTGCACCGCCTCCGGGAGCATCGGGGTGGTGGCGGCGTGGTCGAGATAAACCATGGTGGGCCCGATTCTACGAGCCGTGGGGCGAGGGCGTGCCGGTGTGTAGCCGATGGGTCCGCGTGGACCCTTTTTTCTTCGGTAAGGAGTGTCTAGAGTTTTACTCATGACACGCTCTGACTGGGAACTGGACCGCACCTATCGCAGCGCCTCCGGGGAGGTCCGCTGGCGCGTTTTCGGGGCGGCGGACGCCCCGCCGGTCGTCCTGCTGCACGGCACGCCGTTCTCCTCGTACGTCTGGCGGGCCTTCGCGCGGGCGCTCGCCGATCGGTACCGGGTGTTCGTCTGGGACATGCCGGGCTATGGGGCGTCCGAGATGCGCGCCGGCCAGGACGTCTCGCTCGCCGCGCAGGGGCGGGTCTTCGGTGAGCTGCTCGACCACTGGGGGCTGTCGGGGGCCGGGGCGGAACCGGCCGTCGTCGCGCATGACTTCGGTGGGTGTGTCGCGCTGCGGGCGCATCTGTTGCACGGGGCGCGCTACCGGCGGCTGGCGCTGGTCGATCCGGTGGCGCTCCCGCCCTTCGGGTCTGCCGCGTATCAGTTGTTCGGCGGTAACGCCGAGGTTTTTGAGCGGCTGCCTCCGGCGCTTCACCGGGCGCTGGTGCGGGAGTACATCGGCTCGGTGGGTGGGCCCGGGCTCCACCCGGCGGTGTGGGAGCGGCTTGTCGAGCCGTGGTGCGGGGAGGAGGGGCAGCCCGCGTTCTACCGGCAGATCGCGCAGAACGATCAGCGGTTCGTTGATGACGTCGCGGGGCGGTACGGGGAGGTCGATGCTCCGGTGCTGGTCTGCTGGGGGACGGCGGATGCGTGGATTCCGGTTGCGCATGCGGAGGAGCTGGCGGGGCGGATCCCGGGGGCGCGGGTGCGGTTGATCGAGGGCGCGGGGCATCTGGTGCAGGAGGACGCCCCTGCGGAGCTGATGGCCGCGGTGGTCGGGTTCCTCGGCGAGGAGTGAGGTCGCGGGGCGCCTGCGGCGGGCTGTCCCCCACCCCGCCCCTTCCCGCAGTATCCGATATGCGGCTCCGCCGCGCGGGGGGCTCCGCCCCGTACCCCGGTCCTCAAACGCCGGACGGGCTGGAGATGGCGGTACCGAGCAGCGCAACCGGGCGGGGTCAGCCGCGCATGCGGAGGAGTTTGGCGGCCAGGAGGGTGATGTGGTGGCGCCAGGACGTGAGGGCTGCCGTGCGGTCCTGGTCGGATCCCGGGGGGCCGGTTTGGGTGAGGATCAGGCGGGCGCCGTGGCCCGTGCCCTCCACCAGCTCCCAGCGGACCCGGCCTGCGGGGTGACCCGCGCGCTCCCAGTCGTAGGACAGCGTGCGGGGCGGCTCGGCCTCGGTGATCGGGCCCGCCGGAACGCCGTCCGTGCGGAATCCGAAGGGGACATCGTCGCCCGCTGTGAGGCCCGCCGCGCCCTGCTGGCCCGACAGGGCCTGCCAGACCGTTTCGGCGGGGCGGACCAGCTGCCGCTCGAAGCGCAGCCGCCAGCCGCCGTCCTCGGTGGTCTCCACCGCGCCCTCGGCGAGGCCGAACGCCTCGACGTACGACTCGTGCAGCTCGGCCATGTCCCCCGGGGCCGCCTTCACGCCGTCGAGCAGCGCGGCCAGGGCCGTGATGCAGGCGTGCCAGCCGGACGCGAAGCTCGCGGCGCCGAAGCGGTCGCCGAAGGTGTGGGTGAGGGTCAGCAGACAGCCGTCGCTGTCGGGGCGCAACTCCCAGCGGAGCTGGTCCTCGCCCCAGGTGAAGGCGAAGACATGGGGCGGGTCCAGCTCGGTGATCACGCCCTCCATGTCGGGGGCCTCCCGGCCGGGGAAGACGAAGCCCATCCGGCCCCCGACCCTGAGGTCCACCCGGACCTCGGACGGGAACCAGTGGGCCAGCTCGGCCGGGTCGGTCAGGGCCTGCCAGACCTTCTCCGGGGAGTGGGCGATCCGGCGCTCCAGGCGCAGGGCGGAACGGCCGCCTCCGGGCTGGCTGAGGGTGTCCTTCATAGTGCTTCTCCGTCAGAGACGTCGGGCATGGCGTCGAGGTGCCGTTCTAGGGCGTCCAGGCGGTCCGTCCACAGCCGCCGGTACGGGGCGAGCCAGGCGTCGATCTCGGCCAGCGGTTCGGGGCACAGTTCGTACCACCGGCGCTGGGCGTCCCGGCGCACCCGCACCAACCCGGCCTCGCGCAGCACCCGCAGGTGCTTGGAGGTGCCGGGCTGGGTCAGCCCCAGCTGGTCGGTCAGCTCGCCGACCAGGCGGGGGCGCTCCAGGAGGAGGTCCAGGATCTGCCGTCGGCTCGGCTCCGCGAGTACGTCGAACGGTATGGGCATGCGGCGAATATAACTGGATGGCTATATAGCCGCAATGGGATGTAGCTAGGGCTCCTCGGTTGCCGTGCTGCGCCGGTTCCACGCCCTCGGCGCCCGCCATCCGTACCGCATCGCCAGCAGCCGCACGGTGAACGCCACCACGGCCGCGAGCGCGCTGGTGGCCCCGGTCAGCGCGTCGAGGTGGAGGAGCAGCGCGGCTATGGACGCACCCACGATGGCCGGTACGGCGTACAGGTCCCGGTCCCAGCGCAGCAGCGACGGCACCTCATGGGCGAGGACGTCGCGCAGCACACCGCCGCCGACCGCCGTCGCCATGCCGAGGGTGACGGACGAGGTGAGGCCGAGCCCGTGCTGATACGCCTTGACGGTGCCCTCGACGCAGAACAGCCCGAGCCCGGCCGCGTCGAAGACGCCCACCGCGCGGGTGATCCGCTCGACCTGCGGATGCAGGAAGAAGACGATGACGGTGGCGACGAGCGGGGTGAAGAAGTAGGCGAGGTCGGTGAAGGCGGCGGGCGGCACCGCGCCGATCACCAGGTCCCGGAACACCCCGCCGCCCAGCGCGGTGGCCTCGGCCAGCACCGCCATGCCGAAGACATCGAAGTTCTTGCGCACCGCGAGCAGCGCACCTGAGATCGCGAAGACGAAGATCCCGACGACCTCGAACGCGTGCTGGACGGACGGGGTGACCAGTTCGATGAACACCCGACATTGTTAAACGACCGGGCCGCCGCGCCCGCCCCGTCTCAGCTCTCGGTCTTCTTCGTCGCGCTCCGCACCGGTCCGGCGACCTGACCGGGTGCCTGGCCCGGCGCGTTCTCGGGGTGGTGGCAGGCCACCTGGTGGCCGGTGGCGAGCGCCACCAGCGGCGGCTCCTCCCGCTTGCACACCTCGGTCGCCTTCCAACACCGGGTGTGGAAGCGGCAGCCGGACGGCGGCGAGATCGGCGAGGGTACGTCGCCCTTGAGCAGGATCCGCTCGCGCTGGGCACGCCGCCGGGGGTCCGGCACGGGCACGGCGGAAAGCAGCGCCTTGGTGTACGGGTGCATGGGGCTCTCGTACAGGGCGCGGCGGTCCGCCAGCTCGACGATCTTCCCGAGGTACATGACCGCGATCCGGTCCGAGACGTGCCGGATGACGGACAGGTCGTGCGCGATGATCACGTACGTCAGCCCCAGCTCGTCCTGGAGGTCGTCCAGCAGGTTGACCACCTGGGCCTGGATGGAGACGTCCAGCGCGGAGACCGGTTCGTCGGCGACGACCAGCTTGGGCTTGAGGGCGAGCGCGCGGGCGATGCCGATGCGCTGCCGCTGGCCGCCGGAGAACTCGTGCGGATAGCGGTTGTAGTGCTCGGGGTTGAGGCCGACCAGCGCCAGCAGCCGCTGCACCTCCGCCTTGATGCCGCCCTCCGGGGTGACGCCCTGGAGCCGGAAGGGCGCGCTGACGATCGCGCCGACCGTGTGCCGGGGGTTCAGCGAGGAGTACGGGTCCTGGAAGATCATCTGGACGTCGCGGCGCATCGGGCGCATCGCGGCGGTGCCCAGATGCGTGATGTCCTTGCCCTCGAACTCGATCTTCCCGGAGGTGGGTTCGAGCAGCCGGGTGATCAGCCGTCCCATGGTGGACTTGCCGCAGCCCGACTCGCCGACCACGCCCAGGGTCTCCCCCTGGCGCACGTCGAAGTCGAGGCCGTCGACCGCCTGCACCGCGCCGGTCTGCCGCTGCAACAGCCCCTTCTTGATGGGGAAGTGCTTGACCAGGCCGGACACCGTGAGCAGGGGCTCGGGCGTGGTGGTCGCCTGCCGCGGGACCGTCATCTTCGGATCCTTCGTGTCCTTCGTGTCCTTCGCGCCCTGAGGGCCCTGGGAATCCGTCACAGCTTCGGCGCAATCTCTTCGGTCCAGATCCGCGTACGGTCCTCCTGCGCCATGTGACAGGCGGAGAAGTGCCCGGCCGCGCCCGGAACTACGCGCAGCTCCGGCCGCTCGGTGCGGGTGATGCCGCCCTCGGGGACGTCGGCGTACGGGCAGCGCGGGTGGAAGGCGCAGCCGGACGGCACGTTGATCAGGCTCGGCGGGGAGCCCTTGACCGGGATCAGGCGGTCGGTCTGGTCGCGGTCGATACGGGGCATCGAGCCGAGCAGCCCCCAGGTGTAGGGGTGCTGGGGCTCGTAGAAGACCTTCTCGGCAGGGCCCCGCTCGACGCACCGGCCCCCGTACATCACCAGCAGGTCGTCGGCGAGTTCGGCGACGACGCCCAGGTCGTGGGTGATGACGATGACCGCCGAGCCGAACTCCTTCTGCAGATCACGGATGAGGTCGAGGATCTGCGCCTGGACGGTGACGTCGAGGGCGGTGGTCGGCTCGTCTGCGATCAGCAGCTCGGGGTTGTTGACCAGCGACATCGCGATCATCGCGCGCTGGCGCATCCCGCCGGAGAACTCGTGCGGATAGCTGTCCACCCGCTTGTCCGGCTGCGGGATGCCCACCCGGTCGAGCATCTCGACCGCGCGCTTGCGGGCGACGTCCTTGGAGACGTCGTGGTGGACCTGGTACGCCTCGGTGATCTGGCGGCCGATCGTGTAGTACGGGTGCAGCGCCGACAGCGGGTCCTGGAAGATCATCGACATCTCGCGGCCGCGCAGCTTGCGCACCTCGTCGGGGTCGGCGCCCAGCAGCTCCTGCCCGTTGAGCCAGATCTCCCCGGAGATCCGGGCCTTGCGGCGGCCGTACTGCCCGGCGGTGTGCAGCCCCATGATGCCGAGCGAGGTGACCGACTTGCCGGAGCCGGACTCGCCGACGATGCCGAGGGTCTTGCCCTTCTCCAGCCGGAAGCTGAGCCCGTCCACGGACTTGACCAGGCCGTCGTCGGTCGGGAAGTGGACCCGCAGGTCGCGCACTTCGAGGAAGGCCGTCGGGGCGGGCGAACCGGCCGCGGCCACCTCCCCCACGGCGGCGGTCGGGGACTCCCCCGCGGCGGCGGTGGCGGGCTTGTTCAGGTCGGTCATCCGAGCCTCACTCGTGGGTCGATGACGGCGTACAGGAGGTCCACGACGAGGTTGGCGAGCACGATGCACAACGCGGCGATCAGGGTGACGCCCAGGATGAGCGGAAGGTCCTTGTCGCTGATCGCGTTCACCGCGAGCCGGCCGAGGCCGGGCAGGTTGTAGGTGCTCTCGGTGAGCACCGCGCCGCCGAGCAGCGCGCCCAGGTCCAGGCCGAGCAGGGTGAGGATCGGAGTCCAGGTGGAGCGCATCGCGTGCCGCCCGATGACCGTACGCTCCCGCAGCCCCTTGGCGCGGGCGGTGCGGATGTAATCCTCGCCCATGATCTCCAGCATGGTGGCGCGGGTGAGCCGGGCGTACATGGCGGCGTAGAGGAAGGCGAGCGTGATCCACGGCAGGATCAGGCTCTCGAACCACTTGGCGGGGTCGTCGCCGAGCCCCTTGTAGTCCACGTCGACCCACTTCAGCTGGTAACTGAAGATCGCCAGCGAGAGCAGACCGGTGAAGTAGATCGGCAGCGAGACACCGGCGAGCGCGGCGGTCATCGCCGAGCGGTCCCACAGGGTGCCCCGGCGCAGCGCGGAGACGACGCCGGTGGCGATGCCGCCGACGAGCCACAGCAGGCACGCGCCCGCGGCGAGCGAGAGGGTGACCGGCATGGCGTCGGTCAGCTGCGGCCACACCGCCTGCTCGGTGCGGAAGGAGTAGCCGAAGCAGGGCCTCGGGCAGTGGGTGACGTCGGAGCCGTTGGCGTAGTCGCGCCCGGCGAACAGCCCCTCGACGAAGTGCCAGAACTGCACCAGGACCGGATCGCTGAGCCCCAGCTTCGTCCTGATGCCCTCGATGGCCTCGGGGTCGGCCTGTTTGCCGACGAAGAGCAGCGCCGGGTCGGAACCGGCCCACTTCGGGATCACGAAGAAGATGGCGAAGGTCGTCAGGGTGACGACCAGCAGCATCATGACGACGGCGAACAAGCGCCGGATGACGTAAGCAAGCACTGTGCGCGGCCCGGTGGCGGTCCCGGAACCCCGGGGTGCGGGGTTCCGGGACCGCCACGCGTGGCCATCACCTGCCCTTCGGGCCTATCGGATGAAGCGACGGTGGGGGTGGGTGGCCGGTGGCCGGTGGCCGACCGTCACTTGACCCCGAGGGACACGTAGTCGTACCGGCCGTTGTAGGCCGAGGACGAGTAGGCGTTGGTCAGCCGCGAGCTGCGCCAGGTGATGTTCTTCTCGTAGAGGAACGGCATCGCGATGGCCAGGTCGGCGACCTTGTGGTTCATGTCCGCGTAGATCTGACCGGCCTTGGCGGGGTCGGTCTCCTTGAGCGCGTTGTCGAAGTCCTTGTTGATCGCGCTGTTGTTGGTCTCGGAGACGTTGTAGTTGCCGGTCTGCTCGATGAAGCGGCCGTCGAACAGCGGGCGGGAGAAGCCCTGGCCGGTCGGGAAGTCGGGGCCCCAGCCGGTCATGTTGAGGCCGTAGCCGCGCTTGTGCATCACGGACGGGGAGCCGGTGATGCTGGCCGACGAGCCGCCCTCGATCTCGTTGATGTCGAGCTTGATGCCGACCTTCTCCAGCGACTCCTGGAGCGCCTCGGCGGCCGCCGTCTCGTTGGGCTGGTCGTTACGGGAGACGATCTTGGCGGAGAAGCCGTTCGGCTTGCCGCACTGCTTCAGCTCGTCCTTGGCCTTGGCCTTGTCCGGCTTGCCCTTGCGCTTCAGGACGCCGTACGGGTCGTAGTCGTCCGAGCCCTTGACGGTCTTGGGGAGCATGTTGGGGGCGAGGTCACCACCGGCCTGGGGGCCGCCGCGGGTGGTCTGGAGCTGGGTGTAGTCGGTCGCGTAGAAGACCGCCTTGCGGCAGTGGATGTTGTCGAACGGCTTCACCTTGGTGGCGATGTCGACATAGCGCACGAAGTTCGTGTTCATGTTGTCGACGTTGCCCTTGTGCTCCTTGAGCGCGGCGGCGCGGCCGGACTGGCCCATGCCGGTGGCGCTGAGGAAGACGTCGTAGTCGCCCTTGACGAGCAGCTTGTCGATGGCTTCCAGGTTGGAGTTGAAGGTGACCGTGACCTGGTCCGGCAGGGCGGCGCGGACCGGGTCGGACGACTTCTTCCACTTGTCGTTGCGCACCAGGGCCAGGCTCTTGCCCGGGGTGAACGACTGGACCTTGTACGGGCCGGAGGAGAACGGCCGGTTGGTGTACTTGGCGCCGGTGTCCTTCTCCTGCTTGACGGGGGAGCCGGTGGGCATCGCGAGCATCTGCTCGAAGTCACTGTTGGGCTCCGCGAGACGGAAGACGATGGTCTTGTCGTCCGGCGTCTCGATCGTCTTCAGCCCGAGCTTGTCCTTGGACTTGTCCTTGTACGGGCCCGGGTATTCGCCCTTGGGGTCGAGGGCCTGGCGCAGATAGCCGGGGCCGCCGGAGACGACGTCCTTGGCCCAGATGCGCTCGATACCGTACTTGACGTCCTTGGAGGTGATGGCCGAGCCGTCCTCCCAGGTGATCCCGTCACGCATGGTGTACGTGTACGTCTTGCCGCCGTCGGTGATCTTGGCGGTGGAGGTGGCCAGGTCGGGAACCAGCTCGTTGGACGCCTCGCCCGGCTTCGGCGCGAACGTGATGAGTTGACGCGAGTAGAACCGGGCGAAGTCCCAGGCGAAGCCGTAGTACTGGCGCTGCGGGTCGAGCGAGTCGAAGTTCTGCTTGTTGATGAACTTGAGGGTGCCGCCCTTCTTGGCGGACTTGTTGGCTATGCCCTCCGCCCCCGCGTTGAATCCGGCACCGGAGCCTTTGTCATCGTCGCTGCCGCCACCGCACGCCGCGGTGCTCAGCAGGGCGCAGACGACAGCCGTCGCGCCGACGATCCGCCTGCTTCTCGACGAACGTAGGGGTTTCATGGTTCCTGCAACCTCCGGGATAGCGGTACGTGGCATGGCGCCGGGAAAGCTTCGGGGTGCCGCCTGAGCTGCGCGGCCGGGGCGCCTCATCGGGTGCCCTTGGGGTCGAGGGCGTCGCGGACGCCGTCGCCGAACAGGTTGAAGGCCAGCACGGTGATGAAGATCGCCGCACCCGGGATGATCATGAACATGGGATCGTCCTCGTAGGTGCCCACCGCCTTGGAGAGCATCTGCCCCCAGGACGCGGTCGGCGGTTTCACGCCCGCCCCCAGGAAGCTGAGGGCCGCCTCGGTGAGGATGTTGGTGGGGATCATCAGCGTCGCGTAGACGGTGATCGGCGCCACCAGGTTGGGCAGCAGCTCCTTGAAGAGGATGTAGCGGCGGCCCGCGCCGAGGCTGCGCGCGGCCTCAACGTACTCCTTCTCGCGCAGCGACAGCGTCTGGCCGCGCACGATGCGGCCGACGTACGGCCAGCCGAAGAAGCCGATGACGGAGACCAGTACCGCGATGCGCACCCCGCTGCCGGTGAGCCCCAGCAGGTCGTTCGGGAGCACCGAGACCAGGGAGATGATGAACAGCAGCTGCGGGAAGGCCAGCAGCATGTCCATCACCCGGCTGATCACCGAGTCCACCCAGCCACCGAAATATCCGGCGATGATGCCGAAAACGGTGCCGAGGACAACGGCGACCAGGGCCGCGAGGAACGCCACCAGCAGCGAGATCCGCGCGCCGTAGACGACCCGGCTGAACACGTCGCGGCCGTTGGACGGCTCGACGCCGAAGAGGAAGTCCGAACTGATGCCGCCCAGGCTGCCCTTGGGGGTGCCGAAGAGCGGGTCGATCTCCTCTTGGTGGAACTCGTTGGGCGGGTGGCCCAGCAGGCTCACGATCAGCGGCGCGAAGATCGCCACTAGCACGAGAAAGACGACCACGGCCCCGCCCGCAAGCGCCAACTTGTCGCGTTTGAGGCGTCTCCAGGCGATCTGTCGCAGCGATCTTCCCTCGACCGACGCCTTGACCACATCCGCCGCTACATCGGCAGTCGCGACCGGCTCTGCGTCGGCGCTCGTGCCGTGCAATGGTGCCGTCATCGTGGTGGGGACCCCTCTCGACCGGCGGTGACCGGCCCACGACTCGCCGCTGTGGCGGCTTAAGTTCACAAGGTGAGCGAAAGGGGTCGTTATCCGGGAATGCAGGAACCGCGCCCCTTGGAGCGGGAGTCTTCATCGCGTTTGTGATCACCCGCCAGTACCCACGGGCAATGGATGCCTAACCGTGATGTGCGGTAAGCGGTTCCGGTATACGGACAGTTGTGACACGAGAACGCATCAGTAACAACCGCCCCACCGCAGACAGTTCGCAGGTGGGGCGGTACAGGTGGCGGAGGGCGCGCTTCAGGCCATGGGCTCAGTACGCGTGGCGGGGCGGCGGGTAGCCGTACCCGTACGACGGGGGCGGCGGCGGGGCCGCGGGCGCGCCGGCGTGGGCGTCACGGTCGAAGAACGGGCGGGCGTTGGCCCGCATCCACATCGCCACCGGGTCGTGCACGTCCGACAGTTCGACCGTCGAGACCGGCAGCCCCTCGGGCACCACGCCGACCGACTGCTGCATCATCAGCCGCACCGATTCCACGGCCTGCTGGCTGTTGTCGTACAGATCGAGTCCGATGGCCAGATACGGGGCGCCCAGCGCGGGCTGCACCCAGGCGCGGCGCAGCGAGCGCACCACGGCGGTGCGGTGCGCGTTCTGCCCCAACAGGGCGTAGAACTGCGGGATTTCGATGGCCGGTTCGGTCAGCCGCAGCGGACCGGCGGGCAGCCGGTCAAGACCGCCCGCGATGCGCCGCAGATCGAGCCAGGGGATGCCGACGCCGCCGCCGTGGGCGTGCGGGTTGAGCCACAGGCCGTAGTGGTCGCGGTAGAGGGAGTCGGCGATCCGCCGCGCGTCCACCACCTCATGCGCGCGGTTCCAGCCACTGGCGGCGAGTTCCTGGGCGGAGGTCACACACGGTGCGTAGCCGTGGCCGTCCACGTCCATGTTCCCGTACTGGGCGTCGGGTGCGCCGGGAGCGCCGTTCCACAGCAGCATCCAGACCTGGCCCTCGGCGAGGGCGTGCAGCAGCGCCTCGTAGGCGTCGTACCGGCCGGGAGCTACCTGCTGCAGCATCCGCTCGACCTGACCGGCAGCCGCCCCCCAATCCGCGCCCGCGCTCACCTGGGTCCGCCCCTCTCTCGGCCTTGCCCGCACTCACCGGGACGCGCGCCGCCCCGTCTGGTCATCCAACCAGCTTACGGGCCCCCGTGGCCGTCCCCGGGGTGCGTCACAGGTCACGGTCGTAGAACGGCCGTACGCGCTCCAGCATCCAGGTGGCCACCGGGTCACCCTGCGCGACGTCCAGCGCGACGAGCTGAACGGTCCACGGGACCGGCACCGACCCGAGCGCCCTGCCGAGCGCCTCCACCGCGAGGGCCTGCCCCTCCGGGCCCGGCGCGTCCAGCTGGACCCCGACGAACAGCGCAGGCTGATCGCCCTCGACGCTGGCCAGCGCGCGCCGCGCGGTGCGTACCCCGGGCTCCCTCCCGAACTCGATCCCGGCCGCGGCCAGGAAGTCGACCGGCTCCTGCTGCCAGTCGGGCTCGAACAGCCGCACCCTGCCGCCGCGCGCCGGGCCGTCCAGCTCGCTGCGCCCGGCCTTGCACAGCTCCTCGACCGCGGGCGGCGGCAGCGGGACGCCGACCGGCCCGTCCGGGTTCACCGCGATGCCGAGCTGCGGCGGCAGCCCGCGGGCGAACTCCACGGCCGGGGCGACCGTGAACGACATGTGGCCGCCGACGATCTGCAGGAACTGCTGCTCGGAGCTGAAGACCGGAACGTACGCCTGGCCCTCGATCTCCACGGTGGGCAGGTCGAGGCTGCGGCTGTCGGGGCCGCCGCCGTTCGGCAGCGGGATCCAGACATGGGCGCGGGCGAGCGTCTCGACGATCCGCGCTCCGGCTCCCGGGACGCCGATCGAGGCGGCGAGCACCTCTTCCAGCTCATTGCCGGGGAACGCGGACCCGGGATAAGCGCCGTCGGGAAATCCTCCGTGAGCGGGGGTTATGCCCTGGTGCTCCGGAATACTCATCTTCGTCCCAACCGCCATCTCGTCCGACCTGCACCAGCACCATAACGGCTGCGCGGCGGAAGGCCATGGGCCGCCCGGGCATCTCCACAGCACTTCCTCACACGGCCACCCGCGTCACTCGAAGGAGATGGCTCGCAGCCTGCTCGCGGTTGCCCGGTCGAGCAGCACGGCGGAAGCGCAGCCCTCGGGCGGCTGTCCGCCCTCCACCCGCGCCACCAGCCGCCCCATCGCCCGCAGGTGCCGCCCGAAGGCGAAGCCGGAGACCCCCCGGCCGCGGGCGGCCTGGCCCTCCAGGGCGACCGCGGGGTCCACGTCCAGCAGCACCAGATGCAGGCCACGGCCGGTGCGCCGGGCGTCCCGGGCCAGCCAGCGGCGCACCCAGGGCTGTGAGCCGCAGTCGTGGACGACGACGCTCGCGCCCGAGCCGAGCGCCCGGCGCAGCCCCGCGTAGTGGGCGCAGCGGACCAGCGGCCGGTAGACGGCGTACGGGAGCCAGCCGGGCATGCGTCTTTCCCAGGCCTCCCGGGTGCGCTGCGAGTCCACCCGGGCCACGGCCGTGCCGCGCGGGTCGAGCCCGGGGACCACCCGGTTGATCAGGGTCGACTTGCCGCTGCCGGGCAGTCCGGAGGCGATGATCAGGTCGCGCGCCGGGTAGCGCAGCTCCGTCCCCACTCCGCCGCGCAGGTCGTGCACGGGGGCGCGGCGGTCCGGTCTGACCGTGCCGCCGTCTGATCGCGTCTGCTCCTGCCGCGCGGGCAGGGTTCCTCGGGTTGTCGCGTATGTTCCCTGCCCGTGCACCGTGATCGTCCTCCAAGGTCGGTCAAGCGGCTCCGTACCCCGAGAGTGTCAAGAAAAGGTAATGCCCATCAAGGAGGCCCCGGAGCGACCCCGCTCACAGATCGGGGGTTCCCTTCCGGAGCGGACGTGCGATGATGTCCGCGCCAACTGCATACCGGCCGCTTGAATCCGCGCGGGAGAGTTCTCGGGCACCGGCGAATCCGCCGGGTCGTCCGAGGCGCCGAAGGAGCAAGTCCTCCCTTGAATCTCTCAGGCCCCGATACCGCACGGATGAGGCAGATCTGAAAAGCGGGCCACGTCAGGTGGCCCCACCCAAGGTGCAAGCCGGACCAGCCCCGCCGCGCGGGAAGGTCACGGCGAACCTCTCAGGTTCCGATGACAGATGGGGAGGACGCGTGTGCCGTCCTTGTCGTCCCATCCGGCCCACCCGTCCCGTCATCGCCGTGATCATGCCCCTGGGAGCTGAACCATGACCGACGCCCCGCCCACGCCCCGCCACACCGCGCTGGACGCGGTCCACCGTGCGCTCGGCGCCACCATGACCGACTTCGCGGGCTGGGACATGCCCCTGCGGTACGGGAGCGAGCGCGACGAGCACACCGCGGTGCGCACCCGCGCCGGTCTCTTCGACCTCTCCCACATGGGTGAGATCGCTCTCACCGGGCCGCAGGCCGCGGACGCCCTCGATTACGCCCTGGTCGGCCAGCTCTCGGCGCTCGCCGTGGGCCGCGCCCGCTACACCATGATCTGCGACAGCGAGGGCGGCATCCTCGACGACCTGATCGTCTACCGGCTCGCCGAGCAGGAGTTCCTGGTCGTGGCCAACGCCTCCAACGCCCAGGTGGTGCTGGACGCGCTGACCGAGCGCGCCACCGGCTTCGACGCCGCCGTACGGGACGACCGCGACGCGTACGCGCTGATCGCCGTCCAGGGGCCGCAGTCCCCCGGCATCCTGGGCGGCCTGACCGACGCCGACCTGGACGGGCTGAAGTACTACGCGGGGCTGCCGGGCACCGTCGCGGGCGTGTCCGCCCTGATCGCCCGCACCGGCTACACCGGTGAGGACGGCTTCGAGCTGTTCGTCTCGCCGGACGACGCCGAGCGGGTCTGGCAGGCGCTGACCGAGGCGGGCGCCCCGGTGGGCCTGGTGGCGTGCGGGCTGTCCTGCCGGGACACGCTGCGCCTTGAGGCCGGGATGCCGCTGTACGGGAACGAGCTGACCACCGACACGACCCCGTTCGACGCGGGGCTCGGCCGGGTCGTGAAGTTCCAGAAGCCCGGTGACTTCGTCGGACGCGCGCCTCTGGAGGCCGCGGCGCGCGAGGCCGAGGCCCGGCCGCCGCGCACGCTGACCGGCCTGGTCGCCGACGGCCGCCGGGTACCGCGCGCCGGATACGCCGTGCTGGGCCCCGACGGCTCGGAGATCGGCCGGGTCACCTCGGGCGCCCCGTCCCCGACGCTGGGGAAGCCGATCGCCATGGCGTACGTCGACGCGGAGTACGCCGCGCCCGGCGCGAAGGGCGTGACGGTGGACATCCGCGGTACCCGGGAGCCGTACGAGGTCGTCGCGCTCCCCTTCTATCGCCGCGAGCGCTGAAACCTCCCGCGCGCCGCCTCTCTCCAGTGATCCGTCCCACCGCTTAAGACCCGTTTCCCAAGCACTCCCCCCTATCCAGGAGAATCGGACCATGAGCAACCCCCAGCAGCTGCGCTACAGCAAGGAGCACGAGTGGCTGTCGGCCGCCGACCAGGACGGCGTGTCGACGATCGGCATCACCGAACACGCGGCCAACGCGCTCGGCGATGTCGTGTACGTCCAGCTCCCGGATGTCGGCTCCACCGTCGCCGCCGGTGAAACCTGCGGTGAGCTGGAATCCACGAAGTCGGTCAGCGACCTGTACGCGCCGGTCTCCGGTGAGGTCACCGAGATCAACGAAGACGTGGTGAACGACCCGGCGCTGGTGAATTCCGCCCCCTTCGAGGGCGGCTGGCTGTTCAAGGTGAAGGTGACGGACGAGCCGGACGGCCTGCTCTCCGCCGAGGAATACGCCGCCTTCTCCGGAAACTGACCCTCTTCTTCGATCGGGACCCAGATGTCGCTTCTCAACAGCTCCCTGCACGAGCTCGACCCGGACGTCGCCGCTGCTGTCGACGCCGAACTCCACCGCCAGCAGTCCACCCTCGAAATGATCGCCTCGGAGAACTTCGCTCCGGCCGCCGTCATGGAGGCCCAGGGCTCGGTCCTGACCAACAAGTACGCCGAGGGCTACCCCGGCCGCCGCTACTACGGCGGCTGTGAGCACGTCGACGTGGTCGAGCAGATCGCCATCGACCGCGTCAAGGAGCTTTTCGGCGCCGAGGCCGCCAACGTCCAGCCGCACTCCGGTGCCCAGGCGAACGCGGCCGCGATGTTCGCGCTGCTCCAGCCCGGCGACACCATCCTTGGGCTGAACCTGGCGCACGGCGGCCACCTCACCCACGGCATGAAGATCAACTTCTCGGGCAAGCTCTACAACGTGGTGCCCTACCACGTGGACGCCGAGACCGGTCTGGTCGACATGGACGAGGTCGAGCGCCTCGCCAAGGAGCACCGCCCCAAGCTGGTCATCGCGGGCTGGTCGGCGTACCCGCGCCAGCTGGACTTCGCCGCCTTCCGCCGGATCGCGGACGAGGTCGGCGCGTACCTCATGGTCGACATGGCCCACTTCGCGGGCCTCGTCGCGGCCGGGCTCCACCCCTCCCCCGTGCCGCACGCCCATGTCGTGACCACCACCACCCACAAGACCCTGGGCGGTCCGCGCGGTGGCGTGATCCTCTCCACCGCCGACCTCGCCAAGAAGATCAACTCCGCGGTCTTCCCGGGTCAGCAGGGCGGCCCGCTGGAGCACGTCATCGCGGCCAAGGCGGTGTCCTTCAAGGTCGCGGCCGGTTCCTCCTTCAAGGAGCGCCAGGAGCGCACGGTCGAGGGCGCCCGGATCCTCGCCGACCGGCTGACCCAGGCCGACGTCGGCGAGGTGGGCGTCTCCGTCCTCTCCGGCGGTACCGACGTGCACCTCGTCCTGGTCGACCTGCGCAACTCCGAGCTGGACGGCAAGCAGGCCGAGGACCGGCTCCACGAGGTCGGCATCACGGTCAACCGCAACGCCATCCCGAACGACCCGCGGCCCCCGATGGTCACCTCGGGTCTGCGCATCGGCACCCCGGCGCTGGCCACCCGCGGCTTCACCGCCGAGGACTTCCGCGAGGTCGCGGACATCATCGCCGAGGCGCTCAAGCCGTCGTACGACGCGGAGGGTCTGAAGGCGCGGGTCACCGCCCTCGCCGACAAGCACCCGCTGTACCCGCACCTGACGAAGTAACCCCGGTCCCGGCCGGATCCTGGGCGGCGCGCTCACCCCGCGTGCCGCCCAGGGGGCGCACCCACCCCCCGCGCCCCTGGAGGCGCGCCCACCCCGCGCCTCCCCCGGAGGTGCGCCCCCGCGCCTCCCCCGGAGGTGCGCCCCCGCGCCTCCCCCGGAGGTGCGCCCACCGCGGCGCGCCGCCGCACCGCACCACCCCGCACGCGCCCCCACGTGCAGACGAAGGAGTCCCCGGTGGCCATCTCCGTATTCGATCTCTTCTCGATCGGCATCGGCCCGTCCAGCTCGCACACGGTCGGCCCGATGCGGGCGGCACGGATGTTCGTCCTCCGGTTGAAGAACGAGGGTCTGCTCGCCCCCACCGCCTCCGTACGCGCCGAACTCTTCGGCTCCCTCGGCGCCACCGGCCACGGCCACGGCACCCCCAAGGCCGTCCTGCTCGGCCTGGAGGGCCACTCGCCGCGCAGCGTCGACGTCGAGTCCGCCGACGGCGAGGTGGAGCGCATCCGCACCACCAAGCGGCTGCGGCTGCTCGCCGCCGAGATGGAGGGCGGCCACGGGCACGAGATCGACTTCGACGCGTCGGACGAGCTGATCCTGCACCGCCGCCGCTCCCTGCCGTACCACGCCAACGGCATGACCCTCTTCGCGTACGACGAGACCGGCCATCCGCTGCTGGAGAAGACCTACTACTCGGTCGGCGGCGGCTTCGTGGTCGACGAGGACGCGGTCGGCGAGGACCGCATCAAGCTCGACGACACCGCCCTGAAGTACTCCTTCCGCACCGGCGACGAACTCCTGCGGCTCTCCCGCGAGACCGGCCTGTCCATCTCCGCCCTGATGCTGGAGAACGAGAAGGCCTGGCGCACGGAGGACGAGATCCGCGCGGGCCTGCTGGAGATCTGGCAGGTCATGGAGGCCTGCGTCGCCCGCGGCCTGGGCCAGGAGGGCATCCTGCCCGGCGGCCTCAAGGTCCGCCGCCGCGCCGCCAACGCCGCCCGTGCCCTGCGCTCCGAAGGCGACGCGGCCGCCCGCGCGATGGAGTGGACCACGCTGTACGCCATGGCGGTCAACGAGGAGAACGCGGCGGGCGGCCGCGTCGTCACCGCCCCGACGAACGGCGCCGCCGGGATCATCCCGGCCGTCCTCCACTACTACAGCCGCTTCGTGCCGGGCGCCGACGAGGAAGGCATCATCCGCTTCCTCCTCGCGGCCGGTGCCATCGGCATGCTCTTCAAGGAGAACGCGTCCATCTCCGGCGCCGAGGTCGGCTGCCAGGGCGAGGTCGGCTCCGCCTGCTCCATGGCCGCCGGTGGCCTCGCCGAGGTGCTGGGCGGCAGCCCGGAGCAGGTCGAGAACGCCGCCGAGATCGGCATGGAACACAACCTGGGCCTGACGTGCGACCCGATCGGCGGGCTGGTGCAGATCCCCTGCATCGAGCGCAACGGCATGGCCGCCGTCAAGGCCGTCACCGCCGCGCGGATGGCGCTGCGCGGCGACGGCCGCCACCATGTCTCCCTCGACAAGGTCATCAAGACCATGAAGGACACCGGCGCCGACATGAAGGTCAAGTACAAGGAGACGGCGCGGGGCGGGCTCGCGGTCAACGTCATCGAGTGCTGACGAATGGCGGTGGCCGGTGACGTCGGCTGATCCTCGGGCGATACGCGTGCCGGTCGGGGACGACGCGGAGCGCTGGGCGAGTCGTGCGGCGAGCCGCCGCGTCCTGCTCGTCGTGCACAACGTCACCTCGGCCGGGCGGCTGCTGGACGTGCTGCCGCTGTTCCACGACGACTTCCGGCTGCAGCTCCTGGTCACCTCGACGGACTCGTCCGCCTTCCAGGGCGGAGTGCGCGAGCTGTTCGCGGACCTGGAGCTGCCGGTGCTGCCGTGGGAACAGGCGCTGGCGACGCCGGTGGATCTGGCGGTCTCCGCGAGCTTCGGCGGCCAGCTCAGCGGTCTGCGCGGCAAGCTGACCGTCTTGTCGCACGGGGTCGGCTACACGAAGCGGCTTTCCGCGCCGGGAGGCAGGATCCGCGAGCCGACGTTCGGCCTCTCGCCTGACTGGCTGCTCGTGGACGGGCAGCCGTTCGTGGACGGGCTCGTCCTGTCCCACCCCGAGCAGCTGGAGCGGCTGCGACGGGTCTGCCCCGAGGCCGAGGCCGCCTCCGTACTGGCCGGGGACCCCTGCTTCGACCGCATGCTGGCCGCCGTACCGCATCGGGAGCGGTTCCGGCGGGCGCTGGGTGTACGCCGGGGGCAGCGCCTCGTCGTCCTGAACTCCACCTGGAACCCGGAGGGTTTCTTCGGCAACGGCGGCGACCAGGACGTGCTGCCCGGGCTGCTCCCCCGGCTCGCCGCCGAACTGCCCGCCGACGACTACCGGCTGGCGGCCGTGCTGCACCCCAACATCTGGTACGGGCACGGGCCCGGCCAGATCCGCGTCTGGCTGGACCGTGCCCTGCGCAGCGGGCTCACCCTGGTCGACCCCGCGCACGCGTGGCGGCAGGCGCTGCTGGCCGCCGATGCCGTGGTCGGGGACTTCGGGGCGGTCTCGTACTACGCGGCGGCGCTGGGCACTCCCGTCCTGCTGGCCTCCGCCGCGTCCGCCGCGCAGGACCGGCTGGACCCGGAGGCGCCCCTGGCGGCGTTCGTCCGGGACGCGCCACGGCTGGATCCGCAGGGTCCGCTGCGGGACCAGGTGGAGCAGCTTGTGGCGCGGCACCGTCCGGCGCCGGGCCCGGCATCGTTCACCACGTCCGCCCCGGGCGCGTCGGCGGCGCTGCTGCGGCGCCACTTCTACGCCCTGATGGACCTCCCCGAACCCCCGTCCCCCGCCCTCCTGGAGCCGCTGCCCCTGCCCCCGTACGGCCCGCCGCGTCGTACGGCGCCCCTGAACGTCCGCACGCGGGTGAGCGGGCCTGATGTCTGGGTCGAACGCACCACGGGCCACCCGTACGACGCGGTCGGCGACGCCCACCTGGCCGTCCACGAGGACACCCGCGACCCGGGCGACCTGACGCGGGCCGACGTGATCTGGCGCGAGGGCACGCCGGACGATCCGCGCCTGGGCGGCGCGGAGGGCTGGACGGCGGAGGTGCTGCGGCGGTACCCGGGGTGTGCGGTGGCGGCGTACGTGACGGGCCCGGACACGTGCGTTGTGCGGTTGCGGGATCACGGCGTACTCCACCTATCAGGCGCCCCGGACGCGGACGCGGACCCGGCCGCCTACGCGTCGTCGCTGCACGCGTGGCAGGCGGGAGGCGGCGGGGCGGTGCCGGTGACCCTGCGGGTGCGGGTGGCGGGTGGGGTGCACGAGGTGGGGGTGGCGCGCGCGTGAGGCGCGGGTGCCGGGGCGATACGTCCGGGGCGGGGCAGGGGGATGCTCCCCACCCCCCAGCCACCGTCAGGCGGCTGCCGGGCGCGGGCGTTACGTTTCGCAGCGCTCCCGCAGACCGGCTAGGTAGGCCAGGTGGGGGGCTGCCTGTTCTGGGGTGAGGAGGCGTTCCGCTTCGGCGATCTTCGTCAGGGCGGCGGCGTCGTCCCCGGCGTCGTGCAGGGTCTCGGCGAGGTCGGTGAGGGTGCGGGCCAGGTTGTACGCCTCCCCGGCGAAGGAGTCCCGCGCGGACTCCAGGCGGTTGCGGGACTCCGCCAGGTCACCCATACCGCGCAGGGCGCGGCCCTGGTGGCGTTGGATCAGGGCGAGGGCGCGCGGGAGGTCCCGGGCGCCCTCCTGGTCGGGGCCGATGCGCCCGTAGACGCGCTCCGCCTCGGCGAAGCGTTCGTACGCCTCCGGGTACCGCCACTGGTACAGGCACAGCAGGCCCAGCATCTCCACGGACGACGCCTCGCCCCGGGCGTGCCCGGCCGCGCGCTCGCAGTCGACGGCGGCGCGCACCGCGCGTTCGGCCTGCTCCCACTGCCGCAGCTCGCCCAGGCAGTGGCCGAGCTGGAAGTGGAGGGCACCCGCGAGGCGGGTGCGGGGGTGGTGCTCGTCGGCGCAGCGGGCCGCGATGCGGAGGGCGGGCAGCGTCTCGTCCCAGTGCCCGGCCTTCAGCTGGAGGGGCCACAGCGCGCGGGCCAGGCGCAGTGCCGTTTCGATGTGCTGGTACTCCTCGGCGACGGAGACCGCCCGGACGAGGTTTCCCGCCTCTGCGCGCAGGGCCGTCATGCCTGCGGACTCGTGGCCGTACGGGGTTCCGTCCGCCGGTGCGGGTTCGGTGCGCCAGCTCTGCGGCAGGGCGGCGTGTGCGGCGTGGAGGGCCAGGTTCAGCAGGCCGTTCAGGACGCGGGAGATGGCCGCGAAGCACTCCGGGATGCCGTGCTCGGGCCCTGCGGCGTCGGCCAGATGGCGGCGGACCTCGGGCCGGAAGCGGTAGCGGCCGTCGCCCAGGGGTTCCAGCAACCGCACGTCCGCCGCCTCGGCGAGCATCCGGGCGGCGTCCTCGGGGGCGACGTCCGCGGCCTCCGCCGCAAGGCGGGCGTCGATCGCGGGCCAGCCGCCCAGAGCGGTCAGGCGGCAGAGCCGCGCTGTCTCGGGGCGGAGGCGGCGGCAGGCGTCCTGGGCCATGGCGCGCACCGGATGGCGGTCTGTTCCGGACGCGGCGGGCTGTTCGCCGGTCAGCAGGCGTACCGCCGCGGCCTTGAGCGCGAAGGCGTTGCCCGCGCAGCCGTCGAGCAGGGCGGGCATCTGCGGCTTGGCGCGCGCGACCGGTTCCGGCCCCGCGACCTTTCGCAGGAGCTGCATCGCGTCCCGGTCCTTCAGCGGGGGTACGGCGATCCGCTCGGCCTCCAGCAGGAACGCCGGGCCGGACGCGACGACCAGCAGGAACACCTCCGGGGTGGCCGGGATGAGGCCCCGGACCTGCGCGGCCGAGGAGGCGTGGTCGATGACCACCAGCGCCCGGCGGCCCGCCGTCAGCCGCCGGTACACCTCTTCGCGCCCCACCTCCGTGGGCGGCATGAGGCTGGGATCGACGCCCATCTGGCGCAGCAGGCGCTCCAGGACGGCGGCGGGTTCCAGCCCGTTGTCGGCGGCGGCGTCGCGGGCGTCGACGTAGAACTGCCCGTCGGGGTACTGCGCGATCCGGTCGGCGCCCCAGTGCAGCGCCACCGCGCTGGTGCCGATGCCGGGCGGCCCGTACAGCAGCGCGGCCCGGGGCCGCCCGGCGGCGGGGCGGGTCGCCTCGCGCCTCAGCTGCCGCAAGACGCTCTGACGGTCAGTGAAGTCCCGTGTGGCGGGCGGCAGTCCGGTGCCGGGGCGCAATGCCAGCTGCGGCAGACTGCGGGCCAGCAGGGCCAGCTCATCGTTGCGCCGTGGATCGTCACGGAGGTGCGGCTGCATCTGACGCGCCAGCAGCTCCCAGCCTTCCGGGGTGCTCGGCAGCGGCGTTTCCCGCCCCAGGGTCCGCCGCACCAGCGCGCCCGTCGACAGAAGCACCTGCTTGCCGACCTCCCCGGCGGCGCCGTTGCCCACCGCCGTGAAGAAGGCGGTGAGCGCACCCACCGTCGCGATCTCGAACACCCCAGCCCCTCCCGTGATACCTGGCCATGACCCCTGTCGGACTGTATCCCCGAAGGCATCCCGTGCGCGGCGGGGACATGATCAACCCTATCCACGGCCGGGCTCTGTCCGGTACGTCAGCGGGTCGCGGTCCGCCGTGGTCTCTCCGCCGGCGAGGGCATGGGCGGCGTACGTGATGCGGATGACGCCGTCGGCGTGTCGTTCCGTGCGGGCGCGGACGCCGAAGACGTCGCCGAGGATCCGCGGGGTCAGTACGTCCAGCACCGGCCCCGCCGCCGTCACGGTTCCCTCGTGCAGGACGACCAGGTGGTCGCAGAGCCGGGCGGCCAGGTCGAGGTCGTGCAGGACCGCCAGGGTGGTGATACCGGTGGCGCGGATGAGATCCAGCAGTTCGTAGCGGGCGCGGATGTCGAGGTGGTTGGTGAGTTCGTCCAGCACGAGGAGCTGGGGGGTCTGCGCCAACGCGCGGGCCAGAAGGACGCGTTGGCGCTCTCCGCCGGACAGGGAGGCGTAGTCCCGGTCCGCGAACGGTCGGACGCCGCAGCGGTCGATGGCATCGGCCACGGCCCGGCGGTCCTCGGCTCCGTCGCGGCCCAGCAGACCGTGGTGGGGGGCGCGGCCGAGGGCGACGATCTCGGTGACGGTCAGTCCGGTGGTGTTGCCGCCGCTGTCCTGGAGGACGGCGGCGGTGCGACGGGCCGCGGTGCGGGGGGACAGGGCCCATATGTCGTCCTCGCCGACCCTGACCACACCGCCCGCCGGTCGCAGTGAGCGGTAGACGGCGCGCAGCAGGGTGGACTTGCCGCTGCCGTTGGGACCGACGAGACCGACGATGTCGCCCTGGTGGGCCCGAAGGCTGACATCGCGGAGGATCGGGTTGCGGTCGAGCGTGACGTGGAGTCGGTCGACGGTGAGTTTCATGGTTCAGTCCAGGCCCTTGTTGCGGCGCAGGAGCCACAGGAAGAAGGGGGCTCCGAGGAGAGCGGTGAGGATGCCCAGGGGGATTTCGTTGGGGCGGTCGAGAGTGCGGGAGAGCAGGTCGACGAGGACCAGGTAGACGGCTCCCAGCAGGGCGGTCAGGGGGAGCAGTCGGCGGTGGTCGGCACCGGTGGTCAGGCGCACCAGGTGCGGGATCATCAGGCCGACGAAGCCGATGCTGCCGACGACGGCGATGACGGTCCCCGTCAGCAGTGCGGTGAGCATCAGGAGTACGGCGCGCAGCCGGTTGACGTTGACGCCGAGAGCGGTGGCGGACTCGTCACCGGCCAGCAGGGCGTTGAGGCGTCGGCCGAAGAGGGTGAGGAGCGTGGTCGTGACGAGCACCACCACGGCGACGGTGGGGAGTTGGTCCCACCGGGCCCCTGCGACGCTGCCCAGCATCCAGAACATGACCGTCCGCAACTCGGTCGGTGACGCCTGGAGTTGTACGTAGCTGGTGGCCGAGAGAAGGGCGTAGCCGACGGCGACACCGGCAAGCACCAGCCGGGTTGGCGCCAGGCGTCCCCGCCGTTGCCCGAGGGCGAAGACCAGCGTGCCGGCGGCGACCGCGCCGAGGAAGGCGGCCGCCGACACCCCGAGCCCGGCGAGCGCGGCGCCACCGCCCAGGGTGATGACGAGGACGGCGCCGAGCGTGGCGCCGTAGGACAAGCCCAGCACGGTGGGGTCGGCGAGCGGGTTGGACACCACGGTCTGCAGGACCGCGCCGCACACGGCGAGGCCCGCACCGGCCAGTGCGGCCAGGACCACCCGCGGGGTGCGGAAGTTCCAGACGATCTGGTCGAGCGCGGGGTCGGAGGGCGCCGCCCCCGCGCCGGTGACGTGGTGGAGGACGATCCCCCACACGTCACCGAGCGGAACGGTGACCGCGCCGATGCTGATCCCCACGATCATCGTGACGAGCAGCGCGACGGGCAGGAGCGTGAACGCCAGCGGAGTCCTGAGCCGGGTCAGAACGCCTCGGGGTGCAGCAGCTTCGCGATCTTCGCCACGGCCAGGTCGTTGCTCGGGCCGAGGTACATCGAGTCCGACAGCGTCACGTACGAGTTGTTCTTGGCGGCCGGCCACTGGGGGAACTCCTTGAGCAGTTTCTTGGCGTACGCCGCCGGGTTGGGGTCGTTGTAGCTGATGACGACGAGCGCGTCGACGTCGGTGGCGGCCACCTTCTCCTTGCTCAGGTCGGCGAACGTGGTCGTGGCGGCGTTCTCGAAGGCGTTGGCGCCGCCGGATTCGGCGAGGATGTCGTTGACGATGCCCTGGGCGACGACCGAGCTGAAATCGTTGCCGCCCATGGACATGTTGGAGAAAAGCACCATGACCTTCGGGCGCTTGGCTCCCTTGACCTTTTCGGAGACCGCCGCGATGTTCTTCTCGGACTCGGCGATCAGCTTCTCGGCCTTGTCACTGACGTTGAAGATCTTTCCCATGTCGCGCAGCAGCTGGTAGCTGTCGGCGACGGTCATCTTGGAGGGGTCGTCGTCGCAGCCCTGCGGGGAGACGTAGCTATTGGCTCCTGCCTGCTTCAGCTGCTCCCGGGTGGCGAAGCCGTTTTTCTGGTCGAAGCCGTACGTGGTGACGGACTGGACGAGGTCGGGGCGCAGGCCGAGCATGGCCTCGCCGGGGATGTCGGATGCCTCGTTGACCTTGATGTCCCCGGTGGGCAGGGCCTTGATCGCGGCGGCCCGGCCGGGGACCTCGGACATGCCGTAGGACTGCTGGTTGGCGACGATCCTGTCCTGGAGGCCGAGGGCGAGGAGGGTGGAGACCTCGGCGACCGAGGCGCCGTTCATGACGACGACCCGGCTGGGCGCCTTCTTGAACGTCTCGCTCCGGCCGCAGTTGTCCAGGGTCACCGGATATCCGCTCTTCGAGGCCGCGGCATCGGTCGTCTTCGTGTTCGTCTTGTCGTCGTCGGAGGAACCGCCGCATGCCGCTGTGAGCAGACACAGGGCTGCGGCCAGGGCGGTGGTGACTGGCCGGTTCATCGGCATTCGGAGTTTCGCCAGACGACACCGCGCTGCTCGTACTCCATGATGGATTCGACGCCGACGGCGACCGCTGCTCCGCATTCGCGGGTGACCATCCAGAGGGCCAGGTCGATTCCGCTGGTGACACCACCCGCGGTCACCAGGTTCCCGTCGTCGACGACTCGTGCGTCGATCACCTTGCCTCCCTGGGCGGCCAGATCGACCTTGGCCAGGTGGTGTGTCGTGCACGGACGGCCGTTGGTGAGGCCCGCCGCGGAGAGCACCAGGACGCCGGTGCAGACACCAGCGACGGTGACCCCGGCCTCCTGTGCCCGTACGAGGTCCCGCAGGACATCTGGATCCTTGATCAGCTGATCGCCGCCGCCCGGCACGATCAGCAGATCGGCGTCGGTGGGCTCCCAGGCGGCCGGAACCATGATCTTGGTGCCGAAGAAGCAGGTCACCTCGCCAGGGGCCGAGGGTCGCACCAGTGTCGTCTCTACCTGACCGCCCGCCTGCACAGCGTGACCGAACACGTCACGCGGCCCGATGGCGTCCTGCTCCTCCACGCCGTCGTACATGAGGATCTGAACACGTAAAGGCATCGGCTTGTTCTCCTTGGCTGGTACAGCGCTGATCTGCCCTACAAGTCGGCCGCACCGGTCGCCTAGTTCCCGGCCCCCGCTGAGTGGACGGCCGACGCCGCCACGCTCCGTCACTCCGCTCCGGGGAGTTCATTCGTCTGACCACGTGAGAGACCTCGCCGAAGGGGAACCCTTAGCCGAATGAACGGCCAGGCGAACACGGACGGTGGACATGAGGGAAAGCGGGCGGGGCGGCTCCGGGAGTGGGGGCGGCGGGTCGTGGGGACACACGGGCCGGAGGGGCACACGCTGCTGCTGATCGGCAAGAGCACCCTCGCGGCCACCCTCGCGTGGTTCATCGCGGCGGATCTGCTGCAGGCCCAGTCACCCGCGTTCGCGCCGTTCTCCGCCGTCCTCATCATGAACGTGACGGTGTACCAGTCGATCGCCCAGTCGCTGCGCTACGTCGCGGCGGTGGTGACGGGGGTGGCGGTCCAGGCGGCGCTGGGGTTTCTGGCCGGGCCGGATCCGGTGACGTTCGCCCTGGTCGCGGCGATCGCGCTGACGATCGGGCAGTGGAGGGCGCTGGGGGCGCAGCGGTCGCAGGTGGCGACGGCGGCGTTCTTCGCGTTCTCCACGTACGCCTCCGCGACGAGCAACATGGAGCGGGCGACCCAACTGGGCCAGATCGTGCTGCTCGTGCTCATCGGCTGCTCGCTCGGGCTGCTGGTGAACGTCGTCCTCATCCCGCCGCTGCGGTACCGCAGCGCGGAGCACGGCATCCGGGCGCTGGCCGGGGCGCTGGAGTCGCTGCTCGCCGACATGGGACCGGCGATGCGGGACGGGGAGTTCGCCGAGGAGCACGCGCGGGGCTGGCGTTCCCGGAGCAACCACGCCCAGGCGCTGGTCACGCAGGCGAGGTCGGGTCTGCAGACCGCGGAGGAGAGCGTTCCGTTCAATCCGCGGCGGCTGCTGCCCCAGCACCGGGGGCGCACGTCGTTCGCGAACTACCGCGCCGTCCTGGACGCGCTGGAGCGGGCCGCGTATCAGCTGGCGTCGCTCACCCGGAGCCTGGAGCGGTGGCGCGGCGAGGAACAGGACTACTCGTACCGGCGGTTCCTGCGGTGCTACGGCGGCTTCCTCGGCTCGCTGGAGGAGATCGTGCGGGTGCTGGCCCGCCTGGACGAGACGCATCTGCGGGACCAGGCGGCGCGGCTGTGCGAGCTGGCCGAGGAGATGCAGGAGCAGCGCCGGACCGTCACCGAGCAGGCGGAGAGCGACGGTCTGCCGCTGGGCGACCCGACCCGGCCGTACGGGGTACTGGTGATCGAGGCGACCCGGTTGACGGAGGAGTTCCAACACACCTGCGATGTGTTGCAGACTCATGTCCAGGGGTAGCCCGGCGGCTTATCACGATGCCGGGGAGAAATCGCGAATTTCCCTACCAAATCAGTCGCATGTGCAAATACCGTGCGTAACCCCGGCAGCGTTGCGTAGGGTCCTGGACCGGGCATGACAAGGGAGACCGCCCGTCCCCTTTTCAACTTCTGAGGCAGGAACCATGCTGCACGGCATCGACGTGAGTTCGCACCAGTCCAGCTTCGACACGGACGGACTGGCCTTCGTCTTCATCAAGGCCACCGAGGGCCGGTCGTACATCAATCCGAAGCAGGTCTCCCAGGCGACGCGGGCGCGGAAGGCAGGGTGCGTCGTCGGCTTCTACCACTTCCTGTGGCCCGGGAACATCGCCGCGCAGGCCCGGTACTTCGTCGAGAAGTGCGCGTCCAAGCAGCACGACCTTCTCGCCGTGGACTGGGAGACCACCGGCTCGGGGACGCATGCCAGCAACGCGGAGAAGGACCGGTTCATCCGGGAGGTCAAGAAGCTGCGGCCCACCCACCGCGTGATGCTGTACTGCAACCGGAATTTCTGGCTCAACCATGACACCACCTCCTACGCCGGGGACGGGCTGTGGATCGCCGACTACGTCTCGGCGGGCAAGCCGCGCATCAAGGCGAAGTGGCGGATCCACCAGTACACCGACCGGCCGGTGGACAAGAACCTCGCGAACTTCTCCAGCAAGACGGCGCTGAAGACCTGGGCCTCGGTCACCCGGGTGGCGAACGCCATCGAGGACCTGGTGGACGGCGACGACGAGGAGGAGCGCGGCCAGGAGGGCGAGGCGCAGGAGCAGCGCGAGGCGTAAGGGGGCCGCCGGATCGCTGCCGGTGGGAGCGTTGTCAGTGGGGGCGCCTACGCTTCCCGGTATGAGCTACGCAGACCTGCAGGAACTCCGCAGCGCGCTCACGACCGCGTCCGACATCGCCTATTCCCTCGAGGCCGATCCGTCCGGTCAGGAGACCGAGCTGCTCACCGACGCCCTGCGCCGGGCGCTCGCCGCGGCCGGCGCGCTGACCGCCGAGCATGGGACGACCGGCTGCGCCCAGCATCCGCGCGGGGCGGTCGACCCGCTGTACGGGGACCCGGACGATCCGCTGCCGCCCGGATACGGCCGCTGCCTGCTGTGCAACGACCGCCGGCGGCGGGCGAGTGCACAGCGGCGCGGCTGGCGCTGAACGCGCCGGCGGCGCCGCCGTGCGGCCCGGGCCGGGCCCGATGGGTAAACCAATGGGTGTACCCGATGGGTCAGGCCTTGTTCTGCGCGGCCCAGAACTCGTCGAAGTTGAGCTGACCGTCGCCGTTGCCGTCATGGGCGTTGATCACGGCCTGGGCGACCGGCTCCGTGACATACGGGTCCCCCAGCTGCGCCATCACGCTCTTGTACTCGGTCGCCGTGATCAGTCCGTCCCCGTTGAGGTCGTACCGCTGGAACGCCTTGCGCGCCGCCTCGATGTCCGCCACCTGTTCCGCCCCTTTCGTGCGTGAGTCTGACCCGCACAGATTAGCGGCCCTGGCCAGAGGTCCGGCGCCCGTGTGGTCAGCTCTGGTCGACCAGCTCCAGGTAGCGGTCCCAGTCCCACAGCGGTCCGGGGTCGGTGTGGTCGGCGCCGGGGACCTCACTGTGGCCGATGATGTGCTCGCGGTCCTTGGGGATGCCGAAGCGGTCGCAGACGGCGGCGGTCAGGGCGGCGGACGAGGCGTACATCTCGTCGGTGAACCAGGCGGGGTCGTCCACCCACCCCTCGTGCTCGATGCCGATGCCGCGGTTGTTGTAGTCCTTGTTGCCCGCGTGCCACGCGACGTCCTTCTCGCGGACGAACTGCCCGATGTAGCCGTCGGCCGAGGCGACCATGTAGTGGGTGGAGACCTGGCGGGCCGGGTCCTGGAAGATCTTCACCGCGTCCTGGAAGGTCTCCTGTGTCACATGGATGACGACGAAGTCGATCGGGTACGCGGTGGGGCGGCTGGAGACGCGGTAGTTGGAGGTGGAGGCCGGGATCCAGTGGGTGGGGGGATAGGCGGCCGCGCGGCGGCCGCGTCTGCCGGCGGCGTGGGCGGTGGCGGTGGCGGTCAGTCCGAGGGCGGCGCCGAGACCGGCGCCGGAGCGGAGGAGGGTGCGTCGGGTGGGGGCTGGGCCGTGCGCTTCCATGGGGGGCTCCCGAATGCAGTGCCAGGACAAGGGATCTGACGGGAAGTGACGCGCGTAGCGCGGTTCCATGGTGAAGCGTCGGCAGGGCCATGCCAAGAACCGACAGGCACGAGATGAACAACAAAGGAAACTCACACCTCTACCCGCCATTAACAAGGCAGGTGTTGCACCTCACCTTAGATTGGGTTGGAGGTGATCTGCCGGGTCTGCAATAGTCAGGACCGCGACCCCCATTGACCCGGGCCTGGTCGTTCCCCCGAATGCCGCGGAGCCACACCCCTTCCGCTCCACGGCGGGGCGGACAGAGGTCTTCGCGCCGCCGCACCCCGGCGGTGCGGACCTCTGCCCTCGGTCATCTCACGCGCGTCTCACGCGCTCTCCGTCACCCGCATCTCGAACCACGTCGTCTTGCCGCACGGCAGCAGGTCCACGCCCCAGCGCTGGGAGAGCTGATCCACCAGCGTGAGGCCGCGCCCGCTGGTGTCGAGCGCCCCCACCGGCAGCAGACACGGCAGCCCGCGCGACGGATCGCGCACCTCGACCCGGATCCAGCCGCGGCGGCGCAGCAGCCGCAGCCCGAAGGTGCGGGCGCCGGTGTGCCGCACGGCGTTGCCCACCAGTTCGGAGACGAGCAGCACGGCGTATTCGGCGAGCTGACTGGCGAGCCCCCAGTCGCGCAGCACCACGAATTCGGTCAACCGGCGGGCGGTGGCCGCGGATTCGGGGCGGGACGGCAGCCGTACCTCTTTGTCCGCGGGATTCCCGAACAGTTCGAGCGCTCTGAGAGCCTGGTCCTCCTCGGCGGACGGCAGCCGCCGGACCGCAGCCGTACCAGTGCGCTGCTGCGGCTGCTCCATTCCCTCCAAGCCCGCCATGCCCCCCATGATGGCCGCCCGAAAGACCGTCCGGGGCGGAACCAGGGGATTCCGAACACCGGAGCCCCAGGCTCCACAAACCGATCCCAGCGGTGCGATTGGCAGCGCGGGGTACCAAAACACCCCA
This sequence comes from Streptomyces sp. NPDC041200, assembly GCF_055591805.1. Taxonomy (NCBI): domain Bacteria; kingdom Bacillati; phylum Actinomycetota; class Actinomycetes; order Kitasatosporales; family Streptomycetaceae; genus Streptomyces; species Streptomyces sp. NPDC041200. Next base: position 790,559 of record NZ_JBVIZF010000001.1, on the reverse strand, counting down.
CCTGACCAGCGATGTCACCGCGCGTACGCGTGATCACCCAGCGTACCCGAACCGGCCATCGGGCGGCCGTGCGGCAAGCGAAGAAATTCGCTCGCACGGGGCATACCAGCCCCGGTCAAGAAGCGGTCCGGTCAAGAAAAGTTGGCCTTGCCCGGGCCGTCCTCGACGAAGCTCCGCATTCCGATCTCCCGGTCCTCGGTGGCGAACAGTCCCGCGAACCAGTTGCGTTCGATGGCGAGCCCGGTGTCGAGGTCCGTCTCCAGCCCCGCGTCCACCGACTCCTTGGCCGCGCGCAGCGCCATCGCCGGGCCCTTGGCCAGCTTCGCCGCCCAGGCGTGGGCCTGCTCGTACACCTCCTCGGCCGGTACGACCCGGTCGACCAGCCCGATGGCGACGGCCTCGTCGGCCTTCACCTGACGGCCCGTGAAGATGAGGTCCTTGGCCCGGGACGGGCCCACCAGCCGGGACAGGCGCTGGGTGCCGCCCGCGCCCGGGATCAGCCCGAGCAGGATCTCGGGCTGCCCGAGCTTGGCGTTCTCGGCGGCGATCCGGAAATCGGCGCACAGCGCCAGCTCGCAGCCGCCGCCGAGCGCGTAGCCGGTGATGGCGGCGACCACGGGCTTGGGGATGCGGGCGACGGCAGTGAAGGCGTCCTGGAGGTCGCGGGAGCGGGCCACCATCGCGGCGTGGTCCATGTCCCGCATCTCCTTGATGTCCGCGCCGGCCGCGAACACCTTCTCGCCGCCCCAGACGACCACGGCCCGCACGTCGTCACGGCGGGTCACCTCGGCGGCGAGTTCCCGCAGCCGGTCCTGGGTGGCGACATCGAGCGCGTTCATCGGGGGGCGGTCGAGGCGGAAGGTGGCCACGCCGTCGGCGACGTCAAGATTCACAGTCATACGCCGCAGGTTAGTCGGCGGTGCTACGCCTTCCACTGCTCCCAGGACATGTTCCAGTCGCTGAGCCCGTTGCCCGGCTGGATCGTTTCGTCGTCCGAGTTCTTCACGATGACCACGTCCCCGATGAGCGACTGGCCGAAGAACCAGGCCGCCGGGGTGGACGGATCGCCTCCGCCGCGCTGGTCGAAGAGGCCGACGCAGCCGTGGCTGACGTTGGCCGAGCCGAAGGTGGACTTGCCCGCCCAGTAGTTGCCGTGGAGGAAGGTGCCGGAGTCCGACAGCCGCATCGCGTGGGGCACGTCCTTGATGTCGTACTCGCCCTTGAAGCCGACCGTCGCGCCGTCCATCCGGGTCACGGCCAGCTTCTCGCTGATGACCATGGTGCCGTTGTACGTCTCGTTGCCGGGCGCGCCCGCGGTGATCGGGAGCTTCTTGACGGTCTTGCCGTCCCGCGTGACCTTCATCGTGTGCGCCTTGGCGTCCACCACGGATATCTGGCTGCGGCCGATGGTGAACTTCACGGTCTTGCGCTGCTCCCCGTACACCCCGGGGCGGCCCTCGACGCCGTCGAGATCCATCGTCAGCGTCACCTTGGTGCCGGGCTTCCAGTACTTCGCGGGCCGGAAGTCCAGCCGGTCGTTGCCGAACCAGTGGCCCTCGACCGGCACCGACGGGGAGGCGCTGACCTTGATGCCCTTCTCGACCGCGCCCGGGTCGGTGATGCCCCGGTTGAAGCGGAGCGAGACCGGCATGCCGACGCCGACCGTGGAGCCGTCCTCCGGGCTGTAGACGCCGACGAAGGTCTCCTCGGGCTTGAGCGTGGTGAAGGTGGTGTGCTTGCGCGCCGCGCGGCCGTCCGCGTCCTTCGCGAGGGCGTCCACCGTGTACGTCGTACCGGCGCGCAGGCGGCCGTCCGGCTTCCAGCTCGTGCCGCCCCCGGTGGTCTTCCCGGGGACCGTGCGGCCCTTCTCGTCCTTGACCGCGACGGTGGTCAGCTTGCCCTTGGCGGAGGTGACCTTGAGCGCGCCGCCGCTGGTGCCGACGCCCTTCGCCCCGTCCCCCGGCTCGACCTTGACCACGGCCCGGGACGGCCTCGGCTTGGCGGCCTCGGTGCCCTTGCCCTTCTTGCCGTCGTCGCCGGAGCCGCCTCCGCCGCCACACGCGGCCACCAGCGTCAGCAGCGCGCACAGCACCAGCGCGAACAGCCCCCTGCGGCCCCGCACCCTCGCCACCCCCGACATCGCCCGCACCCTCACAACTGCTCCCCTCTGCGGAGCCGCGGCCCCCGCGGCAGCCCCGTCACGCACAGACGCGCACCAGCGCGCATGCCGCTAGGTAATCACATCGCACCGACAGCGGGATCATTTGCGAGGGTTACGGTTCTGTCCCAGGTGGGAGCGGTCCCCGTGACCGCCCGCGGGCGCCCTGGGCGCGCGCCGCCGCCGCGCCGGGGCGCGGAGCGTTGGGGCCGCCGGGTTTGCGGGCACAACAGGGCTACCGGGCACAGCCGGACGCGGTCGGGACGCCGCGCGGCGGGTGCCGCCCGGTCCGTCGGGCTCCGGACGGGAGGTGCGGAGCCCGGTCCCGTGCGAGCCGCCGGAGGCGCATGTGTCGAAAGCAGCCGAGCAGCACACCCTGGAGCCCTCCGACGGCTTACCCGCCCCGCCCGCCGCCGGACCGGCCCTCCGCCGCCCCGCCGCGCCCGCGCCGCTGCCCGCCCCGCGCGGCGGCGCCCCCGCGGCCGGACCCGCCGCGTGGCCGGGCAGCCCGCAGCCGCTCGGCGCGCGCGTGCGCCTCGGGCCCGGCGGCGTGCCCGGCACCAACTTCGCGCTGTGGGCGGGCGGGGCGGAGGCCGTCGAGCTGTGCCTGTTCGACGACGACGGCACCGAGACCCGCCATCCGCTGGCCGAGCAGACCCACGAGGTCTGGCACGGCTTCGTCCCCGGAGTGCTGCCCGGCCGGCGCTACGGCTACCGCGTGCACGGCCGCTGGGACCCGTGGACCGGCGCCCGCTGGAACCCGGCCAAGCTGCTGCTGGACCCGTACGCGCGCGCCGTGGACGGCGACTTCGGGCCGCCCGGCGGCCCGCTGCCCGCCGAGGTCTACGGCCACGTACGGGACTGGCCGCAGCAGCACGTCGCCGACACCGTGCGGGACGAGCGCGACTCGGCCCCGTACGTCCCCAAGGGCGTGGTCGTGGGCGACGACGCCCCGGGCGGGCCGCCCGACGAGTGGACCCACGACCGGCGCCCCAAGACGCCCCTGGCCGAGTCGGTGATCTACGAACTCCATGTGCGCGGCTTCACGATGCGCCACCCCGGTGTCCCGCCCGAACTGCGCGGCACGTACGCCGGGCTCGCGCACCCCGCCGCGATCGAGCACCTGACCCGGCTCGGGGTGACGGCGGTGGAGCTGCTGCCGGTGCACCAGTTCGCGCACGAGGACCACCTGCTGCGGCGGAACCTGCGCAACTACTGGGGCTACAACTCCATCGGCTACTTCGCGCCGCACGCCGGATACGCGGCCACCGGCACCCGGGGGCAGCAGGTGGGCGAGTTCCGGCAGATGGTGCGCGCCCTGCACGCCGCCGGGATCGAGGTGATCCTCGACGTCGTCTACAACCACACCGCCGAAGCGGGCGAGCTGGGCCCGACCCTCTCGCTGCGCGGCATCGACAACCGCGGCTACTACCGGCTCCAGCAGGACCCGCGCCGCTATGCCGACTTCACCGGCTGCGGCAACACCCTCCAGTCCGGTCAGCCGCACGTACTCCGGCTGATCACCGACTCGCTGCGCTACTGGGTCACCGAGATGGGCGTGGACGGCTTCCGCTTCGACCTGGCGAGCGCGCTGGCCCGCTCCGCGCACGGCGGCGGCACGGGCGTCGACATGCTCTCCCCGTTCCTCGCCGTGATCGCCCAGGATCCGGTGCTGCGGCGCGTCAAACTGATAGCCGAGCCCTGGGACGTGGGCTCCGGCGGCTATCAAGTGGGCGCGTTCCCGCCGCTGTGGGCCGAGTGGAACGACCGCTACCGCGATGCCGTACGGGACTTCTGGCGCGGCGCGCTGCCCGATGCGCGGGACCTCGGCTACCGGCTCTCCGGCTCCAGCGACCTGTACGGACACGGCGGGCGCGGACCGTGCGCCTCGGTCAACTTCATCACAGCCCACGACGGCTTCACCCTCCGCGACCTGGTGAGTTACGAGCGCAAGCACAACGAGGACAACGGCGAGGGCAACCGCGACGGCACCCAGGACAACCGCTCCTGGAACAGCGGCGCCGAGGGCGAGACCGACGACCCGGACATCCGCGCCCTGCGCCGCCGCAGGCTGCGCGGCCTGCTCGCCACCCTGCTGCTGTCCACCGGCGTCCCGATGCTCGTCGCGGGCGACGAGATGGGCCGCACCCAGGGCGGCAACAACAACGCGTACTGCCAGGACAACGCGACCGGCTGGGTCGACTGGTCGCTGCTGGACGACCCCGGCTGGCAGGCGCTCACCGATCTCACCGCCCGGCTGATCCGGCTGCGCCGCGCCCATCCGGTGCTGCGCCGGACCGCCTTCTTCTCCGGCCGTGCCCGGCCGCCGGACGGGGTGCGCGACCTCGCCTGGTTCACGCCGCGCGGCGAGGAGATGACCGAAGCCGACTGGTACGCGCCGACGACCGCGCTCGGCGTCCATCTCTCCGGCCGCGATCTGCCGCAGCGGGACGCGCGGGGCGTGCCGGTCACCGACGACAGCTTCCTGGTGCTGCTCCACGCGGGCGCCGGGCCGCTGCGCTTCGTCCTGCCCGGACCGTCGTGGGCCACGGAGTACGAACTCCTGCTGGACACCTCGCGCGAGGACCAGGACGCTGAACCGGGCGCGCGGTATCCGGCGGGCGCCCTCGTCGAGCTACCGGAGCGCTCGGTTCTGCTGCTGCGCGCCCTTACCACCGCGGACCTACGACAAATATCCGAGTGAGCGCTGTCGGTGGCGGAACGTAGTCTCGCCAGTGATGGCTGTGACGACGACACCACCTCGGGACCAGGAGAGCGGAGCCGCCCCGCGGCACCGCTCCACCACGCGCTCCCTGCTGCGGCTGTGGCCCTATGTGCGCCCGGTGCGGGCCCGGTTCTTCACGGCGGCGGGGGTGGCGGTCGTCGCCTCCTGCCTGGGTCTGGTCATCCCGCTCGTCCTCAAGTGGATGGTGGACGGGCCGGTCGCCGACCGCGACCCGGGCGGGGTGTGGCTGGGCGGCGCCCTGCTGCTCGCCCTCGGGGTGGCCGAGGCGGGGCTGTTCGGGCTGCGGCGGTGGCTGGTGGCGCGGCCGCTCGCGTCCGTCGAGGCGTCGATGCGCGCCTCTCTCTATCGCCATCTGCAGCGGCTGCCGGTCTCCTTCCACGACCGCTGGGCCTCGGGCCAGCTGCTGTCGCGCGCCACGACCGATCTGATGCTGCTGCGGCTGTTCCTGGCCTTCCCGCTGACCTTCCTGGTGGTCAACGGGGTCACCATCCTGGTCGGCTTCGCCATCCTGCTGGCGCAGCAGTGGACGCTGGGGCTGGTGCTGCTGGTCCCGGCCGTCCCGATGATGATCTTCTGCTCGCTGTTCGAGACGCGGTACGCGGGGGTGGCCCGCACGGTCCAGGACCAGACCGGGGATCTGACGACGGTCGTCGAGGAGGGCGTGCTCGGCATCCGTATCGTCAAGGGCTTCGGCCGCCACCGCAGCCAGGCCCGCGCCTTCCGGACCCTGTCGGAGCGGGTGCGCGCCACCGAGCTGCGCAAGGCGAAGCTGCTGGCCACCATCTGGGCGCTGATCATGACCCTCCCGGAGCTGGCGATCGGCGCGGCCCTGGTCCTCGGCACCATCCAGGTCGCCGACGGCGACCTCTCGGCGGGCACGCTCGTCGCCTTCCTGTCCACGGCGCTGGCGCTGCGCTGGCCAGTGGAGTCCCTGGGCTTCCTGCTGGCGCTGAGCCAGGACTCCGCGACGGCCACCGACCGCTTCTTCGAGGTCATGGACGCCACCCCGGCGGACGCGGAGGACGGCCCGGTTGAGAAGGCTTCCGTGCTGCCCCGGCAGCGAGGTGAGGGCGGACTGCGGTTCGAGGGGGTGGAGTTCCGGTACGGCGACACTCCCCCGGACGCCCCGCCCGTACTGCGCGGGGTGGACCTGCACATCCGGCCCGGCGAGACCATGGCGCTCGTCGGGGCGACGGGCTCCGGGAAGACCACGCTGACCGCCCTCGTGCCACGGCTCCACGAGGTGACGCGCGGGCGGATCACCCTCGACGGGCGGGACATCACCGCGCTCCCCCGCGACGAGGTGCGCGCCCTGGTCGCCGTCGCCTTCGAGGAGCCCACGCTGTTCTCGGCGACGGCCGGGGAGAACGTGCTGATGGGCGCGGACGGCGCGGACCGGGCCGCGCTGGTGCGGGCCCTGGAGGTGGCCCAGGCCGAGTTCGTGCACACCCTGCCGCACGGCACCGACACCGAGGTGGGCGAGCAGGGGCTGAGCCTGTCCGGCGGGCAGCGGCAGCGGCTCGCGCTGGCCCGCGCGGTCGTCGGCGCCCCGCGCTTCCTGGTGCTGGACGACCCGCTGTCCGCGCTGGACGTGCACACCGAGGCGCGGGTGGAGGCCGCGCTGCGGCAGGTCCTCGCGACGACGACCGCGCTGGTCGTCGCGCACCGGCCGTCGACCGTGCTGCTCGCCGACCGGGTGGCGCTGCTGGCGGACGGCCGTATCGCCGCCGTCGGCACCCATCACCAGCTGCTGCGGGACAGCCCGGCCTACCGGGCGCTGATGTCGGGACAGGAAGGCAGCGACGACAGCGGCGGCGGCAGCGAGGACGACGACGCGAACGACGGGAAGGACGGTCCATGACGACGGCCGAGGACGCCCGGGAGACCGAGGACACCGGACAGACCGGGGACGCCGGGAAGCTTGCGGCCGAGGAGCGTCCGGCCTCGGAGGACCCCTTCGACCACGACGTCCTGCCCGCCCCCAAGGGCGCCTCCCTCACCCTGCTGCGTTCGCTGCTCGCCCCGCGCCACGCCCGCGTCTGGCTCGCGGGCGTCCTCCTGCTGCTGCAACAGGCCGCGGTGCAGGCGGGACCGCTGCTCGTCGCGTTCGCCATCGACCGCGCGGTGCCCGCCTTCCGGGACGGCGACAACGGCCCGCTCATCGCCGTCGGGGCGGGCTACGCGGGCTGCGCGCTCGCCTCCGGCGCCCTCCAGTTCGCGTTCATCCGCGCCTCCGCCCGCATCAGCCAGGACGTGCTGCTGGACCTGCGGGGGCGGATCTACCGCCATGCCCAGGCCCTCAGCGTGGACTTCCACGAGCGGTACACCTCCGGGCGGCTCATCTCCCGCGCCACGACGGACGTCGAATCGCTGCGGGAGCTGCTCAGCGAGGGGCTGGAGGAGCTGCTCGGCATCGCGCTGTCCGTCGTCTACATCGCCGTGACGCTGCTGTACCTGGACTGGGGGCTCGGCGGCGCGGCCGTGCTCTCCTTCGGGCCGCTGTATCTGCTCATCCGGTCCTTCCAGCGCCGGTCGATGCGCGTCTACCGCAAGCGGTCGACGGCCACCGCCTCGGTCATCGTGGCGTTCACCGAGACCATGAACGGCATCCGCCCAGTGCAGGCCTTCCGCCGCGAGCGCGCCAACGACGCCCGCTTCGACGAGCTGAACGGCCGCCATCAGCAGATCAACGGGACCGCGATCCTGGAGATGGCCCGCTATGTGGTCGGCTCCCGGCTGACCGCGAACACGGCGGTCGCCGTCATCGTGCTGTGGGGTGCCTACCGGGTCGCCTCGGGCGATCTTGAGCTGGGTGTGCTGGCCGCGGCCGCGCTGTACCTGCGCAGGCTGTACGACCCGATCGACCGCATGGGCATGTTCCTCAACTCGTACCAGTCCGCCGCCGCCTCCCTGGAGAAGATCGCGGGCCTGCTGGCCCAGCGGCCCTCCGTCCCCGAACCGGCCCATCCGCGCCCCCTGCCGCCGCGCCCCACGCGGGAGCCCGGCCGCGAGGTCGTCTTCGACGGGGTGCGCTTCGCCTATCGCACCGGCGGCGAGGTGCTGCCCCGCTTCGGCCTCACCCTGCCCGCCGGGCAAACGGTCGCGGTGGTCGGCGCGACCGGCGCGGGCAAGTCCACCCTCGCCAAGCTGCTCGCCCGCTTCTACGACCCCACCGAAGGCCGGGTGCTGCTCGACGGCGTCGATCTGCGCGACCTGGACACGCCCGAGCTGCGGCGCGGGGTGGTCATGGTGACCCAGGAGGCGTTCCTGTTCTCGGGCACGGTCGCCGACAACATCTCCATCGGCCGCCCCGACGCCACCCGCGCCGAGATCGAACAGGCCGCCAAGGCCATCGGCGCGCACGACTTCATCGCCGCCCTGCCCGACGGCTACGACACCGATGTCCGCAAGCGCGGCGGCCGCATCTCCGCGGGCCAGCGCCAACTGGTCGCCTTCGCCCGCGCCCTGCTCGCCGACCCCGCCGTCCTCATCCTCGACGAGGCCACGTCCTCCCTCGACATCCCGGGCGAACGCGCCGTCCAGCGCGCCATGGACACGGTCCTGCGCGGCCGCACCGCCGTCGTCATCGCCCACCGCCTCTCCACGGTGGAGATCGCCGACCGCGTCCTGGTGATGGCCGACGGCCACATCGTCGAGGACGGCACCCCGGCCGAACTCATCGCCGGCGAGGGCCGCTTCGCGGCACTGCACCAGGCGTGGCGGGAGAGCCTCGTGTGACGCGGCGCCAGCCTGGTTGAATGGCGCGGTCTACGGGGGAGGGACGGCTCATGGAGCTGGAGACCGCGATCGGTGCCGCCGGGGTGCTGGTGGCGATCGTGGCCGCGGTGCTGGCCTGGGCGCCGCAGCGGATGGCGAGCCGGGAACGCGGCGTGGCGCGGTTCGTCGAGGCGCGGCACCATCTCAAGGCGCGGCGCGCCCAGTTGAGCGCCGCGTGTGTGGCCCACCAGGCGGAGTACCGGGCGGACCAGGCGCTCGCCCTGCTCACCCGGCCGGGCTGGATTCCGGACCGCCCGCTCCCCCTGGACGCGGTCCGCATGACGCTGCGGGAGGCGCGGCCCCAGGAGCGGCCCACCATCCGGCGCAAGGAGCTGCTGCGGTACTGGCCGCGCGACACCGGGGCGCGGCACCTGGAGAGCTACTCGGGCTCGATCGAGGCGTTCGACCGGCCCGGCGTCTGGTTCAACGGCCCCTCCTACCGTCTGCTGAACGTCACGCCGCCGCCCGCCGACCGCCCCGGCGCCGGGGTCAGCCTCGACTTCACGCTCGGCCACTACTTCGACGGCCTCGACACCACCGAATCGCTCGCGTACGAGGAGGCGCTGCGCCACCTCAAGGGCGGGGCCGGGGCGAGGCCGCTGAGCGGACCGTACCGCCGCGCGCTCCTGGACCCCTTCGCGCTGGACCGGCGCTCCGCGCTGCCGGGGGTGAGCGCCCTGACGATCCGAGTCGAGGGCGAGGACCCGTACTTCTTCCTGCACCGCCGCGAGGCCGGGAAGGTCGCGGTCGCCATGGGCACCACCCATGTGGCTCCGGCCGGGGAGTTCCAGCCGCACGCGGACGTGCTGCCCGTCTGGCAGTCCGATCTGGACCTGTGGCGGACCACAATGCGGGAGTACGCCGAGGAGTTCCTGGGTGCCGCCGATGCCACCGGAAGCGGTGGGGTGACCCTCGACTACGCGCGCGACGAGCCCTACGCCCGCTTCGAGGCGGCGCTGCGCACCGGCCAGGTCCGGGTGCGGCTCCTCGGGCTCGGCCTCGACCCGCTGACCTGGAAGCCGGAGTTCTGCCTGGTGTGCGTCTGGGACGCGGCGGCGTTCGACGAGATCTTCGCTGCCATGGGCGACCGCAACGAAGAGGGCGTCCTCGTCGTGGGCACCCGGGCCCGCGAGGGCTATCGCGGCATCCCCTTCACCGAGGACAACGTGCTGGGGTACGCCGCCCACGAGGACACCCTGCCCGCCGGGCGGGCCTGCCTGACGCTCGCCTGGCGGTGGCGGCGGGAGCTGCTCGGCGGAGCGCCGCGGTCCGCTGCCGCGGGGGGCTGACGGGCGCGTCGGCCTCGGTGGCGAACCGGCCGCGCCGCCAGCGCCGTTCGACGACGTCGTGGCGTGGCTCGGACTGCACTCCGTCATCCGATATGCGGATACAGCACATGTGTCAACGGACGCTTTCCGGACAACTTATTGTCGCGCCCCTGACAGGTCGAGTCCAATAATGGCACTCTTCCCTCGACCGAGGTGCGGCAGTTGTTCCACAGCTCATCACCACCTCGGGCCACCCCCCATCCCCCCACGCCGTACCACCCTGCTCCGCCATGTCCTGCCCGGACGGCCGTGCCAGCGCGCGGCCAGCGCAGAAGGAGTCAGCGTGAGACCCTTCCCCCAACGGCATTCCAGACCCGACAGACCCCATCGGCGCGCCACCGCGACCGGCGCCCTGGTGGCTGCCGCCGCGATGATCGTCGTCGGTGTGCAGACCGGCCCCGCCACCGCCCGCGCGGGCGATGCGGCCGCCGGCGGCACGATGGCCGCCAAGGCCCGGCCCGGCGCGCTGCCCGCGCCGCTGTCCCCCGCGGCCCGCACCGCGCTGATCCGCGCCGCCGACACCGCCTCCGCCAAGGCCGCCACCGCGAAGACGCTGGGCCTGGGCGCCAAGGAGAAGCTGGTCGTCAGGGACGTCGTCAAGGACGCAGACGGCTCCACCCACACCCGCTACGAGCGCACCTACGCCGGGCTCCCCGTCCTCGGCGGCGACCTGGTCGTGGACCGCGCCAAGGGCGGCGCGGTGGAGACCGTCGCGAAGGCCACCAAGGCCCGGCTGACGGTCGCGACGACCACCGCCGCCGTCAAGCCCGCCACCGCGGAGAAGGCCGCCGTGACGGCCGCGAAGGCGGAGGGCTCGCGGAAGACCGGGGCCGACCGGGCGCCGCGCAAGGTGATCTGGGCGGCGAACGGCACGCCGACGCTCGCGTACGAGACCGTCGTCGGCGGCCTCCAGGAGGACGGCACGCCCAACGAGCTGCACGTCATCAGCGACGCGGCCACCGGCAAGAAGCTGCTCCAGTACCAGGGCGTCAAGAACGGCACCGGCAACAGCCAGTACAGCGGGCAGGTCGCGCTCGGCACCTCGGGCAGCGCGGGCTCGTACAGCCTGACCGACACCGGGCGCGGCGGCCACAAGACGTACAACCTGAACCGCGGCACCTCGGGCACCGGCACCCTGTTCACCGACGCCGACGACGTGTGGGGCACCGGCGCCACCTCCGACCTCGCCACCGCCGGGGTCGACGCGCACTACGGCGCCGCCGAGACCTGGGACTACTACAAGAACGTGCACGGCCGCAGCGGCATCCGGGGCGACGGCGTGGGCGCGTACTCCCGCGTCCACTACAGCAGCAACTACGTCAACGCCTTCTGGCAGGACTCCTGCTTCTGCATGACGTACGGCGACGGCTCGGGCAACGCCAAGCCGCTGACCTCGATCGACGTGGCGGCGCACGAGATGAGCCACGGCGTCACCGCGGCCACCGCCAAGCTGGTGTACAGCGGCGAGTCCGGCGGCCTCAACGAGGCCACCTCCGACATCTTCGCCGCGGCGGTCGAGTTCTACGCGGACAACGCGAACGACCAGGGCGACTACCTCGTCGGCGAGAAGATCGACATCAACGGCGACGGCACCCCGCTGCGCTACATGGACAAGCCCAGCAAGGACGGCGCGTCCAAGGACAACTGGTACTCGGGCGTCGGCAACGTGGACGTGCACTACTCGTCCGGGGTCGCCAACCACTTCTTCTACCTGCTCTCCGAGGGCAGCGGCGCCAAGGTCATCAACGGGGTCAGCTACAACAGCCCGACCTCCGACGGGCTGCCGGTCACCGGCATCGGCCGGGACGCCGCCGAGAAGGTGTGGTTCAAGGCGCTCAGCCAGCGCATGACGTCCAACACCAACTACGCCGCCGCGCGCGAGGCGACGCTGTGGGCGGCGGGCGAGCTGTACGGCCAGGGAAGCGCCCAGTACAACGCGGTGGCGAACGCCTGGGCCGGGGTCAACGTCGGCGCCCGGATCGTCGACGGCGTCAGCGTCACCCCGCCCGGCGACCAGACCAGCATCGTCGGCCAGGCCACCAGCCTGCAGATCAAGGCCACCAGCTCCAACGCGGGCGCGCTGAGCTACGCGGCCACCGGGCTGCCCGCGGGCCTGTCCCTCGACTCGGCCACCGGCGTGATCTCCGGAACCCCGACCACCGAGGGCTCCAGCGCGGTGACCGTGACGGTGACCGACGCGACGGGCGAGACCGGCACCGTGTCGTTCACCTGGACCGTCAACACCACCGGCGGCAACGTCTTCGAGAGCACCACGGACGTCGCCATTCCGGACGGCGGCAGCGCGGTCAACTCGCCGATCACCGTGAGCCGCGCCGGGAACGCCCCGTCCGCACTCCAGGTGACCGTGGACATCACCCACAGCTACCGCGGTGACCTGGTGATCGACCTGGTCGCCCCGGACGGTACGGCCTACCGGCTCAAGGGCTCCAGCATCTTCGACTCGGCCGACGACGTGAAGACCACGTACACCGTGGACGCCTCGTCCGAGACGGCGGTCGGCATCTGGAACCTCAAGGTCCAGGACGTCTACGCGTCGGACTCCGGCACCATCAACGGCTGGAAGATGACTTTCTGACATAGCGTCAGCGAAGTTCGCTCAGAACCAGACGCCGCCAGGAGTGACCCGACTCCTCCTGGCGGCGTCTCCATGTTTTTTCCCCCGCGCGGCCTGCGTTTCCATGAACAAATTCGGCTAGACCCGCCAGGAAACCCGTGACATGTCCGCGGCTTGTATGACAGTCTGCCCACGCATTACGCACCAGTACCTCTTGTTCAGTGCCGTGCCGCGCTTCCCGCTGCCCGGCACTGACCCCCCACAGCAACGAGGGAGTTAGCGTGAGCAAGACCTTCAGCATGCCCATATCCGGTGGCGGAAAGCGCCGTTCGGCGATCGCCGCCGGTGCCGCGGTCGCCACGGCGGCGCTGCTGGCCACCGGGCTGACCACCGGCTCGGCCGGTGCCGCACCGGCCGACGCGGACGCCAGGGCGGGCGCGCTGCCCGCCAAGCTCACCGCGTCCGCCCGCGCCGAGCTGCTGCGCGACGCGAACGCCACCAAGGCCGAGACGGCGAAGTCCATCGGCCTCGGCGCCAAGGAGAAGCTGGTCGTCAAGGACGTCATCAAGGACGCCGACGGCACCACCCACACCCGCTACGACCGCACCTACGACGGACTCCCCGTCCTCGGCGGCGACCTGGTGGTCCACCAGGCCAGAAGCGGCAAGGTGAACAGCGTCAGCAAGGCCACGAAGGCCACCGTCAAGGTCGCCACCACGAAGGCCGAGGCCGCCCCCAGCGGTGCGGCCCGGACCGCGGTGAAGGCCGCCCAGGCTGACGACAGCAAGGACGCGAAGGCGCAGACCCCGCGCAAGGTGATCTGGGCCGCCGACGGCAAGCCCGTCCTCGCGTACGAGACCGTCGTCGGCGGCGTCCAGAAGGACGGCACGCCGAACGAGCTGCACGTCATCACCGACGCGGCCACCGGCAAGAAGCTCTACGAGCGCCAGGGCGTCGAAACCGGCAGCGGCCAGAGCCAGTACAGCGGCAAGGTGGAGCTGGGCACCTCCAAGGAAGGCAGCGGCTTCACCCTGACCGACGGCGACCGCGGCGGCCACAAGACCCTCAACCTGGAGAACAAGGAGGACGGCGAGGGCAAGGCGTTCACCGACGAGGACGACGCCTGGGGCAACGGCAAGGGCGACGACCCGCAGACCGCCGCCGTCGATGCCCACTACGGCGCCGCCACGACCTGGGACTACTACAAGAACGTGCACGGCCGCGACGGCATCGGCGGCGACGGCAAGGCCGCCACGTCCCGCGTCCACTACGGCGACAGCTACGTCAACGCCTTCTGGGAAGACTCCTGCTTCTGCATGACGTACGGCGACGGCGAGGGCAACAAGGCCCCGCTGACCGCCCTCGACGTCGCGGCGCACGAGATGACCCACGGCGTCACCTCCAAGACCGCGGGCCTGGAGTACAGCGGCGAGTCCGGCGGCCTCAACGAGGCCACCTCCGACATCTTCGGCAGCTCCGTCGAGTTCAACGCGAAGAACACCGAGGACCCGGGCGACTACCTCGTCGGCGAGAAGATCGACATCAACGGCGACGGCACCCCGCTGCGCTACATGGACAAGCCCAGCAAGGACGGGCAGTCCGCGGACGAGTGGTCCGAGAAGGTCGGCGACCTCGACGTCCACTACTCCTCCGGGGTCGCCAACCACTTCTTCTACCTGCTCTCCGAGGGCAGCGGCGCCAAGGAGATCGGCGGCGTCAAGTACGACAGCCCGACCTCCGACGGCAAGAAGGTCGAGGGCATCGGGCGGGACAAGGCCGAGAAGATCTGGTTCAAGGCCCTGACCACGTACATGACCTCCACCACGGACTACAAGGCGGCGCGTGAGGCAACCCTGAAGGCCGCGAACGACCTCTATGGGGATGGCAGCGCCGAGTCCAAAGGCGTGGACGCCGCCTGGGCCGGAGTCAACGTCAAGTAGCTCAATCTCAGGCGGAACGAGCGGCGTTACCGATGCGTAACGCACAACATGCGGCCGGTGCCCGGGGTTTGTCCCCGGGCACCGGTATGTTTTCTTCACAGCAAAGACACATCTTTGCCGGGTTGACCGATACGTCGGTCAACTTCCTTTTACAACAGGAGATACGCGTGGATTCACGCTCGACGTCTGCCATATCCGGCATAGCCCGTCACAGACGCTCGCGTACCACCCTCGCCGCCGGAGCGGCGACCCTGGCCGCCGCCCTGCTCGCCACCGGTGCCACCGCGGGCCCCGCGGCCGCGGCCACTCCCGAGTCCTCCGCCGCCACGTCCCTCGGGCTGGGCGGCAAGGAGAAGTTGATCGTCCGTGATGTCATCAAGGACGCCGACGGCTCCACCCACACCCGCTACGAGCGCACCTACGACGGGCTCCCCGTCCTCGGCGGCGACCTGATCGTCCACGAGACGCCGAGCGGCGCCAAGGACGGCGTCACCAAGGCGACGGACGCCGACATCAAGGTCGCCGACACCCGGGCCACCTTCGCCGCCTCCGGTGCCCAGCGGACCGCCCTGGCCGCCGCGAAGGCAGCCGACGTCACCGGCGCCGCCACCGAGCGCGCCCCGCGCAAGGTGATCTGGGCCGCCTCCGGCAAGCCCGTCCTCGCGTACGAGACGGTCATCGGCGGCACCCAGAAGGACGGCACGCCGAGCCGGATGCACGTCATCACGGACGCCGACACCGGCAAGAAGCTGTACGAGTACCAGGCCATCGAGAACGGCACCGGCACCGGCCAGCACAACGGCAAGGTCACCGTCGGCTCGGTCAAGAGCGGCAGCCAGTGGCTGCTGAAGGACACCGCGCGCGGCGGCCACCAGACGTACAACCTGAAGCACAAGGAGAGCGGCAAGGGGTCGGCGTTCTACGACCCCAACAACGTGTGGGGCAACGGCAAGCCCACCATCGCGCAGACCGCCGCCGTGGACGCCCACTACGGCGCCGCCATGACCTGGGACTACTACAAGAAGGTCCTCGGCCGGAACGGCATCAAGAACAACGGCAAGGCCGCCTACTCCCGCGTCCACTACGGCACGGGGTTCGTCAACGCCTTCTGGGACGACGAGTGCTTCTGCATGACCTACGGCGACGGCGAGGGTGACAAGAAGCCGCTCACCTCGCTCGACGTCGCGGGCCACGAGATGAGCCACGGCCTCACCTCGGCCACCGCCAACCTGGAGTACAGCGGCGAGTCGGGCGGCCTCAACGAGGCCACCTCCGACATCTTCGGCACCGCCGTCGAGTTCTACGCCAAGAACGCCAAGGACCCGGGCGACTACCTCATCGGCGAGAAGATCGACATCAACGGCGACGGCACCCCGCTGCGCTACATGGACAAGCCCAGCAAGGACGGCCTGTCCTACGACTACTGGAAGAGCGGCGTCGGCGAGGACGACCCGCACTTCACGTCCGGCATCGCCAACCACTTCTTCTACCTGCTGGCCGAGGGCAGTGGCCGCAAGGTGATCGGCGGTGTCACGTACAACAGCCCGACCAAGGACGGCCGGGTCGTCAAGGGCATCGGCCGCGCCAAGGCCGAGAAGATCTGGTACAAGGCCCTGACCACGTACATGACCTCGACCACCAACTACGCCAAGGCGCGCACCGCGACGCTCAACGCCGCGAAGAAGCTGTACGGCGCGAACAGCACCGAGTACAAGACGGTCAACAACGCGTGGGGCGGCGTCAACGTGAAGTAGTCCCGGACTGAACGGCCGGGCGGGTCCCGTGACCCGCCCGGCCGATGCCTGGGGAGCGGGCGTTCAGACAGCCGAGGGGCGGGTGACGTCCAGCAGATTGGGCCGCTTCGCCCAGAAGCGCTCGAACAGCTCGTCGGCGTCCTCCGCCTCGACCAGGGCGGCCTCGGCGGCCGTCACCGGCATCAGGGTGATGATCTGCGCCACGGGCTCCCCGGACGCGTCGCGGAACAGGTCGAATTCGCCCCCGAAGTACGGGCTCGGATGCGCGAGGACGCCGTGCATCTCCGTCCCCTCCAAGACCGGCCGGTCGTTCACGACGACCGCCCCGTACTCCAGCCCGCGCCCCTGCCCCAGCAGCACCCCGGCCATGCTGTCGACGACGTAGCGGGCGATCTCCCGCTGCCCCTCCCCCAGACTGCACACCAGTTCCTGCGGGTGCGTCGCGGTGAGGGACTGGAAGCGCAGCCCATTGGTGATCACCGTGCTGATCCCGGGGTCGGGCGTGTGGAACTCGACCAGGTCGTAGCCGCGGGGGCCGGTGCCGCCGCTGCCGGAGTGGTCCGACTCGATGTGCCGGATGTTTCCGAGGTGCTGTTCGAGGTGGCCCAGGAACCCGTCGTCCGCTGTCATCCGTGTTCGCTTTCGTCGCACGTGTTGCGTCTCGGTGTGCAGGACGATACGTCCGATCGTGCGGTTGCACGACCTTCTGCACGTGCATCAGGAGAACGGCAGGGGAGTCAGCGGGGCCCGGCGGCCAGTCGGCAGGCTTCCTGGTTCTCCGGGACGGAGCACGGCAGGTGGCCGTGGGTCTCGATGAGGTTCCGTCCGGTGTCACCCGCCAGATAGTCAAGGAACTTCGACGTCAGGGAGTTGGCGGGCGGCCGTCCATAGGTGTACGCGTACTCGGGCTCCCAGAAGGGGTACGTCCGCCTCCGCACCGTCTCGATAGTTGTCGGAGGTCCGGGAGATCTCGTTGTCGCCCAGCACCCGGCCCTCGAACACCCCGCGCGTCCCCGATTTCGCGTCCCGGCTCACCAGCCGCACCGGCAGATCGGGTCCGCCGGGCAGCTGCTTCCAGTTGGTGATGCGGCCCGAATAGAGCCCGCGCAGATCCGCGAGCGAGAGATCCGGCAGCCGGACGTCCTTGTTCACCACCATGGTGAAGACGGACAGCGCCACCAGATGCTCCTTGAGCTTCGGATCGTCCTCCCCGTCCGGACCGTCGGAGAAGGCGACGTACGCGGGGAACGCGCCCTTCGCCGTCTCGCCCACCTCGCGCAGCGTGCCGGTGCCGCGCCCGCTGCCCTCGGCCCGCACCTGGACGCGGGCGCCGCGGCAGTCGCTCTCGTACGCCCGGCCCAGGTCCCGCGCCACCGGGCTGAACGCCGTCGAGCCGACAACCGTCAGATCCCCCTCGGCGCATCCGCGCGGCAGCGGTTCGACCTGCCACAGCTGGGTGCCGAACGACTGGAACATCAGCAGGGCCAGCAGGCTGCCGATGAGCCCCAGCACCCGGTTGCTGGGCCGCCGGAACTTCTCGTTGTTCCGGATCCGGCCTTCCTTGATGCGCCCGCCCACATGCGGCGGCTTGTCGGTGCCGTCCCCGGTCAGCAGCACCAGCAGCTTGAAGTGGTCCCCCTTGTTCAGCGGCACCCTCGGCAGGGAGATCTCATGGCCCGCGCAGATCAGCCCGGGCCGCTCCCGCATTGTTCGTCGTCCGTTCAACGGAGGGGTCGGCGCACAGGGGTTCAGCGCATCAGGACTCCCGCGACCTCGGAGGTGGAATCCGACGGGAGTGCGGTGAGGCCGAGTTCGGCCGGGGAGGCCAGCAGGGGGTGGGCGGGGAGGACGCGGACGGTGTAGCCGAAGGGGCCCGTGCGGTCGAGGGCGAGCGGGCCTTCGTAGAGGTGGCGGCCCTCGTCGTCGGGGCCCGCGGTGGGCTTGAGGGGGATGGCGGTGGTGTCGGTCAGCTGGTCGCCGTCGTCGACGCGGCCCGCGACGGCCTGCACCTCGACATCGGCGGTGTCGAGGCCGCCGAGGCGGACCTGGACGCGGAGGGAGAGCGCGGAGCCGAGTTCGGCGGCGCCGCCCGGGGCGGGCGGGGTGATCCGGGTCTCCACGTGGTCGACGGTCACCTGCGGCCAGGCCTCGCGGACCTGGGCCTTCCAGGCGGACAGCCGACCGGCCGTCCCGGTGTCCAGCGCGCGGTGGGCGCGGGCGGCCGGGGCGTAGAGCCGCTCGACGTACTCGCGCACCATGCGTCCCGCGAGCACCTTGGGGGCGAGGGTGGTGAGGGTCTGGCGCACCATGTCGATCCAGTGGCCGGGGAGTCCGTCGGGTCCCCGGTCGTAGAACTGCGGTGCGACCCGGGTCTCCAGCAGCTCGTAGAGCGCGGTCGCCTCCAGGTCGTCGCGGCGGTCGTCGTCGACGGCGGAGCCGTCCGCGGTGGGGATGGCCCAGCCGAAATCGGGCTCGTACCACTCGTCCCACCAGCCGTCGAGGACGGAGAGGTTGAGACAGCCGTTGAGGGCGGCCTTCATCCCGCTGGTGCCGCACGCCTCCAGCGGGCGCAGCGGGTTGTTGAGCCAGACGTCGCAGCCGGGGTAGAGCTTCTGGGCCATGCCCATGCCGTAGTCGGGCAGGAAGACGAGGCGGTGCCGCACCCGGGCGTCGTCGGCGAACCGGACGAGTTCCTGGACGAGCCGCTTGCCGCCGTCGTCGGCCGGGTGGGCCTTGCCCGCGACGACGATCTGGACCGGCCGCTCGGGGTGCAGCAGCAGTTCGGTGAGCCGGTCGCGGTCGCGCAGCATCAGGGTGAGCCGCTTGTACGAGGGGACGCGGCGGGCGAAGCCGATGGTGAGGACGTCGGGGTCGAGGACGGAGTCGATCCAGCCCAGTTCGGCGGTGCCCGCGCCGCGCTGCCGCCACGACGCGTACAGCCGCTGCCGTACCTCCGCGACGAGCTGCTTGCGCAGGGTGCGGCGCAGCTCCCACAGCTCACCGGCGGGGAGGTGGCCGAACTGGCGGGCGCCGAGCCGGGTGACCTCGGGGGCCCGCCAGGTGGGCGCGTGGACGCCGTTGGTGACGGAGGTGATGGGCACCTCGTCGGCGTCGAAGCCGGGCCAGAGCCCGGCGAACATCTCGCGGCTGACCTGGCCGTGGAGGGTGGAGACCCCGTTGGCGCGCTGGGCCAGCCGCAACCCCATGACGGCCATGTTGAAGACGCCGGGGTCGCCGCCGGGGTAGGTCTCGCGGCCGAGGGCGAGGACGCGCTCGGTGCCGATGCCGGGCAGTTCGCCGTCCTCCCCGAAGTGACGGGCGACCAGGTCGCGGTCGAACCGGTCGATCCCGGCGGGGACCGGGGTGTGGGTGGTGAAGACGGTCCCGGCCCGTACGGTCTCGTGGGCGGCGTCGAAGTCGGCCGCCCCCTCTTCCATGAGTTCGCGGATGCGCTCCAGGCCGAGGAACCCGGCGTGGCCCTCGTTGGTGTGGAACACCTCGGGCGCGGCGTGCCCGGTGATACGGCAGTACGCGCGCACCGCGCGCACGCCGCCGATGCCGAGCAGCATCTCCTGCAGCAGCCGGTGTTCGCTGCCGCCGCCGTAGAGCCGGTCGGTGACCTCGCGCTCGCCGGGGCCGTTGCCCTCCACGTCCGAGTCGAGCAGCAGCAGCGGCACCCGGCCGACCTGGGCCTGCCAGATGTGGGCGTGCAGCGGGCGGCCCCCGGGGAGGGCGAGGGTGACCCTGGCGGGCTGGCCGGTGCCCGCGCCGGGCCGGTGCTCGTGGAGCAGGGAGAGGGGCAGCTCGTTGGGGTCGAGGACGGGGTACTGCTCCTGCTGCCAGCCCTCGCGGGAGAGGGACTGCCGGAAGTAGCCGTGGCGGTAGAGCAGTCCGACGCCGATGAGGGGGACGCCGAGGTCGCTGGCGGCCTTGAGGTGGTCACCGGCGAGGATGCCGAGACCGCCGGAGTACTGGGGCAGGGCGGCGGTGATGCCGAACTCCGGCGAGAAGTAGGCGACGGCGGCTGGGAGTCGGGTGGGCTCGTCGATTCCCCCCGACTCCCGGACGCCGTCCGGAGGGCCCGGCCGGGCCGACCGCCCGGCCGGTCCCTCCGGCCGGTGCGGCTGGCCCGGGTCGCCCGTACGGTCCGGCTGGCCCAAGTCGGCCGTACGGTCCGGCTGGCCCAGGTGCCCCGGCTGGCCCACATGGCCTGGGTGGTCCGGCTGCCCCATCCGGCCCGGGCGGCCCGGCTGACCGACGGGGCCCAGTGGGTCCGGCCGACCCAGGTGCCCCGACTGACCCAAGCGCCCGGGCTGGTCCGGGTGTTCCGGCTCGTCCGGCTGGTCCACGTGGTCCGGGCGGCCCGGCTGGCCCGGCGGGGCCGCGCCGTCCGACCGGTCCGGGGACGCCGTGCGGCCCTGGTACCAGCGGGGGCCGGTCAGATAGTCGTCCAGATCCTCGGCGACCGCCCCGAGCCGCCGCAGAAACCCGCGGTCGGTGGCGAGTTCCGCCAGCCGGGCGACGGGGACGGCGCTCAGCAGCCGCACCGGGTCGCCTCGGCACTCCCGCCAGCCCTCGGGGTCCATGGCCTCGAACAGCTCGCGGGTCTCGGGATGCCACGACCAGCGCAGATTGCGCGCCAGTCGGTGGAGCGGTCGTAGGGGTTCCGGGAGCACGGGACGCACGCTGAAGCGACGGATGGCCTTCACACCTTCGACGGTAGCGGCCGACGCGCCCCCGTTTCGGCTGTTTCGCCCGAGCCCCGCGAAGTTCGGTCGGGAGGCGGCAACCTTTCCGGCCAGGGCGACCACTAGGGGGCGTTCACTCCCCCCATGCCTTGGAGGCCCCGTGCGTATCCGGGACGAATCGCAGCCCGCACCCGGTCACCCGCCCAGACACGCCGCGCGCGGGCGGCTCGGCCGCCCCCGGACGCTGGCCGCGGCAATCGCGGTGGCCGGGCTGGCCGTCACCGGTCTGGCGGGCATCTCGGGAGCCGCCGAGACGGACGCCGAAGCCAAAAAGGGGACCAAGGCGAAGGCCGTGGCCGCCCAGCTGGAGAAGCTGGACCGGGGCCTGGTCAGCGTCCGCTCGGGCAGCGACAACCTGGTCAGCTGGCGCTGGCTGGCCACCGACCCGGCCAACGTCGCGTTCAACGTCTACCGCGGCTCCACCAAGGTCAACGCGTCCCCGATCACCGGCTCGACCAACTACCTGGACAAGGGCGCGGCGGCCACCGAGACGTACACGGTGCGCGCCGTCGTGGGCGGCACCGAGCAGGCCGCCTCGCCCGCGGCCCTCGCGTTCCGCTCGGGCTACCTCGATGTCCCGATCTCGCCCCCGGCCGCCGGCTCCGGCTACACGTACGAGGCCAACGACGCCTCCGTGGGGGACCTGGACGGCGACGGCGACCTCGATCTCGTCCTCAAGTGGCAGCCGACGAACGCGAAGGACAACTCGCAGTCCGGCGTCACCGGCAACACGGTCGTGGACGGATACACCCTCCAAGGCAAGCGGCTGTGGCGCATCGACCTGGGCCGCAACATCCGCTCCGGCGCGCACTACACCCAGTTCCAGGTGTACGACTACGACGGCGACGGCAAGGCCGAGGTCGCGATGAAGACCGCGGACGGCACGGTCGACGGCGCGGGCAAGACGATCGGCAGCGCGTCCGCCGACCACCGCGACTCCGGCGGCTACGTCCTGAGCGGCCCCGAGTTCCTGACGATGTTCAGCGGCAGCACCGGGGCCGCGCTGGACACCGTGGACTACGTCCCGGCGCGCGGCACGGTCTCCTCGTGGGGCGACTCGTACGGCAACCGGGTGGACCGCTTCCTCGCCGGGACGGCGTATCTGAACGGCTCCACGCCCTCCCTGATCGCGGCGCGCGGCTACTACACCCGCAGCGTCATCGCCGCCTGGGACTTCAAGGGCGGCAAGCTGACCCGCAAGTGGACGTTCGACACGAACAGCTCCACCAACAGCGGCAAGGGCTACGACGGGCAGGGCAACCACGCGCTGACCATCGGCGATGTGGACGGCGACAGCAAGGACGAGATCGTCTACGGCTCGATGGCCGTGGACGACAACGGCTCCGGGCTGTGGACGACGAAGAACGGCCACGGCGACGCGGCCCACCTCGGCGACCTCGACCCGTCCCGGCCGGGCCTGGAGTACTTCAAGGTCGACGAGGACTCCTCCAAGCCGTCCTCGTACCTGGCCGACGCCAAGACCGGCCAGGTGCTCTGGACGACCGGGGCCAACGGCGACAACGGGCGCGGTGTGGCCGGTGACATCTGGGCGGGCAACGACGGCGCCGAGATGTGGTCCGCGAAGGACGACCAGATCCGCTCGGCCTCCGGTGCCACCAAGGGCCGCAAGCCCTCCTCCATGAACTTCCTGTCCTGGTGGGACGGCGACCCGGTGCGCGAGCTGCTGGACGGTACGCGCGTCGACAAGTACGGCACGTCGGGCGAGTCCCGGCAGCTCACCGCCTCCGGGGTGCACTCCAACAACGGCACCAAGGCCAACCCGTCGCTGGCGGGCGACATCCTCGGCGACTGGCGCGAGGAGGTCATCTGGCCGACCAGCGACAACACGGCGCTGCGGATCTACTCCACGCCGTACGAGACCGACCGGCGGATCACCACGCTGCTGCACGACCGGCAGTACCGCGAGGCGCTGGCCTGGCAGAACACCGGCTACAACCAGCCGCCGCACCCCAGCTTCTTCATCGGCAACAAGATGGCCACCCCTCCGCGGCCGTCCATCAAGACCCCCTGAACCCCCTTCCCTCCCGCATCACCCCCTTCCGCACAAGGAGCTGATATGGCAGAACGCAGCACCAGACGACTCGCGCTGGGCGGTGCCCTCGGCGCCATCGCCCTCACCGCGGGTGCGATCACCACCGGGCTTTCCCTGTCGGCCGCCTCAGCCGCCAGCTGGCCCACGCCGAGCGGCAGCCCGCAGGCGGTCACCAAGACGATCCCCGTCAGCGGGACCACCGACGGCGGCATGAAGCGCTACTACGGCGACGGCGACCTCGGCTCGGACAACCAGAACGAGGACCAGGGCCCGCTGTTCGAGCTGGCCGACGGCGCGACGCTGAAGAACGTCATCCTCGGCTCCCCGGCCGCCGACGGCGTGCACTGCAAGGGCAGCTGCACGCTGCAGAACGTCTGGTGGGAGGACGTCGGCGAGGACGCCGCCACCTTCCGCGGCACCGGCGAGACGTACAACGTCATCGGCGGCGGCGCCCGCAAGGCCTCGGACAAGATCTTCCAGTTCAACGGCGGCGGCACGCTCAACATCTCCAACTTCGCCGGACAGGACTTCTCGACCTTCGTCCGCTCCTGCGGCAACTGCTCCAGCCAGTACAAGCGCACGATCAACGTGACCAACACCGAGATCACCGCGCCGGGCAAGGTCATCGGCGGGATCAACACCAACTACGGCGACTCGCTGACCCTGCGCAAGGTCACGATCGTCGGGGACAGCAGCAAGAAGATCGTCCCGTGTCAGAAGTACATCGGGAACAACACCGGCAAGGAGCCGACGAAGAACGGCAGCAACGCCGACGGCACGTACTGCAAGTACAGCAGCTCCGACATCACCTACAAGTAGGCATCGCACGCAGGTGAGGTCCGCCGCCCGGTCCGTGATTTTTTTGCGGGCCGGGCGGCAACGTCTCCCGTTCCGGTGGCGACTTCAGGGTGTACATGATCCCCCCACTCCCCCCACGGAATGGATACACATGGCACGGCAACACCACAGACCGCGTCCCACCCGCAAGCGCGCCCTGATCGGCGGCCTCGGCGCCGCGGCCCTCACCATCGGCGCGATCACGGCGGGGACGATGCTCTCCTCGGCCTCGGCGTCCGCCGAGTGGCCCACCCCCGGTGACGACAAGCCGGTCAGCTCGACGCAGAAGATCTCCGGGGTCGTCGACGGCGAGATGCGGCGCTACATCGGCGAGGGCGAACTCGGCGACGGCGGCCAGGACGAGGGCCAGCCCGCGATGTTCGAACTCGCCGACGGCGCCACGCTGAAGAACGTCGTCATCGGCTCCCCCGCCGCCGACGGCATCCACTGCGAGGGCAGCTGCACCCTGCAGAACGTCTGGTGGGAGGACGTCGGCGAGGACGCCGCGACCTTCCTGGGCGGCGCCAACGCGAAGTACACGATCACGGGCGGCGGCGCACGCAAGGCCGACGACAAGGTCTTCCAGCACAACGGCGGCGGCACGCTCACCATCCGCGACTTCGCCGTGCAGGACTTCGGCAAGCTCTACCGCTCGTGCGGCAACTGCTCGAAGCAGCAGAAGCGCGCGGTGGTGGTGGACGGCGTGGAGGTGACCGCGCCGGGCAAGTCGCTGGTCGGCGTCAACGAGAACTTCGGGGACACCGCGAAGCTCAGCAACATCACGATCATCGGCGACAGCGGCAAGAAGATCGACCCCTGCGTCCGCTTCAAGGGCAACGACACCGGTGAGGAGCCCGAGGAGACCGGCTCCGGCCCGGACAGCAAGACCTGCCTCTACAAGGAGTCCGACATCTCCTACAAGTAGGCGCCGGAACGGGCCCACCGCGCGCCGCGCGCGCGGTGGGCCCCCTGATGCGCACTTGTCGGGGTCCCCTCCCCACGAGACCCTGGCCGCCTTCGCATCGGGGAGGGTGGGAGGGATCGTCCATGGCGCACAGGAGGAGCCCGCACAGAAGGAGCCCGCACAGGAGGAGCAGAAGCCGCCGCCGGACGGCCGGGGCGCTGGCCGCCGCCGCGGTGGTGCTGACGGGCGCGGCACTGCCCGCCCAGGCCGCGGGCCCAGCCGCGCACCACACGTACATCGTGACGCTGCAACGGGGGGCGGGGGCGCCCTCGGCGTCGTCCGGACCGGGCAGGGGCCTCGTGGAGAGGTACGGCGCGACGGTGCGCCGCACCTACAGCAGGGCGCTGAACGGCTTCGCCGTGCGGGCGGACGAGGCGCAGGCGAGACGGCTCGCGGCGGACCCGGGCGTCGCCTCGGTGACCCGGGACGCCGAGGTGTCGCTGCGCGCCACCGCCCCCACCGCCGCCGCGACGACCCAGCCGTACCCGCCGTCATGGGGCCTGGACCGGATCGATCAGCCCGCCGGGGCCGCGCTGGACGGGTCGTATACGGCACCGTCCGGCGGCGGGCGCGGGACGACGATCTACGTCATCGACTCCGGAGTGCGCACCAGCCACCGGGACTTCGGCGGCCGGGCCCGCTCCGGCTGGGACTTCGTGGACGACGACCCGGTGGCGCAGGACGGCAACGGTCATGGCACCCATGTGGCCGCGACCGCCGCGGGCGCGCAGTACGGCGTGGCGAAGAAGGCCGACGTCGTCGCGGTCCGGGTGCTGGACGACCGGGGCGAGGGCACCAGCGCCGAGGTGCTGGCCGGTCTGGACTGGGTGCTGCGGCACGCCCGGAAGCCGTCGGTGGTGAACCTGAGCCTGGGGTCGGCGATCGCGGGGCCGGTCCCAGAGTGGGACGCTGGCGTTCGCGCCGGAGTGCGCGCCGGTCTCACCTTCACCATCGCGGCGGGCAACGCGGGCCGGTCCGCGGGCGCGTACTCGCCGGGCCGGGTGCCCGAGGCGATCACGGTGGGCTCGACGGACCGCGCCGACCGCCGCTCGCCGTTCTCCAACTACGGCCCGGTGGTCGACCTGTTCGCGCCCGGCGACCGGATCGTGTCGGCGTCCCGCACGAGCGACACGGCGGCGGCGACGCTGTCGGGTACGTCGATGGCGGCGCCCCATGTCGCGGGCGCGGCGGCGCTCTACCTCGCCGCCCACCGCTCGGCGACCCCGGCCCGGGTGAGCGCGGCGCTCACGGCGGCGGCGACCG
Organism: Streptomyces sp. NPDC041200; assembly: GCF_055591805.1. Taxonomy (NCBI): domain Bacteria; kingdom Bacillati; phylum Actinomycetota; class Actinomycetes; order Kitasatosporales; family Streptomycetaceae; genus Streptomyces; species Streptomyces sp. NPDC041200. The sequence continues at coordinate 764,416 of NZ_JBVIZF010000001.1, read as the reverse complement.
AGGGAGCCGTACGGAGCCCGGGGCGCGGCGCGCCGAACCGCCTGCTGCGGGTGGGCGGCTGACACGGCGGCTGACACGGCGGCTGACACGGCGGCTGACGCCGCGTCCGCCGTGGGCGGCTGACGCGGCATCCGCGCAGGGCGGCTGACATGGCGTCTGCCGCCCCCCACGATTACGGTCATATTATCGGCCCCGCACGGATACGCGCGGGGCCGCTTCGTGTACCCCGCGTTACGAACCGGTAGTTCACGGGAACCCGGATTGTCTCCCGGTGTCCGGTGGGAAGGCTTCCCGAACGCGCCCCCCATGGCCGACCTCATCCGCCCACCAGAGTGAACGCGGACAGGAGCTGTCATGCCCGCAACCCATCGCCCGGCGGTAAAGCCTATACAAAGGACAGAAGCCGCCGCCGACCATCAAGCGCCCTCCGCACATCAGCCCGCGATGCCGTCAGGTGATCCTATGATCGGTCGTATTCCCATCCTGGATATCCGTCCGCTGATCGACTGCGGCCGCCGCCCCGCCAAGGCGGTCGTGGGCGAGACCCTCGAGGTCAGTGCCACCGTGTTCCGGGAGGGCCACGACGCGGTCAGCGCCAATGTCGTCCTCCGCGATCCGGCCGGACGGTCCGGTCCGTGGACCCCCTTACGCGAGCTCGCCCCCGGCACCGACCGCTGGGGCGCCGAGATCACCCCCACCGCGCCCGGTCGCTGGTCGTACACGGTCGAGGCGTGGAGCGACCCCGTCGCCACCTGGCGCCATCACGCCCGTATCAAGATCCCGGCCGGGATCGACACCGACCTGGTGCTGGAGGAAGGCGCCCGGCTGCACGAGAGAGCCGCGGCCGGAGTGCCCAAGAGCGACGGCCGGGAAGCGGTGCTCGGCGCCGTCGACGGGCTGCGCGACGAGCGCCGCCAGGTGGCCGACCGGCTCGCCGCGGCCCTCGCCCCCGAGGTCACCGCCGCGCTCGACCGGCATCCGCTGCGCGAACTGGTCACCTCCTCGCGCCCGATGCCGCTCCAGGTCGAGCGGGAACGGGCGCTGTTCGGCTCCTGGTACGAGCTGTTCCCGCGCTCCGAGGGCGCCAAGGTGGTAGAGGGGCGGCGGCCGGTCAGCGGGACGCTGCGCACCGCCGCCGAGCGGCTGCCCGCCGTCGCCGCCGCCGGGTTCGACGTCGTCTATCTGCCGCCCGTCCACCCCATCGGCACCGCGTACCGCAAGGGCCCCAACAACACACTCTCCGCCGGCCCCTTCGACGTCGGCTCCCCCTGGGCGATCGGCTCCCCGGACGGCGGCCACGACACGATCCACCCCGACCTCGGCACCCTGGACGACTTCGACCACTTCGTGGCCCGGGCGCGCGAGCTGCGCATGGAGGTGGCGCTCGACTTCGCGCTCCAGTGCTCGCCCGACCACCCCTGGGTCACCGAGCACCCCGAGTGGTTCCACCGGCGCGCGGACGGGACGATCGCGCACGCCGAGAACCCGCCCAAGAAGTACCAGGACATCTACCCCATCGCCTTCGACGCCGACTTCCCCGGCCTCGTGCGCGAGACCGAGCGGCTGCTGCGGTTCTGGATGTCCCACGGAGTGCGGATCTTCCGGGTCGACAATCCGCACACCAAGCCCGTGGTCTTCTGGGAGAAGGTGATCGGGGACATCAACCGCACCGACCCCGATGTCCTCTTCCTCGCCGAGGCGTTCACCCGGCCCGCGATGATGAACACGCTCGGCATGATCGGCTTCCAGCAGTCGTACACGTACTTCACCTGGCGCAACGACAAGCAGGAGCTGACCGACTACCTCACCGAACTGTCCGGGGACGCGGCCGCCTGGATGCGGCCCAACTTCTTCGTCAACACCCCCGACATCCTCCACGCCTACCTTCAGGACGGCGGCCGCCCGGCCTTCGCGGTCCGGGCCGTCCTCGCCGCCACCCTCTCCCCCACCTGGGGTGTCTACGCGGGCTACGAGCTGTGCGAGAACGCCCCGCTGCGGGCCGGGAGCGAGGAGTACCTCGACTCCGAGAAGTACCAGCTGCGCCCGCGCGACTGGGCGGGCGCGGAGCGTACCGGAGAGTCGCTCACCCCCCTGCTCACCCGGCTCAACCGGCTGCGCCGGCGGCACCCCGCCCTGCGCCGGCTGCGCAACCTCCGATTCCACCACGCCGACAACGACTCCGTCATCGTCTACTCCAAGCGCACGGGCGACTCGTGCGTGCTCACCGTCGTCAACCTGGACCCCCACCACACCCAGGAGGCGACGGTCTCGTTGAACATGCCGGAACTCGGCCTCGACTGGCACGAGTCCGTCCCGGTGCGCGACGAGCTCACCGGCGAGACCTACCACTGGGGCAGGGACAACTACGTGCGCCTGGAGCCTGGGCGTGACATGGCCCCCGCGCACGTGCTCTCCCTGCGACCGTCCTCACCGATCGGAGGGTCACCCACAACATGATCGTCAACGAGCCTGTACCGGACAAGTTCGAAGACACCCCGGCCAAGGACCGTGACCCCGACTGGTTCAAACGCGCCGTCTTCTACGAAGTGCTGGTCCGCTCCTTCCAGGACAGCAACGGCGACGGTGTCGGCGACCTCAAGGGGATCACCGCCAAGCTCGACTACCTCCAGTGGCTGGGCGTCGACTGCCTCTGGCTGCCGCCCTTCTTCGCCTCCCCGCTGCGCGACGGCGGCTACGACGTCTCGGACTACACGGCCGTGCTGCCGGAGTTCGGGGATCTCGCCGACTTCGTCGAGTTCGTGGACGCCACGCACCAGCGCGGCATGCGCGTCATCATCGATTTTGTCATGAACCACACCAGTGATCAGCATCCGTGGTTCCAGGAGTCCCGTACCGATCCGGACGGACCGTACGGCGACTACTACGTCTGGGCCGACGACGACAAGCAGTACCAGGACGCCCGCATCATCTTCGTCGACACCGAGACGTCCAACTGGACCTTTGATCCGGTACGCAAGCAGTACTACTGGCACCGCTTCTTCTCGCATCAGCCGGACCTCAACTTCGAGAACCCGGCCGTCCAGGAAGAGGTACTGGCCGCCCTGCGCTTCTGGCTGGACCTCGGTATCGACGGATTCCGGCTCGACGCCGTGCCGTATCTGTACGCGGAGGAGGGCACCAATTGCGAGAACCTCCCCCGCACCCATGAACTCCTCAAGCGCGTCCGCGCCGAGATCGACGCCCACTACCCCGACACGGTGCTGCTCGCCGAGGCCAACCAGTGGCCGGAGGACGTCGTCGACTACTTCGGCGACTACGAGGCGGGCGGCGACGAATGCCACATGGCCTTCCACTTCCCGGTCATGCCGCGCATCTTCATGGCGGTGCGGCGCGAGTCCCGCTACCCGGTCTCCGAGATCCTCTCCAAGACCCCGGCCATCCCGTCCGGCTGCCAGTGGGGCATCTTCCTGCGCAACCACGACGAGCTGACGCTGGAAATGGTGACCGACGAAGAGCGCGACTACATGTACGCGGAGTACGCCAAGGATCCGCGCATGCGCGCCAACATCGGCATCCGGCGGCGGCTCGCCCCGCTGCTGGACAACGACCGCAACCAGATCGAGCTGTTCACGGCTCTGCTGCTGTCGCTGCCGGGCTCGCCGATCCTGTATTACGGCGACGAGATCGGCATGGGCGACAACATCTGGCTCGGCGACCGCGACGCCGTGCGCACCCCCATGCAGTGGACCCCCGACCGCAACGCGGGCTTCTCCTCCTGCGATCCGGGGCGGCTCTTCCTGCCGACGATCATGGATCCGGTGTACGGGTACCAGGTCACCAACGTCGAGGCGTCCATGTCCTCGCCGTCCTCCCTGCTCCACTGGACCCGGCGGATGATCGAGATCCGCAAGCAGAACCCGGCGTTCGGGCTGGGCTCCTTCACCGAGCTGCCCTCCTCGAACCCCGCCGTCCTCGCGTTCCTCCGCGAGGCCCCGCGGACCCCGGACGGGGAGGACGACCTGGTGCTGTGCGTGCACAACTTCTCGCGCTTCGCCCAGCCGACGGAGCTGGACCTCCAGTCCTTCGCTGGCCGCCACCCGGTCGAACTGATCGGCGGCGTCCGCTTCCCCGCCATCGGCGAGCTCCCCTACCTGCTCACCCTGGCGGGCCACGGCTTCTACTGGTTCCGCCTACGCCGAGCCGACCCCGCACCCCGCACCCCGCTGTAGCCCGGCCCCGGGCGCACTCCCCCACCCCGCCCCTCCGGGGCCGCCCCCGTGCCGCCCTGCCCAGCCCAGGCCCGGGCGGGGACGAGGGCGGGGCGGGGCAGGGTGGGGGAAACAGGCCCTTTGGGCGAAGGCGGCGTTTTCGTCATGGGTTCATGGGCACTCTGACTACGTACCGCCACCGGCGGAGCCGATCGCGTACTCCGTACTCGCCGTACGGACGATCCTCGCCCGACACGTCCCGCACCGTCGCACAGTCAATGCCGCAATCCGGGACACTTTGCCCTGATCTGTCGTGTGCCCGGGGAAAGGACGCGACGCCATGCCGGAAGCTTCATTCTCCCGGGGGGCACACCACCCGCCGACCGCTGTACCGCCAGCCGACCCCCCTTCATCCGCCACGACGGCAAGCCCGAACGCCGGTCCGACCGGGCTGCTCGGGTCGCTCGCGCCACTGCTCGCCGAGTGGCTCCCCCGGCAGCGCTGGTTCGCGGGCAAGGGCCGCCCCGTCACCGGCTTCGCCCTCGTCTCCGCGACCGAGATACTGCCCTGCCCACCCGACGGCGCGTCCCCCGGGCTGCTCCATCTGCTCGTCCGCGCCCAGCAGCCGGAACCGCCCGGCCACCGCCACGGCTTCGGCTGCGGCCACCGCCGTGGCGCGGCCGCCAGCGACTGCTACCAGATCCTGCTCGGCGTCCGCTCCACCCTGCCGCCCTCCCTCGCCCCCGCCCTCGTCGGCCACCCCAGCGGCGGACCGCTGGACGGCCGCACCGTGTACGAGGCGCTGGCCGACCCCCGCCTCGCCTCGCTCCTCCTGGAGCGGCTGCGCGTCCCCGGCCGCCTGGGCCCGCTGCGCTTCGTCCGCGAACCCTCCAGCGCCATCCCGTCCATCCTGCCGCCCCGCCTGGTCACCGCCGAGCAGTCCAACTCCTCCGTGGTGTACGGCGATACGTTCATCCTCAAGTTCTTCCGGCGGGTCAGCCCCGGCACCAACCCCGACCTCGAACTCCCCCTCGCCCTCGCCCGCACCGCCTGCACCCGGGTGCCCGCCCCGGCCGCCTGGTTCGAGGCCGCCCCGCCGCCGGAGGGGCCCGGCCCGCGCCCGGAGCCGTTCACCCTCGGTGTCCTCCAGCCCTACCTCGCCGGGTCCACCGACGGCTGGCAGCTCGCCCTCGACGCCCTCGCCGTACGCGCCGACTTCACCGACGCCGCCCGTGCCCTCGGCCAGGCCACCGCCGAGGTGCACCTCGCGATGGCCGACGCGCTCCCCGTCTCCGTACTGCGCCGCCCACAGATCGAACACCTCGCGGCCGCCATGAGCGAACGCCTCGACTCGACCGCCGCCGCGGTGCCCGTGCTCCAGCCGTACCGGGCCGCGCTGCACGCCGCGTACGAGGACGTCGCCGCCCTCGGCCGCGCCGGGCGCACCTGGGCGGCCCAGCGCATCCACGGCGATCTGCACCTGGGACAAGCCCTGCTGACGGCGGAACGGCAGTGGTCGCTGATCGACTTCGAGGGCGAGCCGTCCCGTCCGCTCGCCGAACGCCGCCGCCCGCAGCCGCCGGTCCGCGACCTCGCCGGAATGCTCCGTTCCTTCGACTACGCGGCGGCCGTGGGCGGCCAGGACACCGCGCAGGACTGGGCGGAGCGCACGCGTGACGCGTACTGCGCGGGGTACGCGGAGGCCTCCGGCGCGGACCCGCGCGACGAGCCGGAGCTGCTGCGTGCCCATGAGACCGACAAGGCGGTGTACGAGGTCCTCTACGAGGCCCGCCACCGCCCCGACTGGCTGCCGGTCCCGATGACCGCGATCCGCCGACTGGCCGCCGTCCGCTGATCCCCTCCGACACACCCGCCTCCGACGCCCCCTCCAACACCCTCCGACACCCCCGGGAGGACCACCCCGTGACCGCACGACCGCCGTCCGGCCAGCACCCGTCCGACGAGGGCCCGGGCCCCGACCCGGCCACCACCGGCCCCAGGACGGGCCCGGCGGTCCCACCCACGTTCCTCCCGGCCCGATCGGCCAGGGGCCCGGCGCGCAGGGCCGAGGCCCGGCCGGAACGCCCGGACGCGGCCCCGGCCGACGCCCCGGACGTCGAAGCGGGGCTCCGGGCACCCGGGTCCCCCGGCGAAGACCCCGCCTCACCGCAATCCGCGGGCATCAAGCCCAGCCCGCGGCCGTCGTACGGGTCGGCGCCCGAGCCTCGGGCGCCGCGGGCGTGCGGCGCCGGGGGCACCGGAGAGGCGGGGCCCGGTGGGGGCGGAGCGGGAGCGGCCGAGGGGCGGGGGCCCGGCGGGGCGGGCGGCGTCCGCACCGCGCCCGGGAGCGGTCCCGTGCCCGGGCCGGGCGATGAGCACATGGTCCGGGCCGCGGAGCCGCTCGGGGCGGAGGAGCGGGGGCGGCTGATCGGTGGGGAGCATCACGATCCGCATGCTCTCCTCGGCGCGCACCCCGACCCCGGCGGCGTCCGGTTCCGGGTGCTGCGGCCGTACGCGCGGGCCGTCACCATCGTCGCCGACGGGCTGCGGGCGCGGCTCCGGGGCGAGGGGGACGGGGTGTTCTCGGGGGTGGTGCCGCTGGCGGACGTCCCCGACTACCAGCTGCTCGTGGCGTACGACGACGCCGAGGTGCGGGTCCACGACCCGTACCGGTTCCTGCCCGCCCTCGGCGAACTCGATCTGCACCTCATCGGCGAGGGCCGCCACGAGGAGTTGTGGCGGGCGCTCGGCGCGCGGCCGATGACGCACCACGGGGTGGCCGGGACGCGGTTCACCGTCTGGGCGCCGAACGCGCGCGGGGTCCGGGTCACCGGGGACTTCTGCCACTGGGACGGCACCGGCTTCCCGATGCGCTCGCTCGGCTCCAGCGGCGTATGGGAGCTGTTCGTGCCGGGCGTCGGCGAGGGCGCGCTGTACAAGTTCGAGATCACCCGGCCCGACGGCAGCCGCACGCTGCGCGCGGACCCGATGGCACGGCGTACCGAGTGCCCGCCCGCGACCGCCTCCGTCGTGCACGCCTCGCACCACCACTGGCGCGACGAGGACTGGATGGCGCGGCGGGACGGCGGGCGCGTGCACGAGCTGCCGTTCTCGGTGTACGAGGTGCACCTGCCGTCGTGGCGGCCCGGGCTGACCTACCGGCAGCTGGCCGAGCAGCTTCCCGCGTACGTCAAGGACCTCGGCTTCACCCACGTCGAGCTGATGCCGGTGGCCGAGCATCCATTCGGCGGCTCCTGGGGCTACCAGGTGACCGGGTTCTACGCGCCCACGGCCCGCCTCGGCACGCCGGACGACTTCAAGCACCTGGTCGACGCGCTGCACCGGGCGGGCATCGGCGTGCTGGTGGACTGGGTGCCCGCGCACTTCCCCCGGGACGCGTGGGCGCTCGCGGAGTTCGACGGCAGGCCGCTGTACGAACCCGCCGACCCGCAGCGGGCCGCACACCCCGACTGGGGGACGCTCGAATTCGACTACGGCCGCACGGAGGTGCGGAACTTCCTGGTCGCGAACGCGGTCTACTGGTGCGAGGAGTTCCACATCGACGGTCTGCGGGTGGACGCCGTGGCGTCCATGCTCTACCTCGACTACTCCCGCGAGCCCGGCCAGTGGACGCCCAACGCGCACGGCGGCCGCGAGAACCTGGACGCGGTGGCGTTCCTCCAGGAGATGAACGCGACGGTCTACCGCCGCTGCCCCGGCGTCGTGACCGTCGCCGAGGAGTCCACGGCCTGGGACGGCGTCACCCGGTCCACCCACCACGTGGGTCCGAGCGGCTTCGGCGGGCTCGGCTTCGGGCTGAAGTGGAACATGGGGTGGATGCACGATTCGCTCGGCTACCTGGCACACGAGCCGGTGCACCGGAAGTACCACCACCACGAGATGACGTTCTCGATGGTGTACGCGTACAGCGAGAACTACGTCCTCCCCATCTCGCACGACGAGGTGGTGCACGGCAAGCGCGCGCTGGTGAGCAAGATGCCGGGCGACTGGTGGCAGCAGCGCGCCGACCACCGGGCGTACCTCGGCTTCATGTGGGCACATCCGGGCAAGCAACTGCTCTTCATGGGGCAGGAGTTCGCGCAAGGGGCGGAGTGGTCGGAGCGCCACGGTCCCGACTGGTGGCTGCTGGACCCCTCGTACTCCGCCGAACCCGACCACCGGGGCGTGCGCGACCTGGTCCGCGACCTCAACCGGGCCTACGCGGCGACACCGGCACTGTGGCAGCGGGACACGGAGCCGGAGGGGTTCGCGTGGGTGGAGGGGGATGGCCACGAGGACAACGTCTTCGCCTTCCTCCGCTTCGACGCGGAGGGCTCCCCGCTGCTGGCGGTCAGCAACTTCTCGCCGGTGGTGCGGCACGCGTACCGGGTGGGCGTACCGGACACGGTCCCGCTGTGGCGGGAAGTGCTGAACACGGACGACGAGCGGTACGGCGGCAGCGGCGTCCGCAATCCGGAACCCCTGAAGGCCGAGCCGACGGCCGCCCACGGCCGCCCGGCCAGCCTCCTGCCGGTACTGCCGCCGCTGGCCACGATCTGGCTGCGTCCGGCCTGAGCGCAGGTTCCAAGGTTGGCGTCAAAGGTTGACGAGTGACGTGGACACGCCTAAAGAGGGGGTGAGAGCGCTCTCACCCCCCTTCAGGAGGTACGTCCATGCGCCCCCGCAGACACAGATCCGCCCTGAGAACCTGCTTAGCAGCACTCGCGGCCACCGCCGTCGCCCTCCTCGGCGCCACGTCCTCACGGGCCGACGTGCCGCCCACGCCCACCGGCTGGACCCTCCAGTGGAGCGATGACTTCACCGGGTCGGCGGGCACCCTCCCCTCCGCCGCCAACTGGCAGATCGACACCGGCCACAGCTACCCCGGCGGCCCCGGCAACTGGGGCACCGGCGAGATCCAGAACTACACCAACTCCACCAGCAACCTCAGCCTCGACGGCACCGGCAACCTCCGCATCACCCCGCTCCGCGACGGCGCGGGCAACTGGACGTCGGCCCGCATCGAGACCAAGCGCGCCGACTTCAAGGCCCCGGCGGGCGGTGTGCTGCGCATGGAGGGCCGGATTCAGATGCCGAACGTCACCGGCACCGCCGCCCTCGGCTACTGGCCCGCCTTCTGGGCGCTCGGCAGCCCGTACCGGGGCAACTACCAGAACTGGCCCGGCATCGGCGAGTTCGACATCATGGAGAACGTCAACGGGATCAACTCCGTCTGGGGCGTGCTGCACTGCGGCGTGAACCCGGGCGGCGCCTGCAACGAGAGCACCGGACTCGGCGCCAGCCGCGCCTGCCCCGGATCGAGCTGCCAGTCCGCCTTCCACACCTACCGCTTCGAATGGGACCGCTCGGCCACCCCGAACCAGCTGCGCTGGTACGTGGACGGCCAGCAGTTCCACAGCATCAGCCAGAGCCAGGTCGACGCCACCACCTGGTCGAACATGACGGACCACGCGGGCTACTTCATGCTGCTCAACGTGGCGATGGGCGGCGCCTTCCCGAACGGTGTCCACGGCTCGGCCACGCCCACCGCGGCCACCGTCCCCGGCCACCCCATGCTCGTCGACTACGTCGGGGTCTGGACCCGGGGCGGCGGCGGCACCGACCCCGGCACCGGCTCCGCCACCCTCTACCCGGGCTCGGGCGGCGCGCTCGGCGCGGCCTCCTCGTCCGCGAGCGCCACGACCCTGGCCTCGGCGGGCGGCGCCAACCACGACGGGACGCCGTACCAGCCGCAGACGTTCACCTCGTCCGGCATCACCCGCACGTACAACGGCGGCTCGAGCGCCTTCGACCTGTTCGTGGACGCGGGCACGACGGTCGCCAACGGGCAGCAGGTACGGATCTCCTACGACCTCACCGGCGACGGCAGCTGGGACCGCACCGAGACCTACCAGTACTTCGCCACCGATCCGACCCCGGGCTACGAGCACTACACCCAGGCCAGGGGCCTCAAGTCCACGACCGGCTCGGCGCTGGGCAATCTCAGCAACGGCAAGGTCCGCGTCGAGGTGTGGAACGCCATCGGCAACGGCGCCAGCACCCTCGGCACCGGCAACCAGTCCACCGTCCGCATCCCCTTCAGCTAGCGCTATCGGGCTCGGGCTCGGGCTCTGACCCGGACCCGGGCTCGGGCTCGGGCTCGGGCTCGGGCTCGTCCAGCCGGGCGAGCCCGTCCCGGACCCGGTCCGCGTCCGGGTGGCCGAGGGCGTCGAAACGGCTCAGCGCCGCGCGCCAGCTCATCCGCGCCCCGGCCACGTCCCCGGCGGTCCGCTGGGCGTCGCCCAGCCGGTACAGCGACTCGGCCTCCCGCACCCGCTCGTCCAGACCGCGCCGCAGCTCGACCGCGCGCCGGTAGCAGGCGATGGCCTGCTGGTGGTCGCCGAGGTGGTGGTGGGCGTACCCGAGGCTGTCCCAGGCGGCCGACTCGCCGCGCCCGTCGCCCGCCTCCCGCAGCAGGGCGAGCGCCTTGGCGCAGTGCACCAGGGTCTGGCGGCAGTCGCCGAGCATGGCGTACGCCCAGCCCATGTTGTTGAGGGCGTACGCCTCGCCCCTGCGGTGACCGGCCACCTGGTACAGCTCCATCGAGCGCCGGGCGTGGTACAGCAGCTCCTCGTCGCGGCCCTGGCGCTCGGCCGTCATGTTGAGCGCGACGTGGATACGGGCCTGGCCGATGTGGTTGGCGGTCTCGCCGTGCAGGTCGAGCGAGCGCAGCAGATGACCGCGGGCCCGGTCGTACCGGCCCATCCGCAGATCGGCGAGGCCCAGCCCGTGGCGGGCGTGGGCCTGCCCGGCCGGATCGGCGATGCGGTGGGCGGCGCCCAGGGCGATGCGGTGAATGGCACGCTGGTCGTGCCAGTGGCCGAGCTGGTCCAGAAACTCCGCCAGCGTCCAGGACAGTTGCCACGCGTGGGTCTCGAACCCGGCGTCGGCGGCCCGCTGGAGGGCCGCGATCAGCACCGGGTGTTCCAGGGTGAACCAGGCGAGCGCCTGGGCGTGTTCGCCGAACGTCTCGACGGCGACACCGGGCCGCGCCGGGCCGATCGCGATCGGCTCCCGGTACGGGGTGAAGGCGCGCCCGGCGGCGAAGGCGGAGTGCAGATAGTGGTCCAGCACCCGGTGCAGCGCGGACCGGCGCTCGTCCGCCGAGTCCTGCTCCTGAGCCAGCTCCGTGGCGTACGCGCGCAGCAGATCGTGGAAGGCGTACCGGCCCGGGCTGCGCTCGGCGAGCAGATGGGCCCGGGTGAGCCTGCTCAGCAGCCTGCGCGCCTGCGCCACGTCCACCCCGGCGAGGGAGGCCGCGGCGGGGGCCGCGATGTACGGGCCGGGGTGGACGCCGAGCAGCCGGAACAGCCGGGCGGCGTCGGCGCCGAGGGAGTGGTACGACCACGAGAACACGGCCCGGACGTCGGTGGTGGCGTCCCCGCCCTCGAACGCGTCGAGGCTGCCGCGGGCGTCGTGCAGCTCACCGGCGAGCGCCGCGATGCTGAAGCGGGGGTGGGTGGCGGCGCGGGCGGCCACGATGGCGAGCGCGAGGGGCAGCCCCGCGCACACCGTGACCACGTCCTCCACGGCCTGCGGCTCGGCGGCGGCGCGCTCGGCGCCGATCCGGCCGATGAGCAGATCGCGCGCCTCGGCGCGGCCGAGCAGGTCCAGCGGCAGCGGCCGGGCCTGTTCCGCGACGACCAGCCCGGTGAGTTCGTTACGGCTGGTCAGCACGACGAGACAGCCGGGCGCCCCGGGCAGCAGCGGGCGTACCTGCTCGGCGTCGCGCGCGTTGTCGAGCAGGACCAGCACCCGGCGGTCGGCCAGCAGACTGCGGTAGAGGGCGGTCTGCGCCTCCACGGTGGCGGGGATGCGGTGCGCGGGCACCTGGAACGCGTCGAGGAACCCGCGGACCGCCTCGGCGACGGTCATCGCCGAGCCGGTGGGGCCGAAGCCGCGCAGGTTGACGTACAGCTGCCCATCGGGGAACCGGTCCCGCACCCGGTGCGCCCAGTGCACCGCGAGGGTGGTCTTGCCGAGCCCGCCACTCCCCGCGATCACCCCGATCACGGCGGCGGTGGCAGTGGCCCGCAGCAGCGAGTCCAACCCGCCGAGTTCGCGCTCACGGCCGCTGAAGTGGGCTACGTCGGGCGGCAGTTGCTGCGGGATGGCGCCCGGGTCGGCGACCACGCCGCCCGCCCCGGCGGCCTCCGCCGCGGTACGGCGCTCGGCCGCGCGCCCGGCCGCGGGGGCGGTACGGGCTCCAGGCACCTGCCCGGCCCCGAACCCTGCGCCGTCCCCGGGCGCGTGCCCGGCCCGATCCCCGGGCGCGTACCCGGCCCCGGACTCGGTACGGCCCCCGGGCGCGTACCCGGCCGCGCCCTCCCCGGGCGCAGGCCCAGACCCGGTACCGGGGCGGGCTCCGACGCCGTCCCCAGACGCATGCCCGGCCCCGGTTGTGTACCCGGGCCCAGACCCATCGCGATCCCCGGGTGCGTACCCGGCCCCGGGACCGGGCCGGGCACCGGCAACGCCCCCCGCGCCGTCCCCGGCCTGGGACCCGGCCTCGCGCCCGGCTCCGGCAGCGCGCCCGGCACCATCCCCAGGCACATGCCCGGCCCCGGGACCAGGATGAACCCCGGGGTCGTACCCGGTTCCGGACTCCGTGCGGGCTCCGGCGGCACCCCCGCCGCCAGACTCCGGCCAGGACCCGCGCGCGTATCCGGCCTCGGACGCCGCGCCGTCCCCGGGCGCGTACCCGGGGCCGGGGCCGGGCCCAGACCCGGCGCGTCCCCCGGGACCGGGGCGGGGTACGAGCCCGAAGCCGCTGCGCGCGTCGAGCGCCTGGCGGTGGAGGCGTTGCAGCTCCTCGCCCGGTTCTATGCCCAGCTCCTCGGCGTACCGCTGCCGGGTCGCGCGGAACAGCGCCAGGGCGTCGGCCCGCCGTCCCGACCGGCGCAGCGCCTCCATCAGCAGGGCCACCGAGCCCTCGCGCAGCGGGTGTTCGGCGACCAGCGCGGACAGTTGCGCGACGGCCTCGTGGTGGCGCCCGGCGCGTACGTCGAGCGCGGCGCACTCCTCCACCGCGACCCGCCGCTCCTCCTCCAGCCCGGCTCCGACGGTGTCGGACAGCCAGCCGCCCGCCACGTCGGCGAGCGCGGGGCCGCGCCACAACTGCAGGGCGGCGCGCAGCAGTTCGGCGGCCCGGTCGTCGTTGACGGTGCGGGCCTCGCGCACCAGGTCACGGAAGCGGTGCAGGTCGACGCCGTTGCGCGGGGTGGTGAGGCAGTAGCCCTTGGCGGAGGTGGTCAGTTCGGTGTCGGGCAGTGCGGCCAGGATGCGGCGCAGCTTGGAGATCTGGACCTGTACGGCGTTCCGCGCCGAACCCGGCGGGTCCTCGCCCCAGACGGCCATCACCAGCCGGTCGACGGAGACCACCCGGCCCGGTTCCATCACCAGCATCGCCAGAACGGAACGCTGCTGCGCGGCGGTCGGGCCCAGCAGCTGGTCGTCCCGCCAAATCCCCACGGGCCCCAAGAGGCGTAAGCCGGTCCCGTCCACGCGCTGCCCCCGTCGGTACCAGAGAATCAGTGTGCCCATCCGGCAGCCTACCCACCGGGCCAGGTCAGCGAGGCATCAGCCGCACATCAGCGGCTTCCAGGACGCTGGGCTTCATGACCACGGCCGGACGCACCCGCCGCAGACCCCGGATAGGGGATCTCGTCTACGACATCGAGCGCGAGGCCATCGGCCGCGTCGCCTACATCGACGCCGGTGGCAACATCGCGTGGGTCGAGCCGCGCGGCGGCGGGCCCGAATGGACCGCCCTGCCCGAACAGCTGCGCCCGGTGGCGGACGGAGAGGGCTGACCCGCCCCCGGTACGGGTGTCTCGTGTCTTGCCACGGGGGGAGGACGCGGGGCACCACTGCTCAACGCCCCAGGCGGAAACACGACTGCGGCCCTGCCCCGATTCAGGAGGGCAGGGCCGCAGGGGCGTGGGGCGTCAGGCGGGCACGTGCTCCTTGGCCGTGTCACCGTCACGCTGCTCGGGGAGCGCCTTGGTGTCGGCGCCCTCGGAGTCCTCGGCGGCCGGGCCGTGGCCGCCACCGTTCGCCGCGAAGGCCGCGGTGTCGAACGGGAGCCGTCCGGAGAGGACCTCGTTCATCCGGTCCTTGTCGATCTCCTTGGTCCAGGTGCCGACCAGGACGGTGGCGACCGCGTTGCCCGCGAAGTTGGTGAGGGCGCGGGCCTCGCTCATGAAGCGGTCGACGCCGACGACCAGGCCGACACCGCCGACCAGGTCGGGCCGGTGCGACTGGAGACCGCCCGCGAGGGTCGCCATACCGGCGCCGGTGACACCGGCCGCGCCCTTGGAGGCGACGATCATGAACAGCAGCAGGGATATCTGCTCGCCGATCGCGAGCGGCTTGCCCATGGCGTCGGCGATGAACAGCGACGTCATGGTCAGGTAGATCGCGGTGCCGTCCAGGTTGAAGGAGTAGCCGGTCGGCACGGTGATGCCGACGACCGGGCGGCTGACGCCCGCGTGCTCCATCTTGGCGATCAGCAGCGGCAGCGCCGACTCCGAGGAGGACGTCGACAGGATCAGCAGGAACTCCCGCGCCAGGTACTTCAGCAGCAGGAAGAGGTTCACACCGGCGACCAGGCGCAGGATCGTGCCGAGCACGACGAACACGAAGAGGACGCAGGTGGTGTAGAAGCCGATCATGATGACGGCGAGCGCCTTGAGCGCGTCCAGACCCGTCTCGCCGACCACCGCGGCGATCGCGCCGAAGGCACCCACCGGGGCCAGCCACATGACCATCGACAGCAGCTTGAAGACGAGCTGCTGTATGTGGCCTATGCCGCGCAGCACCGGCTCACCGGACTTGCCCATGGCCTGGAGGCCGAAGCCCACGAGGAGGGCGACGAACAGGGTCTGGAGCACCTGCTCCGAGGTGAACGCGGAGACCAGCGTGGTGGGGATGATGCCCAGCAGGAACTCGGACAGGCCCTCGCTCGCGCCGCTGTCTACCTGGCCCTGGCCTTCCTTCGCCACTTCCTGGGTGAAGTGCAGCCCGCTGCCGGGGTCCAGGATGTTGCCGACGATCAGGCCGATGCCCAGCGCGACGGTCGACATCACCATGAAGTAGCCGAGGGCGAGCCCTCCGACCTTGCCGACCTTGGCGGCCTTCCGTACCGACCCGACGCCGAGCACGATCGTGCAGAAGATGATCGGCGAGATCAGCATCTTGATCAGGTTCACGAACCCGTCGCCGATGGGCTTCAGCTCGACCGCCGTGTCGGGGGCGACGAAGCCCACGAGGATCCCCAGCGCCACCGCGCCGATCACGGCGAGGTAGAGGTAGTGGATCTTTTCCTTCTTCTTCGCCTTCGGCCGCTCCGGCTCTGTACGTCCCGATGCGGGCGGCGTGATCTCCGCAGCCACGGTGCTGCCTCCTTCTCTTCGGCCGTCCAACTGTCCCGGCGCTGTACCGTGTGCGGCTCGCACACCGCCTTGAACGGTTCCGGCGACTATGCCCCACGCCTGTGACGGGGGTCACCCTTCCGTTCATTTCGTTCACACAAAGATTCGTGTGCAGACTGATGGACATGCGCATCCCCCACCCGCGGAGCCTGGCCGGCCAGCTCTTCGCGATGCAGGTCGTGCTGGTCGCAGCCCTCGTGGCCGGATGCGCCGTCTTCGCGTACATCACCGACCGCAACCAGGCCACGGCCGCCGCGCGCAGTCAGGCCACGGCCGCGGCCGCTGCCGTCGCCGACTCCCCTTCGGTGGCCGACGCCGTACGGTCGAAGGACCCCAGCCCCCGGCTCCAGCCGTATGCGGAGAAGGTGCGCCGGGACACCGGCGTCACCTTCGTGACCATCATGAACCCGCGCGGTATCCGTTGGACACACCCCGATCCGGACAGGATCGGAGAGACCTACCTCGGCCACATCGAGCCCGCGCTGAAGGGCCGGATCTTCCCCGAGACGTACACCGGCACCCTTGGCCCGTCGGTGCGGGTGGTCGCCCCGGTGCGCGACGTGCGGGCCGGGGGCCGGATCACCGCGCTGGTCAGCGCCGGGATCACGGTCGAGACCATCAGCGCCCAGGTGCGGCGCCAGCTCCTCGCGCTGCTCGGCGTCGCGGCCGGGGCGCTCGCGGTCGGGGGCCTGTGCGCGTACGTCATCAACGCCCGGCTGCGCCGCCACACCCACGGCATGAACGCCGCCGAGCTGAGCCGGATGCACGACTACCACGAGGCGGCGCTGCACGCGGTGCGCGAGGGGCTGCTGATGCTGGACGGGCAGCGGCGGATCGCGCTCATCAACGACGGCGGCCGGGAGCTGCTCGGGCTGCCCGACGACGCGGTCGGCCGCTACATCTCCGAGCTGGGCCTGCCCAGCCCCCTCACCGGCGCCCTGCTGGCCGCCGAGCCGCGCGTGGACGAACTGCATCTGACCGCGGAGCGGGTCGTCGTCGTCAACACCTCCCCGGTGAGCAGCGGCGAACAGCGCGGCACGGTCGTCACGCTGCGCGACCATACGGAACTGCAGGCGCTGTCCGGCGAGCTGGACTCCGTACGCGGCTTCGCCGAGGCGCTGCGCTCCCAGGCCCACGAGGCCGCCAACCGGCTGCACGCCGTCGTCTCGCTGATCGAGCTGGGCCGGGAGGACGAGGCGGTCGAGTTCGCGACGGCCGAGCTGGAGCTGGCCCAGGCACTCACCGACCAGGTCGTGGCGGCCGTCGCCGAACCCGTGCTGGCCGCGCTGCTGCTGGGCAAGGCGGCCCAGGCCAGCGAGCGCGGCGTCGAACTCGTCCTCACCCCCGAGAGCCGCATCGACGACGGTCTGCTGCCGCCCGGTCTTGCCGCCCGCGACCTGGTGACCATCGTCGGCAACCTCATCGACAACGCGATCGACGCCGCCACCGACGGCGTCGGCAGCGGCGCCGCCCGCAGCGCCCGGGTCACGGTCACCGTCCACGCGGAGGACAGCGAGCTGACCCTGTGCGTCGCGGACACCGGCGCCGGGCTCGACCCGGCGGCGACCGAGGACGCGTTCCGGCGCGGCTGGTCGACCAAGTCGGCGGGGCGCGGTCTCGGGCTGGCCCTGGTCCAGCAGGCCGTACGCCGCAACGCGGGCAGCGTGGACGTGGCCGGGGCGCCCGGCTCCGGCGCCGAATTCACCGTACGGCTGCCGCTGGCTGACCAGCGGCGGGCGGCCGCCACGTCGTGAGCGGCGGTCGGGCGGTGCTCGCGATGCGTGCGTCCGGCGGATTCACAGGCCCGTAACCCTGGCCACTCTTCATTACGCTCCGTAAATTGGGGCCCCGAGCTTTTTGCCTCCCCCGAGACGCCCGCCCCGAGAGGAAACCTGACCATGAGCCCGCCGCAGGCGAACTCGGCGACCCCGACCCCGGAGCCGATCCGGGTGCTCGTCGTCGAGGACGACCTCGTCGCGGCGGACGCGCACCGGATGTACGTCGAGCGCGTCCCCGGATTCGCCGTCGTCGGCACCGCGCACACCGGCGGTGACGCCCAGCGGCTGCTGGAGCGCAGGCCCGCCGACCTCGTCCTGCTCGACCTCTACCTGCCGGACGGGCACGGCCTGCAGCTGGTGCGGGCGCTGCGGGCGGCCGGGCACGCGGCGGACGTCATCGCCGTCACCTCGGCCCGGGACCTCGCCGTGGTCCGGGACGGGGTCTCACTCGGGGTGGTCCAGTACGTACTGAAGCCGTTCACCTTCTCCACGCTCCGCGACCGGCTCCAGCGGTACGCCGAGTTCCGGTCGACCGCGGGCGAGGCCAGCGGGCAGGACGAGGTGGACCGCGCGCTGGCCGCCCTGCGCGCGCCGCAGCCCGCCTCGATGCCCAAGGGGCTCACCCAGGCCACCCTGCACGCGGTCACCGAGGCGCTGCGCGGCGCCCAGGACGGCGTATCGGCGGCGGCGACGGCGGAGGCGGTGGGCATCTCACGGATCACCGCACGCCGCTACCTGGAACACCTGGTGGAGGCGGGCCGCGCCGCCCGCACACCGCATTACGGAGCGATCGGCCGCCCGGAGCTGGTCTACCGCTGGCTCAGCGAGCACTGAACGCCTGACCCGGCGAGCACCGACGCCTGACCCAGCGAGCACTGAACGCCTGACTCGGCGAGCGCGGCGCACCCCTGTCCGGCGATCATTAGGAAAGTTTCCTATCCACCATCTTGTCGCCGACATGACGGCTCGCTAGCGTTCAGCCGCACCCTCCCCGACCCCCAGGAGGACCGCCCGTCATGCCTCAGCTCCCCCGCCGCCGCCACAGACGCGCCCTCGCCGCCGCCACCGGATTAATCGCCCTGATCACCACGGGCGCGGCCACCGCCGCCCAGGCCACCACCCCCGCGCCGCAGGCCACGGCGGCCGCGGCCATCGGCCAGACCGGCCCGTACCTCTACCTCGGCTGGGGCAGTCCGCCCAAGGCCACGGACGTGATGTCGGCGACCGGCACGAAGCAGTTCACGATGGCGTTCATGCTCTCCGACGGCGGCTGCACCCCCAAGTGGGACGGCTCCCGCGCGCTCACCGGCGGCACCGACCAGTCGACCATCAACGCCATCCGCGCGGCCGGTGGCGACGTCACCGTCTCCTTCGGCGGCTGGAGCGGCAACAAGCTCGGCGAGAAGTGCTCGTCCGCCTCCGCGCTCGCCGCCGCGTACCAGAAGGTCATCGACGCGTACGGGCTCAAGGCGGTCGACATCGACATCGAGTCGACCGAGTTCGAGAACGCGACGGTCCGGCAGCGGGTGGTCGACGCGCTGAAGACCGTCAAGCAGAAGAACAGCGGCATCAAGGTCTACGTCACCTTCGGCACCACCACGACCGGCCCCGACTCCAACGGCACGGACCTGGTCAAGCGCGGCGCCAGGGCCGGACTCGACGTGGACGGCTGGGCGGTCATGCCGTTCGACTTCGGACAGGGCTCCGTCGACATGGCGGCGGCCACCAAATCGGCCGTCGACGGCCTGAAGAACACCGTCGCCAGCGCCTACGGCCTCTCCTCCGACGCCGCCTACCGCAAGGTCGGCTTCTCCTCCATGAACGGCAAGACGGACGTCGCGGGCGAGACGGTGTCCCTGGCGAACTTCAACTCCATGATCTCGTACGCCAAGAGCCACCACCTGGCCCGGGTCAGCTTCTGGTCCCTCAACCGCGACCGCAAGTGCGGCTCCGGCACGGACGCGGACGCGTGCAGCGGCATCAACCAGGGGACGTACGACTTCACCAAGGCGCTCGCTGGCTACACGGGCTGAACTGCCGCCCCTCGTACCCGAGTTCGACCGAGAACATCCCGTACACGGGGATTGACCTTGCGTTGAGGGCCACCTTACGGTCGGCCCGCAGCCCACCCAGGGCAGCAAGGAGGTCGTGCCGTGCGCCCCACCACCACTCCACTGATCCTCACCGCCGCCGCCCTCGTCGCCACCGCCGGGCTCACCGCCTGCGGTGGCGGCTCGGGCAGCGACCCGGACACCGTCAAGGTCGCGTACAACCGCAGCACCGACAACAAGATCCGCTTCAAGGACAACCATCTCGCCGCGGTGAAGAAGCAGTTCGAGAAGGCGAACCCCGGCAAGAAGGTCAAGCTGGTCCCGATCCAGGCGCAGGACAACGACTACGCCACCAAGGTCCAGCAGATGATGCGGTCCCCGAAGACCGCCCCCGACCTGGTCTACGAGGACACCTTCCGGATCAACGCGGACATCAAGGCGGGCTATCTGCGGCCGCTTGACGACTATCTGGCCAAGTGGAAGGCCTGGGACCAGTTCGTCGACACGGCGAAGACGGCGGCCAAGGCCGAGGACGGCAAGACGTACGGCGTCCCGGACGGCACCGACACCCGCGGGCTGTGGTTCAACAAGGACCTCTTCGCGAAGGCCGGGCTGCCCGCCGACTGGGCGCCGAAGAACTGGAACGAGATCCTGACGGCCGCCCGCACCATCAAGAAGAAGGTCCCCGGCGTCACCCCGCTCAACGTCTACACCGGCAAGGCCCCGGGCGAGACCTCCGTCATGCAGGGCTTCGAGATGCTGCTGTACGGCACGGGCGCGGCGGGCGGCGAACCGCTCTACGACCCCGGGACGAAGAAGTGGGTCACCGGCGGCAAGGGCTTCCGGGACTCGCTCGCGTTCCTGAAGACCGTCTACGACGAGAAGCTCGGCCCCGACATCTCCGACGCCCTCGACCCCAACGTCGGCACCACCGTCTTCAGCGAATGGCTCCCCGAGGGCAAGCTCGCCATCGCCCTCGACGGCTCCTGGCTCGGCCAGAACTGGCTGAAGACCGGCGGCAAGCCGTGGCCCGAGTGGTCGAAGACCCTCGGCCAGGCCCCGATGCCGACGCAAGCCGGGCAGGCGCCCGGCAAGGTCAGCATGTCCGGCGGCTGGACCTGGGCGATCAGCGCGAAGTCCAAGAACCCCGATCTGGCCTGGAAGTTCATCGAGCAGTTCCAGACCAAGAAGAACGCGGTCCGGTGGGACATCGTCAACGCCCAGATCGCCGTCCGGAAGGACGTCGCGAAGGACCCGGAATACCTCTCCTCCATGCCCGGCATCCGCTTCTTCACCGGCCTGGTGCAGTACACCCACTACCGCCCGGCGCTCCCCGTCTACCCGCAGGTCTCCTCGGCCATCGGCGAGGCCATGGAGGCGGCGACCACGGGTGACTCCTCGCCGAGCGGCGCGGCGAAGGCGTACGACGAGCAGCTGAAATCCCTCACCGACGGCGCCGTGGGCGGATGACCACCGCGCCCGCCGCCCCGGTACGCAGGGGGCGCCGCCCCCTGCGGTGGCTGCCGCTCGCCCCGGCCACCTTCCTGCTGCTGCTCTTCCTCGGCGGGCCCATCGGCTACTGCTGCTACATCGCCTTCACCAACATGCAGCTGACCGGCACGTCCACCACGGAGTTCACCGGCCTCGCCAACTTCCGCCGCGCCTTCGGGGACGACGACTTCCGCAACGCGGTCGTCCTCACCCTCGTCTTCACCGTCGTCTCCTCCCTCCTCGGCCAGAACACCCTGGGCCTGGCCCTGGCCTCCCTGATGCGGCGCGCCTCCAAGCCGGTGCGCACGCTGATCGGGTCGGTCGTGGTCGCGGCCTGGGTGCTCCCCGAGATCGTCGCGGGCTTCCTGCTGTACGCGTTCTTCCGCCGCGAGGGCACGCTCAACGCGGTCCTGGACGGGCTGGGCCTGCCGTCCCAGAACTGGCTGTACACCCTGCCCATCCTGGCCGTCTCCTTCGCCAACGTCTGGCGCGGTACGGCCTTCTCGATGCTCGTCTACTCCGCCGCGCTGTCGGAGATCCCGCAGGAGATCACCGAGGCGGCGGAGGTCGACGGCGCGGGCGGCCTCCGCCGCTTCTGGCATGTCACGCTGCCGATGATCCGCCGCTCGATCGGCACCAATCTGATGCTGAACACCTTGCAGACGCTGTCGGTGTTCGGCCTCATCTGGGCCATGACCCGCGGCGGACCCGGCAACCGCAGCCAGACGCTGCCGGTGTTCATGTACGACCAGGCGTTCAACAAGTCCCTGATCGGCTACGGCACGGCGGTGGCGTTGCTTCTGCTGCTGGTGGGGGCGGCGTTCTCGGTGGTGTATCTGCGTCTGATGCGCGAGGAGGTCTGACGCCGCCGTCGACGGTGGCGGTGCCGGTCGTCCGTACGCCGAGGCCGGACCCGGGGGCCGCGATCGCGACCCCCGTCATCGCCCCCGCGACCAGCAGGACGCACAGCGCGGCCGTGGAGATCTTCGACGGCGCCACGTCAGCTGCCCTGCGAGGGCATCCGCTTGTTGCCGTCGACGACCGCGCGCTGGGTGATGGCGCTGGTGAAGAGCACGGTGCCGGGCTTGATCGGCGTATCCGGGACGGCCTTCACCTGGACCTCGCGCTCACCGAGGAACTTCAGGCTCTCCTTGTCGAAGATCCACTCCTCGCGCTCGCCGGTCTGGTCGTTCATCCGCGCCACCGCGGTCCCGTGACGGCCCATGGCGTCGACCGCGTCGTCCACCGCGACCACGCCGGGGATCTTCGCGGCGGCCTTGTAGAGGGCGGGGGCGAGCCCCGCGGGCGGGTAGCTCTCGGTCAGCAGATCGCCGATGGCGACGAAGGCCGCCTGGTCGAGGGGGACTTCCTTGTCCTTGTTCGCGCGGGCGTCCCTGTAGATCTCCTTCAGCAGCGCGTCGGGGTCGGTGGGCAGCTTGGCGAGGTTGTCGTACGCCGAGCTGACCGCGTGCGGACCGGCCAGGGTGATGCCCTCCTCGCCGGTCTCGCCCGGCTCGATCAGCCAGCCGTCCTTGCCGTCCGCCGACTGCCAGACCTGACGGCCGTGCAGTTCGGTACTGACCACGGTGGTCTTGTCGTCCACGGTCTTGGGGAAGGTGTTGGCCACCTTGGAGGCGACGTAGATGTACTGGCCGTCGCGCACCACGGGTCCATCGGTGTCACCGGAGCCCGCCGCCAGCGAGACGCGGTCCAGCAGTCGCGGGGCGCCCTTGGCGTCGACGGAGCCGAGCTGGGTGGTCAGCGCGGGGCCGGTGGCCAGGGGCGTCGTCCCGTCGCCGCCGCCTTCGTACAGGGCGAAGCCGCCCACGACCGCACCGGCCAGGGCGCAGGCCGCGGCGGGCAGCAGGATCGTCATACGGAGGAACGGGTTGCGCGGCCGCGTAGGGGTTCCGGCGCTGCGGATGTCGTCGCGGATCTGGGCCATCAGGTGCTCCTTGTGAAACGCGTGGCGGCCCGCCGGCAGACTCCGCTCCCCGGTGTCCCGGAGCTGTCGGGCCTCCGGCCACTCAGCCGGATGCGGCTGGGAGGGGCTGGCGTTCATCGGTTTCCTTCCTCTGCGGACCGGATCGCGTAGCCGCGATCGCCTCTTGTCTGCCGGATGGGAGCGGCGAGTTCCCGTTTTTTCTTGACGAGTTCGGCATCGGCGAGTTTGCGCAGCTTCGTCCGGGCCCGGGACAGCCTGGAGCGGACGGTTCCGATGGGGATGGCGAGGGTGCGGGCGACGTCGGCGTACTCCATGCCCTCCCACAGGCACAGCACCAGCACCTCGCGCTCGGCCCGCTTCAGCGAACTGAGCGCGGTCAGCGTGGCGTTGATCCGCCGCCGGTCGTCCACCCGGCCCGCCGTCTCCTCGGCGTGGTCGGGGATCCGTACGGCCGCGGGCCCCGCCTCGGCAGCGGCGGCGGCCGCGGCCCGGTAGCGCCGGTTGCCACGGCAGTGCGAGCGGGCCACGTTGGTGGCGATCCCCAGCAACCAGGGGCGCAGCGAACCCCCTTCGGCCTCGACCGACGCATGGCGTCGCCACGCCTCCATGAACGTGGCCGACATGACGTCCTCGGCCACGGACCAG
This sequence comes from Streptomyces sp. NPDC041200, assembly GCF_055591805.1. Lineage (NCBI taxonomy): Bacteria > Bacillati > Actinomycetota > Actinomycetes > Kitasatosporales > Streptomycetaceae > Streptomyces > Streptomyces sp. NPDC041200. The sequence continues at coordinate 740,845 of NZ_JBVIZF010000001.1, read as the reverse complement.
TCGGCGGTCAGCCGGAAGGCGTGGTTGTACACCGCGCGCGCGTACTCGTCGAAGAGTTCCGCGAAGGCGTCGGGATCCCCGGCCCGTACCCGGGTTCGCGTATCTGTGGTCACGTCGTTAACTGACCAGCGCGGGCAGGGGAGTTCCGGTGGCGTGCGTCACACCACGGAATCAGCGGGCCTGGCTCAGCGGGCCCGGAATCAGCGGGCCTGATCGGCGATCCGGTCGAGCCACTCCCGCATGAGGGCGCTTTCGGACGCGGTCAGGGCGTCGGTCCGCGACAGCACGGCGCGCAGGGTGACGGCTGCCGCGGCGGGCCCTGGCCCGGAGGCGGACGCGGGGGCGGCGGTGGTGATCGCCGCGAGGACGGCCTCGCGGGCGGCGTGGGACAGCTCCGGGTCGCGGCGTTCCTCGGGCGTGGCGATGAGCGCGAGCGTCGCACCGGATCCGGCGGCGTGCACCAGGGCCGCCGCCCGCTCCTCGGGCACCCGCAGCCTGCCCGCCTCGGCGATGCGCCGGATGTGCCCGGCGAGTACCTCGAAGGCGGCGAGGGCAGCGGGCGACGACGCCCCAGGGGGCTGCTGGCCGTACATCAGCAGGTACAGCGCCGGGTTGGCCAGGCCGAGGCCGACGTGCAGATCCCATCCGGCGCGAAGATCCTCGACCGGGTCGCCGGTGGGCTCCGCCGCGGTCTTGTCGGCCAGGTAGGTCGCGAAGCCATGGGCGACGACGGCGTCGAGCAGGCCCTGCTTGTCGCCGAAGAGCCGGTAGATGGTCGGCGGCTGCACCCCGGCGGCGGCGCTCACCGCCCGGGTCGACACCGCGTCGGTGCCGCCTTCGGCCAGCAACCGCGCGGCCGCCGCGACGATGCGTTCCCGGTGCCCGTCCGTGGCGGTGACGTCGTCGTTCTCCATGTTTCCAACGATAACAGGATCGCGTTATCGCTTCTTCGTTTCCAGTGATACGCTCCGCTCGTTATCACTGGAAACAGCAGGCCAGGCCAGGGAGACCTCATGATCATCGTTACCGGAGCAGGCGGCAGGCTCGGCCGGGCGGTCACCGAGCGGCTGATGGGACGCGTCCCCGCCGGGGAGATCGGCGTCAGCGTGCGCGACACGGAGAAGGCGCGGGACCTCGGCGACCGGGGCATACGCGTCCGCCGGGGCGACTTCACCGACCCGTCGAGCCTCGCCCACGCCTTCGAGGGCGCCTCACAGGTCCTGATCGTCTCCACGGACAGCACCAGCGAAGCGGCCTTACGCGCGCACCGCGCGGCCGTCGACGCGGCGGCGGCAGCCGGAGCGGACCGCATCCTCTACACCAGCCACATGGGCGCGGACCCCACATCCCCCTTCGCCCCGATGCCCGACCACGCCGCCACCGAAGCCGCGCTGCGCGCGTCCGGCGTCCCCTTCACCTCGCTGCGGAACGGCTTCTACGCCTCCTCGGCCGTGATGCTGCTCGGCGCCGCGCTCGACACGGGCGAACTCGTCGCACCCGAGGACGGGCCGGTCGCCTGGACCGACCACGCCGACCTCGCCGACGCGGCGGTGCTCGCCCTCACCACGGGCGGCGACGACCTCGACGGAACGACCCCCGCGCTCACCGGGCCCGAGGCGATCGACCTGGCCGGAGTCGCGGCGCTCGTGACGCGACTGACGGGCCGTCCGGTCCGCAGGGTCGTCGTCTCCGACGCCGACTACCGCGCGCACCTGATGGACCACGGCCTGCCCGAGGCCCAGGCCGACCTGCTCGTGGGCCTGTTCGCGGCGAGCCGCCGGGGCGACTTCGCCCCGGCCGACCCCACCCTCGCCCGCCTGCTCGGACGGCCTGCGGCGACGATGACGGACGTCCTCGCGGCGACGGTCTTGAAGGCGCGGTCCTGAAGGCGCTCACCCGACCCAGCGGCGGTAGGCGTCCACGTCGACGTTGCTGCCGCACACGATGGTGGCGACGTGTCGGCCCGCGAAGCGGTCACGGTCCTCGAGGACCGCCGCGATACCGAGCGCGGCCGACGGTTCGACGACGAGACCGGCGCGGTCGAGGAACATCCGCATCCCGGCGATGATCGACGCCTCCTCGACCAGGACGGCGTCGTCGGCGACCAGGAGGAGGTCGTCCAGGACCGCCGGGATGGGACACCGCCCCGCGACGCCGTCAGCGATCGTGTCCGCCGAGTCGGTGGTGACGACGCGCCGCCCGCGCCACGAGCAGGTCAACGCCGGTGCGCCCAGCGGCTGGACGCAGATCACCTCGACCCCGGGGGCCAGGGCCTTCACCACATGCCCCACACCAGTGGCCAGCGCCCCGCCGCCAAGAGCGATCAGGACGGCGTCGAACGACGGCGCGGTGGCCACCAGCTCCAGGCCGATGGTGGCCGCGCCCTCGCAGGTCTCGATGTCCAGGCTGTCCTCGACCAGCCGGACGCCGTCGTACCGCGCGATGGCCGCCGCCCGTTCGCGCGCCATCTCGTGGTCGCCGTCCACCAGCTCCAGACCGGCGCCCAGCGCGCGGATGCGATCGAGCTTGGCCGCCGTCGCGAAGCGGGATGCCACGACGGTCACATCGAGACCCCGGCCGCGTCCGGACCACGCGAGGGCCTGACCGAGGTTGCCCGCGCTGGCGCACACCACGGCCCGCGCGCCACGGTCGGTGAGCAGACTCGCGACGACCTCGGTGCCACGGGCCTTGAAGCTGCGGACCGGATTCGCCGTTTCGAGCTTGATGCTCACCGCGCACCCGAGATCGGGCTCCAGCGCCTCGCAGCGGTACAGCGGCGTGTCGAGGAAAACCGGGTCGATCACGCGGCGAGCGGCCCGGATCCGAGCGGTGTCAAGACGCGTCACGGCACAGCAGCGTAGCGCTCACCGCGGACCGGCGCGCCGGCGCACACCCGCGAGGGTTCCCGCCACGACGGCGGACACGAGGAGGGCGAGCCCCAGGAAGATCACGGGGTTGACCCAGCCCGGCACCAGCTCGGATTCCAGGCCGCCCGGCGTGACGCACCGCGCACTGACCGGCGGCGTCCACCGCGTCACGATGTGGTCGCCCGGCAGGCCCTCCACGGTGCACATCTGATCCGGGTCGAGGACGAAGGACCCCGACATCAGGAGGCCCCACGCGTACGCGCTGTACGCCGCCGCCCCGGCCATGACCGCGACCAGCACGCACGACGAGACGCTCGGCAGGTGCCACCCGCTGCCCGGCAGCCGCAGACAGGCCCGCAGGGCGAGCGCCACAGCGGCGATCACGACCACGCAGGGTGCCACGAGCGGCGAGAAGACCAGGGTCATGAACAGAAACTCCGCCATACCTGCCAGGACATCGCGGAGGGAACGCCGGTTCCGCCGGAGCGATCAGTCCGGGAAGACGGGCGTCCCGTCCGTCTCGGCCAGGTACGGACGCACGGGAGGCTCGACGCCCAGGGCGTCCCAGAGCGCGTAGGCCGCCGCGTACTTCACGTCGCCGGGCCCGGTGTCCACGAGATAGTCGTGGATCTCGGTGATGGTGACGCGGAGCGGCGGTACGGGACCGGCGAGCCGTTCCAGGGCGTACCGGACCCCGTCGACCGCTTCCCGGCGGAGGCCGCCATCGTTGGCGTACGGGCGGGCGTCCGGCCCGTAGACGGTGCGCAGCCAGGCGTACGGATCGTCCCCGATCTCGACGGCCGTCTCCCCCGCCGTCGGTACGACCCGTACGGTCACCCGCGCGTAGCGGCGCCACCGGGCCGTGTGGCGCCGGAGCCAGTGAGATCCTTCCGCGGGCTGGACGCGCAGGTCCCGTACGTACCAGTCGAGGCGTGTCCCGTCCCCGTCGCGCGTGTGCCCACCGGGGGTGAACCCCGCCCGCTGGGCGACCGCGGCGGACGCGGTGTTCTCCGGCTCCACCCGGATCACCGCCTCCTTCCCGCCCTCAAGTGCCGCGTACCGGGAGGCCAGGAGGACGGCGCGGGTGGCCAGGCCGCGTCCCCGCCAGGACGGGTAGAGGCCGTAGGCGACGTTCACCTGGCCGGGCGCCAAACCGTCGGCGGTGAACCGCAGGTCGATCGTGCCCACGAGTGCCGCGCCCGCGTCTGCTCCCGCTCCCGCGCCTGCGTTTGCTCGTATGCCGAAGGCGCGGAGCGGTCCGGCCGTGTCCCACTGTTCCCGGCAGTGGCGGAAGTAGGTTTCGACGCCCCGGCGGGTGCTGGGACCGCCGCTGAGCCAGCGCACCAGCGCCTCGTCCTCCCCCGCGAGGTGCGCCTCCGCGTCGTCCAGGCGCAGCGGGGACAGCGTGACGGTCCCGTCGGACAGGTTCACTTCCTCCATCCGGCGATTCTTGACGCCGGGGCGGCGTCGCGCCATCGGATTGCGCGGGCCGGGACCACTCCCTCGGCATCGCGCTGCGCTACAACGGCACGTGCGCCTGGGACAGGATCTTCGGCTCCCCCGGCGGCCTCGCCGTCGCACCGGCTGAGTCCCCGCGGGGCACCGCGATCCGCCCCTCGCCGAGGAGCGGTCACCCGCACGGCTACTGTGCGGGAAACCGCGACAAGCAGTCGTCGCGATTCCCCGCACAGTGAGGAGCCCGCCCGTTGGCCCGTACGACTCCGCCACGGCCTCTCGACATGGAGGCGCTGTTCCCAGAGGTGGCCGCCCTCCGCAGGGACGCCGTCCGGTTGCACCCTCGGATCGGCGCTCCGGGAGCGCGGGACAGCTCGATGGGAGGGCCCCTGTTGTGGCCGCGTTCGCAGCCGTGGCCCCACTGCGGCGACGACCACCCACGGACCGCGTACTCCCCGCCGACCACGGACGCGATCCCCCTGGTGCCGGTCCTCCAGCTCTTCGCCGCCGACATCCCCGAGTTGCCGTTCCCACCCGGCACGGACCTCCTCCAGGTGCTGTGGTGCCCCTTCGATCACTACGCCGGTTACGTACCCCGGCCCGAACTCTTCTGGTGGGCCGCCGCCACCTGTGACACCCCCTCGACCGAGCCACCCCGCCCGGTCGGCGCCTCGGACGACTACCTCCCGAACCCGTGCGTGCTGCACCCGGAACGGGTCACCGACTACCCGAACTGGGACCTTCCCGAGGACCTGTCCGACCCGCTGCGGGAACGGTTCGAGGAACTGGAGGAGGAGACGGGCTGGTCGTACGAGTCCCACCTCTCCGTGTCCGAGGGCATCAAGGTCGGCGGATACCCGACGTGGACGCAGGAACCGGTCTGGCCCGACTGCCCCGGCTGCGGCCACCGCATGGACCACCTGCTGACCATCAACAGCAGCGAGTTCGACGGCGCGAGCTGGCGAACCTGGCTCCCCATCGAGGACACGCCCGCCACGGGCACCATCCTGGATCTGCCGTACGAGGAACGCAGCCGGATACAGTGCCCGCCGGGGCTCATGCTCGGCGACATGGGCGGCATCTACCTCTTCGACTGCCGCCGATGCCCCGACAAGCCCTACGCCCACCACTCGGACTGCTCATGACCCGGTCCCCCTGTCAGTCGGGCTGATCCCGGTGTCGCCGCCGATGGCTCGCCGCGTTTCGGACGCGGCGGGTCCGTCCGTGTTCTGCCAGCAGGCCGAGGGCCTTGGGCGAGGTCACGATCTGCGTGGTCGCGGCCATGCGCTGGAACCGGTCGGTCGCTCCGGTCAGCTCCTCGTGGGTCCATGGGTCGCGAACCGCCGGTGCTCGGGGGGTTCCTCGTCGAGGTCTGGGCCGATCATGCCGCGCCTCCTAAGCTCTGGCTCATGACCACCACACATACGTACGACGTCACGGTCGAGTGGACGGGCAACCTCGGCACAGGCACGGCGAGCTACCCGTCCTACGGTCACGATCACGAGGTATTGGCAGACGGCAAGCCCGGAATCGCCGCCTCCTCCGACCCCGCCTTCCGCGGCGACCCCGCCCGCTGGAACCCCGAGGAACTACTCGTGGCCTCGGTCGCCCAGTGCCACATGCTCTGGTACCTCCACCTCTGCGCTGACGGCGGGGTCACCGTCACCGACTACGAGGACCACGCCCATGGCGTGATGACCATGGACGAGATCGGCCGGGGCGGGCAGATCACGGAGGTCATCCTGCGCCCCGAAGTGACGGTCACCGACGCGTCGATGGTGGAGAAGGCCCGCGTGCTGCACGGCGACGTAGGCGCCCTGTGCTTCATCGCCCGCTCGGTGAACTTCCCCATCAGCCACGCGCCCGTGATCCGCGTGCAGGAGAGCTGAGCGACGCGGCGCCGCCTGGACCAGGCAGGGGCGTACGGGGTCGGCGCCACCGGACTGTGTGGCGCCGGAGCCAGTGGGCCCGCTCGCTCACGCCCGAGGGGCGGCCGCGATTCGCCCGCCGGCGAGGGCGGCCCGGAAGTCCGCCCAGGCGGCGGGGGTCAGGCGAAGTATCGGCCCATCGGCCCGCTTCGAGTCGCGTATCGCCACGGCGCCGGGCACGTTGGTCGCCACCTCGACGCACTCTTCCTGTCCGTTGCTGTAGCTCGACTTGCGGAAGACGAACGTTGTCACAGCTCACAGTCCTTTGATGAGTGTCCCGATGAAAGCTCGGGACTCGGCCTCGGGTAGCGCGTCCCGCGCAGTCTCCTCGAACAGTCTTACGTGCTGCGCAGCGCCTTCGCCACCCTCGACCCACGTCGTGGACAACGCCAGCTCCTGGTACACCACGTCCATGGCACCCGGCTCGGCGAACGAGAGAACGTTGAACGAGCCCGCAAGCGCTCGAAACATCCCGGTGCTGAAGGGGAGCACCTGAACCGTGACGTTGGGGCGCTCGCTCCAATCGAGGAGGCTCGTCAGCTGCTCCCGCAGCATCTCGGGCTCAGCCGTGGGGATACGCAGCGCCGCCTCCGCGATGACGGCCCAGAGGGCGAGCGGCTTGTCCTCGGTGAGCCTCTGTTGACGGGCGACCCGGGAGGCGACGAACGTCTCGACCTCATCCGGGCGATCACCGGGAGCCCACGCGCGACGCAACGACCGTACGTAGCCAGCGGTCTGGAGCAGTCCGGGAATGAACGACACCTGCCACGCCTTGATGGCCGTGGCCGCGCTCTCAAGCGGAACGTACTCCCTCATGGTCTTGGTGAGCGGGACCTCATTCCACCAGCCCTTGGCCTTGCGGCGTTCGCGGTCGATGCGCGCCAATTCCAGGAGCCCGCCGACGCTCGCGGGGTCGTTGGTGCCGTACAACGTGCACAAGGCGCGGATGTCCGGGTCCCGGATGGGAACCCAGCCGCCCTCCATCTTGGCGACCTTGCCCGTCGAAGCGCTGAGCGCCTTCGCCGCTTGCGTCTGCGTCAAGCCCGCTCCGGTCCGGAGCCTCATCAGCTCGCCGCCCAGCCTCCGTCCCAAGACGCTCGATGTGCTGTTCGCTTGGGTGGACTGACCCTCTGTCACCCGACACCTCTCCTCAGTGATGTGCCGCCAGTCTGCTGCGTGACAGGGCACCCTCGCAACCGAGATCGGTTGAATTTTCCTCAGTTGAGTTGAACTGATCACCGTCACGGGGCTACGGTCCGTGATGAACCGCTTGCACAGGGACGCCAGTTGGCGGATCCGCTCCGCCCTGCCCGCACGGAGGTACGCGATGGCGATCGCACCCCAAGACCCCGTCATCCATGAGGACCGCGTCGACTACGTCCCGACACCGATAAGCGTGACCCGCGCCCGGCGGCACGCCGCACGCGTGGTCGCGGAGTGGGGCCACCCCGCGCTGGCCGACGACGCCGAGCTCATCGTCGCCGAGCTGGCGGGCAACGCCTTACGCCACGGCCGCGTACCCGGGCGGCTGTTCCGCGTCTACCTCCCCCTGACGAAAACCGCGCTGCGCATCGCCGTCGCCGACCCCAGGGGCGAACGGCTCCCCGAGCCCCGTCAGCCCTCCCCCGACGCCACGCACGGACGGGGCCTGCTCATCGTCTGCGCGCTCGCCCCGCGCTGGGGCGTACGGGAGCGCACCGTCGGCAAGGAGATCTGGGCCGAACTCGACTTGGCCACGCCATAACCGCGGTGTCACACCAGGCTGCTTGAATCCCCGCATGGACCCGAACGCCACGCTCACCGCCCTGCGCGACTTCTGCGCCGAACGCCTCGGCGCGGACCTCGCGGACCGCTTCGTCCGCCTCGCCCGGCCGGGTTTCGCCCTCACCGAAGCCGGGCCGGGCCAGGCCGCCGGGCACAGCCGGTTCGGCGGGCGGGCGATGCTCGAACCCGGCACGCCCTGGCCGACCTGCGACGGCCTCCCGCTGAGCCTGCTCGCCGTCCTCGACACGGACGCACTGGCCCCCTGGCTCGACGGCGTCCTCCCGGCCGGGACGGGCCTGCTCAACTTCTTCGCCCTCGACAGCGACTCCGAGAAGGCCGACCCGGCCGCCATGGAGCTGTCAGTGAAGTACGACTGCACCGACCCGCGGGTGGGGCGGGTCATACCGGCCCGCCCCACGCACGCCGTGGAGACGGCCCCGCCCGCCCGGTCGAGCGTCTTCGCCCCGGTCCCGTGGGCCGCGTCGCCCGGGTTCGCCTTCCCCGACTCCTATGACCCCGCCTGGGACACCCTCGACCTGGGGCCGGACGCCGACGACATGGCCCGGGCCATGCCCGCCATGCACCTGGAGGGCCTGCTGACCGAGTGGTCGCAACGGCCGGGCGCGCTGGACTCCGAGGACATCGCCTTCGGCCGACCGGAATTCCCGACCGGCAGCTCCCCGTTCCTGCCGCACGACGAAGACCCGAACCACTACCACCACCTGCTCCAGCTGTCCGGGCGGGACGACTGGTACCTCGGCGGCGACGGCGGCTGGATGCACTGGTCGATCCCCACCGAGGCACTGCGGGCCGGAGACTTCACCCGGGCGATCCCGACCCCGGACATCTGGTGAACCTACGGTCTGCGGCCGGAGCGCGACGTCTGATTGTCGCCAGCGCTCCTTGATCAGGTCGATGATCCTTGCGGCATGACTGATTCGTTCGCAGCGGACTCGGTGGCCATCCTCACCCTCATGTACGCGGCCGAGGCGGAGTACCTGGCAGCCGGTGGCCCAGCCGAGGCCTCGTTCGATCTTCTCGCTCCGTTCTTCGCTCCCGATGTCGTCCTGCACCAGGCAGAAGCCCTGCCCTTTGGGGGCACCTGGCGTGGGCATGCGGGCATGGAGCAGTTCTTCCTCGCCATGAGCCGGGCGTGGGAATCGTTCGTGATGGTGAAACAGGAGTTCCTCGCCACCGGCAAGACCACGGTGGTGCTCACCCAGGTCAGCGCACGCGCACGTGCCACCGGCCGGAAGCTCACCTTCCCCATCCTGCAGACGATCGAGTTCAAGGAGGGGCGGATCGCCGAGGTCCGTCCTTTCTACTGGGACACTGCCGCGATCGCCGATGCCTGTGCGTCACCGACCGCTGCTTGACCGCGAACGCATCAGTGCGGGTCCCGCCAGCGAGCTGCTGGCGGGACCCGCACTCCCCCGAGGATGAAAGCGTGGCGAGCGTCCTGGGCTGGGGTGTTGCCCGTGTCCCGGACATGTCCGAGGCAGGTCAGCGGCGAGTGAACCCGGTGACGGTCACGCCGCCGTCGAACGACTCGCGGTCCGTCACCCGGAAGACGGTGGGGTTGAACGCGCCGTGGAAGACGGGGATTCCGGAGCCCGCGACCACCGGATAGCTCTTGACGATCAGCCGGTCGATCTCGGGCAACAGCGTCGCCGCGAGGCGGCCGCCGCCGCATAGCCAGATGTCCAGGCCCTCCTCGCGCTTGAGGTCGCGGACCAGGGCGAGCGGGTCGCCGTCGATCACCGTCACGCCCGGGTCGGGGGCGGCGCCCAGGGTGGTGGAGATAACGTACTGGCGCAGGTGTGCGTACGGGCTGGCAATGCCCGCGTCGAGCGCCGGGCGGTAGGCACCGAGACCCATCAGGACGGTGTCGAAGTGCTGATGGGGCGCGTCGGCGAGGCCGTGGGCGGCGCGCATGGCGGTGGGGACGGTCTCGGGGTAGCGCTTGTTCATCGCCCCCATGTACGCGGCTGTCTGCGCCTCGTCGCCCGAGGGGTAGAAGTCGTACTCCCCGCCGGGACCCGCGATGTAGCCGTCGATGCTGACGGCGACGTAGTAGACAAGCTTTCGCATACACAACACTCCATTCGTAGTACTCTGACTGAGGCGGTGTGAACGTAGTACTACAACTGGAGTGGCGTCAATGGTGCGCAGGAACGACGAGCGGAGGGCGGCCCTGGTCGACGCCGCCATCGAGGTGCTGGCGGCGGAGGGCGCGCGGGGGCTGACCTTCCGGGCGGTGGACAGCGAGGCCGCCGTGCCCGCTGGGACGGCCTCCAACTACTTCGCCAACCGCGACGACCTGCTCACCCAGGCCGGTGCCCGGGTCTACGAACGGCTCCAGCCCGACGAGGCGACCATCGCCCGGCAGCAGGCGAGCACCCGGGACCGGGAGGGGTACGCGGCACTGATGCGCGAGCTGGTCGCCCGGATCAGCGCCTTCCGCACCGGCTATCTGGCGCTCCTCGAACTCCGTCTGGAGGCCACCCGGCGTCCCGCCCTGCGCGCGGTGCTGACCGAGCGCGTCCGCGCCGACATGGAGGCCAACGTGGCCTATCACCAGGAGTCCGGCCTGCCCGGTGACGCGACGGCGGTCCGGCTGCTGTATCTGGCGCTCAACTGGCTGATCGTCGAACAGCTCACACTCCCGGACGTCCTCTCGGAAAGCGAGCGGGACGCCCTCGTCGCGGCCGCCGTCGAGCGCATCGTGACGCCCTGAATTCCAGCACGTCACGGCATCGGCGATGAGTTTCCCAGGGCCGGGCGGTCCAACCCTCGTCGACCCCCCACAGGAGGAGCGCCGCATGTCGCAGCTGCTGAGAGTCCAGAACTTCACCGTCTCGTCGGACGGATTCGGTGCAGGTGAGCACCAGAGCCTGGAGCGGCCATTCGGCCACGCCGATCCCGGGGAGCTGTTCGCCTGGGCCGGGGCCACGGCGAGCTGGCCCGGGCGCACCGACGCCGGTGGGAGCCGCGGTCTGGACGACTACTTCACGCGGGACTTCGCCCGCAACATCGGCGCCGAGATCATGGGGCGCAACAAGTTCGGGCCGCAGCGCGGGCCCTGGCAGGACCATGAATGGCAGGGCTGGTGGGGTGACGAGCCCCCGTTCCACACCCCGGTGTTCGTCATGACGCACCACCCGCGCCCCTCGTTCACGCTCTCCGACACCACGTTCCACTTCGTCGGCGGCGACCCGGCCGCGGTCCTCGCACAGGCCCGGGAGGCGGCGCAGGGGAAGGACGTCCGGCTCGGCGGCGGGGTGAGCACCGTCCGGCAGTTCCTCGACGCCGGCCTCGTCGACACCCTGCACGTGGTGGTCTCGCCGGTGGAGCTGGGCTCCGGGGAACGGCTCTGGGAGTCGCCCGATGAGCTGCTCGACCGGTTCCACCTCGACGTCGTGCCCAGCCCGAGCGGTGTGACGCACCACCTGTTCTGGCGGAGGTGACACGAAGGGCGTACGCGTCCGGCCCGGGTCAGGTGATCCGGGCCGGGCCCGTACGCCGGTCGACTGACCGCGGCGGCCAGTTGACCTGCCCGTCAGCTGGTCGCCGCGGCGAACATACCGGGCTCGTACGAACCTCCCCGCTGGTGCACGATCACAGCCAGCCGGTTGGCCGCGTTGATCAGGGCGACCAGCGAGACCAGCGCGGCGATCTGGTCGTCGTCGTAGTGCTCCCGCACCCGGGCCCAGGTCTCGTCGGACACGCCGTCGTAGGCGTCGGCGAGGCGGGTGCCCTCTTCGGCGAGGGCCAGCGCGGCCCGCTCGGCGTCGGTGAAGACGGTGGACTCGCGCCAGACGGCGACCAGGCCCAGCCGGACCGCGGTCTCTCCGGCGGCCGCGGCCTCCTTGATGTGCATGTCGACGCACCAGCCGCAGCCATTGATCTGGCTGGCGCGCAGCGACACCAGCTCCTGGGTGGACTTCGGCAGCGACGACTGGTGGACCAGGAGTCCGGCGCCTGCGAACCGCTTCGCGAACCTGGCACCGAACTCGTTCTCGAACAGGTTGAATCGGGCGTCCATGGTGTGACCCTCTCGTCGTGTCGTACGGGACGAACACGAGATGCCGCCGCGCCGCTCCCTGTGACGGGTCAGCGGTGTGACGTGCGCCACCGGCCGGAAGTGTCACAGAACCACCGCGACCGGCGTCTTGTGCGCGTGACATCGTCGAGAGCGAGCAGGCGGGAGCAGCCGGTGAAGAGTGAACAGCACCCCCAGGACACGGACGCGGCCACAGACACGGCCACCGACGCGTTCGTCGCCCATCGGAACCTGCTGTTCACCGTCGCCTACGAGATGCTGGGCTCGGCCGCCGACGCGGAGGACGTCCTGCAGGAGACCTGGCTGCGGTGGTCGGGGGTCGACCTCGATGCGGTGCGGGACCAGCGCGCGTACCTGGTACGGATCACCACGCGCCAGGCGCTCAGCCGCCTCCGTACGCTCGGCCGCCGCAAGGAGTCGTACGTCGGCCCCTGGCTGCCCGAACCGCTGCTGACCGCGCCGGACGTGGCCGAGGACGTCGAGCTGGCCGAAAGCGTCTCGATGGCGATGCTGCTGGTGCTGGAGACGCTCGCGCCGACCGAGCGGGCGGTGTTCGTGCTGCGCGAGGTGTTCGACCTCGGGTACGACGAGATCGCCGACGCCGTCGGCAAGAGCGCGGCGGCGGTGCGCCAGATCGCCCACCGGGCCCGGGCCCACGTCGCGGCGCGCCGCCCGCGCGGGGCCGTGTCCCCGGCCGAGTCGCGGGACGCGCTCGACGCGTTCCAGCGGGCGGCCGAAACGGGCGATCTGCAGGGCCTGTTGGACATCCTCGCGCCGGACGTCGTCTTCCTGGGCGACGGCGGCGGCATCAAGCAGGCCGTCCCGCGGCCCATCGTGGGCGCCGACAAGGTGGGCCGCCTGCTGGCGGCCGGGCTGGGCCGGATAGCGACCGTGGGAACGCTGCGTCCCGCGCAGGTCAACGGCCACCCGGCGCTGATCCTCCGGCAGGACGGCGCGGTCGACACCGTCGTGGCGGTGCGCATCGACGACGGCCTCATCACCGGGCTCTACGCGGTGCGCAACCCCGAGAAGCTGTCCCGCATGCGGCGGGAGACGACCCTGCGGCGGTGACCCGGAAGCCTGCCCGAACTGGCCTTTCAGCCGTCGCCTGACCCCGATCGCGCATGACGGTCCGCCGACTCTGTCGGCGGACCGTTGTCGTCTCGGCCGCCGACAGACGATACGTGATCGGACCGTCCCGGAGGGCGGCGTCTGCGGATTCTTATCCGTTGCCGCCGGTTCGGCGGGGGCGCTGATCGCTCGTCACTACGGTGAGACCGTCTGAGCCGCGTGGGCGGCCCGACCACCGACCGAAGACGTGCCACGGCGGCCGTGGCTCATGCGACCCTGACCCTGGGGGACGATCCAGCCGATGAGCCACCCGACCCGAGGAGGCCGACACAAGCGGTCCCGTGACCCGCGCGCGCACTGGCTGCTGCTGTCCCTGAGCCTTCCGCTCATGTTCGGCCTGCTGATGTTCCAGGGCTGGACCACCCACGAGGTCGACGCCGCGAAGTCGCGGCCCGCCTGCACCAGCCCGGTGCCCAAGGACATCATCGGCGGCGGCCCGGTGGTGCAGATCAACAACGGCCAGGTGAAGACGGTGAGCATGCCCCCGGGGACGGTGGCGCTCACCTACGACGGCGGGCCCGACCCGGAGTGGACGCCGCGCATCCTCGACCTGCTGCGCAGGAACAAGGCGCGCGCGACGTTCTTCCTCAACGGCGCCAAGGCGGCCCGGTGGCCGGATCTGGTGCGCCGGATCAGGGCCGAGGGCCATGAGATCGGGTCCAACACCTACACCGGCGCCGACATGGGCACCGCGTCGTCCATCCGCTCCTCGATGGAGCTGTCGCTCACCGAGTCGGCTCTCGCGGGCACCGTGGGCGCCGAACCGCGGCTGATGCGGATGCCGCTGACCACCAACGTGGAGACGCTGTGCGGCGTCGAGTGGCAGGCGGCGCGCAAGGTCGCCGCGAAGGGGTACGCGCTGGTCGCCGCCGACAAGCCGTCGAAGCGGCCCTCGCAGGGGCTGGTCCGGCAGCTGTCGCAGACGGACACCGCGTACCAGGAGACCGAGAAGCTGCTGAAGAACCCGCGGGTGCAGCGGTTCACCACCGTCACCGGCGGGCTCGGGGTGCCTCCGGTGGAGACCCGGTCGTCCGCGCTGGAGCGCTGGCAGGGCAACGCCCTGATCTGGCTCGCGGCCGTCGGCCGCGCCTTCGTGACCATCATGACGTGGGTGCTGGGCATCGCGGGCGCGCTGGGCGTGCTGCGGCTGGTGCTGCTCGTCGTGTTCGCCCGCGCCCATGTCCGCAGGCTCACCCGCTACCGGCCGGGCGACCCGCCGCCGCCGGTGGTGAACGAGCCGGTGACGGTGCTGGTGCCCGCGTACAACGAGGAGGCGGGCATCGAGGGCACCATCCGCTCGCTGCTGGCCTCCACCCACCAGAAGCTCCAGGTCATCGTGATCGACGACGGGTCGACGGACCGCACGGCCGAGATCGCCGCCGCGAGCAACGACTCCCGGGTGCTGGTGATCCGGCAGCCCAACTCGGGCAAGCCCACCGCGCTCAACTCCGGTCTGGCGCACGCCAAGCACGACATCATCGTCATGGTCGACGCCGACACCATCTTCGAACCGGACGCCATCCGCCAGCTCATCCAGCCACTCGCCCTGCCGGAGATCGGCGCGGTGAGCGGCAACACCAAGGTCGGCAACCGGCGCAGCCTGCTCGGCAGATGGCAGCACCTGGAGTACGTCTTCGGCTTCAACCTCGACCGCCGGATGTTCGAGGTGCTGGAGTGCATGCCGACCGTCCCCGGCGCCATCGGCGCCTTCCGGCGGGAGGCGCTGGAGGAGGTCGGCGGCGTCAGCGAGGACACCCTCGCCGAGGACACCGACCTCACCATGGCCCTGTGGCGGGCCGATTGGCGCGTCGTGTACGAGGAGACGGCCGTCGCCTGGACCGAGGTCCCCACCTCGCTGCGCCAGCTGTGGCGGCAGCGCTACCGCTGGGGCTACGGCACCCTCCAGGCCATGTGGAAGCACCGGCGCGCCGTCATCGCGCGGGGCTCGGACGGGCGCTTCGGCCGCCGGGGGCTGACGTATCTCGCGCTCTTCCAGGTCGTGCTGCCGCTTCTCGCGCCCGTGATCGACCTGTTCGCGCTGTACGGGATCCTCTTCCAGAACCCCATGGAGTCGGCCGGAGTGTGGCTCACGTACCTCGCGATCCAGGTGGTGTGCGCCGGGTACGCGCTGCGGCTGGACGGGGAGCGGATGCGGACCCTGTGGTCCCTGCCCTTCCAGCTCTTCGCCTACCGGCAGTTGATGTATCTGGTGGTCATCCAGTCCGTGGTGGCCCTGCTGCTCGGCGCCCGGCTGAAGTGGCACCGCATCCAGCGCTCCGGGACGGCCGGGGAGACGCTCGGCACAGCGCCCGCATACCAGAGCCTGACATCGAGATAACGGGCGGCCGCGACCGTATCAGTAGTCAGCAGGCATACGGACGTTTCCATGCGAAGGGAGGCTGCCCCCATGAGTGACCGGCGGGACGGGCGGGCAGACGCGAACGAGCAGGGCGGCGGGGTGCCACCGAACCACATCACCCCGGACGAGCAGCGACATTGGGGCACGGCGGCGTACCTCCAGCAGCAGACGAGAGGGACGGGCGAACCGGGACAGGCCGCGCGGGAAACGGCCAACGCGCCGACCGAGTCGTTCCCCGTGGTGCCGCCCTCTCCGGCGCCGCCGCCTCCGCCGCCGCCGACCCCGGGCATCCCCGGGCCGGGCCCGGGGGCCACCCAGCAGGTGCCGGGCGTCACACCGCCGATGCCGCGCGCCGCGCGCCCCGGTCCGGGGGGCACCCAGTCGATCCCGGGCCTCACCCAGCCGGTCCGGACCGACGCCGGGCTGTGGCGGTCGGAGACCCCCGTCCAGCGGACCCCGCCCGCCCAGCGGCCCCCGTACGAGGACGACCCCGAGCCGCCCGTGCTGCGGCGGCGCGCCCCCAGAGAACCGCTCAGCCGCCGCCGCAAGATCACGCGTCTCGCGATCGTCATGGTCTCGGCGCTGCTCGTCGCGTCCGGCAGCGCCTACATCTGGGTCGACACCCAGATGAACCGCGAGGTCGACCTCAACAAGGCGGCGAACCGCCCGCCGCTCGGCAAGGGCACCAACTACCTCATCGTGGGCTCCGACAGCCGCGCGGGCCTGTCCGCCGAGGCCAAGCAGACGCTCCGTACCGGCTCGGCCGAGGGCGGCCGTACCGACTCGATGATGGTGCTGCACACCGGCGCCAACGGCACCACGATGCTGAGCCTGCCGCGCGACTCCTGGGTGCGGGTCCCCTCGTACGTCCGCCCCGATACCGGCAAGCGCTACGGCGAGGAGCAGAACAAGCTCAACGCGGCCTATTCGCGGGGCGGCCCCGATCTGCTCGTCCAGACCATCGAGCGCAACACCGGGCTGCACATCAACCACTACGCGGAGATCGGCTTCGGCGGCTTCGTGGACATCGTGAACGCGGTCGGCGGCGTACGGATGTGCGTGGACCGCGACATCAAGGACGAGAAGTCCGGCCTGGACCTGAGGAAGGGCTGCCAGGTCCTCGACGGCGGCAAGGCGCTGTCGTTCGTACGGCAGCGCAAGCAGGAGGCCAACGGCGACCTGGGGCGCACCCAGAACCAGCAGAAGTTCCTGGCCGCCCTCGCGGAGAAGGCCGCCACCCCGGGCGTACTGGCCAACCCCTTCGCGGCCTTCCCGACCGTCAGCGCGGGTCTCGACACGCTCATCGTGGACAAGCAGATGAACCTGCAGAAACTGATGTCGCTGTTCCAGGCGATGAAGGGCGCCACGACGGGCAACGGCAAGCGGCTCAACGTCCCGGTGTCCAACACCAATCTGCGCACCTCCAAGGGCAGCGCCGTGCAGTGGGACGACGCGCAGGCGAAGCGGCTCTTCGACCAGCTCCGGGGCGACCTGCCGGTGGACGTGCCCGCATCCCTCCCCGGCCAGCCGGCAGCGGCGGCGCAATAGAACGACAGGCCGGGTGGGGGTTTTCGGTGGCACCTCCGTCTTCCCCTCCCGGCCGGGCGAACGGTTTCATGGACGGGACACTGATCGACTGCGCTCGCAAGCGCGAGGAGGTCCGAGGTTGTCCCTGCTCTCGCGCCGCCGACTGGCGGCCGACGCCGCGCTGCTGGTCGTCGCGGCGGCCTTCGTCCTCCCGCTGGCCTGGCTGCTGCTCGCCTCGGTCGACGGCGAGGCGACGTTACGGGTGTCGGCGCCCGGCAGCCCGACGCTCGACAACTTCTCGGCGGTGTGGACGGACGAGATCACGTTCACGCCGATGCTCAACAGCCTGCTGCTGTGCGGCAGCGCCACCGCGCTGACGGTCGCGTGCGCGGCGCTCGCCGCGTATCCGCTGTCCCGGTTCCGGTCGGGCGTGGTGCGGCCGTATCTGATGACCGTGCTGTTCACGACCTGTCTGCCGATCACCGCGATCATGGTCCCGGTCTACGGGCTCTTCGTCCAGGTCGACCTGATCGACACCATGTCCGGCACCGCGCTCTTCCTCGCGGCCTCGCAACTCCCCTTCGCGATCTGGCTGATGAAGAACTTCATGGACGGCGTGCCGGTGATCCTTGAGGAGGCCGCCTGGACGGACGGCGCGTCCTGGGCGCAGGGCCTGACGCGGGTCATCCTGCCGCTGATGGGGCCGGGGATCACGGTCGTGACGATCTACAGCTTCATCATGATGTGGGGAAACTTCTTCGTCCCCTTCATGCTGCTGCTCTCCCCCGAACAACTCCCGGCGTCCGTCTCCATCTTCACCTTCTTCGGCAACCACGGGCAGATCGTCTACGGGCAGCTCGCCGCGTTCTCGATCCTCTACTCGACCCCGGTGGTGCTGCTGTACGTGCTCATCTCGCGGCGGTTGGGCGGCGGCTTCACGCTCGGCGGCGCGGTCAAGGGGTGACCCGGCGTCAAGGGGTCGCCGGGGCCGCGCAGTCGTGGTCCTCGGCCGAGCGGGCGGCGAAGGCGGACAGGGCCGCGCGTTCGTAGCCGAGGTCGGGGCGGGCGCGGGCCTCGCCGTCGGCGTCGTCGGCGCGGATCAGGTACAGGGCGCGCGGCGCGCCGCCCGGGCAGTCCGCACCGGCCCAGTACGCGCTCTGGCCGAGCCGCCCGGCGGGCTTCTCGGCGGGGGTCACGCCCTCGCCGTCGTTGCGGGTGTACTGGGCGCGGGCGTCCTCCGCGTACGGCCCGTAGTACGCGTCCAGCCGGTAGCGGGGCGCGCCGTCGCGGGCGCCGAGGGCGCAGATCTCGCGCGGGGCGCGGGCCCTGGCGGTCTCGCGGGCCGTGGAGACGGCGGAGCGGGCGGCGGTGGGGACGGCCGCGCAGGTGCCGGTGGCGCCGAGCAGGGGTTCGTACTCGTCCTTGTTCACCGGCAGGCCCACGCTGCGGACCGGTGTGCCCAGCCGGGCGCCGCAGTCCCAGCGGTCGTCGGCCCGGCGGGCGGTCGCGGTGGCGGTGCGGACGAAGGAGGGGCGGGTGGCGGGGTCGTCCAGGGTGGCGCCGCCGAGCGCGGTCTCGACGGTGATCAGCAGACTGCGGCCGCCCCGGGCGCAGGTGAGCAGCACGGCCGCGGTGGCCTTGCCGTCACCGGGGTCGCCCTGGCGGGCGTTGTCGGTGGCGAGGACGCCGGACCAGCCGTGACCGAGGGGGACGGGGAGGGTGTCGTGGGCGGGTACGGCGGTGAACAGCTCGCCGGTGCCGTACTCGGCGCGGAGGCGGGGCGCCCCGGCGATGGTGACGCGCACCCGGCCCCGGCCCTCGGCGATCACCTCGCAGCGCACCGCCAGGGAGGTGTCGCGACCGTCACCGAAGACGCCCCGGGTGCTGCTGGTCACGTCCACACCGCGGTCGCCGAGCACCGTGCGGACCTCGTCCGCCGCGAGCGCACCGCCGCACGCCTCGTCGAGCGCCCGGTCGTCGCTGCCCGCGAACCAGGCGATCACGCCGGTGAGGACGGCCAGGACGAGCGCGGCCGCCGTGATGCCCCGCACCTGCCGCCGGGTGACCAGCTGGGTGAACGGCGACCGCGGCCCGGTCATCAGTGCCATTCCTCCACCTCTCCGAGCACCTTGGTGGCGTGGCAGCCCGCCGTCTTCGGCCAGCCGTCCTCGGCGCCGAGATAGCGGGAGAGCAGGGTGTGCGCGGTCTCGGAGAGCGCGGCGCGCCGCGCGGGGCCGAGCGGGACCGTCTCGCCGTCGGGTATGTGCAGCCGGGGCAGGACGGAGACCCGGTGGTAGGTGACCCGGCCGCCGCACACCGAGCGGGCCCACAGGGCGAGTTGGGGATGGGTGAGGTAGGAGGGGACGCGGTCCACCTGGTCCCCCGCGTCTGCCGCCGCTGTTTCCCGGGGTCCGGTGTTCGCGAGCCGGTTCTCCTCGCCCGCGCCCCAGCCGGGCACATGGCCCTCGCGTTCGTACGAGTCGTACGCGGACCGGCCCAGGATCCCCGCCCAGCTGGCCGCCTCGACCCCGGTGATCTGCCACTCCTGCGGCGTCACGCCCGTGTTGGGCCGGGCGCCGGCGTCCCAGTCGCCGGTGCAGGCGCTCAAGGAGGTGGAGTCCTGGGCGTCGCCGCGGGTGGCCCACGCCCCGGGCCTGATCCCCGGCACCGAGGACGGGCTGATCCAGTCGCAGCGCCGGGAGGCGGGCCCGCTGCCGCCCTGGTCCCCGGCCACGACCTGGGTCGGCGGGTCCAGCGCGGGGCCGCCGCAGTGCTGCGCCCGGGTGATGGCGTTGGCGACGTGGACGGCGGTGCGGAAGCCGGTGAGCGCGGTCGTACGGTCGGTGCCGCCCGCCGCCCCGGCGCTTCCGTCGGTGACCTTGGCCGTGACGTACAGATCGGTCGTCGGCCGGACCCGGCCGCCCAGCCCGCCCTGGCAGTCGGCGACCAGCCAGGCGCCGCGCGCGCCGTACCGGCCGGTGGTGCCGGGCGCCGTGAAGGTGCCGCCGGGGCCCGGGTTCAGGATCTCGCGGGTCTCCATACCCTGGGGCACGTCCGAGACCAGCGCCTCGGCGTGGACGGTGACGCCGTTGCCGCCGCCCCAGGAGAGCGAGCAGTCGAGCAGGGAGCGGCTCTCCTGACCGGGGGCGAGCATGGTGCCGTGCTGGCGCAGCTCACCGGGGCGGGCGTCGCGCACCAGCCGCTGCAGGTCGTCGTACGGCAGGGCGCCGTCGCAGGCCTTCCGTAACTGGTCGCGGTTGGCGGCGAGATGGCCGCCGCCCTGGCTGCCGATCGCGATGACGGCACCGGTGACCAGTGCCGTGATCAGTACGAAGAGGATCGCGTAGCGCAGCCACACACGATCCGTTAACCCGCCCATCCCGCCGGTCTCCCTCGCCCCCCTGATCGTCTCCGTCCCCCCGATCGAGGCGGGGACCGTACAGGAGCTGACTCAGAAGACGGACTCGGCCTCGTCCATGCGGTCGGCCGGAACGGTCTTCAGCTCGTTGACCGCCTCGGCGATCGGAACCATGGTGATGTCGGTGCCGCGCAGCGCCGTCATCATGCCGAAGTCGCCGCGGTGGGCGGCCTCGACGGCGTGCCAGCCGAAGCGCGTGGCCAGCACGCGGTCGTACGCGGTGGGCGTGCCGCCGCGCTGCACGTGGCCGAGGATGACCGGGCGGGCCTCCTTGCCGAGCCGCCGCTCCAGCTCGGCCGCGAGCCGGTTGCCGATCCCCGCGAACCGCTCGTGCCCGTACGGGTCGATCTCGCCCTTCTGGTAGTCCATCGCGCCCTCGGCGGGGTGCGCGCCCTCGGCGACGCAGATGACCGCGAACTTCTTGCCGCGCGAGAAGCGCTCCTCGACCATCTTGACCAGCCCGTCGACCTCGAAGGGCCGCTCCGGGAGGCAGATGCCGTGGGCGCCGCCCGCCATGCCGGACTCCAGGGCGATCCAGCCCGCGTGCCGCCCCATGACCTCGACGACCATGACCCGCTGGTGCGACTCGGCGGTGGTCTTGAGGCGGTCCATGGCCTCGGTGGCGACGCCGACGGCGGTGTCGAAGCCGAAGGTGCGGTCGGTGGAGGAGATGTCGTTGTCGATGGTCTTGGGGACGCCGACGATCGGCAGCCCGGCGTCCGACAGCATGCGGGCGGCGGTCAGGGTGCCCTCGCCGCCGATCGGGATCAGCACATCTATGCCGTAGTCGCGGGCGTGGTCCTTGGAGGTCTCGCAGGCCTCGCGCAGCCGGGCGCGCTCCAGGCGGGAGGAGCCGAGGATGGTGCCGCCGCGGGCCAGGATGCCGCTCACGTCGTCGAGGTCGAGCTTGCGGTGACGGCCGTCGAGAAGTCCCTTGAAGCCGTCTTCGAAGCCGATCACCTCGTCCCCGTGCCCGGCGACCGCACGGTGCACCACCGACCGGATCACAGCGTTGAGGCCGGGGCAGTCGCCGCCTGCGGTGAGAACTCCGATGCGCATCGTGCTGTGTCTCCTGCTCCCTACGGGTAGATGTGAGCCAGTCCGATTGTTTCATGGGCAGGGTGATGCTGTGTCCCTATACCGCTGAGCGCCCTAGCCATGGCCAAAGGTATTGTCAAGAGGACTGGGCCGCCTAAAACGGCCAATTTGTGTCCGAAGGATGCATGTAAGGAAAACGCCGAGGAAACGGAGAGCACGCGTGACGCGCAGCGTGTACGTGACCGGGATCGAACGGGGGGACGGCCGCCAGGTCGTCGAGCTGGGGGTCATGGAGTTGCTGACCCGCCATGTCGACCGGGTCGGCGTCTTCCGTCCCCTGGTGCACGACGACCCCGACCGCCTCTTCGATCTGCTGCGGGCCCGCTACCGGCTCAGCCAGCCGCCCGCCTCGGCGAGCGGGATGAGCTACGCGGAGGCGACCGCCCTCCAGGCCGAGGAGGGCTCCGACGAGCTGGTCTCGCGGCTGGTCAACCGCTTCCACGAGGTGGCCCGCGACTTCGAGTACGTCCTCGTCCTGGGCAGCGACTACGCCGACACCAGCCTCCCGGACGAGCTGGGGCTGAACGCCCGGCTCGCGAATGAGTTCGGCGCCTCGGTGATCACGGTCGTCGGCGGCCAGGACCAGAACGCCGAGGCCGTCGTCGCCGAGGCCCACAACGCCTACCGCGCGTACGAGGCGCAAGGCTGCGACGTCGTCGCCGTCGCCGTCAACCGGGCCGTACCGGAGGACCGCGCGGAGATCGCCGAGCGGCTGGCCGCCCGGCTCCCGGTACCCGGCTACGTCCTGCCCGAGGACGGGGCGCTGTCGGCGCCCACCGTCTCGCAGATCGTGCGCACCCTCGGCGCCGACGTGCTGCTCGGCGACCACGCCGGACTCTCCCGGGACGTGCGGGGCTTCGTCTTCGGCGGCGCCATGCTGCCCACCTTCCTGCCCGCCCTCACCGAGGGCTGTCTGGTGGTGACCCCCGGCGACCGCGCGGACCTGATCGTCGGCGCGCTCGCCGCGCACAGCGCGGGCGCCCCCGCGATCGCCGGAGTGCTGCTCACCCTGGACGAGCGGCCCGGGCCCGACATCCTGGCGCTGGCGTCCCGGCTGGCCCCCGGCACCCCGGTGGTGGCCGTGGCGGGCGGCTCGTTCCCCACCGCGGCCGAGCTGTTCGCCATCGAGGGCAAGCTGAACGCGGGCGCGCCGCGCAAGGCCGAGACCGCCCTCGGCCTCTTCGAGCGCCACGTGGACACCGCCGCGCTGACCGACCGCGTCGCGGTGGCCCGCTCCGGCCGGGTCACCCCGATGATGTTCGAGCACGAGCTGATCGAGCGGTCCCGGTCCGGCCGCCGCCGGGTGGTGCTGCCCGAGGGCACCGAGGAGCGGGTGCTGCGCGCCGCCGACGTCCTGCTGCGCCGCGATGTGTGCGACCTCACACTGCTGGGCGAGGAGGACGCGATCCGCAAGCGCGCCGCCGAGCTGGGCATCCAGCTCGCCGAGGCGCAGATCGTCGACCCGCAGACCTCGCCGCTGCGGGAGCGCTTCGCGGAGAGCTACGCGAAGCTGCGCGCCCACAAGGGCGTCGACTACGAGCTGGCGTACGACGTGGTGGCCGACGTCTCGTACTTCGGCACGCTGATGGTCCAGGAGGGCCTGGCCGACGGCATGGTCTCGGGCGCGGTGCACTCCACCGCGGCCACCATCCGGCCCGCCTTCGAGATCATCAAGACCGCGCCCGGCGCGGAGATCGTCTCGTCCGTCTTCTTCATGTGCCTGGCCGACCGGGTGCTGGTGTACGGCGACTGCGCGGTCAACCCGGACCCGAACGCCGAGCAGCTGGCCGACATCGCCATCCAGTCGGCGACCACGGCCGCCCAGTTCGGAGTGGAGCCGCGGATCGCGATGCTGTCGTACTCCACCGGCACCTCCGGCTCCGGCGCGGACGTCGACAAGGTGCGCAAGGCGACCGCGCTGGTGCGCGAGCGCCGCCCGGACCTGCTGGTCGAGGGCCCGATCCAGTACGACGCTGCGGTGGACGCGGCGGTCGCGGCGACCAAGCTGCCCGACTCCGAGGTGGCGGGCAAGGCCACCGTGCTGATCTTCCCGGACCTCAACACCGGCAACAACACCTACAAGGCCGTGCAGCGCTCGGCCGGCGCCGTCGCGGTCGGCCCGGTGCTGCAGGGTCTGCGGAAGCCGGTGAACGACCTGTCCCGCGGGGCGTTGGTCCAGGACATCGTGAACACCGTCTCGATCACCGCGATCCAGGCCCAGTCCCAGACGCCCCCCACCACCCCGGCGTCCCGGTGACCCCGGCGCGCCGGGCGGCTCCGACGACCTCGGTACCGATAGCCCCGACACAGAAAGTGCAGACCGCGTGAACGGCTCCCGCGTCCTCGTCCTCAACTCCGGCTCCTCGTCCGTCAAGTACCAGCTGCTGGACATGGCGGACGGCGCCCGGCTCTCCTCCGGCCTGGTGGAGCGGATCGGGAACGGCCCGGTCGCCGACCACACGGCCGCGCTCAAGCAGGTCGCCGACGAGCTGGCCGGGCAGGGCCTCGGCCTCGATTCGCCCGAGCTGGCGGCGATCGGCCACCGGGTGGTGCACGGCGGCACCCGGTTCACCGAACCCGCCCTGATCACCGACGAGGTGGTCGAGGAGATCGAGAAGCTGGTCCCGCTGGCCCCGCTGCACAACCCGGCGAACGTCACCGGCATCAAGGTGGCCCGGGCGCTGCGCCCGGACCTGCCGCAGGTCGCGGTCTTCGACACCGCGTTCCACTCCACGATGCCGGAGTCGGCGGCCCGGTACGCGATCGACACCGAGACCGCCGACCGGTACGGGGTGCGGCGGTACGGCTTCCACGGCACCTCGCACGCGTTCGTCTCGCGGGCGACGGCGAAGCTGCTGGGCAAGGACGTCGCCGAGCTGAACACGATCGTGCTGCACCTGGGCAACGGCGCCAGCGCCTCCGCCGTGCGCGGCGGGGTGTGCGTGGACACCTCCATGGGGCTGACCCCGCTGGAGGGCCTGGTGATGGGTACCCGCTCCGGTGACCTCGACCCGGCGGCGATCTTCCACCTCTCCCGGGTGGGCGAGATGTCGACGGACGAGATCGACACCCTGCTCAACAAGCGCAGCGGGCTGATCGGGCTGTGCGGGGACAATGACATGCGCGAGATCGGCCGCCGGATGGGCGAGGGCGATCCGGCCGCACAGCTGGCGTTCGACATCTACGTCCACCGGCTGCGGAAGTACGTGGGCGCGTACACCGCGGTGCTGGGGCGGGTGGACGCCATCGCGTTCACGGCCGGCGTGGGGGAGAACTCCGCGGCGGTGCGGGAGGCCGCGCTGCGCGGTCTGCCCGCGTTCGGCATCGAGGTGGACGCGGTGCGCAACGCGGTGCGCGGCTCCACGGCGCGGCTGATCTCCGCCGAGACCAGCCGGGTCGCGGTCGCCGTGGTGCCGACCGACGAGGAACTGGAGATCGCCAGCCAGACGTACGACCTGGTCAGCGACTAGCCTTCGGCTCGGCTTCGACTCCTGAAATATTCCGCTCTGAAACAAACCGATAGGATCAGCCTCATGCGCCGTTCCAAAATCGTCTGCACGCTGGGCCCCGCCGTCGACTCCTACGACCAGCTCAAGTCGCTGATCGAGGCCGGGATGAACGTGGCCCGCTTCAACATGAGCCACGGAAGCCACCCGGAGCACGAGGAGCGCTACCACCGCGTTCGCAAGGCGTCCGAGGAGACGGGTCGCGCGGTCGGCGTCCTCGCCGACCTCCAGGGCCCCAAGATCCGGCTGGAGACCTTCGCGGACGGCCCGGTGGAGCTGGTCCGCGGTGACGAGTTCATCATCACCACCGAGGACGTCGACGGCGACCGGACCATCTGCGGCACCACCTACAAGGGGCTGCCGGGCGATGTCTCCAAGGGCGACCAGATCCTGATCAACGACGGCAACGTCGAGCTGCGGGTCACCGCGGTCGAGGGCCCCCGGGTCCGGACGATCGTCATCGAGGGCGGGGTGATCTCCGACCACAAGGGGATCAACCTGCCGGGTGCGGCGGTCAACGTCCCCGCGCTGTCCGAGAAGGACATCGACGACCTGAAGTTCGCGCTGACGATGGGGTGCGACATGGTCGCGCTGTCCTTCGTCCGGGACGCGGCCGACGTCCGCGACGTGCACCGGATCATGGACGAGGTCGGCCGCCGGGTGCCGGTGATCGCCAAGGTCGAGAAGCCGCAGGCGGTCGCCAACATGGCGGACGTCGTCGCGGCGTTCGACGGCGTCATGGTGGCCCGCGGCGACCTGGCGGTGGAATACCCGCTGGAGAAGGTCCCGATGGTGCAGAAGCGGCTCATCGAGCTGTGCCGCCGCAACGCCAAGCCGGTGATCGTGGCGACCCAGATGATGGAGTCGATGATCGAGAACTCCCGGCCGACCCGCGCCGAGGCGTCCGACGTCGCCAACGCGATCCTGGACGGCGCGGACGCGGTCATGCTCTCCGCCGAGTCGTCGGTCGGCTCGTACCCGATCGAGACGGTCAAGGTGATGTCCCGCATCGTCCAGGCCGCCGAGGAGGAGCTGCTGTCGCGCGGCCTCCAGCCGCTGGTGCCCGGCAAGAAGCCGCGTACCCAGGGCGGTTCGGTGGCCCGTGCGGCGTGCGAGATCGCCGACTTCCTGGGCGCCAAGTCGCTGGTCGCCTTCACCCAGTCCGGCGACACCGCGCGGCGGCTCTCCCGCTACCGCGCCCAGCAGCCGATCCTCGCCTTCACCACGGACCCCGACACCCGCAACCAGCTGTCGCTGAGCTGGGGCGTGGAGTCCTTCGTGGTGCCGTACGTGGAGCACACCGACGCGATGGTGGACCTCGTGGACGCCGAGCTGTCGAAGCTGGGCCGCTACTCCTCGGGTGACATCATGATCATGACGGCGGGCTCGCCCCCCGGCGTCCCCGGCACCACCAACATGGTCCGGGTGCACCACATGGGCGGCGAGAGCCGGTAATTGCGCCTCGATCGAACTGAGCGGCCGGGCCCCTTCGGGAGCCCGGCCACTCAGCTCATGGCCCAGATATAGCGGTCGTCGACGGCGGGCTCACGCGCGGCCCGGCCCGCCGTCTGGCCCGCTGTCTGGTCCGCCGTCTGGCCTGCTGTCTCGTCCGCGAACAGCTCCGCGATGTGCCGCGCGTCCACGATCCGCGCGGCCCCGTCCGTCATCCGCACCCTGGCCCCCGCCTCATCCAGGACCTCCACCGCCTTCCCCGGCAGTACGCGGTCGGTGATGTACCGCGCGGAGAGGGTGACGGCGGCGTCGAGGGCGTCGTCGGTGATGGTGACCTGGTGGTGGGCCTCGTACTCGCCGCGCAGCTGCCTCAGGATGCCCACGGCCTCGTCATGCGTGGGCTCGTTCACCGGGACGGTCTGGAAGTACGCGCCGATGTCCTGGAGTTCGCCGTAGGCCGCGGGGTCGGTGACGGCGATGATCCGCGGTTTCCGCCGCGCGAGCGCGCGCAGCGCGTCGGCGTCGCCCGCCCGGATGTCATCCACGAACAGCACCGTGCGGTCCGGGTCCTCCACCGTCTCCTGGGCGGCCGTGGCGACGTCGACGGCCCGCAGCCGCACCTCGGCCAGTCCCGCCGGTACGTCGCCCCGGGCGATGCGCTGGGCGAGCCCCGAGACGATCGACGTGCGCCCGGTGCCCACCTCCCCCACCAGCAGGGCGTTGGCACGGGACTTGCGCATCAGGATCTGCATGACGCGCTGCGTCTCCCGCTCGCGCCCGACGACCACGGGCGGCGGCTCAGGGCTTGGCTCCGGGACCGGCTGCGGGACCCGCTCCGGGTCCGGGCCCAACGCCGTTGCCGGTACCGGTACCGGTTCCGGTTCGGGTTCCGGTTCGGGTTCCGGTTCGGGTTCCGGTTCGGGTTCCGGTTCTGGGGTGGTGAGGATACGGATGACCTCGTTCCGCACCTGCTCCCGGGTGGCGAACGCGCGCAGCAGCTGTGCCCCGTCCCCTTCGCCCTCGCGCACCAGCCCCAGCAGCAGATGCTCCGTACCGATGTAGTTGTGGCCGAGCGACAGCGCGTCCCGGAGGGACAGCTCCAGCGCCCGCTTGGCGCGCGGCGTGAACGGTATATAGCCGGACGGCGGCTTCGTACCGAAACCGGCACTCCTGAGCAGCCGCTCGCGGACCGCGTCATGCGTGATGCCGAGGTTGTGCAGCGCGGCGGCGGCGACCCCCTCCGCCGCGAACAGGCCCAGCAGGATGTGCTCGGTCCCCAGATGGTTGTGGTGGAGCTTCCGCGCGGCCTCCTGCCCCTCCACCAGGGCCTGGCGCGCCCGGTCGGTGAACCGCTCGAAGAACTCGTTCCCCTTGGTGGGCGCGGTCCCCCCGGCGGCCCGCTCGCGGATCTTCTCCCGCATGGCCTCCAGATGGACGCCGTAGGCCCCCAGGGCTCGGAGGGTGATGCCGTCCTGCTCACGCATGAGGGCGAGCAACAGGTGCTCCGGACCGATGTAGTTCATGCCGAGCTGGATGGATTCCCGGAGCGCGTCCTCCAGCGCCCGCCGGGCCGCGGGGGTGAAGGGGAGGTGCCCGCTCTGGGCCTCCGTGCCCCGGGAGAGGGTCCGCTCCACCTGCTCGCGCAGCCCGGCCGTGGGCACCCCGAGGCTCTTCAGGACCTCGGCGCCGGGGCTCTCCTCCTCACGGAGCAGGCCGAGCAGCATGTGCTCCGTGCCGATGTAGTGGTGGTTGTGCTCCCGGGCCACTTCCTGGGCTATCACCACCACCCGCCGCGCCCGGTCGGTGAAGCGCTCGAACATCTCTCACCCCCCGTCCAGCAGCACGGCCAGATCCCGGTGGGCCCGCCGCGTATGCGGATGGTCCGGGCCCAGCACCCGCTCCCGGTCCTCCACCAGCTCGATCAGCAGCCCCGTCGCCTCGTCGCGCTCGCCCGCGCGGGCCAGGTTGTGGGCGAGGACATGGCGGGTGCGCAGCGTCGCGACGTCGTCCGCGCCCAGGACGCGCCGCCGGTCGAACAGGAGCAGCCGCAGCATCCGTATCGCCTCGGTCCGCCGCCCCGACTCGCCCAGGTTGACGGCGAGGAACTGGCGGCTGCGCAGGGTGTCCGGGTGGTCGGGGCCCAGCAGCCGGGTCTGCCGCGCGTGGACCTCCCGCAGCCGGTCGGCCGCCTCCCCGGGCGCCCCGGCTCCGCCGCGCGTGTGGGCGAGCCACTGACGGGTGCGCAGCGTCGCCACGTGGTCGGCGCCGAGCAGACTCTCCTGCTCCTCCAGCAGGGCGCTGAACGCCTCCGCCGCCTCCGTGTACTTCCCCGCCTCGCACAGCGCCACCGCGGCCTCCTGCCGGGCGGGGTCGTCGGGGATCCGGTGGGCGCGGTTGCGGGCGAGGGCGAGCAAGGCGGCGTTCCGCGAGCCGCGCTGGAGGGGGGCGGGCAGGCCCTCCGCGGTCATGGTGGTCTGGAGCCGCCGGTAGACCTCGTCGATGCTGAGCAGTTCGGGCCCGCCCGTCACACCGTCCCGCAGCAGCCGGATCAGCCGTCCGGTGAACGCCGTGGTCTTCTCGCCGTCCTGGATCAGGGAGACCTCGTTGCCCTGGGAGGACGCGATCACATAGGTGCCCGCCACATCGACCTGCCCCATCACGGCGGCCTTGGGACCGGCCATGGTGCCGCTCAGCGCGCGGCCGGAGAAGCAGCAGTCGAGGATGATGACCTTCGAGGTGGCGCGGCTGTCGAGGACGACATCGCGCAGTTTGCGGTATTCCAGGGAGCCGAACTCGGGGTCTTCCCATTCGCTGTCGGCCAGCGACAGGTACAAGTCCTGCCGCCGGGGCGCGATGAGGCCATGGCCGACGTAATGGACCAGCAGCAGGTCCTCCGCCTCGGCCGCCGTCGCCCGTAAGGCACGGCCCACGCGCTGAATATCGCCGTTGTCCAGCAGCACGGTGCAATGCCGGTCCGGGACCGCTCCGTACGCGGGATCGGTGAGGGCGGCGGCCAGATCCTGGATGGTGTCGCGGACAGCGGGAAGGTCCGGAAGGTTTGGGTCGGAATAGCGACTTGTGCCGATCAGGACCGCCCGGGAACGCTCGGAATCGGGCAACCGCATGGCTATTCCTCTTCTGCGCGCAGCGCCTGCCGGAGAATCTCCTCGACGGAATCCTTGGTCACATTCCGGGCGTCGATCTCCAGCCGCTGCCCGTCCGCGCGGTGGACCGTGACCTTGATGCCGGAGCGGCGCGGCTGGGACAGCCAGCCCCGCAGCGAGGACGCCAGGACCGAGAGCGCGCCCCCCGCGCCCAGCGAGACCACGAGCAGCTCCGCGGCCGCCCCCATCTCGCCCTCGCGCGGCGATGCCGCCTTCGGTTTCACCCGCCCGGCCAGTTCGGGCTCGCCGCGCAGCCACTCGGCGAGCTGCGCGAGGCTTTCGTCCGGCTCCGGGCCGTCGACCGAAATATGGCTCTCCACCGCTGCCCCCCGTTTTCCCCCGGCGCGCGCCAAGCGGCATGGTGCGCGTCCACGCGAACACTCAAGGTAATGATAGAGCCCGGCGCGGACAAACGCGCCCGCGAGCACCGGGCCATCGGCCTGGTGCCCGCGGGCGGTGCCCTCCGAGGAGGGCCTTGCGGCTCCCGAACAGGTATGTGGTTTTCCGGGGTTATTCCCCGGTCGTGTACACGTGCATTCCCGGGATGGTCAGTTCGCCACCGAACTGTCCGGCCTGGGTGACCGTCACGTCGGTGAAGAACACCTCGGGGATGTTCACCGGCGGCGGGGTCTTCGGGCTGAAGGTGATCGGGATGATCCCCAGGAGGTTGCCCTTCAGCTCCTCGGTGTACATGGTCACCGTGCCGTTGCGGAACGTCGAGGTGGAACCCTCGCGCGCCGCCACGTTGCTGGTGGTCCCGGCCGGGCCCTTGACCAGCTGGTGCAGATCCTTGATGTCCACGCCCTCGGCGGTGAACTTGAGGACCTTCTTCGACTGGCCGTTGTGCGTCCGGACGTCGACGATGCCCTTGTAGTCCAGACCGTGCAGGGAGAGCATCGTGGTCTTGAGGACCCACGGGTCGTCGGGCAGCGGGCTGGCGGTCGGCTCGTCCTTCGCGTTCTTGTACGCGTCGGCGTCGAACTCGGGGCAGGGGTAGCCCACCTTGCCGCCGTCGTCCGCCCCCTCGGACGGGGAACCGGACGGGGAGGGCTTCGGCAGGGCCTTGTCGGCCTTGTCCTTGGCGTCCTCGGCGGCCTTCCCCGCCTTGTCGACGGTGTCCTTCACGCCGTCGCCGACCTTGTCCACCGTGTCCTTGACCGGGTTGTCGGCCTTCTTCTCGGTGGACGGGGACGGGCTGGGCGTGGCGGAGGACTCCGACGGGCTCGGCGTGGCGCTCGGCTCGGCCGAGGCGTCGTCGCCCGTGTCGGCGTCATCGGCCTTGTCGGCCTCGTCCGGGGTGAAGATGTCGTGCAGCTTGTCCCCGATGCCCAGCGGGTCCAGCGGGTTCTTGCTCTCGGACTCCGACGGGCTCGGCGACGCGCTGGGCTCCCCGGCCTCCTCGTCGTCCCCGGAATCCGACGAGCCGGACGGGCTCGGGGTCGGGGTCGGCTTCGACGGAGCGGTGTCGCCACCCTTGGAGGGGGCGGAGCCGGACGTACCGTCCTGGTCCTCGGAGCCCTTGTCCTTGGCGTCCGAATCCTTGCCGTCGCCCTTGGCGTCGTCCTTGTCCTTGGCGTCGGACGAGCCCTTCTTGCCCTCGGCGTCGTCCTTGTCGGCCTCATCGGGCTGGGAGACACACGGCCCGGCCTTGTATCGGTCCTCGGCCCGCGTGTTCGCCGACGCGAGCTGCGGGGTCAGCCCCATGCCCATGAGTACGGCCGTCGGCATGGCGGCCAGCGCTATCGCTTTGCCCGCGGGCACCTGAAGGCGGGTGAGCATCGACTTCCTCGGCGCCGCGTGCCGCGGTCCGGTTCTCGCCCGGCGCGGACTTCCGTCCGCGGCCTGCTCCTCTTCACCCCGCACGGTGCCTCCCATTCGTGGCTTCCTGGTCCGGTGCGGGTCCGGCCCCGGCCGGCTCCGGCACACCGCCATCGTCAGTGCCGTCCTTGGGCGCGGTTCCCGGGCCCCCGGCCGGCTGTGCCGCGGGAGTCTCACCCGGCGCCCAGGCGACCCCCATGCCGCCGCCGAAGAGGGCGAGCAGGAAGCCGACCAGGAAGCCGCCGATGTTGGACACGGGCAGCGACACCAGTCCCAGCAGGATCGAGGCGACTCCGGCGAACACCCGCACCATGGGCTGGAACCACATGGTCAGACCCAGCATCACCAGCAGTACGCCGATGATGAGCGACGCGGATCCGGCGGTGGTGGACAGGTTGATCGTGAACCCGCCCGCGTTGAGGCTGTTGTACGGGAAGTACATGATCGGCAGCCCGGCCAAGGTGGTGAGCAGCCCCGCCCAGAACGGGCGCTGCCAGCGCCACGCCCGGAAGGCCTCCCGCCAATGGCTGATACGGTCACGCGCCCCCGGCGACTCGGCACTCATTGAAAACAGCTCCCTGGGGCTGGCGATCTCGGCGATCGCACGTTCTACTGCGGTACTCAACTGCGCGGCGCCTTGGCGCCTCTGGGCGTTGCCGGGTGAGGGGCAGCGCCGCGGCCCCCCACCCTTCCAGCTCAGCGCCTCAGAAGCACTCGTTCTTGCCCTTGCTGACCTTCATCGAAAGTCCGGAGAGCTTGAACGTGCCCGCACTGGTCGCCCATGCGGTCTGCTTCACACCCGTCAGCGTCGCCGAATCGGCCTGCTGGGCGAACGAGCCCGGAAGGGCCTTGTCGCCCTTGTTGATGCCGGGACCCTTGTTCGCGTCGCCCGCCGCCACACCGATGTCGATGCCGCGGAACGTCGCGTCGGCGTCCAGCTGGTCAAGGTCGATGAAGAGGTTCTTCGCCTCGACCGTCTTGGCACCGTTACCGGCCGACAGCTTCAGCGACACGTCGCCGAAGACCGGGACCGGGACGACCACCGACTGGCACAGACCCTTGAGCTTGGCGCTCTTGAACGCGGACACCGCGACGGGGATGTTCTTCCCGCCGTGCTGGGTGTCTATCGCGCCGTACTGGGCGAAGCCCGTACCGTCGAGCCGGTCGACCGCGACCTTGAACTGCTGGCCGGACACGTTGAACGAGGCCGCGAGCGCACCCTGTGACAGGGCGACGCCGATTGCGGCCGTGGCAGCAACGCTCGGGACCATGACAACGGCGAACCGCTTCCATCTGGTCCCGCCACGAGCCAGGGACTCCATGACTTTCCTCCTTCTCGGACGTACATCTCCGGACCGGGGCCGCGGCCCCGGACTGGGATGGGAGAAGTGCTACGTCCTCGGGAAGGAGAGCGCCCACGTCTCACAGGCGCGAAACTGCACCCGCCGAAACACCGGCGATCACCCCCGAGCGACAACCACTGGCCACGCTTCTCGCGCAACCTCCTGGACAGGCCCTGCCGGTTGGGCAGAGACCCCCCTGTCCACGGCCGGCGCCACTGCCGCCGGCCTGCTCGGTGGGGACCCACCCGCAGCACCGCGCCGACCGGTTGCCGGGCTTCGATGAGGATGGACCGAGCTTGGCTGATCGTGGTCCATTCACGGCCTGGACACAAGAGGTTCGTTACTAGCGAGTAACGGAGCGATAACCGATCAGCGGCGGGTCGGTCGAGGCCGGGCACGCAGGGTCGTCGCTCGACGCCCGGAAAGACGGGGAGATTTGACGGCAAGAACGGACAAAGTCCGAGCGCCCACTTACTAGCAGTAACAGCAGCCGCGTTTACCAAGTTTTGGTAAAGCGCGGCCGCTGTTCCGTTTGAGAGCCGTGAGGTCAGAACAGGACGCGCGCCAACGCACTACGCGCCGTGACCACTCGGGGATCGTCACCGCCGATCACATCGAACAGGCTGAGCAGATGGAGCCGGGCCGCCTCGCGGTCCTCCCCCACCGTGCGCCGCACCGTGTCGACCAAGCGACCGAAGGCGTCCTCCACATGACCGCCCACCAGGTCCAGGTCGGCCGCCGCGATCTGGGCCGCCGTGTCCGCCGGGCTGTCGGCGGCATCCTTGCGCACCTGCTGCGCGTCCAGCCCCTGCACCCGCTCCAGCAACTTGGCCTGGGCCAGCCCGAGCTTGGCCTCCGCGTTGGCCGGGTCGTCGTTCAGCACGTTCTGGTACGCGCGGACGGCACCGCCCAGGTCACCCGCGTCCAGCGCCTCGTGGGCCGCGGCCAGCGCGCTGTCGTACGGGCCCGCGGGGGCCTCCGGGGCCTCCTGCTCGGCGTCCTCCGCACCCGGCGCCTCGGCCGGGGCGCCGACGATGCCGAACTGCTGCTCCGCGGCCTGGACCAGCTGGTCCAGCACCTGGCGGATCTGCGCCTCCGGCGCAGCGCCCTGGAACAGCGGCACCGGCTGCCCGGCGACCACCGCGAACACCGCGGGGATCCCCTGTACGCCGAACTGCTGGAAGAGCATCTGGTTGGCGTCGACGTCGATCTTCGCGAGGACGAACTTCCCCGCGTACTCACCGGCCAGCTTCTCCAGGATCGGACCGAGCTGCTTGCACGGCTCGCACCACTCGGCCCAGAAGTCGATGACGACCGGCACTTCGGTGGAGCGCTGCAGGACCTCCTGCTGAAAACCCGCCTCGTCGACGTCGAAGACCAGGCGCGTGGGCGCGGGGGCGCCCGTGCGGGCCGCTTCGGCCCGTGCCTTCTCCGCCTTCTGCTTCGCTTCCCCGGCCGCCTTCACCGCGGCGAGGTCGACCACTCCACTCATGGACATGTTCCGTGGCTGCATGGTCCTATCCTCCCCTCTCGGCGCGGTGAATGGAAAAGCGCGTCGGCCGATGCGCGGACAGGCCGGTCTTACGCTACGAGCCGTAGCGTAACTGGCCGGGACACCCGCGTCTACCTGCGAGTAGGGTCGTGCGCCATGAGCCCGCTCAAGCGGCGCACAGGGCGCCCCCGCAGCGTCGAGGCCGACCGTGCCATCCTCGGCGCGACGCGTGCCGCACTGGTCGAGCTGGGCTGGGGAAAGCTCACGATGGGTGACGTCGCGGCCCGCGCCGGAGTCGCCAAGACGACGCTCTACCGCCGCTGGGCGGGCAAGAGCGAGCTGGTCGTGGACGCGGTCGCGGCGGTCTTCGACGAGCATCTGATGTCGGCCGACTGCGGCAGCCTGCGCGCGGACATCGAGAACGTGGTGGTGCGCTTCGCCGAGCTGCTGGAGCTGCCCGAGACCAAGACGGCGCTGATGGCCGTGGTCGCCGAGGCCACCCACGACCAGGCGCTGGGGGCCCGGGTCCGGTCCGCGATCGTGGACCGGCAGAAGCGGCTGGTGCTGATCGGCCGGGAGCGCGCCCAGCTGCGCGGCGAACTCCCGCGCGAGGAAGACCCGGGAGCGGCCGCCCGCAACGCGGACCTGATCTTCGATGTGATCGCGGGCTCGGTGGTGCACCGGCTGCTGGTCAGCGCGGAGCCGGTGGACACGGAGTGGGCCCAGGGCTTCTCGACGCTGCTGCTGCACGGGCTGGCCGCGGCGGCGCTCCCCGACGGGGCGGGCGCGCCACCGGGGAGCGGGAAGAGGGGCCCCTCTCCGGCGCCCGGTCAGAACCCGGCGGGCTCGGTGTAGATCCCCCACTCCTCGCGCAGCGCGTCACAGATCTCGCCGAGCGTCGCCTCGGCGCGCACCGCCGCCAGCATCGGCTCGATCATGTTGGAGCCGTCCCGCGCGGCCGCCACCATCGCCTTCAGTCCCTCGGCGACCCCGGCCTCGTCCCGGCCGGTCCGGCGCGCGCCCAGCTCCCGCACCTGCTCGCGCTCGACCTCGTGGCTGACCCGCAGGATCTCCAGGTCGCCGGTGACCGAGCCGTGGTGGCAGTTGACGCCGACGACCTTCTTGTCGCCCTTCTCCAGCGCCCGCTGGTACAGGAAGGCGGACTCGGCGATCTCCCCGGTGAACCAGCCGTCCTCGATGCCGCGCAGGATGCCGGAGGTGATCGGTCCGATCGGATGCTGCCCGTCCGGTACGGCCCGGCGGCCGCGCTCCTTGATCTGCTCGAAGATCTTCTCGGCGTCGGCCTCGATCCGGTCGGTGAGCGCCTCGACGTACCAGGACCCGCCCAGCGGATCGGCCACGTTGAGGACGCCGGTCTCCTCCATCAGCACCTGCTGGGTGCGCAGGGCGATCTCGGCGGCCTGCTCGCTGGGCAGCGCGAGGGTCTCGTCCAGGGCGTTGGTGTGGAGCGAGTTGGTGCCGCCGAGCACGGCGGACAGCGCCTCCACGGCGGTCCGTACGACGTTGTTGTACGGCTGCTGGGCGGTGAGCGAGACCCCGGCGGTCTGGGTGTGGAAGCGCAGCCACTGCGCCTTCTCGGACGTCGCCCCGTAGACGTCGCGCATCCAGCGGGCCCAGATGCGGCGGGCCGCCCGGAACTTGGCGATCTCCTCGAAGAAATCGACATGGGCGTCGAAGAAGAAGGACAGGCCGGGCGCGAAGGTGTTGACGTCCAGGCCGCGGGAGAGGCCCAGTTCGACGTAGCCGAAGCCGTCGGCGAGGGTGTACGCCAGCTCCTGCGCGGCCGTCGCCCCCGCCTCGCGGATGTGGTAGCCGGAGACCGAGAGCGGCTTGTACGCGGGGATGCCGCGCGCGCAGTGCTCCATCAGGTCGCCGATCAGCCGCAGATGGGGCTCGGGCGGGAAGAGCCACTCCTTCTGCGCGATGTACTCCTTGAAGATGTCCGTCTGCAGCGTGCCGTTGAGCACCGCGAGGTCCACGCCCTGCCGCTCGGCGGCGACCAGGTACATGCAGAAGACCGGGACGGCCGGGCCGCTGATCGTCATCGAGGTGGTGACGTCGCCGAGCGGGATGTCCTTGAAGAGGACCTCCATGTCGGCCGCGGAGTCGATGGCGACGCCGCAGTGGCCGACCTCGCCGAGCGAGCGCGGGTCGTCGGAGTCGCGGCCCATGAGCGTCGGCATGTCGAAGGCGACCGACAGCCCGCCGCCGCCCGCCTTGAGGATCATCTTGTAGCGCTCGTTGGTCTGCTCGGCGTTGCCGAAGCCCGCGAACTGGCGGATGGTCCAGGCGCGGCCGCGGTAGCCGGTGGCGTAGAGGCCACGGGTGTACGGAAACTCCCCGGGCCAGCCGATCCGCTCGAATCCCTCGATTGTGTCACCCGGCGCCGGGCCGTAGACCGGCTCGACCGGATCCCCCGACAGGGTCGAGAAGTCCGCGTCGCGCTTGTGCGACGCGTCGTACCGGGCCTGCCAGCGGCGGCGGCCTGCCTCAATGTCGTCGGCGTCCATGTTTCAAATTTACTAGGACGTCCTACTAATTGTCGACGGCTGACCGCCCATATCGGGCCGACCGGGTGTCCGGCCGACCCGTTCCCGCAGGTCGGGGGGGGGTGAGGCGGGTCTCAGGCCTGCGCGGTCTGCGGCTCGCCGCTGACCAGCGGCTCCAGCTCGCGGGAGACCTTGCGCTCGACGAAGAAGGCCGCGGTCGGGATCGTCCCGGCGAGCAGCACCCAGGCCAGCTTGCCGAACGGCCACTTCGCCTTGGAGCCCACGTCGAACGCGAAGACCAGGTAGAGGACGTACAGCCAGCCGTGGGCGATGCCGACGACGCTGGTGAACCCGGACGCGCCGCTCACGTCCAGCAGATACTTGGCGATCACGCCGATGGTCAGCAGGATCAGCAGCACACCGGTGACGTAGGCCATCACCCGATAGCGGGTCAGGACGCTCTTCTTCATGCGGTTGAGCGTAACCGTCCGTTCCGGGGCGATCTTCGCCGCCCCCGGCCGGTCCTCAGCCCTCCCGCTGGTCTTCTTCCCCTGCGTCCGCGAAGTCCTCCGCGGCGATCCGCAGCGGGCGCAGCATCCGGAAGATCTCCCCGCACCCCTCGGCGTCGTACACCCCGAGCCCGAAGTCCATCGCCATCAGATCGCGGGTGGCCGACTCGACCACCTCACGGCCCTGCTCGGTGATGGTGGCGAGGGTGCCGCGGCCGTCGGCCGGATTGGGCCGCTTGTCGACCAGACCCGACTTGACCAGGCGGTCCACCGTGTTGGTGACCGAGGTCGGGTGCACCATCAGCCGCTCGCCGATCTTGGACATGGGCAGCTCACCGGACTTGGAGAAGGTGAGCAGCACCAGCGCCTCGTAGCGCGCGAAGGTCAGTCCGTACGGCTTGACCACCGCGTCGACCTGGCCGAGCAGGATCTGGTGGGCCCGCATGATCGAGGTGATCGCGGCCATCGACGGTACGGACCCCCATCGCTGCTTCCAGCGCTCGTCGGCGCGGGCAATGGGGTCGAACGGCAGGCTGAGCGGCTTCGGCACGGTACCGACCCTACCGGCCGGTCATATCGCGGTCAGCCCGGTCTCACCCCTCGAACTCGGCCCCGGCCCGCCCCCGCCTACCGTACGCCGCACCTCCAGCGCCACCAGGAGCGAGCACAACACGCCGCAGCCGCCCGCCAGCGCCGCCACGGCGTGCACCGGCACGAACTCCGCGACCGCCCCCGAGACGGCCATTCCCAGGCCCTGCGCGGTCATCAGCCCGGCCGTCAGCACGGTCATCGCCCGGCCCCGCAGCTCCTCCGGCACCGCCGCCAGGAACCACTGGTCGAGGCCGAGGGTGTACGCGATCCCGAAGCCGGTCACCACCTGGAGGGCCAGCGCCCAGCCGAACGAGGGATCCCCCGCGTACCCGACGGCGGGCAGCGCCGCGAGCACACCCACCGGCAGCGTCAGCCGGGCCCGCCCGCGCGGCCCCAGCAGCGAGCCCGCCAGCACCTCGCTCACCACCGCGCCGACCGGCATCCCGCACATCAGCAGCCCGAGCCCGGCCGGGCCGAGCCCCTGGGCGTCCGCGTACGGCGTCAGCAGCGCCTCAGGCATCACCACGAACATCGGCGGCACCCAGGACAGCAGCAGCAGCGCCCGGACGCGGCGGTCGGCGAACAGCAGGCGGACGCCGCGCAGCGAGTCCCCGAGCAGCGC
Organism: Streptomyces sp. NPDC041200; assembly: GCF_055591805.1. Lineage (NCBI taxonomy): Bacteria > Bacillati > Actinomycetota > Actinomycetes > Kitasatosporales > Streptomycetaceae > Streptomyces > Streptomyces sp. NPDC041200. The sequence continues at coordinate 702,228 of NZ_JBVIZF010000001.1, read as the reverse complement.
CCCGGCCGCCTCGCCGCTCATGTGGCGCGCGGGGCGGTGGCGGGTGCCGAAGCGCAGCAGCAGCGCCGAGCAGCACAGCGCCGCCGCCGTGATCGCGAGGACCGTACGCGGCGATACGGCAGCCAGCAGCAGCCCGCCCGCCGCGAACCCGGCCAGCTGGGCGCTCTGCGCGGTGATCCGGATGACCGAGCGGCCCAGCACGAACAGATCGCCCTCGCCGACGATGTCGCCGAGCGTGGCCGACCGGGTGCCGCTGAAGACGGGCGAGATCGCCGCGGGCACGCAGCGCAGCGCGAGCAGCACGGGCACCGGCATCCCGGGCACCGTCATGGCGGCGACGCACCCCGCGTGCAGGAGATCGCAGACGACGAGCACCCGGCGGGCCGGGTAGCGGTCGGCGACGGAGGACAGCAGGGTGCCGCCGATCACGTACGGCAGCAGCGCGGTCGCGAAGGTGAGGGCGCTGAGGAGCGGCGATCCGGTGAGCCGGTAGACGAGGACGGACAGCGCGATGCCGCCCGCCATCTCGCCCAGCATCGAGATGAGATGCGCGGCGAAGACGGTGCGGAACTCGCGGACGGCGAAGACGGCGCCGTAGCCGGTGCGCGGCGGCCCGGGTGCGGGGCCGGGCGCGGCGGCGGGCTGGCCGGGGCGTAACGCGGGATCGCCCGCCCCGGAACCTGAACCGGAACCTGAAGTCGTCGACATGCCCTCAAGCCTGCCCGCGCGAACGCCCCCTAGGACAGATGGCGTTCCACGGTGTCGACCTTGGAGGTGAGGCCGTCCGTCACACCCGGGCGGATGTCGGCCTTCATCACGACGGAGACGCGCGGGGCGCGCGCCTCCACCGCCGCGACGGCGCGCTTGACCACGGCCATGACCTCGTCCCACTCGCCCTCGACCGAGGTGAACATCGCGTCCGTACGGTTCGGCAGGCCCGACTCCCGCACCACCCGCACCGCGTCCGCGACGTACTCCCCCACGTCCTCGCCGACGCCCAGCGGGGTCACCGAGAAGGCGACGATCATGTGTTGACCACGCCCTCGCGGCGGGCGCGGGCCGCGATCACACCGGCCTCGGTCTCGCGCTTCAGCATGCGCTCGGCGAAGAAGCCGCCGGTGGGAAGGACGGAGAGGACGAAGTAGAGCGCGGCGGTCTTCCAGCCCCACTTGGCGCGGTTCCAGGCGTCCGCCCAGAAGACCACGTAGAGGATGAAGAGAACGCCGTGCACCATGCCCATCACCGGCACACCGTTGAAGTCCGTGGTGCGCTTGAGCACCGAGCAGACGAGCAGCAGCAGGAAGGACACGGCCTCAGGCGCGGAGACCAGGCGGAGCCGGCGCAGCGCGGTGGCGGTCTTGAGTTCCACGAGAGCACCTTCGCATGAGGGGACACGGACGAGGGAACGGAAAAGGAACGCTTGTGAAGCTGTGCACAAGCGCTTCCTATTGTTGCAGCCCCGACCGCGATCATTTTCCCAGGGTGGCGAGACCGATACCGTCGGCTCCGTGGCTCACTTTCGGCTCCAGGGATCCAGGGTGCTCGCCGTCGACCTGACCGGCGACTCCGTGAAGGCGAAGAACGGCGCGATGGTCGCGTACGAGGGGGACATGACCTTCAAGAAGAGGACGGGCGGCGGGGACGGGCTGCGCGGCATGGTGACCCGGCGGCTCACCGGCGAGCAGATGGAGGTCATGGAGGTGAAGGGGCACGGCACGTGCTTCTTCGCCGACCGGGCCAGCGAGATCAACCTGGTGTCGCTGAACGGCGAGAAGCTGTACGTGGAGGCCGGGAACCTGCTGTGCACGGACGCCGCCCTGCGCACCGGCACCTCCTTCACCGGGCTGCGCGGCTCCGCGCAGGGCAACGGGCTGTTCACCACGACCGTGGAGGGCACCGGCCAGGCGGCGCTCGTCTCGCACGGCACGGCGATCGTGCTGCGCGTGACCCCGCAGACCCCGCTCCAGGTCGACCCCGGCGCGTATGTAGCGCACACCGGTAACCTCAAGCAGCACTTCCAGTCGGGGGTCAGCTTCCGCGCGCTGATAGGTGAGAGCGGGGGCGAGGCCTTCCAGATCCGCTTCGAGGGCGAGGGCCTGGTGTACGTGCAGCCCAGCGAGCGCAACACGATCGGGGGCGAGGTCTGATGCCGTTCACCAACCTCACCTCCCGCATGGTGGAGGCCCAGGTGACGCCCGGCCAGACGCTGTTCAGCCAGCGTGGCGCGATGCTGGCGTACCGCGGCCAGGTGCGGTTCACCCCGAGCATCACCGGCGGCCAGCGCGGGGTGATGGGCATGATCGGGCGGCGGGTGGCCAACGAGGCGGCGCCGCTGATGACCGTCGAGGGCCAGGGCACCGTGATGTTCGGGCACGGCGGGCACCACGTACAGGTGATCGACCTGGTCGGCGACACGCTGTACGTGGAGGCGGACCGGCTGCTGGCGTTCGACGGCTCGCTGCGCCAGGGCACGATGTTCCTGGGGTCGCAGGGCGGGGTGATGGGCATGGTGCGCGGCCAGGTGACCGGCCAGGGGCTGTTCACCACCACGCTGGAGGGGCAGGGTTCGGCCGCGGTGATGGCGCACGGCGGGGTGATCGAGCTGCCGATCCGGCCGGGGCGTTCGGTCCATGTCGATCCGCAGGCCTATGTAGCCCACCGGGGTGATGTTCGCAATAAGCTCTCGACGGCCCTCGGCTGGCGCGACATGGTGGGCCGCGGCTCGGGGGAGGCCTTCCAGCTGGAGCTGTCCGGCACCGGCACGGTCTATGTCCAGGCATCGGAGGAGAAGCTGTGAACGGCCCCGTCATCCACGACGCGCACACGCTCCCGGCCGACGACAACATCAATCCGTACGCCTTCGGCGTGGAGCTGGACGGCCAGTGGTTCCTGCAGAAGGGGAAGATGGTCGCCTACTACGGGCAGATCGGCTTCCAGGGCATCGGGCTCGGCCGCCTCGACCGGCTCATCGCCGGCAGCTTCCACTCGCCGCTGCACGCCGCCGAGTGGGTGGTGGCCGAGGGCAAGGGCAAGATGGTGCTCGCGGACCGGGCGTTCGACGTCAACTCCTTCGACCTGGATGACGGGAACCTCACCATCCGGTCGGGCAATCTGCTCGCCTTCCAGCCATCTCTGGCACTGAAGCAGTCGATCGTGCCGGGCTTTCTGACGCTCATCGGGACGGGGAAGTTCGTCGCCGCCTCGAACGGGCCCGTGGTCTTCATGGAGCCGCCGATCCGGGTCGATCCGCAGGCGCTGGTCGGCTGGGCGGACTGCCCCACGCCCAACCACCACTACGACCACGAGTATCTGCGCGGGGTCATGGGCGGCATCCGGGCGCACACCGGGCTCGGGGGCACGTCGGGCGAGGAGCACCAGTTCGAGTTCGTGGGCGCCGGGACGGTGCTGCTCCAGTCCACGGAGGAGCTGATGGCGGAGATACCCGTCGGCGAGAGCGGGGGTACCGGTTCGTGAGCACGAAGGTGCGGAGTGTAACGTCGAACAGGTGACCTCTAGCCCCGCACATCCATTGGTTCGGAATTCAACTTCTATAGGTAGAATACATCCCATGGAGACCGAGAACGGCACGCGCTGGCTCAGCGATGAGGAACAGCGCGCCTGGCGCACCCACCTGGACGTCAGCCGACTGCTGACCTACCAGCTCGAACGGGACCTCCAGCCGTTCGGCCTGACCATGAACGACTACGAGATCCTGGTCAATCTCTCGGAGTCCGAAGAGCACCGGATGCGGATGAGCGACCTCGCGTCCGCGACCCTGCAGTCCAAGAGCCGTCTGTCCCATCAGATCACCCGGATGGAGAACGCCGGGCTGGTCCGCCGCGAGAACTGCGAATCCGACCGGCGCGGGCTGTACGCGGTCCTCACCGAGCACGGCTGGGACACCATGCGCAAGGTCGCGCCCCACCACGTCGAATCGGTGCGCAAGCACTTCATCGACCTGCTCACCCCGGCCGACCTGGAGTCGCTGTACGGGTCGCTGGTGCCCGTAGCCGACCACCTGCGCGTCCAGCGCGGCCGGGTCTAGGGTCCGGCCGGGTCTAAGGGTCCGGCCGGGTCCAGATCACTTCAGCGGCAGCCGCACCTCGAACAGGGCGCCGCCCCCCGGCGCCTCACCGACGGTGAGCGCGCCGCCGTGCCGCACCACCACGTCGCGCGCGATGGCGAGGCCGAGCCCGGCCCCGCCATCGTCGCGGCTGCGGGCGTCGTCGAGCCGTACGAACCGCTCGAAGATCCGCTCCCGTTCGGCCTCCGGCACCCCGGCGCCGTCGTCCGCGACCGCGACCACGCCCTCGGCGCCCTCCGCCCGCACCGACACCCGCACCTCGCCGCGCGCGTGCCGCTGCGCGTTGTCGACCAGGTTGCCCAGCACCTGGGTGAGCTGCCCCCGGGAGCCCGTGGCGGCCACCTCCGCCAGGTCGGTACGGACCGGCACCCGGTCCCCGGTCCGCTGCTCGACCGTCTCGCGCACCAGCGCGTCCAGCGCCACCCTGCTGTCCGCGCGGGGGCGCTCCCCCGCGTCCAGCCGGGCCAGCAGCAGCAGATCGGCCGCCAGCCGCTGGAGCCGCACCACGTCCTCCACCGCGCCCGGCAGATCCAGCAGTTCGGGGTGGGCCACGCCCACCTCCAGCTGGGTACGGAGCGAGGCCACCGGGGAGCGCAGCTCGTGCGAGGCGTCGGCCACGAACGCCCGCTGCCGCTCCACCGCCGCCTCCAGCGCGGTGAGCGTCTCATTCGTCGTCCGGGCCAGCCGCGCCACCTCGTCGTGCGAGCCGGGCTCGGGCACCCGCCGGGACAGATCCGTACTCGCCGTGATCGCGGCCATCTCCTGCCGGATCCCCTCCACCGGCCGCAGCGCGCGCCGCGTCACCAGCCAGGTCACCCCGGCCACCACGAGCAGCAGCAGCGGCAGCCCGATGAGCATCGCCTGCCGTACGGTGCCGACCGCGTCGCGCTCGGTGGCCAGCGGGGCGCCCGCGTAGACGGTGACGTCCTCGCCGCGCGGGCTGGTGGCCTCCACGGCCGCCCAGCGGTAGTCGGCCGTCGTGCCGTCGATCCGGGCCGATCCGTTGACGTAGCGCACGTCCCCGTCGACCTCGCCCTCCTCGCGCTCGCCGTCGGGCGCCACGGAGACGGGGCGCACCGAGGAGCTGCCCGCCCCCGTCACGGCCTCCAGATCCTCGCTGACCGCCCGCACCCGGCGCTGTTCGTCCACCACCTGCACCGGGGTCTCGTCGTCGAGGTCGAGATCGCGGTAGGCGGTCCCGGCGGCGATCTTCGAGGCCACGTCGCGCGCCTGCACCTGGGCGTGCAGCCCGGCCTGGTCGGCCAGGTTGCCGCTCAGCACCCGCAGCACCGCGAGCCCCGCGGCCACCAGCGCCACGGCCACCACCACGGTCGCGCCCAGCGCGGCCCGTGCCCGTACCGAACCGAACGCCCTACCCACGGAGCCGGTACCCCGCTCCCCGCACGGTCTCGATGAAGCCGGGCCCCAGCTTGCGGCGCAGCGCGCTCACGTACACCTCGACGATGTTGGGGTCGCCGTCGTAGGCGAAGTCCCAGACGTGCTCCAGGATGTCCGCCTTGGAGCAGACGTCCCCGCCGTTCATCGCCAGGTGCTCCAGCACCGAGAACTCCTTGGCGGTCAGGGACACCTCGTCCCCGTCCCGCTCCACCCGGCGCGCGCCCCGGTCCACCGCGAGCGCCCCCACCCGCACCACGGGCGAGGCCCCGGCGCCGCGCCGCCGCAGCAGCGCGCGCACCCGGGCGACCAGCACGACGTACGAGAACGGCTTGGTCAGGTAGTCGTCGGCGCCGGTGTCCAGCCCCTCCGCCTCGTCGTACTCGCCGTCCTTGGCCGTGAGCATCAGGATCGGCACCTCGCTCCCGGCCGCCCGCAGGGCGCCGCAGACGCGGTAGCCGTTCATCCCGGGCAGCATGATGTCGAGGACGATCAGGTCGTACGTGCCCTCCTGGGCCCGGTGCAGCCCTTCCCGCCCGTCGTGCACCACGTCGACGGCGAACCCCTCGGCCCGCAGCCCCTTGGCGAGCGACAGGGCGAGCCGCCGCTCGTCCTCCACAATCAGCAAACGCATGGGCCAAGCGTCGCAGAGCCCACCTGAAGAACTCTTCAGGTGGGCCGCGCACCCGCCTCAAGCCCCTACGGCCCCTCGGTGACGCCCGCGACCAGCTCGTCCGCCGCCGTGTACGGATCCAGCTCGCCCGCCACCACCCGCTCCGCGAGCACGCCGAGGCGCCGGTCGCCGTGCAGATCGCCGATGCGGGCGCGCAGCGCGGTCACCGCGATCGTCTCGACCTCGCCCGCCGCCCGGCGCATCCGGCGCTCGGCGAGCACCCCGTGCTCCTCCATCCACGCCCGGTGCTTCTCCAGGGCCTGGACGACCTCGTCGGTGCCCTCGCCGCGCGCCGCCACGGTCTTCACGATCGGCGGCCGCCAGTCCCCGGGCGAGCGGGCCTCGCCCAGGCCGAGCATGTGGTTCAGTTCGCGGGCGGTGGCGTCGGCGCCGTCCCGGTCGGCCTTGTTGACCACGTACACATCGCCGATCTCCAGGATTCCGGCCTTGGCCGCCTGGATGCCGTCGCCCATGCCCGGGGCGAGCAGCACCATCGTCGTATCGGCCTGGGCGGCGATCTCCACCTCGGACTGGCCGACGCCGACCGTCTCCACGATCACCACCTCGCATCCGGCCACGTCCAGCACCCGGATCGCCTGCGGGGCGGCCCAGGCGAGGCCGCCCAGATGACCGCGGGTGGCCATGGAGCGGATGTAGACGCCGGGGTCCGAGGCGTGCTCGGACATCCGGATCCGGTCACCGAGGAGCGCGCCGCCCGAGAAGGGCGAGGAGGGGTCGACGGCGAGCACCCCGACGCGCTTGCCCGCCCTGCGGTACGCCGAGACGAGCGCGGAGGTCGACGTGGACTTGCCGACCCCCGGCGAACCGGTCACCCCGACCACGTACGCGCCCTGCGCCAGCGGCGCCAGCGCGGCCATCACCTCGCGCAGCCGCGGGGAGTCGCCCTCGATCAGCGAGATCAGCCGGGCGACCGCGCGCGGCCGCCCCTGCCGGGCCTGCTCCACCAGCGTGGGCACATCAGCGTCAGCCATGGGTGCCGCGCTCCTCATCACTCGTACGGACATCACTCGTACGGACGGACCGCCGCCGTGGTCATGCCCCGGGGACGCGGACGATCAGCGCGTCGCCCTGGCCGCCTCCACCGCACAGCGCCGCCGCCCCGACGCCGCCGCCGCGCCGCCGCAGCTCCAGCGCCAGGTGCAGCACGATGCGGGCGCCGGACATGCCGATGGGGTGGCCGAGAGCGATCGCGCCACCGTTCACGTTCACCTTTTCGGCGGAAAGGCCGAGGTCCTTCATTGACTGCACGGCGACCGCCGCGAACGCCTCGTTGATCTCGATCAGGTCGAGGTCGTCCGCCGTCAGCCCCTCCTTGCCCAGCGCGTGCGCGATCGCGTTGGACGGCTGGGACTGCAGCGAGTTGTCCGGCCCGGCCACATTGCCGTGGGCGCCGATCTCGGCGATCCACTCCAGGCCCAGCTCCTCGGCCTTCGCCTTGCTCATGACGACGACGGCGGCGGCCCCGTCCGAGATCTGCGAGGACGACCCGGCCGTGATCGTCCCGTTCCCGTCGCCCGCGAAGGCCGGGCGCAGCTTGGCCAGGGACTCCACGGTGGTCTCGCCGCGGATGCCCTCGTCCTTGGCGAAGACGACCGGGTCGCCCTTGCGCTGCGGGATCTCGACGGGGGTGATCTCGGCGTCGAACAGGCCGTTCTTCTGGGCCGCTGCGGCCCGCTGGTGGGAGCGGGCGGCGACCTCGTCCTGCTCGGGGCGGCCGATGCCGAGCCGGGTGTTGTGCGCTTCGGTGGACTCGCCCATGGCGACGTTCTCGAAGGCGTCGGTCAGCCCGTCGTGGGCCATGGCGTCGAGCATCTGGATCGAGCCGTATTTGTGGCCGTCGCGCGAGCCGGGGAGCAGATGGGGCGCGTTGGTCATGGACTCCTGGCCGCCGGCCACCACGATGTCGAACTCCCCGGCCCGGATGAGCTGGTCGGCGAGCGCGATCGCGTCCAGCCCGGACAGGCACACCTTGTTGACGGTGAGGGCGGGGACGCTCATCGGGATCCCGGCCTTGACGGCCGCCTGACGTGCGGGGATCTGCCCGGCACCGGCCTGCAGCACCTGCCCCATGATCACGTACTGCACCTGGTCGCCGGTGACCCCGGCGCGCTCCAGCGCGGCCTTGATCGCGAAGCCGCCCAGGTCGGATCCGGAGAACGAGCGCAGGCTGCCGAGGAGGCGGCCCATGGGGGTACGGGCTCCGGCCACAATCACAGACGTCGTAGGAGTCATGGTGCGTCCTCCGCGGGGAGAAGGAAGTTAACGAGGGTTATCGTCAATGTACTGACGAGTACCCGCCCGGTCACCGCCCCATCAGTGTGATCGCGCGCACGTTGCGTAACCGGCTGTGTAGCGGTGCACTAAGCCCATGCTGACGAGAATCGACCACATCGGGATCGCCTGCTTCGACCTGGACAAGACCGTCGAGTTCTACCGTGCCACGTACGGCTTCGAGGTGTTCCACTCCGAGGTCAACGAGGAGCAGGGCGTCCGTGAGGCCATGCTGAAGATCAACGAGACCTCGGACGGCGGGGCCTCGTACCTCCAGCTGCTGGAACCGACCCGGGAGGACTCCGCGGTCGGCAAGTGGCTGGCGAAGAACGGCGAGGGCGTCCATCACATCGCGTTCGGCACCGCCGACGTCGACACCGACTCCGAGGCCATCCGCGACAAGGGGGTCCGGGTGCTGTACGAACAGCCCCGACGTGGGTCGATGGACTCGCGCATCACCTTCCTCCACCCCAAGGACTGCCACGGGGTGCTGACCGAACTCGTGACCGCGGCGGCCCCCGGGGAAGCGGACCACTGAAGCGGACCACTGACCTACCCCTTCCCCGGCCGGTAGAGTGCAGGCTCGGCCGGGGTACGGGAATCGAAAGGGATCGGGGTCCGGCCCGGGCTGAGCCGATGATCTGACACCATTTCTTCGGAAGGGCCAGCTCCGGTCCGCCTGGCACGCATCACGCCGGGGCGGGGCCGAGAGGGACCGCAAGGGACTGCCAGGAACCGCGCGGTACGGAGCCGGCCGCCAACGCGACCAGGGGACGGATGGGACCGCGCAGTGCGGGGCTACGACCGCTACGAGCCTGACGATCACCTCTCGAAGTTCGAGGCCGAGATGGAGCGGCTGAAGAACGAGCGGGAGAAGGCCGTCCAGCACGCCGACGACCTCGGCTACCAGGTCGAAGTGCTGCGCGCCAAGCTGCACGAGGTGCGGCGCGCGCTGGCGAGCCGCCCTGCCTACGACAGCGCCAACGTCGGCTACCAGGCAGAGCAGTTGCTGCGGGACGCCCAGCTCCAGGCGGAGCAGGTGCGCGCCGACGCCGAGCGCGAGCTGCGGCAGACCCGCGCCCAGACCCAGCGGCTGCTCCAGGAGCAGGCCGAGCAGCAGGCCCGGCTCGAATCCGAGCTGCACGCCGAGGCGGTGGCCCGCCGTCAGCGCCTCGACCAGGAGCTGGCCGAGCGCCGCGCCACCGTCGAGTCGCACGTCAACGAGAACGTCGCCTGGGCCGAGCAGCTGCGCGCCCGTACCGAGGCACAGGCCCGGCGGCTGCTGGACGAGTCCCGCGCCGAGGCCGAGCAGGCTCTGGCCGCAGCCCGCGCCGAGGCCCAGCGCCTCGCCGACCAGGCCCGGGACCGGCTGGGTTCGGAGGCGGAGACCGCCCGCGGCGAGGCCGAGGCGATCCTGCGCCGGGCCCGCACCGAGGCCGAGCGGCTGCTGGCCAAGGCAGGGGCGCAGGCCCAGGAGGCCACCGAGCACGCCGAGCAGCTGCGCACCTCCACCACCCAGGAGTCGGACCAGGCCCGCCGCCATGCCATCGAGCAGACCCGCGCCGCCGAGGCACGGATGCTGGAGGCCGAGACGGCGCTGCGCGAGGCGCGCGCCGAGGCCGAGAAGGTGCTCGGCGAGGCGAAGGACGCGGCGGCCAAGCGGCTTTCGGCCACCGAATCGGACAACGAGCAGCGCGCCCGCACCGCCAAGGCGGAGGTCGCCCGGCTGGTCGGCGAGGCCACCAAGCAGGCCGACGCGATCCGCGCCGAGGCCGAGGAGCTGCGGGAGGACGCCCGCGCCGAGGCCGAGCGGCTGCTCGCCGAGGCCGGTGACGACGCCCGGGCCAGGGTCGCCGAGGACTCGGCGGCGCAGCTGGCCAAGGCGGCGCGCAGCGCCGAGGAGGTGCTGACCCGCGCCTCGGAGCAGGCGCAGGCCACCACCAAGGCGGCGGCCGAGGAAGCGGAGCGGATCCGGCACGAGGCCGAGACCGAGGCCGACCGGCTGCGCGGCGAGGCGCACGACACCGCCAACCAGCTCAAGGGCGCGGCGAAGGACGACACCAAGGAGTACCGCGCCAAGACCGCCGAGCTGCAGGAGGAGGCGCGCCGGCTGCGCGGCGAGGCCGAGCAGCAGCGGTCGGACGCGGTCGCCGAGGGCGAGCGGATCCGGGCCGAGGCACGCCGCGAGGCGGTCGAGCAGATCGAGGAGGCGGCCAGCACCGCCGAGGAACTGCTGACGAAGGCGAAGCAGGACGCGGAGGAGACGCGTTCGGGCGCGACCACCGAGAGCGAGCGGGTCCGCACCGAGGCGATCGAGCGGGCGAACGCGCTGCGGCGGCAGGCCGACGAGCTGCTGAAGCGGGCCCGCGGCGAGGCCGAGGAGCTGGTGACCTCGGCCGAGGAGCAGGCCGAGCGGGTCAAGGAGGAGGCGGCCCGTACCGCCGAGGAGCTGCGCGAGGAGGCCGAGCAGGCGGCCGAGGCGCGGCGCAGCGAGGCCGAGGCCGAGCTGACCCGGCGGCACGAGGAGGCGGAAGCGCGGTTCAGCTCCGCCGAGCAGGAACTGAACGACGCGCGGACCGAGGCCGAGCGGCTGCGCCGGGAGTCCACCGAGGACATCGAGCGGCAGCGCGCGGAGTCCGCGGAGCGGCTGGAGAGCCTGCGCCAGCAGGCCGAGGAGGAGGCCGACCGGCTGCGCGACGAGGCCGCCGCTGACGCGTCCAACGCGCGCGCCGAGGGCGAGTCGGTGGCGGTGCGGCTGCGCAGCGAGGCCGCCGCGGAGGCCGAGCGGCTGCGGAGCGAGGCCCAGGAGACCGCGGACCGGGTGCGGGCGGAGGCGGCGAGCGCCGCCGAGCGGATCGGCGCCGAGGCCGCCGAGGCCCTGGCCGCCTCCCAGGAGGGGGCGGCGCGCCGCCGCCGCGAGGCCGAGGAACTGCTGAGCGACGCCCGCGAGGAGGCGCAGCAGGAGCGTACGGCGGCGCGCGAGCAGGGCGAGGAGCTGCTGGCGGCGGCCCGGACCCGGGTGAGCGAGGCGCAGGCCGAGGCGCAGCGGCTGTCCGAAGAGGCCGAACAGCACGCGGCGGACCTGGTGTCGGCCGCCGAGCAGCACGCCCAGTCCGTACGGGACGCGGTCGCGGGGCTGCACGAGCAGGCCGAGTCGGAGATCACCGGGCTGCGGCAGGCCGCCGAGCACGCGGCGGAGCGCACCCGGCACGACGCGCAGGAGGAGGCCGACCGGGTCCGCGCGGACGCGTACGCGGAGCGGGAGCGCGCCTCGGTCGACGCCTCGCGGGTGCGGCGGGCGGCGCACGAGGAGGCGGAGGCCGCCAAGTCGCTCGCGGAGCGCACGGTCGCAGAGGCGATCGCCGAGGCGGAGCAGTTGGGCGCGCGCTCCCGCGACGAGGCCAACCGGCGCCGCTCGGACGCCGCGGAGCAGGCGGACCGGCTGCTCGGCGAGGCGAACCACGAGGCGGAGCGGCTGCGCGCCGAGGCCAACGAGACGCTGGACGAGGCGCGCAGGAGCGCCAACAAGACCCGCGGGGAGGCCGCCGAGCAGGCCGACACGCTGGTCAGCGGCGCCACGGAGGAGGCCCAGCGGATCGTCGCGGAGGCCACCGCGCGGTCGCAGGCGCTGCGTACGGAGGCGGCGGACGCGCGGGCGACCGCGGACCAGGACGCGGCACGCACCCGGGCGCAGGCCCGCAGCGACGCCAACAACATCCGCTCGGAGGCGGCGGCCCAGGCCGACCGGCTGGTCGCCGAGGCGTCCCACGAGGCGGACCGGCTGGTCGCAGAAGCCACAACCGAGGCCGAACGGCTGCGCACCGAGGCCGCGGAGACGGTCAGTTCGGCGCAGCAGCACGCGCAGCGCACCCGCGCCGAGTCCGAGCGGATGGCGGCGGACGCGGCGGCCGAGGCGGAGCGCATCCGCACCGAGGCGTCGAGCGAGGCCGACCGGCTGGTCGACCGGGCGCGCGAGGACGCCAACAAGCGCCGCTCGGACGCGGCCGAGCAGGCGGACCGGCTGGTCACCGAGTCCTCGGCGGAGGCCGAGCGGCTCACCACGGAGGCGCAGGAGTCCGCGCTGCAGGCGACGGCCGCGGCCGAGGAGCAGGCGGACGTCATGGTGGGCGCGGCCCGCCAAGAGGCCGACCGGCTGGTCGCCGAGGCCACCGCGCAGGCCAATGGCCTGGTGGAGAAGGCCCGTACGGACTCCGACACGATGCTGGCCGAGGCCCGCGGCGACGCGACGGCCATCCGGGAGCGCGCCGAGGAGCTGCGGGCGGCGACCGCGGCCGAGGTGGAGGAACTGCACGAGCGGGCCCGCCGGGAGTCGGCGGAGCAGATGAAGGCGACCGGCGAGCGGGTCGACAAGCTCGTCGCGGCGGCCACCGCGCAGCTGATGAAGGCCGAGGAGAAGGCCAAGTCGCTGGTCTCGGAGGCGGAGACCGAGGCGAGCCGGGTGCGGATCCAGGCCGTGAAGAAGGCCGAGGGGCTGCTCAAGGAGGCCGAGCAGAAGCGGGTCGAGGCCTCGAAGGACGCCGAGCGCACCAAAGCCGAGGCGACGGCGGAGGCGAAGGAGATCGTCGACGAGGGCAAGCGCGAGCTGGAGTTGCTCAAGCGCCGCCGCGAGGACATCAACGCGGAAATCACCCGTGTCCAGGACGTGCTGGAAGCGTTGGAATCTTTCGAGACCCCCGCGTCGGGCGGCGCGGGCGGCAAGGAGAACGGCGCTGTGAAGACGGGGGCGGGAGCGGGAGCGACACGGTCGAGTGGAAAGCGGTCCGATGGGTAGGGGAACACGGTCCGACGGCTAGCTGCACCGGGCGTGTCGTGTCCGTATCATCCCGACGAGTGACAAGGTCTCCGTCTTACGTCCACTCAAAAGGCTGGACATTCTCCAGATCAAACGGACGTTGACTCGATGACACGCCGTTCGGCCCCCTAGGATTTGCTCTATCACCTCACCGGTCTCTTTCGACAGGAACCCCATGAGCGACACTTCCTCCCCCTTCGGCTTCGAGCTCGTGCGGCGTGGGTACGACCGCGGTCAGGTGGACGACCGCATTACCAAGCTCATCGCCGACCGCGACAGCGCGCTGTCCCGCATCACCTCGCTCGAGAAGCGCATCGAGGAGCTGCACCTCGAAACGCAGAACGCGCAGGCCCAGATCAACGACGCGGAGCCGTCCTACGCGGGTCTCGGCGCCCGGGTCGAGAAGATCCTCCGCCTCGCCGAGGAAGAGGCGAAGGACCTGCGCGAGGAGGCCCGCCGAGCCTCCGAGCAGCACCGCGAGCTGGCCGAGTCCTCCGCCCAGCAGGTCCGTAACGACGCCGAGGCGTTCGCCGCCGACCGCAAGGCGAAGGCCGAGGACGAGGGCGCGCGGATCGTCGAGAAGGCGAAGGGCGAAGCCACCACGCTGCGTCAGGAGGCGCAGAAGGACGCCCAGTCCAAGCGCGAGGAGGCGGACTCCCTCTTCGAGGAGACCCGTGCCAAGGCCGCGCAGGCCGCCGCCGACTTCGAGACGAACCTGGCCAAGCGCCGCGAGCAGTCCGAGCGCGACCTGGCCTCCCGTCAGGCCAAGGCCGAGAAGCGGCTCGCGGAGATCGAGCACCGCGCCGAGCAGCTGCGCCTGGAGGCCGAGAAGCTGCGCACCGACGCCGAGCGCCGCGCCCGCCAGACGGTGGAGACCGCGCAGCGCCAGGCCGAGGACATCGTGGCCGACGCGAACGCCAAGGCGGACCGCATCCGCAGCGAATCCGAGCGCGAGCTGGCGGCGCTGACCAACCGCCGCGACAGCATCAACGCCCAGCTGACCAACGTCCGCGAGATGCTGGCCACGCTGACCGGCGCGGCGGTCGCCGCGGCCGGGAACCCGGGCGAGGAAGAGGCCGCCACCCGCGGCGTCCCGGCCCAGCAGACCCGGTGACGCTCGGTCCCGGCTTAGCGCTCCGTGCCCCGTGCCGCCAGCAGTAGCGGCGCGGGGCACGCGCATGTCCGGGCGCCCCGGCCCGCTGCGCGCCCGGGGCCCGTTGAGGGGTGCCTCGCGTCGGGGCGGGTGCCCACCGCCACGATTGGTCCGGGGCGTAGCCTCGGCAGCGTGGACGATCTCAGTCTCGCCGGGCTCGGGTTCGGCGATGTGCCCGCCGAAGCGCCGCTCACCTATCCCGGGCGGCCCGTGACCACTCCCACGCTCCTCACCGGCGGCGAGCTGCATCCCCTCGATCTGGCGCTCCTGGGCCGGTACCGGGACCGGCATCCCGTGATCGCGGTCGGGTCCAACGCCTCCCCCGCCCAGCTGCACTACAAGCTCAGCCTGCCCGGGCGCCCCGCCACCGTGCCCATGGTGCCGGTCCGGGTGCACGGGGTCGCGGTCGGGTGCTCGGCGCACATCGGGCGGTACGGGTACGTCGCCTCCGCCCCGTACGGCGACCCCGCCGCCCGGACGCCCCTCGTCGTCAGCTGGCTCGACGACGCGCAGCTGGCGGCCGTGGACCGCACCGAGGTGCCCAACTACCGGCGGGTGCGGCTGGCCGGGACGGCCTTCCCGATGGTGATGCCGTCCGGGGAACGGCTGGAGGCGGCGTACCTCTACGTCAGTACGCACGGGGTGCTCAGCGCGCCCGGCGACGGCGGGCGGCCCCTGCCGGGCGGGGGCGACCAGGCCGCTCTGCTGACCCGGCTGCTCGCGTCCTCCGCGCGGCTGCGGGATCTCCTCGGCCCCGATCCCGCCGCCTGGGTGGGCCGGGCGGGGGCCGACGCGACGGTGCGGGCGGCGGGCACCCGGGTGTTCCACGACGAGGGCTGGTCCAGGTCAGAGGGTTACGATCCGCTCTCAATCCTGCCTTAACGGGAACCGTCAATCCCCCGTTAAGCTCCTAACTCCTACGGGGGGCGAGGCGCCCCGACCCATTCGCACGAGGGGCGGAGCATGATCGAGGCAGTCGGCCTGACGAAACGCTATGGCGACAAGACGGCCGTGTACAACCTGTCGTTCCAGGTGCGGCCCGGTGCGGTCACCGGCTTCCTGGGCCCGAACGGCTCCGGCAAATCGACCACGATGCGCATGATCCTCGGCCTCGACGAGCCCACCGCGGGACACGTCACGGTCGGCGGCTACCCCTTCCGCAAGCTGCCCAACGCCCCGCGCCAGGTCGGCGCGCTCCTCGACGCCAAGGCCGTGCACGGCGGCCGCAGCGCCCGCCAGCACCTGCTGTGCCTCGCCCAGCTGTCCGGCATCCCGGCCCGCCGGGTCGACGAGGTGCTCGGCGTGGTCGGCCTGCAGAACGTCGCCCGCAAGCGCTCCAAGGGCTTCTCGCTCGGCATGGGCCAGCGCCTGGGCATCGCCGCAGCACTGCTCGGCGACCCGCAGGTGCTGCTCTTCGACGAGCCGGTCAACGGTCTGGACCCCGAGGGCATCCTGTGGGTCCGCAACCTCATGAAGCAGCTCGCCTCCGAGGGCCGCACGGTCTTCGTCTCCAGCCACCTCATGAGCGAGATGGCGCTCACCGCCGACCAGCTGATCGTGATCGGCCGCGGGCAGCTGCTGGCGGACATGAGCGTCAAGGACTTCATCTCCTTCAACTCGGCGGACTTCGCCCGGGTCCGCACCCCCGACGCCGAACCGCAGCAGCGCGAGAAGCTGACCGCCGCGCTGAGCGAGGCCGGTGGCCAGGTGCTGCCGGAGCAGGACGGCGCCCTGCGGGTGACCGGGCTGCCGCTGCCGCGCATCAGCGAGCTGGCGCACACGGCGGACGTCCGGCTGTGGGAGCTGTCCCCGCACCAGGCGTCGCTGGAGGAGGCGTACATGCGGATGACGCAGGGCGCCGTGGACTACCGCTCGACGGCCGACCAGCGGGCCGGGCTGCAGCAGGCGGCCGCCGGGTACGGCCCGCAGGGCGGGGCGTACGGCTACGCGCCGGGCGCCCCGGGCGTCCCGGGGCAGCCGCCCGGGCCCTATCCGCCCGGGACCGTGATGCCGGGGTACGCCGAGCCGCCCGCCCCACCGCAGGCCGCCGCCCCGGCCGCCCCGCCGCAGGGTGCCGCCCCGGCGCGGCCCGCCACCGCGCCCGCGCAGCCCCCGGCCGCTCCCCCGGCCCAGCCTCCCGCCTCCGCACCCGCCGTTATGACCAAGAGCGACAACGAGGACGCCTGATGACGACGCCGTACCAGCAGCAGGGCCAGGCGCCCGTCCCGCCGCAGACTCCGCCGCAGCAGCCGCCGTACGCACCGCAGCAGCCTTACGGACAGCAACCGCCACCGCAGCCGCAGGCACCTCAGCACCAGGCGCCGCATCTGCCGCCGGGATACGTGTCGCCGCCCCCCGGCGCCCCCGCGCAGCCGTACGCCGCCGTGGGCACCTACACCTCTCCGATTCCCATCCAGCGCACCCACCTCGGGAACGCCATCGCCTCCGAGTGGACCAAGATCAAGTCGGTGCGCTCGACGATCTGGACGCTGAGCGTCATGGCCGGGCTGGTCGTCGGGATCGGATTCCTGACCTCGGCGAGCACCAGCGACACCGACTACACCAGCATCCCCACCACTCTCCCCGGGTTCTTCGGCGCCCTGCTCGGCCAGCTGTGCATCGTCACCCTCGGCGTGCTGGTGGTCTCGTCCGAGTACGGCACGGGGATGATCCGCACCACCTTCACCGCCTCCCCGGCCCGCTCCCGTGTGCTGACCGCCAAGGCGCTGGTCTTCTTCACGCTCGCGTTCGTCACCACGACCCTCTCGCTCGCCCTCGTGGTCTTCATCAGCTCCGGGATGCACAGCGGTCCGGACGTGATGGATCCGAACACCGACCAGCTGCTGGGCGCGACCGTCGGCGTCGGGGCGTATGTCTCGCTGCTCGGGCTGCTCTCGCTCGCCGTCGGCAGCATGCTGCGGCACTCGGCCGGCGCGATCACCACGATGCTGGGTGTGGTGCTGCTCCCGTCGATCCTCCCCGCGTTCCTGATGATGTCGCCCAGCCTGGCGGATCTGGGCGTGCAGATGCAGAAGTACTCCTCGCCCTTCGCGCTGGCCGCGCTCTTCCGGATCGACGACGCGGTGGGCTCGGGCTGGTCGCAGCTGGGCGTGCTGGCGGGCATCACCGCGGCGGCCCTCGTCGCGGCGTACGCCCTGCTGGAGAAGCGCGACGTGTAACGGGACGCTCAGTACCGCGGGGCGTTACGGGACCGCTGGAGCTTGGCGCTCCGGCGGTCTCGCGCGTTCCAGCAGGCCTTGTGCCAGTGGCGGCGGTCGTCCACGCCCATGTGCTGCTGCCAGGCCACCACATGCGGCACCCCGGGCGGGATCTCCTGATCGCATCCGGGGCACCGGTAGTGCTTGGCGGCCGTCCCCCCGCCCACCAGCCGCACCACCCACTCCTCGCCCTGCCAGGTCTCGGTGCGCTCCAGCCCGTAACGGTCCGTGCCCAGGCGGTCTACGGACTTCTCGCCACCTCGGGGGCGGTTTCGGCGTGGAGACACGGGGCACCTCGACAGGACTGGGAGCTACTGACTGTGACCAGCGTACGCGCTACGGTCACGCATCTGGTAAGTCGTCGTCCACAGCCACTCTCAGATCATCATGAAAAATACTTGCCAGGCCGTGCCCTTGGCACGTGTCAGACGTTAATGCCATAGGGGGATGCCCGCGTCGGCGATGGAGCCGCGACAAGGAGGCGGATGGCATGCGTGTGGGGGCTTTCATTCTGGCCGCTCAATTTCCCGGCCAAGGACAGGAGGAGGCGCTGCACCGGGCGGTCCGCTCGGCCGACGCCTCCGAGGACGCCGGGCTCGACGCGGTCTGGCTCGCCGAGCACCACTTCGTGCCGTACGGCGTCTGTCCGTCCGCCGTCACCCTGGCCGCGCTGCTGCTGGGGCGTACCCGGCGCATAGGCGTCGGTACTGCGGTGAGCGTACTTCCGACGGCGCACCCCGTCGCACTGGGTGAGCAAGCGGCACTGCTTCATCTCAGCTCCGGTGGCCGGTTCACCCTCGGCGTCGGCCGTGGCGGGCCCTGGGTGGACCTGGAGGTCTTCGGCGCCGGGCTGCGGGCGTACGAGCAGGGCTTCCCCGAGGCGCTCGACCTGCTGCTGCGCTGGCTGCGGGAGCCCCGGGTGGGGGCGGACGGCGAGCGGTTCGCCTTCCGCGAGGTCCCCGTCGTACCGCGCCCGGACGACCCGGGCACGACGGGCACCCCGCCCGTGGTCATGGCGTGCACCTCGCCCGGCAGTGTGCGGCTGGCCGCCGAGCGCGGGCTGCCGATGCTGCTCGGCATGCACTGCGGGGACGAGGAGAAGGCCGAGGTGATCGCGCTGTGGACGAAGTCCGCGCTGGCCGCGGGCCACTCCCCCGACGAGGTCGCGGCGGTCGCGGCGGAGCACGTCTCCGTCGGGGTGGTGCAGATCGAGGACGCGCGCCCCGCGGCGACGGAGACCCTGATCAAGGCGATGCCGGGATGGTTACGGCAGGGGCTGGGCGCCCATGTCACCGTCGACGGCCGGGAACGCCGGATGCGCGACCCGGTCGGCTACGCGGAGCTGCTGTGCGAGCTGCACCCGGTGGGCCCGCCCCGGCTGTGCGCCGACCGGCTGGCGGCGACCGCCGAGCGCACCGGCATCACGCGCTTCGCGCTGATGGTGGAGGGGTCGGGCGATCTGGCCGCCACCGAGCAGAACGTGCGGCGGCTCGGTGGTGAAGTGCTGCCGCTCCTGCGCTGAGACACCTCCCCCTGGTGGAGCGGCAGCGGACATCGCGTCAGCAGTCGCGCAGCTCGGGTGACTGGTTCAGCAGCTGGCCCCGGACAGAGGTGAAGCGGGCCAGGCGGTCATCGGACGACGCGTCGAGCGGAAAGACCGCCACCCGATGGCAGTTCTGGAAGGCCAGCCGCACCCCGAAGTGGCGCTGCAGCGCCCCACGTATCGCGTCACTCGCCAGCGCGCGGAGCAACTGCCCGCGGGCCTGCTCGTCCGGCGGCGGCGTCTGGTTGTCGGCGAACTCCCCGCCGTCGACCTTCAGCTGGGCCACCAGAGAGCTGATCATCTCCCATGCGTACGGTAGGGAGTTCCGGACGCAGTCGACGAATGCGGCTTCGTCGACCTCGCCTCGCTCGGCCTGTTCCAGAAGGGCCGGTGAGACGTCGAGCGACATGGGTTCTCCTCTCGCGACCCCGGATGCGGGGTCTCAGGGATGGGATGGGCGGACGGCGACGCAGCGTACGCGCCCGGCGACCACCCGCTTCAACGGTATTCCGGCCACTGTGCCCGCACCACCGATACGGGCACACAACCAGCCAATGCTGAACGGGTCCATCGCCGGACGAATCGCGTGGAGCCTTCGCGGTCGAGTAGCGTTGCGGACCATGCGTCTCGTCATCGCCCGGTGCTCCGTCGACTACGCCGGCCGCCTCACCGCCCACCTTCCCTCGGCACCCCGCCTGATCCTCGTCAAAGCCGACGGCAGTGTGTCCATCCACGCGGACGACAGGGCCTACAAACCCCTCAACTGGATGTCTCCGCCGTGCACGCTGAAGGAAGGCGATGACAATGTGTGGACGGTCGTGAACAAAGCGGGCGAGAAGCTCATCATCACCATGGAGGACGTTCTCCATGATTCCTCGCATGAACTCGGCGTGGACCCCGGGTTGATCAAGGATGGCGTCGAGGCCCATCTGCAGGAGCTGCTCGCCGATCGTATCGAGACACTGGGCGATGGCTGGACGCTTATTCGGCGTGAATACCCCACTGCCATTGGCCCCGTGGACATTCTCTGCCGGGACGCGGACGGCGCGACGGTGGCCGTCGAGATCAAGCGGCGCGGTGAGATCGACGGCGTCGAGCAGCTCACGCGCTATCTCGAACTGCTCAACCGGGATCCGCACCTGGCGCCGGTGAAGGGCGTGTTCGCGGCGCAGGAGATCAAGCCGCAGGCCCGGGTGCTCGCCACCGACCGTGGCATCGGGTGCGCCGTCCTGGACTACGACGCGCTGCGCGGCATCGAGGACGACAAGCTCCGGCTCTTCTGACGCCCAAACCCACCCATTCTGGCCACGGTGGCCGACAGCGTCCCGGCCGGTTCAGGACCCCGCCGCCACCGGGGCCCGGGGCGGAGCCCCGGTACCGGGAAGGGGCGGGGCAGGGAACCCGGCTACGCGGAGGCGCTCGGCGAGGTCGCCGAACCGCTTGCCGACGGCGGACCGCTGGCCGTGGTCGAGGTGGATGTCGCTGTGGTCGGCGGGGCCGTGGGCCTCGTCGGCGTGGAAGACGGGGGCGGGGTCGTGGGGCCGCCCGTCGTGGGACCGCCCGTCGGGGCATGCGTGGGCTCGTGCGTGGTCGGGGGCGTCGTCGGCGCGGACGGGGTCTGCGGCTGAGACGGCTCACCCGTCGTCGACGGGTCGGACGGTCCGGCCGACCCGCTCGGGGTCCCGCTGCTCGACGGCACCGAGGACGGCGACGACAGCGGCACATTGCTCAGCCCCGGCTGGGGCGCCTGCTGACCGGGGGCGTCCGACGGCTCGTCGGCCGTCAGGTCCTTGTCGTCGTCCTGCTTCGACGCCGACTCCCGCGGCTTGACCCGGTCCGGCGCGCCCTTCTCGCCATCGCCGCCGATGGCGCCCAGAGTCACCACGGTGCCGAGCACGGCCACCAGCAGCACCCCCGCTCCCGCGGCGGCCATGTTGCGCCGGGCGCCGGTCAACGCCAGCTTTCGGAGGGCGTTCGGGCCGCGTGGAGTGCGTGGCTTGGCGGGAGTGGGCGTGGGAGCGGGAGCAGGGGTGGGGGCGGTTTGTGCCGGTAGCGTCGCCGTGGCCGCCACCGGGGGTATCTTCGTCGTCTCCGGCTCGGCCACCACCGGGGTGATGGTCGTGGTCGCGTTCTCCCCCGGCGCCGGAGCCGGGGGCCGCGTCCGCACGACGCCCGGCCCGAACGCGTCCGCCATGGCCGCGCCCGAACGGTCGCTCACCAGCGCCAGCGCCCTGCGTCCCGCGACCGTTCCGCGCTTGTCCGCCAGCGCGCCGCGCAGCCCGATGGACGCCTCCAGCTCGGCGCGGGCCCGGTCGAGGTTGCCGGTGCACAGGGCGAGGACGCCCAGCTCGTGGTGGAAGTACGCCTCGTCGGCGACCTGCCCGGCCAGCCGTGCCGACTCCTGGCCGTGCCGCACGGCGCGTTCCCAGGCACCCCACTGCAGCGCCGCGGCGAAGGCGGGGGCGGCGGCGCGGGCCAGATCCACGGCGGCGTCGGTGTGCCCGGCCTCCCGGCCCGTGACCAGGGCGGCCATCGCGGCGAGTATCGCGTCCGCCTCGACGGCGACGCGCTCGGGCGCCACCGAGGGGTGCGCGGCCCACCAGGTGTAGTGCTGGGCCACGGTGTGCGCCCGCCCGGCGGACTCGGCCGCGTCGCCCGCGTACCCGTCCGCCGCGAGCTGGTCCGCGACCCCGGCCGCCAGCCGGTAGTGCGGGCCGACGGTGGTGACCAGGCCGTGGGCGAGCAGTTCGCCGAGGGCCGCGTCCGCGTGCGGGTCGTCGATGAGGGCGGGCAGATGGGCCTGGTGCGGGCATTCGCCGCCGAGCGCGACCGCGAACCGCAGGGCGTCGCGGGCCGCTTCGCCCAGCCCCGCGGCGAGCAGCGCGGCCGGGGCCGCGGCCTCGGGTATCGGGGGCAGGGGCGGCACCGCGTCATGCGGTTCGGCGTCTGCCGAGGCGTCGGCTGAGGCGTCTGCCGAGGCGTCGGCTGAGGCGTCGGCTGAGGCGTCTGCCGAGGCGGCAGTCGAGGCGGCAGTCGAGGCGTCGGCCACAGCCGCCTCGCGCTGCCGCAGCAGCGCACCCGCCTGTACGAACCGCAGCGGCAGCCCCTCCGACTCGAACCACAGGTCCGCCGCCCAGCTCGCCTCGTCCTCCTCCAACGGGCGCCGCACGGCCCGCTCCAGCAGCTCCAGACCGGCGGTGCGGCTGAGCCCGGAGAGGAAGACCTCTTCGAGGTGCGAATCGGCGGACGGGGCCGCGACGTCCGGCGTGGCGGAGATCAGGAAGGCGCATTCGGGGGTCGCGTCGAGGAACTCGTCGAGCGCGGCGCCGCCGAACTCGATGTCGTCGAGGACGACGACCGCGCCGATGTCCTGCACCACCTCCAGCAGTTCCGCCCGCTCGGGCCGGTACAGCGGGGCGCGGTAGACGGCGGCGTACAGGTCGTACAGCAGGTCGGTGGGGGTGCGGCGGTAGCCGGAGAGCCGTACGACGCCGTCCGGCGCCAGGCGTTCGCAGTCCGCCGCGACGGCCTCCAGCAGCGCGCTGCGCCCGGCGCCGGAGGGTCCGGTGACCCGTACGGAGCGGCCGCGGGCCAGCAGCCGGGCCAGCCGCTCGCGCTCCTCGTCCCGCTCCAGCATCGGCAGGTCGGGCACCACCGTGCCGGACGGCCGGGGCGCGGCGGCGGCCCGGCGCAGCTCGGCGCGCTGGTCGGGGGTGTGCCGCTCGGGCCGGGCGGACGGGGCGGACCGCTCGCCGGGCGGGCAGGGCTCTATCTCGCTGCCGTCGACCGGGTTGACGGTCAGCAGATGGTCGCCGGTGACGATGCGTACGGTACGGACGGGGCTGGCGGGCCCGGTCTCCGCGGTGCCCTCCGCCGCACCCGAACCGCCGCCCCTGGCGGGGCCCCGCACGGGCAAAGCCGCAGGCCGGGCGGGCAGGGCCGCGGGCGGTGCCGCGGGCACGTCCGCGTCCCGCGGCTGCTGCGGCGCGGCGGCGGCGTCCGCGGGACGCGGGCTCGGGTCGTCGTGGCCGTGCTCGTGCGGTGCGCGGTGGTGCTGCTCCATGGCCCTGTGCCCCCCAGATGCGTGGCGCGCCGGTGTGTGCCGCCGTAGGGATGATGTCCGGTGAGTGCCGGACAAGACCTCGTCACAGTATCCACCGACCCCGGAACGGCCCGCGCCACCCCGGGGATTCGGGACTTCAGACGCGCGGCAGCGTCTCCGCTTCGAGCCCGCCCTCGATCGCCAGGATGCGGTGCAGCCGGGTGGCCACCAGCAGCCGCTGCATCTGCGGCGGCACCCCGCGCAGGACGAGCCGCCGGCCCACCCGGCCCGCTCTCCGGTGCGCCCCCATGATCACGCCGAGCCCGGTGGCGTCCCAGGAGTCCAGCTCGGTCAGGTCGAGTACGAGATCCCCGCCACCGGAGTCAACGGCGGTATGCAGGGCCGTACGGGCGTCCGCCGCGCTCCGGACGTCCAGTCGGCCCCCGACGACCAGCTCGGCGTGGTCGCCCCTGATGTGCATAATGCGCTCCCCTGGATGGTGCGAGTCGTCGTGTCGTCAATGCGCCATTTCTCTCTACAGAACTGACTGCCCCGCACCCGAGGAAGTTGCCGTCTGTAAGCGAACCGATACCGAATTCACCCGTCAGGGTGAGTTGCGGGCCTGGCGCCGCACCAGGGCCCTCAGTAGCGGTAAAAGCCCCCACCGCTCTTGCGGCCGATGTCACCCGCGTCGACCATCCGGCGCATGATCTCCGGTGGCGCGAACTTCTCGTCCTGGGACTCGGTGTAGATGTTGTCGGTGGCGTGCAGCAGGATGTCCACGCCGGTGAGGTCGGCCGTCGCGAGGGGTCCCATCGCGTGACCGAAGCCCAGTTTGCAGGCGATGTCGATGTCCTCGGCCGTGGCGACCCCGGACTCGTACAGCTTGGCGGCCTCGACCACGAGTGCCGAGATCAGGCGCGTGGTGACGAAGCCCGCGACATCGCGGTTGACGACAATACAGGTCTTGCCCACGCCCTCCGCGAACTCCCGTGCCGCGGCGAGTGTTTCGTCGCTCGTCTTGTAGCCGCGCACCAGTTCGCACAGCTGCATCATCGGGACGGGCGAGAAGAAGTGGGTGCCGACGACCCGCTCCGGGCGCTCCGTGGCGGCGGCGATCTTGGTGATCGGGATGGCGGAGGTGTTGGACGCGAGGATGGTGTCGTCCTTGACCAGGCCGTCGAGGGTGCGGAAGATCTCCCGCTTGACGTCGATCCGCTCGAAGACGGCCTCGACCACGACGTCCGCGTCGGCGGCGGCGTCGAGGTCGGTCGTGGTGGTGATGCGGGCGAGCGCCTGCTCGGCGTCCGCGGCGTCCAGCTTGCCCTTGGAGACGAACTTCTCGTAAGAGGCGCGGATTCCGTCGGTGCCGCGCCGCAACGCCTCATCGGTCACATCGCGCAGTACGACGTCCCAGCCCGCCTGGGCGGAGACCTGCGCGATGCCGGACCCCATGAGTCCGGCTCCGATGACCGCGAGCTTCTTGGCCACGACACACACCCTTTCGTCGACGTTCGGTGTGCGTGGACCTTAACGCCCGTTCACCCCTTCGGGCACCCCTTGGTAAGGCGCGTCACGGTGTGTTCTTCACCGCATAGTTGAGCACCGTGTCGCTGAGGAGCGACTCCATGACGTCGACTTTCCGCAGGGCGTCCTCGGCGACCTCGTCCACGCCGCCGCCCTCCGTGAGACCGTGCGTGATGCAGCGCTGAATGGCGTTCTGAAGCCCGACCAGTTGGTGGGCGACGAACTCGGGGGTCGGGTCCTGCGGGTCGGTGGCCGCCTCCTCGCGCAGGGTGCCACCGAGCCGGCTGACGGCCTTGCCCTGGATGGTGAACAGCCTGGCCATCAGGGCGGGCGACTCCGTGATGACCTGCCGGAACCGGTCGTGGCCCGCGCTCAGCCCGACATAGGCGTGCCGCTCCCGGATGTCCTGGCGCAGCTGTTCCACGATCGCCCGCGCCGCCGACTGGCCGACTGCGCGCTCCCGCACGAGCCGGGAGGGGCGGTCGACGATCTCCTCCTCGCGGTCGACGAAGAGGTCCTCCTTGGCCGGGAAGTAGTTGTAGACCGTGTTCACGGAGACCTCTGCCGCCTCGGCGATCTCCGCGATCGTGACCGTCTCGAAGCCGCGCTCCATGAACAGCCCGGTCGCGACATCCGAGATGTGCTGCCTGGTCTGCCGCTTCTTCCGCTCCCTGAGCCCTTCCGCCATACCCTCATCCTAGCTTCGCTGGACTCGCTTGATCTTTGGGGTCATTGCAAAATTTAAGCGACCCTGCTTTTCTTGGGGCCATGCCAGTCATCACCACGAGCGGGCTCGCCCGCACCTTCCGGACCAAGCGCGGCCCCGTGGAGGCCGTCCGCGGCATCGATCTGACCGTCGAAGCCGGGGAGATCCTGGGCTTCCTCGGCCCCAACGGCGCGGGCAAGACCACCACGCTCCGCATGCTCACCACGCTGCTGCCGCCCACCGGCGGCACCGCCACGGTCGCCGGCCATGACCTCGCCGCCGACCCGGCCGGGGTGCGGCGCCGCATCGGGTACGTCGCCCAGTCCGGCGGGGTCGACCCCACCGTCTCCGTACGGGAAGAACTGGTCACCCAGGGGCGGCTCTACCGGCTCCCCAAGCCCGAGGCGCTGGCCCGCGCCGACGAGCTGGCCCACGACCTGGGCCTGACCGGGCTGCTCGACCGCCCGTGCGCCGCCCTCTCCGGCGGGCAGCGGCGCCGCCTGGACATCGCGCTGGGCCTCGTCCACCGGCCCGGGATCCTGTTCCTGGACGAGCCGACGACGGGGCTGGACCCGGCCGGGCGCGCCGATCTGTGGGACCTGATCCGCGGGCTGCGTGCCGAGCACGGCATGACCGTCTTCCTGACCACCCACTACCTCGACGAGGCGGACGCGCTCGCCGACCGGCTCGTGGTCGTCGACCAGGGCCGGGTAGCCGCCGAGGGCACGGCGGAGCGGCTCAAGACCGAGTACGGCGGCTCGCCGGACGCCACGCTCCAGGACACCTTCATCGCCATCACCGGACGCCGCGCCGCACCGCGCGACCCCGCCCCGCTCGCCGTCTGACCCCGGGATCCCCCATGCCTCACGTCATCTCCGACACGGCCCTGATCTTCCGCCGCCACCTCCGCCAGACCCTGCGCTCCAAGCCCGCCATGGTCTTCGGCCTCGTCCAGCCGCTGCTGTTCCTGGTCTTCTTCGGCCCGCTGCTCACCGGCATACCGCTGGGCGGCGAGGGCAACTCCTGGCAGACCATCGTCCCCGGCATCCTCATCCAGCTAGGCATGTTCAGCGCCTCGTTCGCCGGGATCGGCATCATCTTCGAAAAGCGCATGGGCGTCATCGAACGGATGCGGGTCACGCCGGTCAGCCGACTGGCCCTGCTCATGGGCCGCGTGCTCAAGGACGTCGTCCAGCTCCTGCTCCAGTCCGTGGTGGTCGTGCTCGTCGCCATCGCCATGGGGCTGCGCGCGCCGCTGCCGGGCATCCTGATCGGCTTCGGCTTCGTCGCCGCGCTCACCGTCTCGCTCGCCTCGCTCTCGTACGCGCTGGCCATGCGCGTGGAGTCGCCGCAGGGATTCGCCCCCGTCATCAACTCCGTCACCATGCCCGCGATGCTGCTCTCCGGCATCCTGCTGCCGATGTCACTCGGCCCGCGCTGGCTCGACATCACCTCGCACTTCGTGCCGTTCCGCTACCTCGTGGACGGCGTACGGGCCGCCTTCGCCGGGGACTACGGGGACGGCAAGATCGGGCTCGCCTGCCTGGTCGCCACCGGGCTCGCCACCGTCGCCCTCACGCTCGGCACCCGCCTCTTCCGGCAGGCCGGGGCGTAGACCCTGCGCGTAGGCTCGGACCCATGGTCAATCTCACCCGCATCTACACGCGCACCGGGGACCAGGGCACCACCTCCCTGGGCGACATGAGCCGCACCGACAAGACCGACCTGCGGATCGCCGCGTACGCCGACGCGAACGAGGCGAACGCCGCGATCGGGGTGGCCATCGCGCTGGGCTCGCTGCCGGACGGGATCGCCCGGGTCCTGGTCCGCGTGCAGAACGACCTGTTCGACGTGGGCGCGGACCTGTCCACCCCGGTGGTCGAGAACCCCGAGCATCCGCCGCTGCGGGTCGAGCAGAGCTACATCGACAAGCTGGAGGCGGACTGCGACAGCTTCCTGGAAGACCTGGAGAAGCTCCGCAGCTTCATCCTCCCCGGCGGTACCCCGGGCGCGGCCCTGCTGCACCAGGCGTGCACGGTCGTCCGGCGGGCGGAGCGGTCGACGTGGGCGGCCTTCGCCGAGCACGGCGACACCATGAACCCGCTCACCGCGACCTACCTCAACCGCCTCTCGGACCTCCTCTTCATCCTGGCCCGCACGGCCAACAAGGAGGAAGGCGACGTCCTCTGGGTCCCCGGCGAAAACCGCTGACGCGGACCTCACTTGGCTTCTGTCCTGGCGGGTTCTTGCTTGGGCCACAGGGTGTAGGTCAGCGCGATGATCACGTTGATGCCCATGACGAACAGCATCTTGCCCTGCCACTCGCGCAGCGAGCCCACGTCGCCGTCGTCGCCGACGAACCAGATCGCGCCCTGGAGCAGGGCCATCGCGATGACCGCCGCCAGGATCCAGCGGGCGGCGGTCTTCCATTCGTGGGCCGCGCGGGCCATGCCGTACTTCGGGGGCTTCACGGGCGGCGGGCCGCCGAAGAAGCGGTGGGCCACCCTCGCGTCGACCCACTTGATCGTCTCGTGGCCCAGGGCGACCGAGAAGCCGATGTAGGCCGCGGCGAGGCCGTGCCTCATGTCCGCTTCGGCGCCGTTCTTGAGGTCGATCGCGGTCGCCACGAACAGCACCAGCTCCAGCGCCGGTTCACACAGCAGCGCGGCCGCCCCCGCGCGCGGCATCTTCGCCACGTACCGCAGTGCGAGCCCCACGGCCAGCAGTACCCAGAAGCCGACCTCACAGGCGATGATCAGCGCGACAATCACGGTTCGCTCCCCTCGTTTCCTCCTCAGCCTTCCGTGCGTTCCGGGCGGCCGCCTCGTCGCGGGCGATGAGACCCGGCTGCATCCTTCGATGTAGGCAGGATGCGGCCGGGTGGGGAGGCCCGGGCCCCGCACCCCGTGCTGTGATGGAGGCATGCCGTCCCGTCCACGCCGCCACCTGCCGCGCCCCCACCGCGACGACGTGCTGATCGGCCTCGCCGGAGTGCTCGGCGGGGCGTTGCTGTGGACGCTGGGGCTGCACAACAATCCGCCGTTCCTCGGCACGCCCCAGTGGCTCGGCCTCGTCGCCCTGGTCGTCATCTCGGGCGCGGAGCTGCTGCGGCGTACGGCGCCGGTCGCGGGGCTCGGCATCGGGACCGCCGCCGTGGCCGCGGACCTGTGCAGCGGCGGGCTCGCCGCGACGCTGCTGATGTACACGGACCTGATCTACGCGTGCGTCATGTACGGCACCCCCGTCACCGCCCGCCGCCTCCCCCGGCTGTGCGTGCTGGTCACGGCAGTGGCGACAGCCGTACCGCTGGCGGTCGTCCGCGAGCCGTGGACGCTGCTGATCGGCATGCTCGTCGCGGTGTTCACCATCAGCCCGGCGTGGACCGGGGTGCTGGTCCGCAACCACCGCGAAGAGGCCGCGGCCGCCCGCCTGGAGGCCGAACGCACCGCGCTGCTGGCCGAGCTGGACCGCCGGGAGGCGGTCACCGCCGAGCGCGCGCGGATGGCCCGCGAGCTGCACGACATGGTCGCGAACCACCTCTCCGCGATCGCCATCCACTCCACCGCCGCCCAGACCCTCAAGGACCCGGCCGCGACGGAGGAGGCCCTCGGCGTCATCCGGGAGAACAGCGTGCGCGGACTGGCCGAGATGCGGCGGCTGATCGGGCTGCTGCGCGACGCGCGCGAGGAAGAACACCAGCCGTCCGCCGCGCCCACCCTCGGCGCCCTGGACTCCCTGCTGGAGCAGGCCAGGGCCACCAGCCCGCCGCCGCCCGGCGGCCAGGACTTCGTCCTGTACGACGAGCGCCCGGCGGGCTCCGCCCCGCTGCCCGCCCCGGTCGAACTCGCCGCGTACCGCATCGTCCAGGAGTCCCTGACCAACGCCCTCAAGCACGCCGGGCCCGGCCAGGTGGACGTGACGCTGACCCACCCCGCGGGCGGTACGGACGGCGGCGCCCTGGAGGTCAGGGTGACCAGCCCGTACGGCGGCGGACACCCCACGCCGCGGGTGCCCGGCTCCGGCACCGGGCTGATCGGGATGCGGGAACGCGTGACGCTGCTCGGCGGCACCCTCGACGCGGGCCCCGTCCCCGGCCCCTCCGGCACCGTGTGGCGGGTCCGCGCCGCGCTGCCGCTGGGCGACGGAGCCTGAGCAACCCACCATCCAGAAGGAGCCGCGGTGCATCAGCTACAGCCCATGCCGGAGACGACGAGGGTGCTCGTCGCCGAGGACCAGGCCTCGGTGCGCTCCGGGCTCGTGCTCATCCTGCGGTCGGCGCCCGGCGTCGAGGTGGTCGGCGAGGCCACCGACGGTCAGCAGGCCGTGGAGCTGGCCCGGGAGCTGCGCCCCGACGTGGTGCTGATGGACGTCCAGATGCCCCGGCTCGACGGGGTCTCCGCGACCCGGCAGGTGGTCGAGGAGGGACTGGCCGACGTCCTGGTGCTGACCACCTTCGACCTCGACGAGTACGTCTTCGGGGCGCTGCGCGCCGGGGCGGCCGGGTTCCTGCTCAAGGACAGCGACGCGGCACAGCTGGTCGAGGCGGTCCGTACGGTCGCGCGCGGCGAGGGGCTGATCGCACCCGCGGTGACCCGGCGGCTGATCGCGGAGTTCGCCCGCTCGGGAGCCGGGACGGCCGATCCCTCGGTGCTCTCCGTCCTCACCCCGCGCGAGCGCGAGGTGCTGGGCGCGCTGGGCCAGGGGATGTCGAACGCCCGCATCGCGGAGCATCTGACCATGGCGGAGGCGACGGTGAAGACCCACGTCAGCAGAGTGCTCGCCAAGCTGGAGCTGCGCAGCCGGGTGCAGGCGGCCGTCCTGGCCCAGGAACTGGGCGTATGAGAGCCGGGGGGTTGAAAACGGCTACGCGACGTTGACGCGCTGGCCGGGCGGGGCGGCCTCCAGCCAGGCCAGGAAGCCGGTCAGAGCGTCCTCGCTCATCGCCAGCTCCAGCCGCGTACCGGTGTGCCGGCAGGCCAGGATCACCGCGTCGGAGAGCAGGGCCAGCTCTTCCTCACCCTTGGGCGTACGCCGCTCCAGCACCTCGATCGAGGCGCGCTCCAGGGTGCGCCGGGGGCGGAACGCGTACGAGAAGACCCGGAACCACTCGATCCGGTCACCGTTGTAGCGGGCGATGCCGTACACCCACCCCTTGCCGCTGGGCTCCGCCTCGGGTCCGGGCGCGCCCCAGCGCATGGAACAGTCGAAGGTGCCGCCGGACCGCTGGATCAGCCGCCGCCGCAGCCCGAAGACGAAGAGTCCCGCCACCACCAGCGCGACGACCACGCCGCTCACGAGCAGAGCGAGGACCATCTTCACCGACCTCCTCGCCTCATCCGGAAAAACCGCACCTGCATCGCCTCAGCCGCGGACCGCTGAAGAGGAGCTCCAGCGAGGTCCGCGGCTGAGGTTTTCCGACCGTACGTGACAGGCTCAGTGCACTCCCGCCACCGCACGCAGCCGGACGTCGGCGCGCCGCTCGGCGGCGGCGTCCGCCGCCGACTTGGCGCGCTCCAGCGCCCGCTCCGCGCGCTTGACATCGATCTCGTCGGACAGCTCCGCGACCTCGGCCAGCAGCGAGAGCTTGTCCTCCGCGAACGAGATGAACCCGCCGTGCACCGCGGCGACGACCGTCCCGCCGTCGCTCGTACGGATGGTCACCGGGCCGGACTCCAGCACACCGAGCAGCGGCTGGTGGCCGGGCATGACGCCGATGTCACCCGATGTGGTGCGCGCGATGACCAAGGTGGCCGTGCCGGACCAGACACTACGGTCCGCCGCGACCATCTCGACGTGCAGCTCAGCAGCCAACGTGGCTCCTCGGGTCTGAAACCTGCCGGGGAACGACAGGGCTTTCCGTCAAAGAATAACGGGCGTGCGGAGAGGGGCGGGACCGGGCCCACCCCTCTCCCATGAGCACAGGGCTCAGGAGACGCCCAGCTCCTTGGCCTTCGCCTTCAGGTCGTCCAGGCCACCGCACATGAAGAACGCCTGCTCGGGGAAGTGGTCGTACTCACCGTCGGCGATCGCGTTGAACGCGGCGATCGACTCGTCCAGCGGCACGTCCGATCCGTCGAGCCCGGTGAACTGCTTCGCCGCGTGGGTGTTCTGCGACAGGAAGCGCTCGATGCGGCGGGCACGGAAGACGGTGAGCTTGTCTTCCTCGCCCAGCTCGTCGATGCCCAGGATGTTGATGATGTCCTGGAGGTCCTTGTACTTCTGCAGGATCGACTTCACGCGCGAGGCGCAGTCGTAGTGGTCCTGCGAGATGTAGCGCGGGTCCAGGATCCGGGACGTCGAGTCCAGCGGGTCCACCGCCGGGTAGATGCCCTTCTCCGAGATCGGCCGGGAGAGCACCGTGGTCGCGTCGAGGTGCGCGAAGGTGGTCGCCGGGGCCGGGTCGGTGAGGTCGTCCGCGGGGACGTAGATCGCCTGCATGGAGGTGATCGAGTGACCACGGGTCGAGGTGATGCGCTCCTGGAGGACGCCCATCTCGTCGGCCAGGTTCGGCTGGTAGCCCACCGCGGAGGGCATGCGGCCGAGCAGGGTCGAGACCTCGGAACCGGCCTGGGTGAAGCGGAAGATGTTGTCGATGAAGAACAGCACGTCCTGCTTCTGCACATCGCGGAAGTACTCCGCCATGGTGAGCCCCGCCAGGGCGACGCGCAGACGGGTGCCCGGGGGCTCGTCCATCTGACCGAAGACCAGCGCGGTCTGCGGGAGCACGCCGGACTCGGCCATCTCCTCGATCAGGTCGTTGCCCTCACGGGTGCGCTCGCCGACACCGGCGAACACGGAAACGCCCTCGTGCAGCTTGGCCACACGCATGATCATTTCCTGGATGAGGACGGTCTTGCCGACGCCCGCGCCGCCGAACAGGCCGATCTTGCCGCCCTTGACGTACGGGGTCAGCAGGTCGACGACCTTGAGGCCGGTCTCGAACATCTCGGTCTTGGACTCGAGCTGGTCGAAGGCCGGGGCCTTGCGGTGGATGGGCCAGCGCTCGGTGACCTCGGACTCGGCCTCGGGCTCGTTGAGGATCTTGCCGAGGGTGTTGAACACCCGGCCCTTGGTGACGTCACCGACGGGCACGGTGATACCGGCGCCGGTGTCGGTCACCGGGGCCTGGCGGACCAGGCCGTCGGTGGGCTCCATGGAGATGGCGCGCACCAGGCCCTCGCCGAGGTGCTGCGCGACCTCGAGCGTCAGGGTCTTCTTCGCCCCGTCCTGGGCCGGGTCGGCGACCTCGACGGTCAGGGCGTTGTAGATCTCCGGCATCGCGTCGACGGGGAACTCCACGTCGACGACCGGGCCGATGACCCGCGCGACGCGGCCCGTCGCCGTGGCCGTCTCAACAGTGGTGGTCATATTGTCAGTCACTCCCCGCAGAGGCGTCGGCCAGAGCGCTCGCGCCACCGACGATCTCGCTGATTTCCTGGGTGATGTCGGCCTGGCGGGCCGCGTTGGCAAGCCGCGTGAGCGACTTGATGAGCTCATCGGCATTGTCGGTGGCCGACTTCATCGCCCGCCGGGTGGCCGCGTGCTTGGAGGCGGCGGCCTGCAGGAGGGCGTTGAAGATGCGTGCCTCGACGTACCGCGGCAGCAGGGCGTCCAAGACGTCCTCGGCCGACGGCTCGAACTCGAAGAGCGGGAGGATCTCGCCCTTCTTCTGCTGCTCCTCCGCCTTCTCCTCGAGGCTGAGCGGCAGCAGCCGGTCCTGGACCGGGCTCTGCGTCAGCATCGAGACGAACTCGGTGGACACGATGTGCAGCTCGTCCACGCCGCCGTCGGCCGTCTCCTGGAGCACGGCCTCGATCAGCGGTCCGGCGATCTTCTTGGCGTCGGCGTAGGTCGGGTTGTCGGTGAAGCCCGTCCACGACTCCGTGACCTTGCGCTCACGGAAGGTGTAGTAGGCCACGCCCTTGCGGCCGACGATGTAGGTGTCGACCTCCTTGCCCTCACCGGTGAGCCGCTCGGTGAGCTGCTCGGCCGACTTGATGACGTTGGAGGAGTAGCCGCCCGCGAGCCCGCGGTCGCTCGTGATGAGCAGCACCGCGGCGCGGGTCGGGTTCTTGGCCTCCGTGGTCAGCGCGTGCTGGGTGGTGGAGCCCTTGGCCACAGCGCCGACCGCGCGGGTCAGCTCGGTGGCGTACGGGGTCGACGCGGCCACCTGACGCTGCGCCTTGACGACGCGCGAGGCGGCGATCATCTCCATCGCCTTGGTGATCTTCTTGGTCGCGGAGACGGACTTGATCCGCCTCTTGTAGACCTTGACCTGGGCACCCATACTCAGCCCTCGCCCAGCAGCTTGCCGTCCGAGGTCTCGAACTGCTTCTTGAAGCCGTCGACGGCCTCGCCGAGCGCCGCGATCGTGTCGCTGGACATCTTGCCGCCCTCGACGATGCTGGTCAGCAGACCCTTGTGCTCACGGTGCAGGTGGTCCAGCAGCTCACGCTCGAAGCGGCGGACGTCCTCGACCGGGACATCGTCCATCTTGCCGTTGGTGCCGGCCCAGATGGAGACGATCTCGTCCTCGGTGGAGTACGGGGCGTACTGGCCCTGCTTCAGCAGCTCGACCATACGCGCACCGCGCTCCAGCGACGCCTTCGAGGCCGCGTCCAGGTCCGAACCGAAGGCGGCGAACGCCTCCAGCTCGCGGTACTGGGCGAGGTCCACGCGGAGCCGGCCGGAGACCTGGCGCATCGCCTTGTGCTGCGCGGAACCACCGACTCGGGAGACCGAGATACCGACGTTGAGGGCCGGCCGCTGGTTGGCGTTGAACAGGTCGGACTCGAGGAAGCACTGACCGTCGGTGATGGAGATGACGTTGGTCGGAATGAACGCCGACACGTCGTTCGCCTTGGTCTCGACGATCGGCAGACCGGTCATCGAACCGGAGCCCATCTCGTCGGAGAGCTTGGCGCAGCGCTCCAGCAGCCGGGAGTGCAGGTAGAAGACGTCACCCGGGTAGGCCTCACGGCCCGGCGGGCGGCGCAGCAGCAGCGACACGGCGCGGTACGCGTCGGCCTGCTTGGACAGGTCGTCGAAAACGATCAGGACGTGCTTGCCCTGGTACATCCAGTGCTGACCGATGGCCGAGCCGGTGTAGGGGGCGAGGTACTTGAAGCCCGCCGGGTCGGACGCCGGGGCGGCGACGATCGTCGTGTACTCCAGCGCACCGGCCTCTTCCAGCGCGCCGCGCACGGACGCGATGGTGGAGCCCTTCTGGCCGACGGCGACGTAGATGCAGCGGACCTGCTTCTTCGGGTCACCGGAGCGCCAGTTGTCGCGCTGGTTGATGATCGTGTCGACGCACAGCGCGGTCTTGCCGGTCTGCCGGTCGCCGATGACCAGCTGACGCTGGCCGCGGCCGATCGGGGTCATGGCGTCGACGGCCTTGTAGCCGGTCTCCATCGGCTCGTGGACCGACTTGCGGTCCATGACCGTGGGGGCCTGCAGCTCGAGGGCGCGGCGGCCCTCGGTCTCGATCTCGCCGAGGCCGTCGATCGGGTTGCCCAGCGGGTCGACGACGCGGCCGAGGTAGCCCTCGCCGACAGCTACCGAGAGAACCTCGCCGGTGCGGTGCACCTGCTGGCCCTCTTCGATGCCGCTGAACTCGCCGAGGACAACGGCACCGATCTCGCGCTCCTCAAGGTTGAGGGCGAGGCCGAGGGTTCCGTCCTCGAACTTCAGCAGTTCGTTCGCCATGGCCGAGGGAAGACCCTCGACCCTCGCGATGCCGTCGCCGGCAACGCTGACCGTACCGACCTCCTCGCGCGAGGCCGCGTCCGGCTTGTACGCCTGGACAAAGTTCTCCAGCGCGTCCCGGATCTCCTCCGGCCGGATCGTGAGCTCCGCCATCTGGGTTCCCTGCTCTCCTTGTTGGGCCCGAAGTAAGTGACTACGGCCCAACTCGGGCCGCTTACATGCTTGTTGAGTTGGTGGCTTAAGTCAGCCGGCCATCCGTCGGCTCGCCTCTTCGAGGCGGTCCGAGATGGTCCCGTTGACGACCTCGTCGCCGATGCGTACCACGACCCCGCCGAGGACCTCCGGGTCCACGTCGAGGTTGAGGTGCACCTGGTGTCCGTACACCGCCGCCAGGGCGGCGCCGAGGCGCTCCTTCTGCCGGTCGCTGAGCGGCACCGCCGAGGTGACGACCGCGACCATCCGGTCCCGGCGCGCCGCGGCGAGCTTGGACAGCTCGTCGAGACCCGCCTCCAGGCTACGTCCGCGCGGCTGGGTGACCAGACGCACGACGAGCCGCTCGGTGACCCGGTCGGCCCGGCCGCCCAGCAGCTCGCGGACCAGTCCGGCCTTGGCCGTACCGCTCGCGCGCCGGTCGGCCAGCGCCGACCGCAGCTCGGACGAGGAGGAGACGATCCGGCCGAACCGGAACAGCTCGTCCTCTACGTTGTCGAGGGTGCCGGCCCGCTGGGCCGCCACCAGGTCGGCGCTGCTCGCCAGCTCCTCGACCGCGTCCGCGAGGTCGCGCGAGCGCGACCAGCGGGAGCGGACCATGCCGGAGACCAGGTCCAGGACCTCGCCGCCGACCTGCCCGCCCAGCAGCCGCTGGGCCAGCTCGGCCTTGGCCTCGCCGGGCTGCGCCGGGTCGGTGAGGACCCGGCGCAGCGAGACCTCACGGTCGAGCAGCGCGGTGACGGCGGCCAGCTCGTCGGCGAGCTTCCCCGCGTCGACGGACGTGTTGTCCGTC
Source organism: Streptomyces sp. NPDC041200 (assembly GCF_055591805.1). NCBI lineage: Bacteria > Bacillati > Actinomycetota > Actinomycetes > Kitasatosporales > Streptomycetaceae > Streptomyces > Streptomyces sp. NPDC041200. The sequence goes on along the minus strand of NZ_JBVIZF010000001.1, from coordinate 666,071 downwards.
AGCGCGTCGAAGCGCTCGCGCACGGCAGCCAGTGCCTCCCTGCTCGCTCCGTTCATCGTCCGGCCTCAGCCTTCGAGCCGTCGGCCGCCTTGGCCTCGAGGTCGTCGAGGAAGCGGTCGATGGTGCGGCTCTGCCGGGCGACGTCCTCGAGCGACTCGCCGACGATCTTGCCGGCCAGGTCGGTGGCGAGCTTGCCCACGTCCTGGCGCAGCGCCGTACCGGCCTGCTTGCGCTCGGCCTCGATCTGGGCGTGACCGGCCGCGATGATCTCGTCACGCTGCCGCTGCCCCTCCGCGCGCATCTCAGCGATGAGCGCGGCACCCTGCTCCTGCGCCTCCTGGCGCAGTCGCGCGGCCTCGTGACGGGCGTCGGCGAGCTGGGCGCGGTAGTCCTCGAGGACCTGCTGGGCCTCTGCCTGAGTTGCCTCGGCCTTCTCCATTCCGCCCTCGATCGCCGCGCGACGCTCGTCCAGAACACGGTTGATGTTCGGGAGGAGCTTCTTGGCGAAGAAGATGAAAACGATGGCGAAGGCGATCAGGCCGATGACAAGCTCTGGGATCGGGGGGAGGAGCGGGTTCTGCGCTTCCTCCTCCGCCAGGTTAACCAGGGCGTTCACATCATTGCCTTTCGTCGGATAGGGCTGGGCGTACGCCGTGGCGTCAGCTGGTCGGGTAGACGAACGGCATAACCAGACCGATCAGGGCCAGCGCCTCACAGAGCACGAAGCCGAGGATCTGGTTGGCACGGATCAGACCGGCAGCCTCGGGCTGACGGGCCATGGCCTGGGTGCCGTTACCGAAGATGATGCCGACGCCGACACCGGGGCCGATCGCGGCGAGACCGTAACCGATCGAACCGAGGTTGCCCTTGAGCTCGACAGCGGCGAGGGTCGTCTGGAGAGCGGACATGCCGTTTCTTCCTTCTCTTTCACGGACCGGTGGGGATTGGCCACCGGACGCCCTTAAGGACGGGAGCTGACGTGGTACTCAGTGGTGCTCGGCGAGAGCACCCTGGATGTAGCTGCAGGCCAGCAGGACGAAGACGTAGGCCTGAAGGGCCTGGATGAACAGCTCGAAGGCGGTCAGCAGGATGGTCATGACGAACGAGATGCTCGCGTAGGCGATCCCGATGCCGTTCAGCAGGTACCAGCTGGCGATCGTGAAGATCAGCAGCAGCACGTGACCCGCGAACATGTTGGCGAAGAGCCGGACAGCGTGGGTGAACGGCCGGATGATCAGGTTGGAGAGCAGCTCCAGCGCCATGACCACCGGCAGGACCCCGCCAAGCGACTTGTCGTAACCGGCGATGTTCTTCCAGCCGCCGACGAAGCCGTGCTTCTTGAAGGTGAGGCTGACCCACAGGATGTAGACGATCGCGGCGAGTCCCACCGGGAAGGCGATGATGGACGTCACCGGGAACTGGGCCAGCGGGATCACGGACCAGAGGTTCATGATCCAGATGAAGAAGAACAGGGAGACCATGAGGGGGACGTACTTGTCGCCCTCCTTCTTCCCCAGGGCCTCGTAGACGACGCCGCGGCGAACGAAGTCGTAGCCCGCCTCACCGACCATCTGGAGCTTGCCGGGGACGACCTTGGCCTTCCCGAAGGCGGCCCAGAAGAACGCCACGACGACGACGGTCCCCAGGAGGGCCAGCAGCATCGGCTTGTTGATCTCGATGCCGGCGACCGTGAACATCGGCTCGAAGGTGAAGGAATGAAGCCCCGGGGCCGGGAAGCCGCACCCATCGAAGATGTGGCAATCGGTCTCGAAGGCGAGCGTCTGGTTAGAACTCACCGCGAGCTCCTTCTGCGTGGCGCATGGGTACGGCAACCTCGTTGTGTCGGCGCGGGGCATTGCCGCGGAACGGCACTGGACGTCTTACGAATGTGGGGGCGGCTTGTCTGCGCAAGCCCGGCGGTCTTGGTGGGCAGCAGCTGCATGGGCGGCCGATTCCGCCCCGTGGAATCCGGGGGTTCAGCCACCTGCGCCCGCTGTGCCTCAGATGGCACCGGACGATAGCAGGTGAGCGCGTGTGCCCTTATACCGGCCCTACAGCTCACGACCGGGACCCGGCGGGGGAGGCACTCTTCTCCCCCGCCGGCTTCCGTTCGTCCTCGGCTTCCGGCTCCACGTAAAGAATCTTGGCCTTCATATGCGACCGGGTCTGCGCGGCAACCCACGTCAGCGTCGCGGCGAGCAGTGCGAAGGCGAAAGCCCTGGTGTTGAACAGGGTGGTGTCCTTGAAGACGGCGAGCACGACCGCGATCAGCAGGAACTGCACCGCGTAGAGCGCGAGCCCCATCATCTGGAAGAGATGCGGCATGTACTTCGCCGTCCGCAGCAACACGATCAGATCCACTGTCATGACCGCGGCCACGAGGACCGTACCGAAAACGGCTCCCAACACGCCCTTGCCACCGGCAAGCACAGCACTGAGCACGACTGCGACAACACCGACCACGGCGGTGGGCACGGCGCAACTGAGCAGCGTTCTGGCGTCGTTGGACTGCATGAAGGGTTTCTCCGGCAAGAGTCGGAAGCAAACGATTCGTCGTGGACGAGCGTATCCCCGGGGAAGGGAAGAACCTCACGGCGAAGGACCGTCGCACTACGGTCCCTGGGCTCTAGCACCGGGTTTAGTGAACGGTATCACAAACTATTTGATGAGGTCTTTACCCGCCCCTTGTGCTGCACGTCACACGCGCGGGTTACGCAACGTATAGGAGTTGACCTAGCGCGTAGCCGTCACTGAGGGCTTCCGATCTTCCTGCGGTGCGGGAAACGGGACCGGTCACCGATCGCGGTGGCGCCGTTCAGCCCGGCCGGAACCGGCTGCGGGGCGGGCTGCTCCGGCTGTTCCCGACGCTCCGGCTCGACCTGCTCCGTGACCGGGTCGGTGGTGGGCTGCGCGACCTGCTCCGTCGCCACCACCCGGCGCCGGTAGCGCGGCGGTACGAACGCCTCCGCCCACCGCGGGACCCGCGGGGTGAAGCGCGGCAGCAGCAACAGCACCAGTCCCACCGCGCTCAGCACGACGATCGCGAGCACGAACCACACGCCCGCCGAGTTCACCGAGTACGCGACCGCCCCGAAGGCGATCAGCGCCGACCAGAAGTACATGATCAGCACGGCCCGGCTGTGCGAGTGGCCGATCTCCAGCAGCCGGTGGTGCAGGTGGCCGCGGTCCGCCGCGAACGGCGACTGGCCCCGCCAGGTGCGCCGGACGATGGCGAGCACCAGGTCCGCGAAGGGCACCGCGATGACGGTCAGCGGCAGCAGCAGCGGGATGTAGACCGGCACGGTGGCGTGCACCGCGGCCGTCTCCGACCCGGCGAACAGCTTCATCGCGTCCGGGTCCACCTGGCCCGTGATGGAGATCGCGCCCGCCGCGAGCACCAGCCCGATGAGCATCGAGCCCGAGTCGCCCATGAAGATCCGCGCGGGGTGGGCGTTGTGCGGCAGGAAGCCCAGGCACATGCCCATGAGGACAGCCGCGAACAGGGTCGCGGGGGCGGCGGCCTCCAGCCCGTAGCCGAACCAGATGCGGTACGCGTACATGAAGAACGCGGCGGCGGCGATGCACACCATGCCGGACGCCAAACCGTCCAGCCCGTCAACGAAGTTGACCGCGTTGATGGTGATGACGACCAGAGCCACCGTCAGCAGCGTGCCCTGCCAGGGCGTCAGCGAGACCGGGCCCACACCGGGCACCGGCAGCCACAGGATGGTCAGCCCCTGGAGCACCATCACACCGGCGGCGATCATCTGGCCGCCCAGCTTGATGAGCGCGTCCACGCCCCACTTGTCGTCCAGGACCCCGAGCAGCCAGATGAGCCCGGCGCCGGAGAGCAGCGCGCGCGGCTCGTTGGACGTCTCGAAGACATCCTTGAGGTTGGTGAGGTGAGCGGCCACCAGCAACCCCGCGCAGAGGCCGCCGAACATGGCGATCCCTCCGAGCCGCGGAGTCGGCTCACGGTGCACATCGCGGGCCCGGATCTCCGGCATCGCACCAGCGGCGATGGCGAACTTCCGCACCGGTCCGGTGAGCAGATACGTCACCGCGGCCACGATGCACAGAGTCAGCAGGTATTCACGCACCTATTCCCCAGACGTCGCGAGGCAGATCAGGGAACCACACCCTAGGAGACCTCACCCTAGCCTGCTCCGGTTCCCGGTGTGCCGGGGACCGGCAGTGGCGGCCGGTGCCCCACGACCACCTCGTCGCACCTTCCGCACATGGCCGTCCGCCGTCGCGGCCCGGCCCGGGCCTCTCCCCGGTTGCCGGGATGCAGCCAGTGCGGAATGTCCGGATAGTCCGCCCGGGAGGCGCGCGGCAGGGCCTCCCCCGCAACCGGGTGAAGATTCAGTACAGCCTCAGTGAGGGCGGCCGCCCTTCTTGTGCAGCAGGGTGACGCCGTCGGCCACCGGAAGGAGCGACAGCTCCACCCGGTGGTCGTCGCGCAGGAAGGCGTTCAGGTCACGAATGGCGACGGTGTCGGGGTCCTGAGCGGCGGGGTCGATCACCCGGCCGAAGAACAGCGTGTTGTCGACGGCGATGAGTCCGCCGGGCCGCACCAGGTCGAGAGCCGCCTCGTAATACTGGCGGTAGCTCACCTTGTCGGCGTCGATGAACGCGAAGTCGAATGAGTTCGCACCGCTTTCAGTGAGAAGCCCGGAAAGCGTCTCGACAGCATTGCCGATACGGACGTCAATACGGCCGGCGACGCCCGCCTTGGCCCAGTACTCGGCACCGATCTCGGGCCATTTGCTGGTGATGTCACAGGTGACCAGCCGCCCTCCCGCGGGGATCGCCCGCGCCATGCACAGCGTGCTGTAGCCGGTGAACGTCCCGACCTCCAGGACGTTCCGGGCGCCGATCAGGCCGACCAGAAAGGCCAGGAACTGGCCCTCTTCGGCCATCACCTGCATGGCCTGCCCCATGGGCAGTTCACCGGTGAGTTCACGAAGGTCGCGCAGAATATCGTCTTCCCGCAGCGATACGTCGCGTACGTACGACAGAATTTCCGATGAGGATTCGACCTGATTCGCCATGCGCTCAAAATATTACCGGACCTCACGACGGCGCAAGGGCACCTATTTCGTTCCGCATTACCGGGTTTACGACCGCGGATACGGAGGAAAAGCCGCGGCCAGCTCCCTGACCTGCGCGCGCACGCCGCCCGCCCCGGGCACCGGCTCGTCCTCGCGCAGAGCGGTCGTCAGCAGCGCGCCGATCCGCGCCATCTCGCCCTCGCCCATCCCCTGCGTCGTCACCGCCGCGCTGCCCAGCCGCAACCCCCGGACGCAGCCGCCGGGTTCGGTGGCTGAGGCCAGCGCGCAGGTGTCCAGGATGATCCCGGCGGCCGCGCAACGGGCCTTCGCCGTACGGCCGTCGAGCCCCAGCGGGGACACATCGACCGTGATCATGTGGGTGTCGGTGCCTCCGGTGGCCACCGTCAGCCCCTCCGCCGCCAGCCCGTCGGCGAGCACCCGCGCGTTGGCGACGACCTGCCCGGCGTACGCGGCGAACGCGGGCGTCGCGGCCTCACCGAACGCGACCGCCTTGGCCGCCACGGTGTGCATCTGGGCGCCGCCCTGGGTGAAGGGGAACACGGCGCGGTCGACCCGCTCGGCCAGCTCCGCCCCGCACAGCAGCATTCCGCCGCGCGGCCCGCGCAGCACCTTGTGCGTGGTGGCGCACACGACGTCCGCGTACGGCACCGGGCTCGGCGCCGCCTTCCCGGCCACCAGGCCCATGGGGTGCGCGGCGTCGGCGACGAGATACGCGTCCACCTCGTCCGCGACGGCCCGGAAGGCGGCGTAGTCCGGATGCCGGGGGTACGAGATCGAGCCGCACACGATCGCCTTCGGGCGGTGGGCGAGCGCGAGATCGCGCAGCCGGTCGTAGTCGATCAGCCCGGTGGCCGGGTCGACACCGTAGCCGATGAAGTGGAACCAGCGGCCGGAGAAGTTCGCCGGGGAGCCGTGGGTGAGGTGGCCGCCGTGCGTCAGCGCCATCGCCAGCACGGTGTCGCCCGGCCGCAGCAGCGCGGCGTACGCGGCGAGCACCGCGGAGGAGCCCGAATGCGGCTGTACGTTGGCGTGCTCGGCGCCGAACAGCGCCGTGGCCCGGTCCTGGGCCACCCGCTCGGCGAGGTCCACCTGCTCGCAGCCGCCGTGGTGGCGAGCCCCGGGGTAGCCCTCGGCGTACTTGTTGGCCAGCGGCGACGCCAGGGCGGCTAGCACGGCCCGCGAGGTGTAGTTCTCCGCGGCGATCAGCTGCAGCCCGTCCCGGACCCGCTCCAGCTCGCTCAGGATGATCCCGGCCAGCTCCGGGTCCTGCCGGGCCAGCTCGCCGAAGTCGGGCCCCCAGGGAACCGCGCTGACGGCCATCGCGTGCTCACCTTCGTCGGGCGTCACCCCCAATGTAGGCCCGCGACCGAAGCAGCGCGCGCCGCGACCGTGAGCCACCGGGCTACGCGGGAGCCGGAACCCCCGTCAACGCGGTCACGACCGGGTCCAGCGCCTGGTTGATCTCGTCGCCGATGGAGCGGAAGAAGGTGATCGGCGCCCCGTACGGGTCGTGCACCTCGTCGGCCTCCTCGTTCGGCGCCAGCAGCCAGCCGCGCAGCGCGGCCGCCGCCTGGACCAGGGAGCGGGCGCGCTCGACCACGCCGCCCGCCTCCTCCGGGTCGGGCAGCGTCGCGGGGTCTATGGCCCGTACCAGCCGGGTGAACTCCTTGAGCGTGAAGGTGCGCAGACCCGCCGAGTGGCCCATCGAGATGACCTGGGCCCGGTGGTCGCGGGTCGCGGTCAGCACGAGGTCGGCGCGGATGACGTGCTCGTCCAGCAGCTCCCGGCCGATGAAGCCGTCCGGGTCGGCGCCGAAGTCGGTCAGGACGGTGGCGGCGTGCGCCTCCATCGGCGCGCCCTCGTGGCCCCAGGTGCCGGCGCTCTCCACGATCAGCCCGCTGGTGCGGGCGGTGCCGAGCCGGTGGGTGAGGGCATGCCGGGTCAGCCGCTCGGTGATCGGCGAGCGGCAGACGTTGCCGGTGCTGACGTGGAGGATGCGGAACGAGGTCTCGGCGTGCTTCGCACGGTGTTCCGCTATGCCACGGCCCGTCTCAGGGGCTGTCAATTCGCCACCTCGAGGTCGGGTACGACCTCACGGAGCTGCTCCGCGGTGAGCGCGCCCGCCCGCAGCAGCACCGGGACCTTGCCGGTGACGTCGACGATGGAGGACGGCACCGCGGCCGGGGTCGGGCCGCCGTCGAGGTAGACCGAGACGGAGTCGCCCAGCATGTCCTGCGCGGCATCGCAGTCCTGCGGGGACGGGTGTCCGGTGAGGTTGGCGCTGGAGACCGCCATCGGGCCGAAGTCGGTCAGCAGCTCGATCGCGACCGGGTGCAGCGGCATCCGTACCGCGACCGTGCCCCGGGTCTCGCCCAGGTCCCAGGTCAGCGACGGCTGATGCCGGGCGACGAGGGTGAGCGCGCCGGGCCAGAAGGCGTCGACCAGCTCCCAGGCCTGCTCGGAGAAGTCGGTGACCAGGCCGTGCAGGGTGTTCGGGGAGCCGACCAGGACGGGGGTCGGCATGTTGCGGCCCCGGCCCTTGGCCTCCAGCAGATCGCCGACCGCCTCCGCGCTGAAGGCGTCCGCACCGATCCCGTAGACGGTGTCGGTGGGCAGCACGACCAGTTCGCCGCGGCGGACGGCGGACGCGGCCTCGCGAAGGCCGGTCTTGCGGTCGGTCGCGTCCCCGCAGTCGTATCGCCGTGCCATTTTTAACGGTCCTCCTCGTACGTGGCCAGTGTGTGGTGCGGTGCCGCGGTCACGGCATGGCCTTCCGCGCGGTGGCGAATCGGGGCCGTTTGTTCAGGTCGGGGTGGTCGGCGGCGTCCGCCCAGCCACGCTCCTCCGTGAAGATCCACGGCACCTGGCCGCCCTGGGTGTCTGCGTGCTCGATGACGACGACGCCACCCGGACGCAGCAGCCGGTGGGCCGTGCGCTCCAGGCCGCGGATCACATCGAGGCCGTCCTCACCGGAGAAGAGCGCGAGCTGGGGGTCGTGGTCGCGCGCCTCCGGCGCCACGTACTCCCACTCGGTCAGCGGGATGTACGGGGGGTTGCTGATGACGAGGTCCACCTGGCCGTCCAGCTCGGGCAGCGCCGTCAACGCGTCTCCTCGCTGGAGAACGACGCGGGACCCCTCGACGTTCTTGCGGGCCCACTGGAGGGCGCCCTCGTCCAGCTCCACGGCGTGCACCCGGGAGCGGGGCACCTCCTGGGCGAGGGCCAGGGCGATGGCTCCGGAGCCGCTGCACAGGTCGACGATGAGGGGTTCGACGACGTCCATGGCCCGGACCGCGTCTATGGCCCAGCCGACGACCGACTCGGTCTCCGGGCGGGGCACGAAGACGCCGGGGCCGACCTGGAGTTCCAGGTAGCGGAAGAAGGCGCGGCCGGTGATGTGCTGCAGGGGTTCGCGGGCCTCGCGGCGGGCGACCGCCTCCCAGTAGCGGGCGTCGAAGTCGGCGTCGGGCACGCCGTGCAGCTCCCCCCGCTTGACGCCGTGCACGAAGGCGGCCAGCTCCTCCGCGTCGAAGCGCGGGGAGGGCACGCCCGCGTCGGCCAGCCGCTGGGTGGCCTGAGCCACCTCGGCGAGCAGCACATTCACTGAATTCCTCCAGCCGGTCTCGTCCGTCGTTGCGAAGAGGAAAGGTCCTACTGTGCCGCCGCGAGCTTCGCCGCCGCGTCGGCGTCGACGCACGCCTGGATGACGGGCGCCAGCTCTCCGTCGAGCACCTGGTCCAGGTTGTACGCCTTGAAACCCACCCGGTGGTCCGAGATGCGGTTCTCCGGGAAGTTGTAGGTACGGATGCGCTCGGAGCGGTCGACGGTGCGGACCTGGCTGCGGCGGGCGTCCGACGCCTCCCGCTCGGCCTCCTCCTGGGCGGCGGCCAGCAGCCGCGAGCGCAGGATGCGCAGCGCCTGCTCCTTGTTCTGGAGCTGGCTCTTCTCGTTCTGGCAGGAGACCACGATGCCGGTGGGCAGGTGGGTGATGCGCACCGCGGAGTCGGTGGTGTTCACCGACTGGCCGCCGGGGCCGGAGGAGCGGTAGACGTCGATCCGCAGGTCGTTGGGGCCGATCTCGACCTCGACCTCCTCGGCCTCGGGCGTGACCAGCACACCGGCGGCGGAGGTGTGGATACGGCCCTGGGACTCGGTCGCGGGCACCCGCTGGACGCGGTGCACCCCGCCCTCGTACTTCAGCCGGGCCCATACGCCCTGGCCGGGCTCGATGGTGCCCTTGGCCTTCACGGCCACCTGGACGTCCTTGTAGCCGCCGAGGTCGGACTCGTTGGCGTCGATGATCTCGGTCCTCCAGCCGATCCGCTCGGCGTACCGCAGATACATCCGCAGCAGGTCTCCGGCGAACAGCGCGGACTCCTCGCCGCCCTCGCCCGCCTTGACCTCCAGGATGACGTCCTTGTCGTCGCTGGGGTCGCGCGGGACCAGCAGCAGCCGCAGCCGGTCGGTCAGCTCCTGGCGGCGCAGCTCCAGCTCCTTGACCTCGTCTGCGAAGTCCGGATCGTCCTGGGCCAGCTCCTGGGCCGTCTCGATGTCGTCCCCGGTCTGCTTCCAGTCGCGGTAGGTGCCGATGATCGGCGTCAGCTCGGCGTAGCGCTTGTTGAGCCGCTTCGCCTCGCGCTGGTCGGCGTGGACCGCGGGGTCGGCGAGCCGCTTCTCGAGGTCGGCGTGTTCGCCGATCAGTTCCTCGACCGCCTCGAACATGAGGGCTCCCTGAGTGGGTCTGCGTGGACGCGTGGGGTACGGGCCGGACGGGACGGCCGACGGGCCGTTGACGCAAAACGCCGGTCCGGGTCGCCCCTGCGCGGGGGCGACCGAGGACCGGCGCCGTGCGGGCCGCTACTTCTTGGCGGACCCTGCGCTCTTGCCGAAGCGGGCCTCGAACCGCGCCACACGGCCACCGGTGTCGAGGATCTTCTGCTTGCCCGTGTAGAACGGGTGGCACTCGGAGCAGATGTCGGCACGGACGGTGCCGCCGCTCATGGTGCTGCGGGTGGTGAAGGACGCGCCACAGGTGCAGCTGACCTGGGTCTCGACGTACTCGGGGTGGATGTCGCGCTTCAAGGGAGTCTCCTGGTGTCTCGGGAGGGCGCCGGGTCGACGGGCGGGTTTGCACGTCGTGAACCGGGGCCGACGATCCAGTTTGCCAGCACTGGCCGCATCACCCAAAACCGGGGGTGGGGCCGGGATATTCCCGGCCCCGTCCGACATCCGCCCGGTGGTCCTACTTGACCACGTTGCCCGCGTCGTTCGCGTCGCCCGCGGAGCCCTTGGTGGCGGCCTTCGGAATGGGCTTGTCCGCCCGCAGCGCCTTCCAGATCAGCTTGGTCTTCGACTCCATCGGCAGCACCCGCGCCGGGTCGTTCGGGTCGTACTGGACGGGCAGCGTGGTCATCTTCATGTTGCCCGAGCCGATGCCCTGGAGGCTCTTGGCGAAGCCCGACAGCTTGTTGACCGAGGCCAGCTCGGAGTCGGTGGTGAGCGCCTTGGTGGAGGTGTTGGCGAGGTCGTACAGCTTCTTCGGGTTGCCGAAGAGGTTGACGCTCTTGATCTGGTCGAGGAGCGCCTTGACGAACGCCTGCTGGAGCTTGATCCGGCCGAGGTCACTGCCGTCGCCGACGCCGTGCCGGGTCCGTACGAGGCCCAGCGACTGCTCGCCGTTGAGGGTGTGCGCGCCGGGCTCCAGGTCGAGGTGGCTCTTCGGGTCGTGGATCGCCTGGGTGGTGGTGATGTTGACGCCGCCGAGGTCGTCGATCAGCTGCTGGAAGCCGGAGAAGTCGACCTCCAGGAAGTGGTCCATGCGTATGCCGCTCATGTCCTCGACGGTCTTGATGGTGCAGGCCGGGCCGCCCGCCTCGTAGGCGCTGTTGAACATCGCCTCCTGGACGGCGGGGCTCTCCTTGCCGTCCTTCTCGCACGAGGGGCGCTTGACGATCGTGTCGCGCGGGACGCTGACCACGCTGGCCTTCTTGCGGCCCTTGTAGACGTGCACGATCATCGCGGTGTCGGAGCGCGAGGTGCCCTCGTCCGTGCCGTACTTGGCGTTCTTCCCGGCCCGGGAGTCGGAGCCGAGGACGAGGATGTCCATCGAGCCGTTGTCGACGTTCTTGGGGCGGTCGGAGCCCAGGGCCGCGTCGACGTCGACGCCGGTGAGGTTGCCGTTGAGCTTGAAGTAGAGATAGCCCGCCCCGGCGCCGCCGAGGATCAGGACGGAGGCGACCGACCAGACGGTGATGTGCGTGGCCCTGCGGCGCGCGCTGGGACGCTTGCGGCGGCGGCCGCCGGAGGAGCCTCCGCGGGCTCGGTGGCGGCCCGGGTTCACCGGCGTGCTCTGCTGGTCGTCAGCCATGTGCTCCTCAGTCCTCGTATCCCGGGTACCCCCTGCCGTCACGGTCAGGCGTGGCGTCGCGGATCCGACCTGACAGATGACAGGCCGAGCGCCAGGGTTGCATATCAAGCCACCCCCGTTTTCAGCTGGGGCAGCCCGGACGCCGTTCGTCCCGTTCGTCCGCCTTACCGCTCTCACCTGCGCTTTCGCAGGTGATAAGGGCATCGAGACCGTTCCGTGACTGTCCCATTTGGTGTGGTTCACCTCTCAAAAAACCGAGGCCTCCCCGCAGTGCGGGGAGGCCTCGGCTGACGGAGCGTGGCTGATCTGTATGCGGTCAGTCGCCGTTGTTGCCCGGGCTGGGCGTGGTCTTGGCGATCTGCATCAGGAACTCGGCGTTCGACTTCGTCTGCTTCATCTTGTCGAGCAGCAGCTCGATCGCCTGCTGCGAGTCGAGCGCGTGCAGCACCCGGCGCAGCTTCCAGACGATGTTCAGCTCGTCCGGCGCCAGCAGGATCTCTTCCTTACGGGTGCTCGACGGGTCGACGTCGACCGCCGGGAAGATGCGCTTGTCGGCGAGCTTCCGGTCGAGCTTGAGCTCCATGTTGCCGGTGCCCTTGAACTCCTCGAAGATCACCTCGTCCATCCGCGAGCCGGTCTCGACCAGCGCGGTGGCCAGGATGGTCAGCGAGCCGCCGTCCTCGATGTTCCGCGCGGCACCGAAGAACTTCTTCGGCGGGTAGAGCGCGGTCGAGTCGACACCACCGGACAGGATGCGGCCGGAGGCGGGCGCCGCCAGGTTGTACGCGCGGCCCAGACGGGTGATCGAGTCCAGCAGCACGACCACGTCGTGGCCCAGCTCCACCAGCCGCTTGGCCCGCTCGATCGCCAGCTCGGCGACGGTGGTGTGGTCCTCGGCGGGACGGTCGAAGGTCGAGGAGATGACCTCGCCCTTGACCGAGCGCTGCATGTCGGTGACCTCTTCCGGCCGCTCGTCGACGAGGACGACCATCAGATGGCACTCGGGGCTGTTGCGGGTGATCGCGTTGGCGATCGCCTGCATGATCATGGTCTTACCGGTCTTCGGCGGAGCCACGATCAGACCGCGCTGGCCCTTGCCGATCGGCGCGACCAGGTCGATGATCCGGGTCGTCAGGCCGCCGGCCTCACTCTCCAGACGCAGCCGGTCCTGCGGGTAAAGCGGCGTCAGCTTCCCGAACTCGGGCCGCCCACGGCCGGTTTCGGGCGCCATGCCGTTGACCGAGTCGAGCCGCACCAGCGCGTTGAACTTCTCGCGGCGCTCGCCCTCGCGCGGCTGACGGACCGCACCGGTGACGTGATCGCCCTTGCGCAGACCGTTCTTGCGGACCTGGGCGAGCGAGACGTACACGTCGTTCGGGCCCGGCAGGTAGCCGGAGGTCCGGATGAACGCGTAGTTGTCGAGGATGTCGAGGATGCCCGCGACCGGGATCAGGACGTCGTCGTCGGAGACCTGCGGCTCGTTGCCGAAGTCGTCGCGGCCACGACGGCCACGGCGGTCCCGGTAACGGCCGCGGCGCCCGCGGCGCCCGCCCTCGAAGTCGTCGTCACCGTCGTCGGGGCGCTGCTGCTGGCCCTGGCCGCGCCCGCCGTCGCGCTGCTGGCGGCCACCGCCGCCCTGCTGGCCGTCGTCGCCCTTGCCGCCGCGGCCGCGGTCACGCTGGCCGCCGCGCTCACGGCGGTCGCCCTTCTGGCCGCGCTCCTGGCGGTCCTGACGGTCGCCGCCCTTCGCGCCCTTGCCCTCGGCGGTGTCCGCCACGGCCTCGCCCTTGGCGTCGGCCTTGGTCTCGGTCCGGGTCTCCGTACGGGTGTCGACGGCGGTCGCCGTGCCCCCCGACTCGGCGGTGGCGGTGGCCGGCGCGGTCGCCCGGCGGCGACGGCGCTCACCGGCCGGCTGCTCGTCGGCGGCCGACTCCCCGGACTGGCCCGGGATGTCGATCTGCCCCTGCGAGGCGGCCTTGTCCGCCTTGCCGCCCCGGCCGGCCTTGCCGGACTTCTCGGCCTCCGCGGCCTGGTCGTCCTTGTCGGCCTTGTCGGCCTTGCTCTGGTTCCCCGCGTCCGCGCTGTCGTCGCCCGTACGGGCCTTGGAGGTCGCACGACGCTTCGGCTTGGTCACCCCCTCGGCGGTGGACGGGGCGGCCTCGGAGCCCTGGGCTCCGCCGCCGGATGCGGCCTGCTTCTCCTTGATGACCTCGATCAGCTGGCTCTTGCGCATCCGCGCGGTGCCCTTGATGCCCAGGCTCGAGGCGAGCTGCTGCAGCTCTGCCAGAACCATGGCGTCAAGGCCGGTGCCCGAGCGGCGTCGCCGCGGGGCAGTGCCAGTGGCAGCACCGGTGGCAGGCGCGGAAGCGTCCGTAGCGGGCGCGGCGGCATTGCCGACACCGCTGTCGGAGGTGCCGGAGGCGTTCACGCCCATCAGATCGGTGGTGTCGCTCACGAAGGGTCCTTCCCTGGAGCGGGCGTCGGCCTGTCTGGCTCGGCGACCGGTTGTGCTGTCCGGCTGTGGTCCTTCCGTTACGGACCGGGCCGGGGCGGTGGTCCGCCGGTACGGCGGAGAGAACATTCATGGTTCCGACGCGGCAGAAAGGTTCGCTTGAATCCGCCACGCCGATTCCGGAGCGTGCACGACACTGCTCAGGCAGGCTGCTCAGGCAGTGTGGGAGGCTCCCGGAAGAAGGGTGGTCCCGGACGGGGACACTGAGCACTGCGCCTCCGAGTACATCCAAGAGGCTTCAAGTGCAGACTTGAGGTTAACACTACCGGATCCAACAAACATTCCCCCTCTCCAACCGGCAATCGGGTTGTGCGGCGCCCGGGGAACGCCCCGGGCGGCTGAGTCAGCTGAGCGGCAGGACGCTCGCCCCCCCGGCGTCGAGAGCCAGCCGGTTGGCCGCCCACCCCTCGCCCGCCAGTCGTGCGACCTTGTCGGCCGCACCGTCCTCGACCAGCGCGAGCACCGTGGGGCCCGCGCCGGAGACGACCGCGGGGACGCCGTCCGCGCGCAGTCGGTGCACCAGGCTCACGCTGTCGGGCATCGCCGGAGCGCGGTATTCCTGGTGGAGCCGGTCCTCCGTCGCCGCGAGCAGCAGCTCGGGACGCCTGGTCAGGGCCTCCACGAGCAGGGCCGCCCGCCCCGCGTTGACGGCCGCGTCCACGTGCGGGACGGTGCGCGGCAGCAGTCCGCGGGCGGTCTCCGTGAGCACCGGCTTCCCGGGCACGAAGACCACCGGAACGATGGAATCGGCAGGGTCCATCCTGATCGCCCGGGCGGCGCCCGCGTCCGTCCAGGCGAGGGTGAAGCCGCCGAGCAGACAGGCGGCGACGTTGTCGGGGTGGCCCTCGATCTCGGTGGCCAGCTCCACCAGCGCCTCGTCGTCGAGCTTCTCGGCGCCGCCTATCGTCACGGCGCGCGCGGCGGTGATCCCGGCGCAGATGGCGGCGGAGGAGGAGCCGAGCCCGCGGCCGTGCGGAATGCGGTTGGCGCAGACCACCTCGAGGCCGCGCGGCTGCCCGCCCAGCAGGTCGAAGGCGGTGCGGAGGGAGCGTACGAGCAGGTGGCTCTCGTCGCGCGGCAGGCCCTCGGCGCCCTCGCCCGCGATGTCGACGTGCAGACCGGAGTCGGCGACCCGGACCACCACGTCGTCGTAGAGCCCCAGGGCGAGACCGAAGGCGTCATAGCCGGGACCGAGATTGGCGCTCGAGGCGGGGACGCGCACTCGGACGGCGGCGGCGCGGAACGCTGGACCGGCCATCGCTCGATGACTCTCCTTGTGTGACGTGCGATTGCTCGAAGACGTACGGAACACCGCGGGGGCCGTGACAGGACGGCGACGCCATGAACGCTCTGCGTCGGGGCGGATTCAGTACAGCCTATCGAAGGAAGGTTCTGTGGCGACATAGGGCGCACGGGAGGCGCACGATGCGTGTCGCACTCCCTGTCGTCGACCAGGTCCACTCTACTGGAGGGTTTCGCGCGCCCTCATCGTTCCCGCACATCTCGTCCACCACTCGAGTGGATCTTTAGACGGCGGTCTCGGGCGGTTCTGCCGGGAACCGGACACGGGGGCGCTGACGTGGGGTTCTACGGGCGCTGTCGCGAGGTTCCGCGGGGCTCTGACGCGGGATCTACGGGCCGGGCCGGGGTGCCGTCGTCGCACCCCGACCCGCCTCGCGCGTTACGCCGTTGCGCCGTTACGTCGTTGCGCCGTTACGCCAGTCCGAGCCGTACGGCCGCCGCGTCGGCGTCCACCGGCACGATGACCGGCTGCGGGGCGCCCGCGACCGCCCAGTCCGGGTCCTTCAGGCCGTTGCCGGTCACCGTGCACACGATGCGCTGGCCCGGGTCGACCTTGCCCTCCTCGGCCGCCTTCAGCAGTCCGGCCACGCTCGCCGCGGAGGCGGGCTCGACGAAGACGCCCTCCTGGGAGGCGAGCATCCGGTAGGCGGCGAGGATCTGACGGTCGGTCACCTCGTCGATGAAGCCGCCCGACTCGTCCCGCGCCCGCTCGGCCTGCGTCCAGGAGGCCGGGTTGCCGATCCGGATCGCGGTGGCGATGGTGGCCGGCTCCTTGACCGGCTCACCGCGCACGAAGGGCGCGGAGCCCGCCGCCTGGAAGCCCCACATCCGGGGGGTGCGGGAGGACGGGCCGCCCTCGGCCGCGTACTCCTGGTAGCCCTTCCAGTAGGCGGTGATGTTGCCCGCGTTCCCGACCGGCAGGACGTGGATGTCGGGCGCGTCGCCGAGCATGTCGACGATCTCGAAGGCCGCGGTCTTCTGCCCCTCGATGCGGGCCGGGTTGACCGAATTGACCAGCGCCACCGGGTACTTCTCGGAGAGTCCGCGCGCGAGCGTCAGACAGTCGTCGAAGTTTCCGTCGACCTGGAGGATCTTCGCGCCGTGCACCAGCGCCTGGCCCATCTTGCCCAGCGCGATCTTGCCCTGCGGGACCAGCACCGCGCAGACCATCCCGGCCCGCACGGCGTACGCCGCCGCCGAGGCCGAGGTGTTTCCGGTGGAGGCGCAGATGACGGCCTTGGCGCCCGCCTCCTTGGCCGCGCTGATGGCCATCGTCATCCCGCGGTCCTTGAAGGACCCGGTGGGGTTGGCGCCCTCGACCTTGAGGTGGACCTCGCAGCCGGTGCGCTCGGAGAGCACCTGCGCGGGCACGAGGGGCGTCCCGCCCTCGCGGAGGGTGACGACGGGGCTCGACTCGCCGACCGGGAGCCGGTCGCGGTACTCCTCGATGATGCCCCGCCATCCGTGCCACTGGCGGGTGCCGGACATTCGAGGCCCGGCGTCAGCAATTGCGTTCATGATTTCCCTTTTTCTCCGCTCGCCCTCTACTCGGCCTCTGCTCCGCCTCTGTCGGCCTGCTACCGGCCCGCTACTCGCCCTCGACCCGCATGATGCTCGCGACATCGCGGACGGTGTCGAGCTGGCGCAGTGTCTCGACGGTCGCCGAGAGCGCGGCATCGCTCGCGCGGTGGGTCACGACGACGAGGGACGCCTCGCCGTCCTTACCCTGCTGCCGGACCGTATCGATCGACACGCCGTGTTCGGCGAAGACTGTCGCGACCTGGGCGAGGACACCCGGTTTGTCGGCGACGTCGAGGCTGATGTGGTACCGCGTGACGACCTGCCCCATGGGGCTCACGGGCAGCTGGCTGTACGCGGACTCGCCCGGCCCGGCGGTGCCCGCCAGCTTGTTGCGGCAGGCCGCGACCAGGTCCCCGAGGACCGCCGAGGCGGTCGGCGAACCGCCCGCGCCCGGCCCGTAGAACATCAGCTGACCGGCCGCGTCGGCCTCCACGAAGACCGCGTTGTACGCCTCGCGGACCGAGGCCAGCGGATGGGCCAGCGGAATCATCGCCGGATGCACCCGCGCGGTCACCGACCGGCCGTCCGCGGCCCGCTCGCAGATCGCGAGCAGCTTGACGGTGCACCCCATGCGCTTGGCGGACGCGATGTCTGCCGCGGTCACCTCGGTGATGCCCTCACGGTGCACATCATCGAGCGTGACCCGGGTGTGGAAGGCGATCCCGGCCAGGATCGCGGCCTTGGCGGCGGCGTCGAAGCCCTCGACGTCGGCGGTCGGGTCGGCCTCGGCGTACCCGAGGGCGGTGGCCTCGTCCAGCGCCTCGGAATACCCGGCTCCGCTGCCGTCCATCCGGTCGAGGATGAAGTTCGTGGTGCCGTTGACGATGCCGAGGACGCGGTTGATGTTGTCGCCCGCGAGCGACTCGCGCAGCGGCCGCACCAGCGGAATCGCGCCCGCGACCGCCGCCTCGTAGTAGAGGTCCGCGCCGCGCTCCTGGGCGGCGGCGTGCAGCGCCGCGCCGTCCTTGGCGACCAGCGCCTTGTTGGCCGACACCACGCTCGCACCGTGCTCGAAGGCGGTGGTGATCAGCGAGCGGGCGGGCTCGATGCCGCCGATGACCTCGACGACCACGTCGATGTCCCCGCGCTTGACCAGGGCGGTGGCGTCGGTGGTCACCAGCTCGGGCGGCACGCCCTCACGGACCCGGCCCGGGCGGCGCACGGCGATCCCGGCCAGCTCGACCGGGGCGCCGATGCGCGCCGCGAGGTCGTCCGCGTGCGTCGTCATGATGCGCGTCACCTCTGAGCCGACGACTCCACAGCCCAGCAGCGCCACTTTCAGCGGACGCGTACGCATCATCCGACCTCGCTTCTCATCCATCTAGGTGGTGCACCAGTCTCTTGCACTGGTCGGGGTTTCCCGCCCCGGGTCCAGTATCCGAGATTTACTTCTCGCTAACCGACATCGCTAACCGACATCGCCAGCGAACATCACCGAACCGGCATCGCTGCCGAGATCGCTAGCCGACATCGAGGCGAAGGAGGTCCTCCTCCGTCTCCCGCCGGACGATTTCCCGCGCCTGACCGTCCCGGACGGCGACGACCGGCGGCCGCAGCGCATGGTTGTAGTTGCTGGCCATCGAGCGGCAGTACGCGCCGGTGGCCGGGACGGCGAGCAGATCGCCGGGCGCCAGATCGGCGGGCAGGAAGGCGTCCCGTACGACGATGTCGCCCGACTCGCAGTGCTTGCCGACCACCCGGGACACCATCGGCTCGGCCGTCGACGACCGGGAGACCAGCGCGACCGAGTACTCCGCATCGTAGAGCGCCGTACGGATGTTGTCGGACATGCCCCCGTCGACGCTGACGTACGTACGCAGCCCTGGCAGCTCCTTGACCGTACCCACTTCGTACAGGGTGAAAGCGGTCGGCCCGACGATCGCCCGCCCCGGCTCGACGGACAGCCGCGGCACCGAGAGCCCGGCACTCGCGCACTCCCGGGTGACGATCTCCCGCAGCGCCTTGGCGATGTCGTGCGGCTCACTCGGGTCGTCGTCCGGCGTGTACGCGATGCCGAGACCGCCGCCGAGGTCGATCTCGGGCAGCTCGACCCCGTGCTCGTCCCGGACCTCCTTGAGCAGCCCGACGACGCGGTGGGCGGCCACCTCGAAGCCCGAGGTGTCGAAGATCTGCGACCCGATGTGCGAGTGGACGCCGATCAGCTCGATCCCATCGAGCTTCAGCGCCCGCCGCACCGCCTCGGCGGCCAGCCCGCCCGCGAGCGGAATGCCGAACTTCTGGTCCTCGTGCGCGGTCGCGATGAACTCGTGCGTATGCGCCTCGACACCGACCGTGACCCGGATCTGGACCGGCTGCCGCTTGCCGAGCCCCTGCGCGATGTGCGCGACGCGGACGATCTCCTGGAAGGAGTCGAGCACAATGCGCCCGACCCCTGCCTCGACCGCCCTCTGAATCTCCCTGCTGCTCTTGTTGTTCCCATGCAGGGCGATCCGCTCGGCGGGCATCCCGGCCGCGAGCGCGGTGGCCAGCTCCCCCTCGGAGCAGACGTCGAGGTTCAGCCCCTCCTCGTGCAGCCAGCGCACAACGGCGCGGGACAGGAACGCCTTCCCGGCGTAGAACACGTCCGCGTCGTCCCCGAACGCCTCCCGCCAGGCCCGGCAGCGGGCGCGGAAGTCGTCCTCGTCGAGGAAGTACGCGGGCGTCCCGAACTGCTCGGCGAGCGTCCCGACGTCGATCCCGCCGACGGTGACGACGCCCTGGGCGTTCCGTGTCACGGTGCGGGACCAGACCCGGGCATCGAGCTGATTGAGATCGGCGGGCGGCGCGGCGTAGTGCCCCTCGGGCAGAACATCGGCGTGACGGGGCCCGGCGGGGTGGGCGGAACGGCTCATGCTGTCTCTCTCATTGATCAAATGCGTTCTGGAGCGCTGATGCCAAGCAGGCGGAGACCATTGGCGAGCACGATGCCGGTGGCCTCGGCGAGACGTTTTCGCCGCGTACCAGGAAGGAAGGCATCAGCAGTGGCAACGAGGTGCCGCGCAACCCGATCGGGCGCGCGGTGCCGGGCGGCGGCCTCGACGGCACGGGGAAAGTCCCCCAGCAACCCCAGCAGCGCCGCGTCGTCGGCACCCTCTACGCCGTCATCGACGGACCGATGAGCGAGAGCATGCGCGTACCGCACCCGGAAGAGCGGATTCCCCTCCCGCTGCGACAGCAGGTGCGCGGGATCCAGATCGGGAACATCATGCGCGGCAGGCCGCAACAGTGCCCACCGAGCGGCATCGCCGCCAAGCCGAGTAAGCAGCTCCCGGCCGTCGACCCCGGCACCGCGCACGGAAATAACCTCCCCGCCGACCTCTACGGCAGCGGTTCCCCCACACCCCTCAACAAGCCCAGCAACCACATGCAGCACCAGCGCGGCCCGCACCTCATCGGCGGGCGCGAAGCGTGAGTGCACCCCAGCGAGCCCGTCCCCCAGCCCGTACGCATCCCCCTGCTCCAGCACGACCCCGACCATCTGCTCATGGGAGTGCGCATCAAGGGTGATGTTCAAGAACCCAGGCCCGGCGATATCCACAGCGGCGATCCCGGGCGTACCGACGAGCCGCCGCCGCAGCACCTCGGCGATCCGCGCGGCAGCTCCCTCACCACGCCCCCGAGCAAGCTGCAACGCGACATTCGTGGCGTAATCCCCGCACCCGGGCCGCGGCGGGGTCCGCACCTTCACCCGCTCCGGCACGGCGACGCACAGCTCGTCGGCCTCGACGGCGCGACGCACGGTGTGCAGCACAGTGCGGGAGAGCTGGGCGGGTGTCACGGCACCAGCGTATGGGAGGAGGGGGGTGCCTCCGCGAACCGGTTTCGCCCCTCGGACGAACGCCCCCCACCTCACCCTTCAGACCGGCGCCCACCGACCAACCCACGACCTCGGCTAGCCGGTGGGCCCCACAGCCGGCTCAGCATCACCGGGCGCCGCCGCCCCAGCAGCCCCTTCACGCATCAGCCGCCCCACGAGCTTCACCAGCTCAGCGGGCTCGAAGGGTTTCGCCAGAAAGGCATCCACCCCCAGCGCCCGCCCCCGGTCCACCTCCACCTGCGTACTCGCACTGATCATCGCCACCGGCAACTGCCGGGTGCGCGCATCAGCACGCAACCTGGACGCCGTCTGCAGCCCGTCCAGTCTGGGCATCACGACATCGAGAGTGATCACATCGGGCCGCACCTGGTGAACGATCTCCAGGCACTCGGCACCATCGGCCGCGGTCACGACCTCGAGACCCTCCAGCTCGAGGTTGACCCTGATCAGCTGCCGGATGACCTTGTTGTCGTCGACGACAAGGACCCGGCCGGACAAGCCAGGCACACCCTGAAGAGTAGGCGCGCCCCCGCCCCCGCGTCCGCGTTTTGCCCACTTCCACCCCGTCCGAGGGACCTTCCCTCCACTCCCCTGCACCCCACCCACTCCATGCGCTATACCCCCTCCGCTCCCCGCCGCGCCTCCCTCCCCCTCTCCCGATAAACGTTCATGACCACCCTCAGCGAGCTGGTAGTGTTCTACTCGTCGCAGCGAGACAGCAGCGACGGGCGCAAGCCCCCGTAGCTCAGGGGATAGAGCAACGGCCTCCGGAGCCGTGTGCGCAGGTTCGAATCCTGCCGGGGGCACCTCGCAGAAGGTGCCAGCAGACCCCGCCATCAGCCCAGCGGCTGAGTGCGGGGTCTTCGCGTATGTGCAGGCGTATGCAGCGCTGGGTGGCCCCAGGACGGGGTCTGTGGACTATTCATGAACAGGTACTTGGGACATTCTCCCTGACCAGGCCCCGCGTTTCCCAAGTACCCGTCAGCCGGCGTCCGGCCACCGCTCAGAGGGCGGGAGGCGGCTCCGGCCCGTCCCGTTCCGCCTGCCGCGCTTTCTCCCCTCTCAGGACTAGCCAGCAACGGCCATAGATCTGGCAGTGGCTGTGCCGGGCAGCTCCCTAACTGCTTGATCGCCGCGGCGCCGAGCCTAGGCCGCCAAGGTAGTGGGCCTGGCTGTCCGCTCCAGTTTGTTGAAGATAACCTTGAGTTGTTCGAGTTCGTCACCTGTGAACAGGTCGTTCGGACCGCCGGGAGCGAGGTCGGCGAACGAATCCTCGTAGAGGTCCCCCAGGCTCAGGATTCCGCGCCTGACGACCGTGTCGATGATCAGCGTCAGGAAGTCGAGCTGGCGGGAGCTTAGCTGCTTGACGGTGCAGAAGGCCTCGAACGCCTTCTGCGCCGCCTGCCGGTCCAGCCCGCACAACCCGCGGACGAACAGGCCGAGGCCGCCAGAGGACCGCACCTCGTCGAGGTCCTCCGGGGAGGCGATGGCTTCTGCAAGGAAGATCTCCTCCAAGTCCGAGAGATCGAGCTCGGTGATCTGCTCGTTGAGACGCAGTTTGCGCACCACCGGCTGGTCCTCGTGGCGCAAGAGGTAAGCCCGGGCCTTCTGCTTGAAGCGCTGCTCGTCCGTGCCCTGGGGCATCCCCTGGATCTCTGCCTCGGTGATGTCGCCGAGCGTGTCGGCGAAGTCGGTGTAGACAACGTTCCGCTTGACCTTGGGGTCGGTGAGGCGGGCCAGTCGGCGCATACGGCGTCGCATGTCCTCCAACAGCGGGAGCGTGACGCCGTCCCACCATTCGTCGCCCGCCACCGCTTCCAGCAGCTCGGCCTGTTCGCCGACCGCCGGGATGTTGGTCTTGGTGAGCAGGTTGGAAGCGATGTCCTGGATCTTCGTGCGCAGCTTGGCGAACTCCTTGCCGCCTTCCAGCGCGGCGAGCTGGAGACCGTACGCCATCAGGTCGAACCGCTTGGCCTCCTCGCCCGTCTCCTCGTCGTCCGGGCGGAACTCGCTGGGCAATCCGAGCAGGTGGTCACGGATCGCGGTGTCCGCGTCGTCGTCCACCCGGTGCCAGCTGCCGAAGTCACTGAAGACCTCGATCTCCCGGCGGTGCGGGCGGACCAGGAAGTTGTCCAGGTTCATGCAGGTGACGGTGTGGTGCAGCCGGTGGGCCAACGACCAGCGGATCTCCGCCTCGGTGCCGATCGCGTCGGGGCCGGCGTCCCGTGCCGGATCGGGCTGTTGCCGCTTGTCCAGTACCCGTACGAGGTCGAGCTGGCGCTGGAGGAGCTTTTCAGCGAGGGTGACGGCCCTGCGTCCCTCCGACCGATCGAGCTGGCTGTTGAAGAAGTCGATGTTGCCGCAGAAGTCGAAGACGTAAAAGTTCTGCTTTCTGTGCTCGGGGTTGTCGGGGTCGGGGCCATAAAGGGCGGGACGCAGACGGGTACCGCGGCCGATCATCTGCCAGAACTTGGTCTTGGAGAAGACGGGCTTGGCGAAGACCAGGTTCACCACCTCGGGCACGTCGATGCCGGTGTCGAGCATGTCGACGGAGATGGCGATGTCGGGGGCGCTCGGCGGGTTCTTCGGGTTGGAGAAGTCGTCGATGAGGGACTGGGCGTACGTTTCCTTGTACGTGATCACGCGCGCCGTGTGGCCGGCACCCTGCGGGTAATTCGCGTTGTAGCGCTTCTCGATGTACCGGGCGTGGTCGTTGTTCTTCGCGAAAATGATCGTCTTACCGAGCCGGTCGCCGCCCTCGACGCGGTGTCCGCGCGTCATCAGCGTCTCCAACATCTTGTCCACAGTGTCCTCGTTGAAGAGGAACTTGTTCATCTCGTGCCGACCCACCGCGTCCGGGATGTCGCCGTCCTCGGTCCACTCCTTGGCGTCCCACTCGGCCTTCTCCTCCTCCGAGAGGTCGTCGTACCGAATACCCTGCTCCATGAACTTCAGCGGTACCTTCACCGACTTGGGGAGGACGAGGTACCCCTCGGCGGCGGCTTCGTGGAGGTCGTAGGAGTCGGTCGGGACCCCGTCCTCCATGGCGAACAGCTTGTACGTGTTGTAGTCGATCTCATCCTTGGGCGTGGCGGTCAGACCAAGCAGCAGTGAGTCGAAGTAGCGGAACAGCTCGCCATACTTCGCGTACACGGAGCGGTGCGCCTCGTCGATGACGATCAGGTCGAAGTAGCCGGGACCGAAACGCCGGCGGCCCGCACCGTCAGTGACGTCGATCTGCTTCACCATCGTCTGATACGTGGAGAGGTAGACGCGGGCCGAGGCGGCCTTGTCGTCGAGGAGGCTGACCGCGGGGGTGTTCGGCAGGTTCTCCTTGAACGCCTTCATCGCCTGGGTGACCAGCGCCTGCCGGTCGGCGAGGAACAGCACCCGCTGCGCCCAGCCCGCCTTCATCAGCTGGTCCACGAGGGCCACGGTGGTACGGGTTTTGCCGGTGCCGGTCGCCATGACGAGCAGCGCCTGACGATCCCGGTCCCGTTCGAAGGCCTCGCCCACTCGCTTGATAGCGCGGAGCTGGTAGGGGCGGCCAGCGATCTTCTCGTTCACCGGCGTGGCCGTGAGGGAGAGGCGTCCGGCGCGCTGGCGGATGTGCCAGTGCAGCTCGTCCTTGGTGAAGAAGCCCTGCACCTGGCGGGGCGGGTAGCCGAGGCCGTCATCCCAGAGGTAGGTCTCGTACCCGTTAGTGTAGAAGATCACCGGGCGGCGGTTGAACTGTTCCTGGAGCGCGTCGGCGTACAGCTTCGCCTGCTGCTGCCCGTCGCGGGCGTCCCGCTGGGTCCGTTTGGCCTCGACGACGGCGAGGGGCTTGCCGTCGTCGCCCCAGAGCACGTAGTCGACAAACCCCTTGCCCGTCTTGGTGGGCATCCCGGTTGCTATCGGGTACTCGGTGTCCTTGCCCCGGGTGAGGAGGTCCCAGCCCGCTTCCTTGAGGAGCAGGTCGATGAAGGCGTCCCGGGTCGTCTTCTCGTCGTAGTCATGGGTGTCCCGCACGGCCTGGTTGGCGGCCTTGGCCGCGGCGATCTGCGCCTTGAGCTCTTCGAGCTGCCGGGCGAGGTCCGCGTTCTGGGCCCGCTCGGCAGCGAGCTGCTCCGCCTGCTCCTTGAAGCGTGCCTCGTCCTCCGCTTCCTTGGCCTTGAGCTCGGCCTGCTTCAGCGCACGGGCTTGGGGGGAGAGAGGGCGCGGTACGGCGCTGGTGTCGAACTCCAACCCGGCGGGCGGCAGAACCGAAGCCTGGCGGGTGTAGGTGCGGGCGAACCAGTAGAGGGAGTGGAACAGCTCCTTGACGCTGGCCTCGGCGACGGTCTTCGGAACCGGGGCGGCCTTGTGCACGGCGTTGTTGCCGTGCCGACGGATGAGGTCCATCTTGGCGTTGACCGTCGGCCCGACGAGCTGCCGGAAGCTCGGCTCGTGGAGCATCGCCGCGAGGTCCTTCTTGTAGGGCTCACTGAGGCTGCTGTCCTTGTCGTACATCCAGCGCGCTGTGACCTCGATGGCACGTCGTGCGTAGAAACAGGCGGCACGGGGGTCGTGGTGGATCAACCGCTCGGCGCGGATCGCCTCGTCGTAGAGGGCGGGCCACTCGGCGCGGAGGAAGGCGAAGTTGCCACCTGCGGTACGGCCAACGTTGTCGGCTGCGTCGCGATCGCGGGTGTTTTTGCCGTAGTCGGCCTGGCCCTGGCCGTCGCTGTTCTGGCTGCTCTGATCGTTCTGGTCGCTACCCATGCGGTGCGGTGTCCCTCTCCCCTGTGGCGGCCCTGCCGAACGGGCCCGGGGCTCGGCGTCCCCCGGCCCGCACGAGGCCGACATATCCGGCTGTCTGCTATGGCAGAACCGCCCGGGGCCAGGCTCCCCTGCCCGGCCGCACGGGCGGCGTGTGGTGCTGGTGGTGCGGTCGGTGCTGCGCACCGGGTACGGCGGGAGCGGCTTACGCGGCTTCGCCGGGGGCTTCGTGATCCCAGAGAGTGCCAGAGAAGGCACGGTGCTGGAGGGAGGTAAAGAATTCATTGAGGGTGGCGAGGTGGGCGCGGTGAGGTTCCTTGGCCGCTTCGACCTGCGTGATCGCCGCTGCGAATCGCTTCTGTTCAGCCAACGGGGGGATGAGAATCTTCATACCCTGAACCTCTTTAGCGTTGATGTTTGCCATGCCGACGATGCTCTTACTCATCGAGCGCAGCACCCGCTTCGCATATCGACTGTTCAGGAAAGCCGCCAGGTACTCTGGATGATTTTCCTCACTCACCCGAAGGCGCACCAAGTAGCCTGCGTAGGCGACTTCTTCGGCGAGCCGGTAGATAGCCGTCTTACCGACCAGTTCAGCACTATTTGTCCTGTTGAACAGCACGTCCCCCGCTCGAACCAGGTGCTTTTCTGGCGCCTGCTCTTTCGGCAAGTACTTCAAATCACGCATGTCAACGTCACCAGAGGCTCTGACGTTGTTCATGCGAAGGACCGGAATGTCACCCTCCACGTCCGCTTTGGCCGAACTTCCGTAGTTCGCAGAGATCAGCAAGTCGCCAACCTTCCCCACAGGCCAGCCCAATGGGTTACGAGCAGGGTCGCCGAACATGTCGAGGAAGATGGACTGGGTCAGATCGTCGAGAAGGGCGATGGCCTCTCGGCGCTTGGCGCGGAGGGTGTCGACCTGGTCGAGAACGGCAGCGATGCGCTTCTGTTGGGCCACGGGCGGTAGAGGAATCTCCATCTCACCAATGTCGTTGCGATTGACTTGCAGGAATGTAGCCCCCCGCCCTTTTGCCGCCAGCTCACCCTTACTGAAACCGAGCCACTGCCACAAATAGCGGTGGTCCAACCCCGTCATCGGTCTCAGGCCGGCTACACCTCGACCGAGACAGTAACGGCCGTTGGATAGGGCCTTGTCGCCGATCGACGCTCGGATCCCAAGGATCACATCCCCTTCGTCTGAAATCTTCCCAGGCGCCGTCGTAAACTTCTTCGATGCGATTCCCCCTTCGTTGAAATCACCTGCTCCCGCGATAAGCGGGTACCCGCGCCCGTCCGTATTGTACGAGTCGCCTGGAGGCGCTTGCCCCATGGTGATTAGGCAAACCGAGTCGAGCCGCTGCGCACTCACGCCAGCATCCCCTTCAGCTCCGCCGTCCCCTTGACGATCTCCTCGTTCAGTTGCTCCAGATCTGCCAGGATTTCCTTCGGCGTCCGCGTCACGATTTCCTCGTGGACGATCTCCTTGTAGCGGTTCAGGGACAGCTCGTAGCCCTGGGCAGCGATGTCCACCTTGGGTACGCAGAAGCTCTGTTCGGTCCTCGCCCGGTCCCTCTCCGTGCCGTCTCGTTCCTGCCAGCGGGCCAAGACGTCCGGGAGGTTGTTCTTCAAAAGTTCGTCCGGCGTCAGCGGGTCGCCCTGCGGGCGGACGCCCAGGCGCTCCTCCGGAAGCAGCGGGTTGCGCTTGTCGTCCAGGCTCAGGCCGTCCGCCCGCACGTCGTAGAACCAGACGTGCTCCGTGCCGCCCGAGTCCGTCTTCGTGAAGAACAGAATCGCCGTCGACACACCGGCGTACGGCTTGAAGACCCCGCTCGGGAGCTTGACCACCGCTTGGAGTTGCTGTTCCTCCACCAGGATGCGGCGCAGCTCCTTGTGCGCCTTGGTCGAGCCGAACAGCACCCCGTCAGGGACGATGACGGCCGCCCGGCCACCAGGCTTCAGGAGTCGCAAGAACAGGGCCAGGAACAGCAGTTCCGTCTTCCTCGTCTTGACGATGCGCTGGAGGTCCACCGCCGTGGACTCGTAGTCCAGGCTCCCAGCGAAGGGCGGGTTCGCGAGGATCAAGGAGTAGCGCTCGGCCTCGCCGGCCGCGCTCTCCGCAAGCGAGTCACGGTGCCGGATGTCCGGGTTCTCCACGCCGTGAAGCAACATGTTCATGGAGCCGATGCGGAGCATCGTGTTGTCGAAGTCGAAGCCATGGAACGTCTTCTCATTGAAGCGCTTGCGCTGCTCGACACCCAGGAGCGCCTCGCGGTGCACCCGCTGCATGTACGACGCCGCCTGCACCAGGAAGCCGGCCGTGCCGCACGCCGGGTCACAGATCTCGTCGCGCGGCCCCGGCTGGGTCATCTCGACCATCAGGTCGATAATGTGGCGCGGAGTGCGGAACTGGCCGTTCTGGCCAGCCGTGGCGATCTTCGCGAGCAGGTACTCGTAGATGTCGCCCTTGGTGTCGCTGCTGTCCATGGAGATGTGGTCGAGCAGGTCGACGACCTTTGCCAGCAGGTTAGGCCCCGGGATCGTGAACCGGGCTCCCTTCATGTGGTGAGAGTACGTCGATTCGTCCCCGCCCATGCGGCGCAGGTACGGGAAGACGCCGTCGGCGACAATCCCGTACATGATCTCGGGGTCCTTGACTTTGAAGTTCTGCCAGCGCAGATCTTGCTGGTCGTCCGAGAAGAAGGGGTCCGGATCGGGCTTGCCCGTTGCGGTCGCCTTGCGGTCCTTGCGCGTCTGGATCTCGTCCAGCCGCTTGATGAAGAGGAGATACGTGATCTGCTCCATCACCTCCAGCGGATTGGCGATGCCGCCGGACCAGAACGCGTCCCAGACACGCCCCACCTTGCTCTTCAGTTCGCCCGTAATCACACGGAGGATCCTACGACCCCCGAGCCCCAGGACGCATCGGCTTGCGGTCTCTGAGACAGCCCGACCTGACCCTTCAGACGTCGACCTCCGCATGGACCGCCATGCCCGCCCCGGTACGCGCGGCCATCACCCACCGGCTCGCCAAAGCCGGATGTACAGGTCACGGCTCGACTCCGCGTTCGGCTCAGGCAGCAGCGAGGACGACTCCGGCGGCACGCGGCCGTCCCGAGAACAGCTGCTGCGGTGAGGAGACCTACCAGCCCACCGGGCAGTGGGACACTGCTGCCACGCCACTTGGTCAGCTTTCCTAGGCCCGGCCCCCGCGGCGCCGACCGAAAGCTGACTCGCCGGTCGACCGTATGTGACGTCTCGCTTGACCGTCCGTAGCCGTCTTGGCAGGATCGGGCTCAGCAAGCAAAACACCGCGCATATGACTGCGCAGACCCTGTGGCCGTCCCTTCGGGGGCGGCCACAGACGTGTTTCCGGGAGGTTCGGTGCATCTGTGCTACATCGACGAGGCGGGCAATGGGCAGACGCTCGACCCTGCGAGACCTGACGCTCCTCCGGTGCTCGTCGTCGGCGGATTCACCGTGCCCCGAGCCCAGGTCAGGCCACTCACCTGGGCTTTCCTCGACGTCAAGAAGCACTACCGGCCACAGCTACGGAACGCGGAACAGCTTTCTGAGGTGATCCAGCACGAGATCAAGGGCGCGGACGTCCGTAAGAACCTCCGGGTCGGCAACCACAACTGGCGGCGTGCGGCCATGGAGCTGGTGGCTTCACTGCTCGAGATACTGGAGGCCCATGAGACCCGCATCCTCGCCCGTGTATGGATCAAGGAGGAGGGACTGGCGTTCGACGAGTCCGGGGTTTATCCCGCCTCCGTCGCCGCGCTGAACGAGACCTTCCAAGCCCAGCTCGCCCACGAACACTCGCGCGGCATGATGATGCTCGACAGCCGCACGAAGGTGAAGAACGCACCCAACGTGCACTGTGTGACCACGCGTAAGTACCGTACGGGCGGCGACAGCCTGCGCGGAATCATCGAGTCACCGGTTTTCGGTCACAGCGACACGCACACTCTTCTCCAGCTTGCGGATCTCTTGGTCTCGTCACTGCTGTTCCCCATCGCCTGTCACGCTTACCTCAACGACGTCAGGTGGAACGTGCACTGCGACGATGCTTACGAGCCGCTGCGAGAGGAGTTCGGCGCAAGGCTCAGGAAGTTGCAGTTCCGGTACCAGGACCCCGTAGGCAAGTGGCGCGGCGGGATCGTCGTATCGGATCGGAGGACCCAGCAGTCGTCCAGCCTGATGTTCGGACCTAAGAAGACGGTCACCGTGCCGACTACTGCGATCCCGGGACAGCCGGGAGCGCCAGCCTCGAAGCGGCCCGAGGCCGAGCCGAACGCCGGTCTGCCCCTTCTCCCGCAGTGGGACGAAATGTGACAGGGGCGGTTACGTCGCCGCGAGCCCAACCAGCGCCGCGTCGTGTTCCGCCCTGACGACCCGGGGTGTTGCTCTGATCAGAGCAACGCTCATACGCATGCTGCGAGCTGTGGACTACCACGGACCCATACTCGCCTAACAGCCGCCTATAGGGCTGTGGCCTGCGACGATGTCTGGAAGGCAATCCCCCTCAGCGTGCGCAAGTTCGAATCCTGCCGGGGGCACCTCGCAAAAGGTGTCAGCAGACCCCGCCCTCAGCCCAGCCGCTGACAGTGAGGTCTTTGCGTGTGCCACCAGCTCCCTTCTGCGGATCTTCCTGAACGGTGCCCGCCGAGCCCTCTCGCTGGCATGACGGGGAAACGTCCAGAACTGCGCGCGACCTTCGTCCGGGGGCTGTCGCCCCTGGAGCAGCTGATTCTCCTCCCGGACGCAGGGGAGCATGCTTCTTTGTTGCCCTTCGCTCTTGAAGCAAGGAGGTTGAGCGCTGTTCGAACCACACGGCTCAAAGTGGAGGTCCCGGACTCGTGCGTCAGGGTCGCGTCGCGAAGGGCACGAACGTTGCCCAGGTCTGCTGGGGGAAGACGAGGTGGGGCCTTGTTGGCTCCTTGGAGTCCCGCACGTGCACAGCTTCGGGTGTGGTGGCGACCTCCACACACGCACCGCCCTCGTTGCCGCTGTAGCTGCTCTTGAACCAAGCGAGTCGCGCGGAATCCTCAGTGCTCATCGTTGCGTCTGCATCCTCTCGATCAGCTCCAAGGACTCACGTGGCGTGAGTGCCTGGGCCCTGATGGTGCCGTAGCGTGCGGCCAGGATACGGACCTCTTCGGCATCCGTCGCCAGTCGCGCGTGGTTCTGAGCCTCCATGTATCCGACCTGCGGTTTTCCCTTGGGGGTCAGCAGGATGAAGGGCCCGCCCATCCCGGCGTGCTCCGTGCGCTCCAGCGGCATCACCTGAAGTTCGACGTTGCGCAGCCGGCCCAGCCGGAGCAACTGGTCCAGCTGCTCGTTGTGTACCTCCCAGCCGCCGAGTGGCCTCCGCAGTACGGCCTCCTCCACAACAGCGGTCACCATCGGTGGGGGCCAGCGGGTCAGGATCTTCTGTCGATCGAGGCGAGAGGCCACTCGTTGCTCGATGGTCTCCTCGTCCAGCAACGGCTTTCGCATCTCGTACAGGGCCCACGCACGGCGTTCGGTCTGGAAGAGGCCGGGGATGTCGTGGCTGCTGTAATCGTTGATCTCGACAGCCTGCGCCTCCAGGCGGGCGTAGTCCCTGAACCAGGCTGGATGCCGGACTCGTGCCTTCGCCTTCGCCTGGGCGATGTCCTCCTTCAGAACGCTCAACAATCCGCCCGCGCCGAGAAGTTCGTCTGCGGCGTCCAGGAACTCCGGCTGCGGTGTCCGGCGCCCACGCTCCAGCGACGCGATCTGGTCCTCGCTATAGCCGAGCCGGTCACCGAGTTCCTTCTGCGTCCAGCCCGCGCGTTCGCGAAGCAGCTTGATCTGCTTTCCCACGGCACGGTTGAGGTCCGCCCAGCTGTCCGTGTCCTCCTGTGGTTCAGGCCGCCGTTCCCCAACTCGGCCGATACCCGTATCCGTCACCCGAGTCACCACCCCGTGTCGTACGCCCGTACGGTCACGCCCGCCGCCCCTGACAGGCAGCCGAGCGTGCCGGTACCAGCACGCTGTGTACTGGCCGTCTTGCTGGTCAGCGTAGGAGCCTGCGGCCACGCTCTGTGACATGTCGCACGAAAATCACTCTCACCAACTCGTACAGGGCTCCGACCGCTTCAGTCAGCGCCTCAGCCCCACGCGGCGGGGTGCACGACTCGCCCGTCGTCTCGCCGTGCAGCAACTCTCCGACTGGGGCTGGAGCCACGACGACGAGTCCACGCACAACGCCGCGCTGCTCGTTGCCGAGCTTGCCGCAAATGCTGTGCAGCACGGGCGTGTGCCCGGTCGGGACTTTCTGCTGGCTCTCGTCCTGGCGAGGCCTACATCAGAGGCCGCGACCTTGCGTATCGAGGTCGCTGATTGTCGGGACGAGCGGCTTCCCCGGCCAGCCGACGTCACGCCGCCGGGCGCCGACGACGAGCATGGGCGAGGTCTGCTTCTCATCCATTCGCTGGCGACGCGGTGGGGCATCGATCCCCGGCACCCGTGCGGCAAGACCGTGTGGGCCGAGATCCAGCTCAGCGCCGGTTCGCAGTCCGAGTGCTGATTCAGCTTGTTTCGGTCAGCCTGCGTTCGATGGCCTCGCGCGCTGCTACTGCTCGTGGGTCGCTGAAGTCCGCGAGGAGCGTCAGCGCCTGCGCCCAGTGTCGGTGGGCTTCCTCCGGGCGTTCGTCGAGTACCGCCGAGGCCAGGCCGTCCAGGGCCAGGGCCTGGTGCCACGTGTCGCCCAGGTCGCGTTGTGCCGAGGCGGCCTGGCGGTGGAAGTCGGCTGCTTCGGCATGACGTCCGAGGCGGTGGTACACCTCGCCTGCGCCCTGCCAGGCCAGGGCCTCTCGGCTGCGGTCGGCCAGGCGGCGGTGCAGGGTGGCGGACCGTTGGTAGGAGGTCAGGGCCTCGGCATACTGGCCCGCCGCCTGCTGGGCGCCGCCCAGCGTCAGCAGCCAGAAGCCTTCCAGGCGGAGGTTGCGGAGGCTGAGGGCGATGTCTAGGGCGGCGTGGGCTGAGGCCAGGGATGCGTCGGTGTCGCCCTGCTCGCGTTGGACATCGCTCAGCACGCGCAGGATGTTGCCCTCGCCGCGCTGGTCGCCGAGGGCTCGATGCGCGATTAGGGCCTGGTCGATGACGGTGGCCGCCTCCGGGAGACGTCCGGCGCGGTAGTGGGTCGTCGCGAGGTTCGACAGGGCGGTGGCGGCCCAGTGGGTTGCGTCCTGCTCCTGGAAGGCGGAGATGGCCTGCTCGAAGTGGTGGGCGGCGGCATCGAGTCGTCTGGTGCGGAGGTGGTTCAGGCCGATCAGGTTGAGTGAGCGCGCTTCGCCCAGGCGATCGCCCAGGTCGCGTCGGATCCTCAGCGCGTTCTCGTGGCTTTCGAGGCTGTCGGTTCGGCGGTTGATCCGGGTGTAGGCCATGCCGAGGTAGGTGTGGAGTGCGCCTTGTGCGGCGCGTTCCTCCAGCCGTTCGGCTGCCTCCAGTCCGATGCGGCCCACGGCTGGCCAGCTGGTGCCTGAGGCGGAGGGGAACTGGGCGTTCCACAGCACTGTGGCCAACTGCCACGCCAGGCGGTCGTGCCCGGCGTCGGCGGCCGTACGAACGGCCTGGAGGAGGTTGTCGTGCTCCCGCTCGGCCCAGTCCACGGCGGCGTCGTAGTCGGAGAACGTCAGCAGGCTGATGTCATCCGAGGCGGGCGTGAGGGGTACGCGGTCCTCGGCGGGGTTGATCCAGCTCTGCGCAGCATCGGCGGTGTGCAGGTACCACTCCAGCACGCGGAGCAGGGCTTCTTCCCGTTCGGCCGGCGGCTCCTCGTGCTGGGCCTGGTCGATGGCGTAGGCGCGTAGCAGATCGTGGAACTGGTAGCGGTCCGGGGCGGTCTGTTCCAGCAGGTGGGCGCCGACCAAGGAGTCCAGCAGCTGACGGAAGCGGCTGATGCTGGTCGATCCCGCCAGGGCTGCGGCGGCGCGCAATCCGAACTCGGGGCCGGGGTGCAGGCCGAGAAGGCGGAACAGGCGGGCAGCTGGCGGCGACAGTGCGCGATAGGACCACGCGAAGACGGTGCGGATGGCTTCGGCCTCCTCGTCGTCGCCCGTGCTCAGGGTGTCCCAGAGAGCGGATTCGTCGCGCAGGTCGGCGATCAGGTCGTCCAGCCGCAGGTGGGGGTGGCTGGCGGCGCGTTCCGCGGCTATGCGTAGGGCGAGCGGGAGTCGTGCGCACAGGCGGGCCAGTTCGGCGAGCTGCCGTTCGTCGTCGGCCGGTCGGTATCCCGCGGTGACGGCGCGCAGCAGGGCAACCGCCTCGGGCTCCGGCAGCACGCCGAGCGTGAGTCGACGGGCACCGTCACGGACGGCGAGGCCGGACAGGCGGCTGCGACTGGTGACCAGGACCAGGCTGTGTGCGCTTCCGGGGAGCAGTGGTCGAACCTGGCCTACGGTGGCCGCGTTGTCCAGGACGACCAGGACTCGGCGATCGGCCAGCAACGAGCGGTACAGCGCGGCGGCCGCGTCGAGGTCCTGGGGTACGGATGCGGCCGGGACGCCGAGCGAGGTCAGCAGGCGGTGCAGGGCCTCGCGTGCCGGGACCGGTTCTCCGGGATCGTAGCCACGCAGGTTGGCGTACAGCTGACCGTCAGGAAAGCGGTCCCGGACCTGGTGGGCCCAGCGCAGGGCCAGCGATGTCTTTCCGGCGCCGGCGGTACCGGCGATGACGTATACGCAGACGACCAGCGGACTGCCGTCTTGGCTGGTGAGGACGGCGTTCATCTGGGCCAGTTCATCGGTCCGGTTGACGAATCCGCTTACGTCGGCCGGTAACTGGCGTGGGACGGGGCCGGAGGCCCTACCCGTGTCCGGTGTGTGCTGGGTGTGGAAGTGGATGCCTCCGTGGACATCTCTTGCCTGAACGACGTCACGCGAGGAGCCCGACAGCTCGGAGTGGGTGTTGCCGACTTGCTCGTCTTGTCCGTCTGACGCTGCGATCGGCCTACTCCCCTCCTTCGCTCAGTTTCGGTGGATCGAGGGGTGCCACCTCGCGGTCGAAGTAGGGGATCACCTCTTCACCCGCCGCGTAGAGCGCCTTGATGTAGTTCTCCCAGCGCTCGACGAGATCAGGGTCGGTGTAGCGGATCGCTCCGTCCGCGACTCCTGCCTCGGTGTAGAGGACCTGGAAGAGGGTGTGGCCGCCGAGCACGACCAGTTCCGGGAGCGGGCCGGAGTTCTCCGACGCGGCCACCTGCTCGGCGGGGACGATCCTGATCCGCTGCCCGTGCTCCGCACGCTGCCGCTGGGAGTGGAGTTCCCACTGCACGTACGGTGTCAGCGGCTTCTCGACCACCCGTACGCGGTGAAAGGCGTACCCCCTGCGCTTCTCCTCCTGGGCGGCCGCGGCCAGGTTGTCGTGCCGGTCGGCGAGGAGCCGAAGCGCCTCCGACCAGTCGCCGCGGCGCAGGGCGTCCCGGCTTGGGCTGCCCTGCTCCTCGAAGTGCTGTCGGCGCTCCAGCTTCCAGGAACTGCCATTTCGGATGGCGTCCTCTCGTTGCCGGAAGTCCTGCTTGTAGGCGGGCCGGGTAAGCCGGTCGCCCCGCTCGGGGTCGAGAACGGGAGCGAAAAGGTCAGGCATCGGGGATGTCCTTCTTCGCGGCGCTGAGCATGTTGCCTGGGATGACGACCAGCCGCTCGTCCGGAGCGAGGTTCACGCCCGGCGGCAGGCGGGTGCCGTAGACGGCCGTCAGGTCTCTGCCGATCACGGCCACATCACCGTTGTCGAGCTGCCAGATGTCCGGGCACTCGTCATTTCCGTCGGAGTTGCCGAGCTCTGCGGCGGATTTCCCCAGCCGACGCTCGAATAACGCGGACGGGTCGGCCTCCCAAGCGCGGGCCATGGCTGCCTCCGGTTGAGGGGTCGTGCACGCTGTGGCTACCCACTGTATCCAGGGCCGCACCAGGAGGTGAGGGGTTGCGCCACGGCCCTCCGCCCTTGCCGGTCTGGTGCGCGCCGCTGTTCAACGGCTGCCTCGTGCGTAAACCCGCTCGCGCGCAGGGGGCCATCCGGGCTGTCCTACGTGGCCGCGCCTGTCGCCCGCCAGATCGAGCGCGACAACCTCAACGAACTCATTAAGGCCGACCACAACCTCAGGTTCGATCTTACGTAGATTGAATCTTACTTAGGTGTCAGCTCGCTTTTGATGGCTCTGGCTCGCGCAGGCGACGCGCGCGGTGGTGCCGTCAGCCCGGACCCGTGGGCGCGCCGAGCAGGTGCCGCATCGACTCCGCTGCCCGGACGGCCGCATCCGCGCAGCAGTTGTTGAACACGACGTGGACCTCGTCGGTGCGTTCGGCCATGCCGCGAAGGCGCGGAGCCCATTCCTCCAGTTCCTCGGGCGTGTAGGTGTGGCGGAAGCGCTCCTCCTTGGTGCCGGTACCCCAGGCGTCGTTGCGGCCGTGGAAGCGGGCCACCGCCAGGTGGGGTGAGGTGACTGGGGTGACCGGGGGGATGGAGGTGGGCAGCGTCTGGGTCATGTCCACGGCTACGGCCGACATGCCCCAGTCCCTGAGCGCCGCCTCGGTCGTGGCCCGCTCATCGTCCGCCCACCAGCCGGGGTGGCGGAATTCCACGGCCACGGGCCAGCCCGCCGTACGGCGCGCGCATTGGTCGAGGAACGCCTTCGCCCGGCCGTCGCCAGGGGCGAACCAGGGTGGGAACTGGAAGAGCAGGGTGCCGAGGCGCTGGGCCTTCTTCAGCGGTTCGAGCGCTCCGGTGAAGCGCTGCCAGACGTCGTCGAGCAGTCCCGGGTCAACCTCGTAGCGCCGCCTGGACAGGGCGGGCCGCAGATCAGCGGGCAGGGCGTTCGGCGCTGTGGGGTGGCCGGTGAGCAAGGAGAACGCCTTGAAGTTGAAGCGGAAGCCGTCCGGGGTGCGTTCGGCCCAGAGGACGCTGTTACGGGTGCTGAGCAGGTTGTAGTACGTGGCGTCGACCTCCACCACCGGGAACTGGGTGGCGTAATGCCGTAGCCTCCCCGCCGCGTCGCGCAGCCCCGGCGGGTACCAGCCGCTGGAGAGCAGCGCGCGGTCCGTCCATGAACAGGTGCCGACCAGAATCTCGCCCATGGCCCGCCGACTACCCCGCAGGTCGGGAGGAGAGGCATCGGGCTGGGCCGAAGCGTCGCACATCGCATACGCTTCGCCCGTGATTCCGCCCACTGTCATTGTTGGTCTGCACGGGATCCTCGAACGCAATCCGTGGTTCGACCGGGTTGTGGAGCAGGACGACGAGGGTTCCGTCGAGGAGGATCTTCTCGGTTTCGCGATCGATCGGGCCGGGGCGTACGGCTGGCAATCCGTGAGTGGCTCGCTCCATGAAGACGGAAAGGTCACGGCTCGGCATGAGCCCACTTCCTGGGCCCATGAGGAGGTCGGCGGTGATTGGACCCAGGATGGACGAGTGCACCAGCTGGCCTGGCTGCAGGCGGGGATTCTGACTGATCCTCCGCGTCTCGGCCTTCCCGTCCGGCCGATTTCTTTGGTGTTGTCCGAGGCGTTGGCCCGGGTGGGGACGGTGACGTTCACCGGGTTGCATGCTCTGCTGCCGCTGCAGGCGGCCAAACACAACACCGCTTTCCACCAGATTGAGTTGGCGCCGTGGTTCGGCCTGGCGGATCCGGATGCCCGGCACGAGGTGGTGGTCACCGTCTCCCGCCAGCCTCGGGAGGGCGGGGCGGGTGAGCGTGATGCGGTGGCCGTCTGTGCGGCGGTACGGGACATGGCGCAGGGGGCGGTGGATGTCTCCGTCTGCGCGGCGGAAAGCGGCCTTCCAGGGTTGGAACTTGATCTCGACCGGGTGCTGCACACCGAGGGGATGCGTGAGGTGATGCGGCTGAGCTGCCGTACGCGGGAGTGGTCACCGGATATCGCGGTGTGGCTGGTGGAGATGGTCGCGGACGGACTGCGGAGGGCGGGGCGGTTGGCACCGGTTGTGGTGACGGCCTCGTTGGCGTCCCCACCGGCGTAGTCCGCATCGGCAACGGAACGTTTCGCGTTGGCACCCTCGGGCAAGCTGGCATCTGGGAGCGCTCCCACACCTCTCCCACTCCCCCACGGACGATGGAGGAAGATCACCCAATGTTTTGTCATGAACGCGGCAATTCCTTACGCCGCTGGGCCTCTCGCACCCTCGGACTGCTGTCCGCGCTGCTGCTCGGCCTGATCCCCTGGTCGGGCACCGCCAGCGCGCACGGATCGGTCATCGATCCCGCCTCCCGCAACTACGGCTGCTGGCTGCGCTGGGGCAGCGACCACCTGAACCCGGAGATGGCACAGAAAGACCCCATGTGCTGGCAGGCCTGGCAGGACAACCCGAACGCCATGTGGAACTGGAACGGCCTCTACCGCAACGGCTCCGCAGGCAACTTCCCGGCCGCCGTCCCCGACGGGCAGCTGTGCAGCGGCGGCCGCACCGAAGGCGGCCGCTACAACTCCCTCGACACGCCTGGCGCCTGGAAGACCACGACCATCAGCCGGAACTTCACCGTGAAGCTGTACGACCAGGCCAGCCACGGAGCGGACTACTTCAAGGTCTACGTCACCCGGCAGGGCTACGACCCCACCACGCAGCCGCTGAAGTGGAGTGACCTGCAACTGGTCACCACGACCGGCAAGTACGGGCCCAGCCAGAACTACTCGATCAACGTCAGCACCTCCGGCTACACCGGCCGCCACGTCGTCTACACGATCTGGCAGGCCTCACACATGGACCAGACGTACTTCCTGTGCAGCGACGTGACCTTCTCCTGAGCCGCACGCCCCGCCGGACGACCCGCGTCCGGCGGGGATTCACCGTTCGGCGGTCTCGTCCGGCGGATCCGGGGCACTCGGTATCCCCATCGTTGAGGGGAGTTGGAGACATGACTCACTTAGCCAGCGGGATACGAGCGGGTGCGATCGGGGCCGTGGGCCTCCTCGCGTGCGGGGTGCTGACCGGGTGCGGGAGCGACGGGGACTCCAAGGGCAAGGGCGGGGAGACCTCGTCGTCGGCGGCGGCTGGCGCTGGGGGTACGGCGGCGGTTCGTACCGCGTACGCAAGGACCGCCGAGGAGGAAACGGCGCGGATGACGCTCCGGACGGAGACCTCGGCCGCGGGGAAGTCGGCTGCCGCGGAGGGCCAGGGCGTCATCGACCTTGAGGACGGCGACAGCACCATGACCATCAGCGCCGAGGGCCAGAAGGTCGAGCAGCGCGTCGTCGACCAGGTGGTGTACCAGAAGCTTCCCCCTCGGCAGCGGGCGCAGGTGCCCGGTGACAAGCCGTGGATCAAGATCGACCTGAAGAAGGCCGCCGCCGAGCAGAACAGCGGCAGCAGCAATCAGATCAACGACCCCGCGCAGTCTGCCGGTCTCGCCAAGGGCATCACCGACCGGAACACCAAGAAGGTCGGCACGGCCACGGTCGACGGCGTAAAGACCACGCGCTACCGGGTCACGGTCGACGTCGACAAGCTCTCCGACTCCGCTGCGCTGAAGCTCCAGGTCGGTCCCACCGTTCCGATGGACATCTGGCTGGACGACCAGGGCCGCATTCGCCGCCAGCAGGTCACCATGAACCTCAAGCCGACCGGCCAGCCGGATCAGGCGGACAAGAGCACCGCCGTCCCGCGGAAGATGACGGTGCGCACGCTGATCGTGTTCTCCGACTTCGGCACCGAGGTGGATACGGACGCCCCACCGGCCGGGCAGACCACCGACATGACGGGCAAGGTCGGCAACCAGCAGAGCTGACCGGGCTCAGGGAGAGGTGAGGAGCAGCATCGCCATCATCAGCTGAGCGAGCCACTGTCCCTTGACCGCCCAGGAGCGGGCCGTGGGGAACGGCAGCCGGTTCCGGGGGCAGCTTGCGGCGTACAGGCCCAGCGCCGCCGATGCGAGAAGTGCGCCCCAGATCACCGAACCGGGGGTTGCGGAGCACTGGTTCCCGTACATGACGCAGTCGGCGGCGCGCTCCGTCATGAGGGAGAGGACGATGCTGATGACGGCGGTGGGGATCAGCAGGCCGACGCCGACCTTCGCCGCTGTGCGGAGCTTCGGTCGTGTGCCTCGTCGGGTGTGTCGGCCGCGGCGCTCGGTTCGGCGGCAGGTGTCTCGTTCACCGCTCCAGCCAATCGCGGGCCAGGCGTGGAGGGATCGCGTCGGGTACTCAGTTCCCCTGGGTAGGAGGGCTCAGCTGGGGGCAGGGGAGGTCTGGGGACGTGGGGTTGGGGGCGCACGTGACTACGGCCAGGGAGAGGAAGGACGTGCGGCCTGTGTAGAAGCCCAGGGAGACGTCGCCGCCCTGGGTCAGGCGGTCCGTGGCGGTGGCTACCAGGCGGGAGAGGCGGGCCGTGTCGGCTTCCTGGCGGGAGAGGAAGCCGGGGGCGTGGTCGGTGAGTTGTTGGCCCAGCCAGGTGGCGGCGTCCTTGGGTTCGTGGAAGGTGGCGCGGATGAGGGCCGGGGATTTGAGGAGCCAGTACGCCGT
This sequence comes from Streptomyces sp. NPDC041200, assembly GCF_055591805.1. Classification (NCBI taxonomy): domain Bacteria; kingdom Bacillati; phylum Actinomycetota; class Actinomycetes; order Kitasatosporales; family Streptomycetaceae; genus Streptomyces; species Streptomyces sp. NPDC041200. The sequence goes on along the minus strand of NZ_JBVIZF010000001.1, from coordinate 626,179 downwards.
TTCCATGGGAGGCAGCTCGGCGCGGCGGAAGGTGTCGAGGAGGGCGCGGTAGTGCTCCTCGTCCTCCGCCGTGACCGGGGGCAGGGGGCGGTCGGGGAGGCGGCGGAGGATTTCGTGGTCGAACAGCTCCTTCTCGCCCAGCCAGGAGTACGCGTGGAGATGCACGCGTCAGCCGTTCCCCCTGGGGGTGCGGGGGAAGGTCCGCTGATGGGGTGATGGGGGCTGGGGCGGAGGGGCGTTAGCCCCGGGGGGTCAGTCCTCCAGGGGTCAGGTGACCGTTATATCGGCTACCTCGTCGTAGAAGCACAGGTGGTTCTTGATCTCCGGTACCGCGTCGATCGGCTGCGGGTACGCCCAGACGACGTCGGGGCGCAGTTGGGCGCCGCTGTCCGGGCCTATGTACGTCCAGTACGCCGCCTCGCCCTTGAAGGGGCAGGTGGTGCGGGTGTCGGTGGGCTCGAACAGGGTGAGGTCCACGTCCTCCGGCGGGAGGTAGTAGCGCACCGGCAGGCCGGTCTCGTGGAGCAGCAGCGGGCGGTCCGTCTCGGCGACGACCTGGCCGTCGATGGTGACCTTGACGTGCTGGGTGCCGCGCGCCACCTCTACTCGGTGGCCGGAGCCGGTGCTGGTGTGAGGGTGTGGGGTGGGGGATGGCATCGTTCGGCCTCCTCGGATGGGTCCGTACTTCAGGTCAACGCGTTCCCGGGGACGCTGATTCCGATTCTTCCTCGCGGGGCCACGGGCGGCCGTCGTGCGCTTCCACCTCGCGGTTGAAGCGGGTCAGGGCCTCGCCGAAGCGGGACACGTCCTCCGGAGACCAGTCTTCGAGGATGCGGGCCAGGCTGCTGCGGCGGCATTCGCGTTCGGCGGTGAGGCGTTCGCTGCCCAGGGCGGTGACGCGGAGCTTGCGGGCGAGGCCGCCGTCGGGGTCGGGGATGCGCTCGGCCAGGCCGCCGCGCAGCAGGGTGCCGGTCTGGCGGTTGACGGTCGAGACGTCGAGCTGGAACGCGTCGGCGAGCTGGCCGATCGACATCGCGCCCTCCGCGTCCAGGCGGGAGAGGAGCAGGTAGGCCGAGCGGTCCAGACGATCAGTTGTGGACGGCTCGTCTTCCGACGCTTTGCGGTCCCTCGGTGTCAGTACGTGACACCTCGCGACCAGCATCAGCTCGCGTTCCAGCCGTTCCAGCACGCTTCCTCCTCGTCGCCCCCGCTCCATGAAACAGAAGTGTGCACGATACACATCATGTGTAGGATGCACATCTCCCACTCATCCCTGTTGTACCGCTTGGAGGCCTCATCCGCATGGCCCAGTCAGCCCCAGCTCGCGTCGAGGAGCCCACCAGAGCCGCGCCGACCGGCGCCTCGCTCCCGCAGCGCGAGGTCGGTGGCGGTTTCGTGGCGGTGCTCGCGTTCTGCGGCATCGCCGTATCGGTGATGCAGACGCTGGTCGTCCCGCTCGTGAGCGAGCTGCCGCAGCTGCTGCACACCACCAGCTCGAACGCGTCCTGGGTGGTCACCTCGACCCTGCTCGCCGGGGCGGTCTCGACTCCCGTCATGGGGCGGCTCGGGGACATGTTCGGCAAGCGCCGGATGCTGATGGTCGCGCTGACGCTGCTCGTCGTCGGGTCGCTGACCTGCGCCGTCACCTCCGATCTGGTGGTGATGGTGATCGGCCGGGCCATCCAGGGCGGGGCGATGGGCGCCATTCCGCTCGGCATCAGCATCATGCGGGACGAGCTGCCGCCGCAGCGGCTGGGCTCGGCGATGGCCCTGATGAGTTCCTCGCTCGGCATCGGCGGTGCGCTGGGGCTGCCCGCCGCCGCGTTCGTCGCGCAGCACACCAGCTGGCACGTGCTGTTCTACGGGGCCGCCGGGCTGGGCGCGATATCGATCGCGCTGGTGCTCGCCGTCGTTCCGGAGTCCGCCGTACGCACCCCCAGCCGCTTCGACCTGATCGGCGCGCTCGGTCTTACGGCCGGTCTCGTCTGTCTGCTGCTGCCCATCACCAAGGGCGGCGACTGGGGCTGGGCGAGCGGTACGACGCTCGGGCTGTTCGGCGCGGCCGTGGTGATCCTGCTCCTGTGGGGCGTCTTCGAGCTGCGCACCGCCGAGCCGCTGGTCGACCTGCGGACCACGGCGCGCCGCCAGGTGCTGCTGACCAACCTCGCCTCGATCATGGTCGGCTTCTCGTTCTACGCCATGTCGCTGATCTTCCCGCAGCTGCTGCAGCTGCCGGAGGCCACCGGCTACGGCCTCGGCCAGTCGATGGTCATGGCGGGTCTGTACTTCGCCCCGATGGGCGTGGCGATGATGCTGGTCTCGCCACTGTCCGCGCGTATCAACGCCGCTCGCGGCCCCAAGGTCTCGCTGATCAGCGGCATCATCGTGATCGGCGCGACGTACGGCGCGGGCCTGGTGATGATCGACGAGATCTGGCAGATCGTGGTGCTGGCCACCGCGCTCGGCGTCGGCATCGGCATCGCGTACTCGGCCATGCCGACCCTGATCGTCAGCGCCGTACCGGCCCGGGAGACGGGCGCGGCGAACGGTCTGAACACCCTGATGCGGTCCATCGGCATGTCCACCTCCAGCGCAGTGGTGGGGGTGATCCTGGCCCGTCAGACGACGGACTTCGGCGGGGTCGCGCTGCCGAGCAAGGAGGGTTTCCAGACCTCGTTCATGGTGGCGTGCGCGGCCTCGGTCGTGGGTCTGCTCATCGCCTTCTGTCTGCCGGGGCGGCGTCCTGCCGCCGTCACATCCGCCCCTGCGGGTGTCTCCGCGCCTGCGGGTGTCTCCGCGCCGACCGCGCCGGAGCCTGTCGCCGTCGCCGAGAAGGACGTTGCGGAGGACGTCGTCGCCGACCTCATCGGCAGCGTCATCCACGGCCGGGTCCTCGGTCCCGACGGCACCCCGCTGGCCGACGCCGCCGTCACCCTGATCGACACCGGCGGCCGCCAGCTCGGCCGTACGGTCACCGGGCGCGACGGCAGCTACACCGTGACCGCGCCCGGCAGCGCGAGCGTCGTCCTCATCGGCTCGGCCCCCGGCCACCAGCCGCAGGCCGCCACGCTGCTGGTGTCGGACGTCCCGGTCCTCTGCGACCTGCGGCTGGCCGGAGGCGGCGGGCTGACCGGGGCCGTCCGGGCCGAGGGTGGCGGGCCGCTGGCCGGTGCCACCGCTACCGCGACCGGCGCGGACGGCGAGGTGGCGGGTTCGGCGACGGCCGACGAGAAGGGTGAGTTCGCGCTCCCGGAGCTGGCCTCCGGCCCGTACACGCTGACGCTCAGCGCGGACGGACACCGTCCGCACGCCACCCAGGTCGAGCTGACCGCCGGTGAGCCGGTGCGGGTCGAGGTGTCGCTGCGGCCCGCGGCCCGGGTCGGCGGCACCGTACGTGACCAGGGCGGACGCCCGCTGGAGGACGCCCGCGTGGCGCTGCTGGACGCCTCCGGCGACGTCGTCGGGCAGTGCGTCACGGGGACGGACGGGGCCTTCGGCTTCGAGGGGCTGACCGGTGAGCACTACACGGTCGTCGCCAGCGGTTACGCACCGGCCACCCGGCCGGTCACGGTCGGCGGCGACGCGTCGTCGGACGCCCGGGACGTGGATTTCTTGCTGAGCCACGGTTGAGGTGCGGTTGAGGCGCGTGTGCGTCGCGGCTGAGTCGATGTGCCTGCCGTCCAGCCCGGTCCGTGGTCACGGGCCGGGCTGGACGGCTGTCGGCGGTCATGAGCGAGGGCGGGGCTGAGCACGAGGGCGGAGCTGACTACGGGCAGCCTGAGCACGAGGCCCCGGTTGAGCACGAACGGGCCTGAGCACGAGGCCCGGGCTGGGCGCGGGCGGGACTGAGCACGGGCGCGAGCGGGACTGGGCGCGGACGCGGGCGCAGCTCGCACTCACCCCCGGCGGTGTGCTGCCCGGGTTCATTCCTCGGGCAGGCTCTCCCACGCATCGCCCTTGCGGAACAGTTCGTATCCCTCCGCGTCCGCGATCGATTCCGCCTCCGCGCGGCTGCTGACAGAGATCTCGTACGTATGACTGTCGACGGTCGCGTGGACACCCTTGCCGTCGGTGATCGTCTCGATCGAGTGCGTCTCGTAGATGACGCGCCCCGGCTCGGCCTTGCTCCAGACCACGTGCATGCTCACTGCCATCGGATCACTCCCGAAGACGAGCCCCCTGGTTTCAGGGTCTCACGGCACGCCGCTACCGCCTTCCGAAGATCGCCACATGCGCCAGGGCGAGCACCGCGAGCGCCCCGCCGAACCACATCACGCCGACGAGCGCGATCCCGTCCGCCGCCCGGCCGCCGAGCAGCGCGCCCAGGGATATCGCGATGTTGAAGACGCCGACGAACAGCGCCGAGGCGGCCTCCCGCGCGTCCGGCGCCGCGTGCAGGACCCAGGTCTGCGAGGTCACCGAGACCCCGCCGTACGCCAGCCCCCACAGCACCAGCAGCGTGACCGCCCCGCCGAGGGTGCCGCCCGCTACGGGTACGAGCAGGACCGAGGCGGCAAGGACGGTGAAGATGACCATGAGGGTGCGGCGCGGGTCGCGGTGGGCAGTGGCGCCCGCCAGGAAGTTCCCTGCGATGCCCGCCACGCCGTACGCCAGCAGCAGGGTGCTGATCAGCCCCGGCCGTACGCCCGAGACGTCCTCCAGCACCGGGCGGACGTAGGTGTACGCGCCGAAGTGGCCGGTGACCAGCAGCGCCGTGGTGATCAGCCCGACCCGCAGCCGGGCGTTGCGGAAGAGTCCCGGCACCTCGCGCAGCCGGATGGTCTCGGTGGCGGGCAGCGGCGGCAGGGTGACGGCGAGGGCCGCGGCGGTCGCCAGCGCCAGCGCGCCCATCCCGGCGAACGCGGCGCGCCAGTGGAACAGGTCGCCGACGAGCGTTCCGACCGGTACGCCGAGGACGGAGGCGACGGCGATCCCGCTGAAGATCAGCGAGGTCGCGGAACCCGCGGACTTCTCCGGCACCAGCCGCACCGCGAGCCCCGCGGCCAGGGACCACACCCCGCCGATGCACACCCCGACCACCACCCGGGCCAGCAGCAGCACGGCGAAGGTGGGGGCGAGGGCGGAGGCCAGGTTGGCCGCCGCGAGGAGTCCCAGCAGGCCGCACAGCACCAGCCGCCGGTCGAGGCGGCCGACGGTGACGGTCAGGAGGGGGGCTGCGACCGCGGCGACCAGTCCGGGAATGGTCATGGCCAGGCCCGCCGTACCGGGCGAGACGCCCAGCGCGGAGCCGATGGAGGTGAGGAGGCCGACCGGGAGCATCTCGGTGGTGACGACGGAGAAGGTGCCGAACGCCACGGCGACGACGGCGAGCCAGGCTCTGAGCGGCGAGTGCGCGGGGGCGGCCACCCCGGGGGCGGCTGACCCGGATGCGCCTGCCGGAGCGGTGAGTTCCGTGGTAGGGGGCGTGGAATTCGACATGACTCAAATGAACCGCCGCCCCCGGCCGGGAACAACGCCGAAGTCCTCAGTCTTCTATGAGCGAGACTCATCGATCGGTGGAGGAATGCGGGAGGCGGCCGATGTCCGGGCTGGAGATCCGCGAATTGGAGTGTTTTCTCGCGCTCAGCGAGGAGCTGCACTTCGGCCGCGCGGCGGAGCGGCTGTACGTATCGCAGAGCAGGATCAGCCAGTTGCTGCGGGCGCTGGAGGGGCGCATCGGCGCCCGGCTGCTGGACCGCACCAGCCGACGGGTACGGCTGACCCCGCTGGGTGAGCGATTCCTGGCCGAACTGCGGCCCGCGTACGACGCGCTGTACGGGGCGGTCGAGGGAGCGCGGGGCGCGGCGCGCGGCCTGACGGGGGTGCTGCGCGTCGGCTTCCAAGGGGCCGCGGACGAGCGGGTGATGGCCGCGCTGGCGGCCTTCCGGGAGCGGCATCCCGGCTGCGAACCGGAGACGGTGGAGATCCCGATGGCCGATCCGTTCGGCGCGGTGCGCGGCGGTGAGGTGGACGCGGCGATCGTCCTCCTGCCGGTCGAGGAACCGGATCTGGTCCTCGGCCCGGTGTTCTCCCGGCAGCCGCAGACGCTGGTGGTCCGCGCCGGGCACGCCTTCGCGGGGCGGGGCGCGGTGGACGCCGAGGAGCTGGCGGGCTGCCCGCTCGTCGCGCCGTCCGACCCCGCGCCCCGCTACTGGCGGGAGTTCATGGCCCCGCCCGTCACCCCCGGCGGCCGCCCGATCCCGGACGGGCCGCGGGTGCGCACCCTGCAGGAGGGGCTGACGGCGGTCGCGGCGGGCCGGGGCGGGATGCTGCTGTGCGCGCCGACCGCCGAGTACCACGGCCGCCGCGACATCACGTTCGTGCCGGTGGAGGGGCTGCCGGACTCGCGGCTCGGCCTGGTGTGGCGGCGGGGCGGGGAGACGGCGCGGATACGGGCGCTGCGGCGGGCCGTGGCCGAGCTGTGCGGCGCGCCCGCCAGGTCGGGTGACCCAGATCCGTCGCGGCGCCCGGGAGCCGACCACGGCGATGCCCTCCTCGTGAAGGCAGTCGCGGGCCTGCGGTGAGGTCAGGAAGGCGTGGTCGGTGCGCGGCCGGGGCGAGCGTCAGATCGCGGATGGCCCAGCAGCTCGGTGGCCGTGAGGTCGGCAGGGGTCATCGGCCGGTCTCCCTGCGCATGCACACCCGTGGCCAGCGGTCCAGCCCGTGCCCGGCCTCGCTGCGGCGGATCTCCCACAGCCCGGGGGTCAGTTCGTCCTCCGCCAGGGTCCGGAAGCCGCAGCGGGCCGCGTAGTACGGGGCGTTCCACGCGACGTCCACGAAGGTGGTCAGGGTCAGCGCGGGGACGCCGTCGGCGGCGGCGCGCGCCGCGACGTACTCGATCAGCGTGCGGCCCACTCCGCGGCGGGCGCTGTCCGGGTGCACCGAGATCTGCTCGATGTGCGTGTTGCCGTCGACGGGATCGGTGATCACGTAGGCCATGGGCCGGTCCGTGCCGTCCACCGCCACGAAGGCCCGTCCGGCGCGCTGATAGCGCTCCAGCTCGGCCAGGCTCAGGGGCTCGTCGTCGGCGATCTCGTCCATCCCGATGTCCCGGAAGCACCGTCCGGCGGCGCGCTCTATGTCCTGGAGATGGGGAAGTTCCTCGATGGTGCTCGTTCGAATCCGCACCCCACCATCATCCTCCGGAATCGACAGACAAAGGGGTGCCCCCCACCGCCGTGGAGAGCACCCTTTGGCCGTTCCTTCACACGACCGCCCCCGGCAGCCCGGGCCATCCCCACATGACCTCGGCCTTTCCGGTGGCGGTGATCAAGAACCTAGCAAGCCCTCGGCATCGGGGCGAAGTTGGAGGGGTATACCGGCTGCCCCATAGGGGCGTGGTTCCTTTATAGGGGGAGGCCGCAGTGGGCAATCACCCATTCGAGGGATTGAATGGGTGATGTAGGAGATCACTGCTGAGCAACCCCCCATGTGAAAGGCCCAGTTCCGCCATGAGCGCGACCGATCGCGACCCCGCCATGCCCGTTCCGCCCGAGGAGACCGAGCGCACGCTGCGCTTCGCGGGGCCCGCGACGTTCGGCCGCGTCCCGCGCCTGGACCAGGTCGGCACCACGGACATCGCCGTGGTCGGGGTCCCGTTCGACGCGGGTGTCTCCTACCGGCCGGGCGCCCGGTTCGGCGGGAACGCGATCCGGGAGGCGTCGCGGCAGCTGCGGCCCTACAACCCGGCGCAGGACGCGTACCCGTTCCACTACGTCCAGGTCGCGGACGCCGGTGACATCACCGCCAACCCGCACAACCTCGACGAGGCCATCGAGAACATCGAGGCGGGCGCGGAGGAGCTGCTGTCCACGGGCGCGCAGCTGATGACGCTGGGCGGCGACCACACCATCGCGCTGCCGATCCTGCGCGCGGTGGCCCGCAAGCACGGCCCGGTGGCGCTGCTGCACTTCGACGCGCACCTGGACACCTGGGACAACCACTTCGGCGCCCAGTACACCCACGGAACGCCGTTCCGCCGCGCGGTCGAGGAGGGCATCCTCGACACCTCCGCCCTCTCCCACGTCGGCACCCGCGGCCCGCTGTACAGCAAGGGCGACCTGGACGAGGACACCAAACTGGGCTTCGGGATCGTCACCTCGGCCGATGTGATGCGGCGCGGGGTCGACGAGGTCATCCAGCAGCTCAAGGAGCGCATAGGCAAGCGGCCGCTCTACATATCGGTGGACATCGACGTCCTGGACCCCTCGCACGCCCCCGGCACCGGCACCCCCGAGGCGGGCGGCCTCACCTCCCGCGAACTGCTGGAGATCGTGCGCGGGCTGGCCGACTGCCACCTGGTCTCCGCCGACCTGGTCGAGGTCGCCCCGGCGTACGACCACGCCGACATCACCTCCGTGGCCGCCTCGCACACCGCGTACGAGCTGGTCACCCTCATGTCGCGGCAGATCGCCTTCCTGCGCTGGGTGGAGGAGCAGCAGCAGGCGCAGGCGTAGGACACCCAGTCGGAGTCGGTCAGGGGCGGTCGCGGGCGAACAGCTCGTTCAGCTCGCCCTGCGGGATCTGCCCCTCGGCGAACGTCAGCGTCCCCCGCTCCAGCAACTCCCGGGCGCTGTCCCGTACGAAGCCCAGCGCGGCGCGCGCGATGCTGCCGCCGAGGCTGAGGCGGGCGACACCGGCGGAGCGGAGGGCGTCCGCGGTGAGGCTGGTGGCGCCGAGGCCCATCACCACGTTGAGCGGGCCGTCGATCTCGGCGACCAGGGTGGTGATGCTCGCGAGGTCGTTGACGCCCGGTACGTAGAGGCAGTCCGCGCCCGCCTCCCGGTACCGGCTGGCGCGCCGGATCGCGTCGGCGAGCGGGGCCGGGGAGCGCAGCATCAGGCCGTCGGTGCGGGCGGTGAGCACGAAGTCGGTGCCGTCGGCGTCGGCGGCCTCGCGGGCGGCGGCGATCCGGGCGACGGCCAGCTCCTCGTCGTACAGGGCGCCGTCCGCGAAGTCCTCGACGTTGCCGCCCGCGAGGCCCGCGGCGACGGCCAGCCTGATGGTCTCGGCGACCGCCTCGGGCTCCGCCCCGTACCCGTCCTCCAGGTCTCCGTTGACGGGCAGGTCCACGGCCGCGGTGATCTGATGGACGCGGTCGAACATCTCGGCCCGGGAGACCGCCTTGCCGCCCGCCGGGATGGTGTGGTCGGGCCTGCCCAGAGAGAAGGCGATCCCGGCGCTGGTCGTCGCGAGCGCCTCGAAGCCCGCCTCCGCCAGCACGATCGCGCTCCCGGCGTCCCAGGCGTTCGGCATCAGGAAGCCGGTGCGGCCGTCGTGAAGACGGCGGAAGGCGGCGGCGTGGCGGGTGGCCATGGGGCGGGTCCTCTCGCGCTGGTGCTCGTGCTCGTCGCTGGTGCTCGTGCTCGTGCTCGTCCACTGAGGGAACCACACGCCACCGACAACGCGTCGCAGCGATCATGAATCAGCTGCAGGACCTGATCGACGACTATGAGTGCATCCACCACGGCTACTACCTGGGCGAGGACGAGGAGATCGACGCGGTGGTGACCGCGTGCGTGGACCGGCTCGAAGAGGCCCGGACGGCGCACGGCACCGGCTCCGCCGACGTGGCGTTCCCGGTCCTCGGCCTGGTCCTGATGCACGGGCACGTGATGTGGCACTCGGCCCCCGGCGTCGCGGACCGGGCCGCCGCCGCGCTGCGCGCCGTCGCGGCGGACGTGGCGACCGGGGCGGACGGGGCGGACGGACCCCAGGCGCCCTGCGGCCATCCGGGGCACCCGAGCGACGAGGGCCTCGACATCGAGCAGTTGGAGAACTTCCCCACGGCCCTGGAGCTGATCGGCGACCCCGCGGCCGAGGACGTGTCCTGGGACGACCTCGCCGAGCGGTCCGGCGGGTCCGACTCCGGCGAAGGCGAACTCTCCCCCGCCGAGACGGAATCCCGCTGGCGCTGCCCCCGCACCCTCGCCGGATTCGCGGCGGCGGCCGCCGAGGCCATCCGTCCGGCCCGTACAGCAGACGCCTGAGCCGCCTCAGTCGTCCGCCGCGCCCTGCGCGATGGCCTCCTCGACCTCGCCGGTACGGGCGGCCTCCTCGGCGGCGAAGCGCTGGGCGTCCAGGCGCTGTGCCACCTCCTCGTCCTGGTTCATCAGCAGGTCCAGGTTGCTGTCGCCGAGCTCCAGGACGCCCATGTCGACGTAGGCGCGCTGGAGCCGTTCGCCCCACAGGCCGATGTCCTTCACGCACGGCACGATGCGGCTGAACAGCAGCTTGCGGAACATGTGCAGATACGGGTTACGCTCCGCGTACTCCTCGGCCTCGGCCTTCGGGATGCCCAGGTTCTCCAGGACCTCGACGCCGCGCAGCCGGTCACGCATGAGGTAGCAGCCCTCGATGACGAACTCCTCGCGCTCGCGCAGCTCCGCGTCGGTCAGGTCGCGGTAGTAGTCGCGCAGCGCCATCCGGCCGAAGGCCACGTGGCGGGCCTCGTCCTGCATGACGTAGGCGAGGAGCTGCTTCGGCAGGGGCTTGTCGGTGGTGTCGCGGATGAGGCCGAAGGCGGCGAGGGCCAGGCCCTCGATGAGGACCTGCATGCCCAGGTAGGCCATGTCCCAGCGGGAGTCGCGGAGGGTGTCGCCGAGCAGCGCCTGGAGGTTGTCGTTGATCGGGTAGACCATGCCGACCTTCTCGTGCAGGAAGCGGCCGTACAGCTCGGCGTGGCGGGCCTCGTCCATGGTCTGGGTGGCCGAGTAGAACTTGGCGTCGAGGTCGGGCGCCGATTCGACGATGCGGGCGGCGCACACCATCGCGCCCTGCTCGCCGTGCAGGAACTGGCTGAACTGCCAGGAGGCGGCGTGGCGGCGCAGTTCGGCCCGCTCCCGGTCGGACATCCGGTCCCAGTGGGGCGTGCCGTAGAGGGCCAGGGCTTCGTCGGGGGTGCCGAGCGGGTCGTACGGGTCGACCTCCAGGTCCCAGTCGATCCGCTTGGTCGCGTCCCACTGCTTGTCCTTGCCCTTCTGGTACAGGGCGAGCAGCCGGGCCCGGTGGTCGTCGTACTCCCAGCTGAATCGGGCGGCGCCGGCGGCGGGCACCTGCCACGTCGGGTCGCCGGGGTCCATGGCGTAGAGGTCCTGCGTCGACACGTCGTCTCCTTCGCCTCGCTGCGCGCCAACCCATCCGCGGGGGATTGACGGGCTTGCTGACACAGAGTCTCATAAGGGGTGTCCGGCCGCGACCACTTGCGCGAGGTGTCCCCAGCGATGACGACCCCGACCGAATCAGCCGCGCCCCGGGACGCGCTCGGGCTCCTCAAGGACCGGGAACGGGTGGCGGAGCGGCTGCTGCGAGCCTCCGCCCGGCACTCGTTCGACCCCGACACCGAGCTGGACTGGGACGCGCCGCACGAGCCGGACAAGTGGTTCTGGCCGCCGGAGCTGGTCTCCCTCTACGACACCCCGATGTGGCGGCGGATGTCCGAGGAGCAGCGGATGCTGCTGTCGCGGCACGAGGCCGCGGCGCTGGCGTCGCTCGGCATCTGGTTCGAGATCATCCTGATCCAGCTGCTCACCCGGCACATCTACGACAAGCCCGCGACCAGTGCCCATGTCCGCTACGCGCTCACCGAAATCGCCGACGAGTGCCGCCACTCCCAGATGTTCGCGCGGCTGATCGCCAAGGGCGGCACCCCCGCGTACCCGGTGTCCCGGCTCCACCAGAACCTGGGCCGGTTCTTCAAGACGTTCTCCACCACGCCCGGTTCGTTCACCGCCACCCTGCTGGGCGAGGAGGTGCTGGACTGGATGCAGCGGCTGACGTTCCCCGATGAGCGCGTCCAGCCGCTGGTGCGCGGCGTGACCCGGATCCATGTGGTGGAGGAGGCGCGCCATGTGCGGTACGCCCGGGAGGAGCTGCGCCGCCAGATGGTGCGGGCGTCGCGCTGGGAGAAGGAGCTGACCCGGGTCGGTTCGGGCGAGTTCGCCCGGCTGTTCTCGCTCGCCTTCGTCAACCCGCGGGTGTACACGGACGTCGGGCTCGACCGGCGGGCGGCCGTCGCCCAGGTGCGGGCGAGCGGCCACCGCCGCGAGGTGATGCGCAGCGGGGCCCGGCGGCTGACCGAATTCCTCGACGACGTCGGGGTGCTGCGCGGTGCGGGACGCAAGCTGTGGCAGAGCAGCGGCCTGCTGTAGGGCGTGTCCGCGCGGGCGCCTTCGTCAATGGCCCGCCCCTCGGTATCCGCCCCAGGGCGGTTACGCTGCCAGGCATGACGACGAGCAGTGGCACCGCCCCGGCGGATACGGAGGCGGACGCGGACCGGGCGATCGCGGCGCCCCCGGCCACCGTGCGCCGTGGGGCGTACCGCAGGCTCAGCGTCGAGGCGCGGCGCGCCGAACTGATCACCGCCGCGCTCGGCCTGTTCGCCCACCACGCGCCCGAGGACGTGTCGCTTGACGACGTCGCCTCGGCCGCGGGCGCCTCCCGCCCGCTCGTCTACCGCTACTTCCCCGGCGGCAAGCAGCAGTTGTACGAGGCGGCGCTGCGCAGCGCCGCCGATGAGCTGGAGGGGTGCTTCGAGGAGCCGCGCACCGGCCCGCTCAGCGCCCGCCTGGGCAACGTACTGGACCGCTATCTCACCTTCGTCGACGAGCACGACGCGGGGTTCAGCGCGCTGCTGCACGGCGGCAGCGTGGCCGAGACGTCGCGGACGAACGCCATCGTGGACGAGGTGCGGCGGGCCGCGGCCGAGCAGATCCTGCTGCACGTGGCGGCCGACGCGGCCGACGCGGCCGATGAGCCCGCCGAGGAACCCGGCGCCCGGCTGCGGATGATGGTGCGCACCTGGATCACGGCGGTCGAGGCGGCCTCGCTGATCTGGCTGGACGAGAACAAGCAGCCGTCGGCCCGGGAGCTGCGGGACTGGCTGGTGGACCACTTCGTGGCACTGCTGACCGCCACCGCGGCGACCGATCCGCAGGCGGCCCGCGTGATACGGGCGGCCCTCGCCACGGAGCCCGCGCACGGCCCGGTGGGCGCGCTGGTGCGGCGCGTGGCACCGGTGTTCGGCGAGGCGCGGCACCTGTTGTGAGGGTGGTGCGGTGAGAAGCGAGGAGACGCCGTTCGCCGGCGGGCCGCTGGACGGCCGGGTGCTGCCGGTCCTGGTCGGCGCCACGGGCCAGCCGCCGAAGACGTACGAGGTCCCGGTCCCGGACGAGGCGGGCGGCCCGCCGACCGTGCACGTCTACCTCCGCGTCCCGGCGGGCACGTCGCGGCTGGGCCTGATCCGGGGCTGGCGGTACGAGTACGCCCCGGAGGGCAAGCCGCGCGGCGGACCGAAATGGCCGTGGTCCAAGCCGGGCTGAGCCGCCCGCGACCAGGCCGAGGCACGCCCGGTCGGGCCGTCGCGCGCGTGGCGGGGCTCGCGCGGACGCGGACGGGCCCAGGCGCGCGGCCGAGCCGAGGCGTGCGCAGCCGTTACCCGCGCCGAGTCGCACCGAGGCACGCGACCGGGCTTGCGCGTGTGCGCCGGGGCCGGGCCAAGGTGGGTGGGCGGGGAGGGTGGTTCGGGGCCCTCCGGACGGGTGACCGTGTTGGGCCGACTTGCCCATCATTCTCCCGAAAGTACGACTGTCACGCCGCGTTCCTGCTGAGGTGGTCGTCGGACCCCGTTCCCGCAGCCGGAGGTGTGAGCCCGTGTCAGGACGGATCGTAGGCTCGGTGTGCGCGGCGGCGATCACCGCGGCCGTCGCGCTCGTCCCGCCCGTCCCGGCGGCCACGGCCGCCCCCGCCCAGCCTGACCGGCCCGCCGACCGGTCCGTCGCCGGGCTGCTCACCCAGCTCAAGACGCTGTACCGGAAGGCGGAAGAGGCGACCGAGGCGTACAACGCGACCGAGGAGAAGCTGCGCAAACAGCGGGCGAAGACCCGGGATCTGACCGACGACCTCGCCCGCAGCCGCACCGACCTGGCCGCCAGCCGGGAGGACGCGGGGCGGCTGGCCCGTCAGCAGTACCAGGGCCACACCCAGCTCTCCTCGTACACCTTCCTGCTGACACTGCTCACCCCGCACCCGGAGAAGGCCGCCGACCAGGCGCGGGAGCTGGACCGGGCGGCGGGCCGGGAGGCGGCCGTCGTGGAGCGGCTGACCAAGGGTGAGCGGCATGCCGACGCCCTCGCCACCAAGGCCCGGACCGCCCTGGACAAGCAGCTGTCGCTGAGCGCGAAGAAGAAGAAACAGCGCGACAAGGTCAAGAAGCGGCTCACGAAGATCGAGAAGATGCTCGCCTCGCTGACCGCCCGCCAGATCGCCCAGGTGGCGGAGAAGGAGCGCGAGGAAACCGACAAGGCACAGCGCAAGCTGGTCGCCTCCGGGGTGCTCGGCGGCGCCACGAGCCGCGCCCAGGGCGTCGCCCCGCCGCCGCCCGCCCCGGGCCCCGGTCCGGCCCAGGGGACGGACGCGGGCGGCGGTCAGGACACCGGCGGCGGTCAGGGCGCGGGGCAGGGTGACGGGACGGTGCCGGGCCGCCCGGCCCAGGGCGCGGGTGGTGGTACGGCCGCCAACGGCGCCGGGCCCAAGACCCCCGGGCGGCTCCCGATGGCCTCGGCGTCGGCCGGGCAGCGGGCGCTGCGGTGGGCACTCAACCAGATCGGCAAACCGTACGTGTGGGGCGCCGAGGGGCCGAACTCCTTCGACTGCTCGGGCCTGACCTCCCAGGCGTGGGCGCACGCGGGCCGGACCATTCCGCGCACCAGCCAGGAGCAGTGGCGCCAGCTGCCGAGGATCTCGCTCAGCCAGATCCGCCCGGGTGACCTGGTGATCTACAACAAGGGCGCGAGCCACGTGGCGATCTACGCGGGAGGCGGCCAGGTGGTGCAGGCGCCCCGGCCCGGCACCACGGTCCGCCTCTCCGCGCTCGCGTCCAATCCGGTGCAGGGCGTGGTCCGTCCGGGCCCGGCCCGGGGCTAAGCCCCCACGGAGGCCAGATAGGCCGACGCCTTCTCCGGCTCGTAGAAGAAGTGCTCGAAATCGGACGGGTCGTCGAAGCCGTTGGCGATCCGGTCGGCCACCGGCGGCAGACCGCTCGCCGCGCCCAGCAGTTCCACGATGTGCTCGGGCGGCGGGGCGAGCATCGCGTTGGTCCACTTGGTGACGTGCCGGGCGGTCGCCCAGTAGCGGTCGAACGTCTCCCGCATCCAGGCGGCGTCGAACGGCCGGTCGCCGTGGGCGACGATGCTCTCCAGGTAGGAGGCGGCGCACTTGGCGGCCGAGTTGGAGCCCTGCCCGGTGATCGGGTCGTTGGCGACCACGACGTCCGCGACGCCGAGGACCAGGCCGCCGCCGGGCAGCTCGCCGATGGGGTTGCGTACGGTCGGCGCGTACCGCCCGGCGAGCGTGCCGCCCGCGTCGGTCAGCTCGACCTTGGTGGCCCGCGCGTACTCCCACGGGGTGAACCGCTCCATCAGCTCCAGCGTGGTGGCCAGGTGCGCGGACGGGTCGGTGACGCCCTGGAACACATCGGCCGGGCCGCCCGGGACGCCCTCCCAGAAGAGGATGTCGGCGCGCCCGCTGGTGGTGAGGGTCGGCATGACGAACAGCTCGCCGACACCGGGGACCAGATTGCAGCGCACCGCGTCGTAGTCCGGGTGCTCGGGACGCGGGCCCAGCCCGTGCACATACGAGACGGCCAGCGCGCGCTGCGGGGTGTCGTACGGGGAGCGGGCGGCGTCCCGGCCGAAGAGCGAGACCAGTTCGCCCTTGCCCGCCGCCACCAGCACCAGATCGTGGCTCTGGGTGAAGAAATCCAGGTCGGAGACGGCCACGCCGTGGATGACCAGCCGGCCGCCGCGCTGTTCGAACAGCTCCATCCAGCCCGCCATCTTGATGCGCTGGTCGACGGACTGGGCGTAGCCGTCGAGCCGCCCGACCCAGTCGATGGCGCGGGCGTGCGGGCCCTCGGGCGTCGGCGGTCCGGCGACGGACACGCCGAGGCCCTCGATGCGCGGCGCCCGCTCCTCCCAGAAGTTGAGCTCCAGGTCGCGCTCGTGCTGCAGCGCGGTGTGGAACATGCACTGCGTGGACATGACGCGCCCGGAGCGGATCTCGTCAGCCGTGCGGTTGGCCATCAGGGTGACCTCGTAACCCTCGGCCTGGAGACCGAGGGCGAGTTGGAGGCCGGACTGGCCGGATCCGACGATGAGTATTTTCCGCATGACCGTGACTCTCTCTCAGGCTCAGGACAGGAAGAGGAACGGGGCATTCCATTCCCCGAGCGGAGCTGAGGTTAGTTCACTCCGGTGAGACGTCAACGGCGTGGCCCACCAAGGCGAGCAGCGCGTCCACCACCGTCACCCGCTGCCGCGCGTCCATGGTCACCACGGGCACCTCGGGCTTTACGGAGAGCGCGTCCCGGACGTCCTCGGGACCGTAGAGCGGGGTCCCCTCGAAGTGGTTGACCGCCACCACATACGGCAGGCCGAGGCTCTCGAAGTAGTCCAGCGCCGGGAAACTGTCCTCCAGCCGCCGGGTGTCGGCCATCACGACCGCTCCGATCGCCCCGCGCATCAGGTCGTCCCACATGAACCAGAACCGCTGCTGGCCCGGGGTGCCGAAGAGATAGAGCACCAGATCGGATTCGAGCGTGATCCGCCCGAAGTCCATCGCGACGGTCGTGGTCAGCTTCTCGGGCGTCGCACCGAGGTCGTCCACGTCCTCGCTGGCCTGCGTCATCAGGGCCTCGGTCTGCAGCGGAGTGATCTCCGAGACCGAGCCCACGAACGTCGTCTTCCCGACGCCGAAACCCCCCGCTATCACTATCTTCGTGGCGATCGGCGCCCGGGAGCGGTCCGTCTGCCAGCTCTGAAGCCGTTCTTCGGCACCGGGTATACCGACACCGGGTATCTCCGACACATGCGGCGGGGTCACCGTCATCGTCTCAGAGTCTGCGAAGTCCAACGAGCACCCTTTCGAGCAACGCGCGCTCCGGCTGTCCCGGGCCCCGCCCGGTGCCGTACACACGGATCTTTCCCTGATCGGCGAGATCGCTGAGCAGGACGCGGACCACGCCCAGCGGAATCTTGAGCATCGCGGAGACCTCCGCGACCGAACGCATCCTGCGGCACAGGTCGATGATGGCCCGTATCTCCGGCAGCATCCGCGCCCCCGGAGCGCCGTCCGGTAACGGCTCGACCGGTCCGTCCGCCGGTCCGTCAGCGGGCTCCAGCGACGCCACGAACGTCTCCACCAGCAGCACGTGCTCCGTGCGGGTGCGGCCTCCGGTGAGCGAGTACGGACGCACCCGCCCCGGTCTGCGAGCGGCCCGGCCGGACGCTGCCGTCACCGCGCCGTCTCCAGCGACCTCCGTAGTTCGGAACGCAGTTCGGGGGTGAGCACATGTCCGGCCCGGCCCACGAACAGCGCCATGTGGTACGCGACCACCGACATGTCGCAGTCCGGAGTGGCGTGCACCCCCAGCAGCGAACCATCGCTGATCGACATGACGAACAGACTGCCCTCGTCCATCGCCACCACCGTCTGCTTGACGCCGCCGCCGTCCATCAGCTTCGCCGCGCCGAGCGTCAGGCTGCCGAGTCCCGACACGATCGTCGCGAGGTCCGCGGTGGAACCCTTCGGGCCGTCCTGGACCGCCGGGCCCGTGGGAGCGGCGACGTGCCGCGCGTCGGAGGACAGCAGCATCAGCCCGTCGGACGAGACGACGGCCACCGAGCGGACCCCCGGCACCTCCTCGACCAGGTTGGACAGCAGCCAGTGCAGATTACGGGCCTCGGAACTCAACCCGTAGGTACTACTGGGCGCATTCACCCACGTGCCTCCTCAACCATGCCGCCCCCGTCCTGCGCCCCCGTTTGCGCCGTGCCCCGTTGCCCGGCCGTACCGCGCTGTTCTGCCGTACCGCGCTGTTCTGCCGTACCGTGCGCGGCGATCTCGGCCTCCGCGTCCCGGCGGCCGTCCCGCGCGCCGCGCTGAAACCCGCCCAGCCTACGCCGCAATTCCTCCGCGTTCACCGACCCGGTGCGCTCCCGCGGGTCGGGGTCGCGGCGGGCCACGCTCCGCGGGGTCCGCTTGGGAAGTCCCTTGTCGGTGCGGGGCAGTTGGCCGGTCGCCTCCGGGGCGCGGGTGTGCTGGTCGGGGCCGATGGCGTACGGGTCGTGAGGCTCCGGCCGCTCCACCGGACCGGCCGGTTCCGCCGGGCCCCAGGCGTCCGCCGCGGCGGGCCGCACGGCGCGGGTGTCGAACGGCTGCTCGCTGCCCGGCGCTTCCCGCGGATGGTCCCCCGGAACGACGCCGGGAACGGTCAGTTCCATGGTGCGCTCGGTGGCCTGGGCCGTCTTCGGGGTGCGCTTCGGCAGGACCGGCAGCTCCTCCGCCGCCGGACCGGGGGCCGGATGCCCGCGCGGCGGCGTCGGTTCCATGAGGTACGGGTCCTCGTCCGCGCCGCCCGCCCAGGCCTCGCCGGGGGCCGCCCACGACACCGTCTCGGGACCCGCGATCTCGGGACCCGAGATTTGGGGGGCCATGGTCTCGGGGCCCGCGTCCTGCGCGACGGGCTCCGGTTCCGGCGCGCGCTCGGGGGCGGGCTCCGTACGGTCCGTACCGCCGAAGTCCGCCGCGTCGGCCGCCTCAGCCGCCGCGCGGCGCTGGCCCGGTACGCCGCTGCCACCGGCGACCCGGCCGTGGTCCGGGAGGGCGTTGCCGTTGGCCTCGGCCGCGGCGCCCGGGAAGGCGGGCAGGCCGGTGCCGCCGAGGGGGCCGCTCGCGGCGGCGGGCGGGGCGGACGGGAGTCCGGCGCCGGGCGGGCCCGCCGGGAGGATCTTGACCGGCAGGACGACGGCGGCGGCCACCCCGCCCGGCTGCTGCTCGCGCAGCGACACCCGTACGCCGTGCCGCGCGGCGAGCCGGGTCACCACGTACAGGCCGAGCCCCAGCGGATCGTCCGGCTGCGGGCCCTGGCAGTACTCGGGGACCGGGTCGGCGAGCCGTTCGTTCAGCTCGGCGAGGCGCTCGGGCGTCATGCCGATGCCCTCGTCCTGGACGGAGAGCATGACCTCGCCGCTCTCCAGCAGCCAGCCGGACACCTGCACCGCGGCGTCCGGCGGCGAGAACGCCGTGGCGTTTTCCAGCAGTTCGGCGATCAGGTGGCTGACGCTGTCCGCGGCGAACCCGGCCACCTGGGCGTGCGGCGGCAGCGACTGGATGTGCACTCGGTCGTACCGCTCGACCTCGCTGATCGAGGCGCGCAGCACGTCCAGCAGCGGCACCGGGCCGGGGTGGTTCGCCTGGTGCTCGGAGCCCGCGACGATCAGCAGGTTCTCGCCGTAGCGGCGCATGCCGGTGGCGAGGTGGTCGAGCTGGAACAGCGTTTCGAGCCGGTCAGGGTCCTGCTCCTGCTCCTCCATGGACTCGATGATCGCCAGCTGTCGCTCGATCAGCCCGAGGCTGCGCAGCGCCAGGTTGACGAAGCTGCTGTGGACCCGGGCCCGCAACCCCTCCAGCCGGGTGGCGACCGCGTCCCGCTCGGCACGCAGCTCGGCCGCCTCGTCGGCCAGTCGCCGCCGCTCACCGGCCCACTGGGTGCGTTCGCCGTCGAGCCGGGTCAGGCGCTCGTGCTGGCGCAGCGCGGCCTGGTGGAGTTCGTTGACGGCCCGTACGGCGTCGGCGAACTCGTCGTTGCGGCCCTTGAAGGCGATCGGCTGCTCGGCGGCCGGGCTGGCGGCGACCCGGCGGGCGCCGCGCCGCAGCGCGGACAGCGGGCGGGTCATCGAGCGGGCGCTGTGGACGCTGGTGCCGAGGGCGAGCAGCAGACAGGCACCGGCCAGGGCGATGCTCACCTCAAGGGCGGTGACCTCGTCGTCGCGCAGCTGCCCGAGCCGGGTGATCTCGGCGGAGGCGAGCGCGGACTCGGCCCCGCGCATCCGGTCGATGCGGGCGGTCAGGGCCGCGTCGAGGCGGCGCTTGTCGACGAACAGGTCCTGGCCGGAGAGCTGGGGCTGATCGGTGAGCCGGGCGAGGTAGCGCTCGGCGGTGGTGACCTCGGTGCCGTTGACGGTGCGGTCGTAGGCGTCGCTCGCGGAGCCCGGGGCGAGCTGCCGGAAATCGGCGAGCGCGGCCTGCTCGCGCACCTCGGTGCGCTGGGCGACCACGGTCAGCCGGGACCGGCCGCCGCGGTCGGCGAGCGCGGCGAGCAGCAACCCGCGGGTGGCGGACGCCTGCTCCACGGCGCGGCCGAGCGGGGCGAGCGCGGGGGCGGGGCCCGTGTCGGCGTCGGCCGGGAGCTTGCGGGCGAGGGTGTCGGCGACCCGGTTCAGCGCCTGGACGGCCTCGGTGTACGCGTCGAAGACGTCGAGGGACGAGCCCTTTCCGGTCAGCGCCTGCTGGCGGATCTCGGGGAGGGTGCTTAAGCGCGCGGCGAGGGCGGCCGGAACCTGCCCGCGCACCTCCGCGACCTGCCGGTCGACCCGGGCGCGCTGGTCCTCGGAGAGGCCGCCCCCGGCGGCGGCGGTGGTGGTGCGGCCCGCGGCGACGAACGCGGTCATGGCGTCGCGTTCGTCGGCGAGGGAGTGGGCGAGGGCCACCGTGCCGCGGTTGGCCTCGGCCAGCTCGACCAGCTTCTGGGTCTCGGTGGTGTCGTCGAGGGCGCTGAGGACGGCGGGGGCGCCGGCGGCGAGGACGGCGACGGAGACGAGGGCGACGGACGCGGTCAGCCGGTTGCGGACGCGCGCGGGGCGCCCCCGCGGTGGCTCAGGCGCCGGGGATTCCGGGACCGGGGATTCCGGGGCCGTGGGTTCCGGAGCTAAGGATTTTGGCGCCGGGGGTTCCGGGGCGCCCGGAGGGGACCCGGCCGCCGGAAGGGGCCCGGCCGACCCCTGCTCCTGCTGATCACGGGACTCACTGACGTGCTCGCGCTTGGTGCCCCGAAGCCGCTTCTTCCGCACCGGTGCTCACCATCTTTTCTCGCCCGACCGCTGTGGTTCCAGACCGCTGTGGTTCCAGAGGTGACGACGGATCAACCCTTGTCTTTCCCCACCCCCGGCAGGGATTCCGACCCTTCCAGGGACGGCTCCGGGACGGGTACGCATCACCCACCCGGCCCACCCGAACGAGTGAACCGCATTGCGTAGTTGAGCACCAACTTTCGTCACGGACCATACCCGGCGCCCGAATTTCCCGGGCTGGAAAACGCTTGCCCGTCCTGGCAGGATGCCCATCCCCCTGCCCACACCCGCGCACGGCGTGAGCGGCAGAATGACGGCATGCGCATCGAACTCGCGACCGCCCCCGGCGATCCGCAGCGCCCCAACGAGGACTACGCGTCCGTGGCCCTGCCCGCGTCGGGGCACGGGGGCGCGCTCGTGGTCCTGGACGGGGTGACGCCGCCGCCCGAGGGCGACGCCGGATGCGCCCACGGCGTGCCCTGGTACACCGCCCGGCTGGGCGGCGCGCTGCTCGAACTGGCCGGTTCGCGGCGGGACACGACACTCGCCGACTGCCTCGCGTACGCGATCGAGCGCACCGCCGAGGCACATAGTTCAACATGTGACCTTTCTCACCCCCTCACTCCCCAGGCGACCGCCGTCGTGGCGCGCTGGGGCGCGGACCGGGTCGAGTACCTGGTGCTCTCCGACTCCGCCCTGCTCATCGAGCGGACCGGGGGCGCGGTGACGGCCGTGCTCGACGACCGCATCGACCGGCTGCGCGCCGAGGGGCGGCGGGTCGGCCCGCTGCGCAACATCGAGGGCGGCTTCTTCACCGCCGCGGCCGACCCCGCGGTGACCGCCAAGGCGGTCACCGGCAGCCTGCCGCGCACGGAGGTACGAGCGCTGGCGGCGCTCACCGACGGGGCGTCGCGCTGGGTCGAGGTGTTCCACGAGGGCGACTGGGCCGCCTGCCTCGGGCTGCTGCGCAAGGAGGGGCCGCAGGCGCTGATCGACCGGGTCCGGGCGGCGGAGCACGCCGACCCGGACCGGGCGGCCTTCCCGCGCGGCAAGACCCACGACGACGCGGCGGCGGTCTTCGTCGAGCCGTAGCGGCCCGCGCTCGCGCGACGGCCCGCCGCCGGGTCATCAGCGGGCGCCGGACGCCGCCGCCTTCAGGGGGTGGGTACCGCAGTCGCCACACCCACGTCGCCGGATCGGCGCGGCTCGCCGATCCTGACGTACATGAGCGCCCTACTGGTCCCCCTCCGCGCGGGCCGTCTGCCCGGGCTCGTCGGCTTCCTGCGTGCTGTTCAACTGGTGCAGCAGCCGCGCGAGTTCGGCGACCTCGCTGCGCTCCCAGGCGGCGAGACGGCGGGCGTACCGCGCGCGCCGGGCGATGCGGACCCGCCGGAAGCGGGCCCGGCCCTCGTCCGTCAGCTGCACCAGGAAGGCGCGGCCGTCCGCCGGGTCGGGCGCCCGGGTCACCAGTCCGAGCCCCTCCAGCGCGCGCAGCTGACGGCTCATCGTCGCCTTGCCCACGCCGATGTAGGCCGCGAGGTCCGTCGCACGCTGCTCCCCCGCGTCCTCCAGGCGCATCAGCAGCCCGTACGCGGCGGATTCCAGGTCGGGGTGGACCTCGCGGGCCAATTCGCCCGAGGAGGCGCGGGCGCGGCGGAGGAAGACCGCCAATTCGCGCTCCAGCGCCAGAAACGCATGGTCCACACCAATTCCACCTACGGTGCCGCCCGTACCCTCCTCGGGGGGCGTTGCCCCGTTGTTGTGCACGTCAGAGCCCTCTCCGGGTTTTCACATCGTGAAAGTTTCTTGCGCGCGCGGCTGTTACCGCAGCTCCATCAGTATTTCGCAGGATTAGACCAACGGCAGCCCACCCCGGCCCTTCCCCCTCACGATCTACGCCCGTAGCGTCATTGCTGACATGGCCATTCCAATGACATCCCCCCGCTCCCCCCGCTCTCCCCACCGAGGCTTCGGAGGCACGCCATGCCTGTGCACAGACCCGGCCCCACCCGGCGCACCCCCCGCGCGCTGACCGGCCTGCTCGCCACCCTCCTCACCGCCCTCCTCACCGCGGTCTTCGCGCTGTCCGCTCCCGCGCTCGCCGACAGCGGCCAGGACGATCCGGCCGTGAACGGCGGCACGAAGGCCATCCCCCACCCCGAGGACGACTGGGCGGGTTCGCAGATCCTCAAACACGAGGGCGGCTCGACGACCGGAGAGCCCCCGTCGCCGTCCGATCTGCTCGCCACCGTCGAAGGCGTGGACGTCAGCAGCCACCAGGGCAACGTCGCCTGGTCGACCCTCTGGGGCAGCGGGGTCAAGTTCGCCTACGTCAAGGCGACCGAGGGCACCAGCTACACCAATCCGTACTTCGCCCAGCAGTACACCGGCTCGTACGACGTCGGCATGATCCGCGGCTCGTACCACTTCGCGCTGCCGGACAACTCCTCCGGCGCCGCCCAGGCCAACTACTTCGTCGACCACGGCGGCGGCTGGAGCAAGGACGGCAAGACGCTGCCGGGCGCGCTGGACATGGAGTACAACCCCTACGGTGCCACCTGCTACGGCAAGAGCGCCAGCGCGATGGTCAGCTGGATCAAGGACTTCACCAGCACCTACAAGTCGCGCACCGGCCGCGACCCGGTGATCTACACCTCCACCAACTGGTGGACGACCTGCACCGGCAACTCCAGCGCCTTCGGCGGCGTCAACCCGCTGTGGATCCCGCGCTACGGCTCCTCCGTCGGCGAGCTGCCCGCGGGCTGGGGCTTCCACACCATCTGGCAGTACACCTCCTCCGGCCCGACGGTCGGCGACCACAACCTCTTCAACGGCGCCATCGACCGGCTGAAGGCGCTCGCCAACGGCTGACCCCCACTCGTTCCTCGCCCTCCAGTGCACGGACAGGTCTGTCTGTACGCTGGAGGGCACCGGCCGTATCCCCAGCATGAAGGCGGCCCCTTCCGAGGAGCATGACCATGAGCAGTACCCGGCCCTCCGCCCGCGACCGCATCCTGTCCACGGCGACCGGGCTGTTCAACGCCCATGGGATACGAGGCGTCGGAGTGGACCGGATCATCTCCGAGTCGGGCGTGGCCAAGGCGACGCTGTACGCGCACTTCCGCTGCAAGGACGATCTCGTCCTGGCCTATCTGCACGCCACGGACATCCACTGGCGCGGGGAGCTGACCGAGGCCGCTGAGGCCGCCGGGCCCGATCCGCGCGACCAGCTCACCGGCGTCTTCGACGCGCTGAGCGCCGCGGCCCGGCGGGACGGCTTCCGCGGCTGCGCGTTCACCCGGACCGCGGGCGAGACGGAGCCGGGCACCGCCGCGCACACCGCGACCGCCGAGCACAAGCGCGCCGTACGGACCTGGCTGACCGAGCTGGCCCGGGCGGCCGGGGCCGCCGACCCCGCGCGACTCGCCCTGCGGATCTCGCTCCTCATCGACGGCGCGATGGCCGCGGCGGCGCTGGAGCCCCGGCCGGAGTTCGTGGAGGCGGCGCGGGAGACGGCGCGGGTACTGATCGCGGAGGCGTGCCCGGCCCGGGTGTAGCCGCCCTCGGACACGGCGAAGGGCCCGGCCGCGCGCGAGCGGCCGGGCCCTCCCTCTTTCCCTCCGCCTCACACGGCGGCGAGGTCGCGCTCGCGCGGCACCCCGGACGCCAGCAGCGCGCGGTAGTCCTCCTGGTACGCGGCGAGCGCCGCGTCGTCCACCGCGTTCGCGCCGTAGACGACGAACGGCTCCTCGTACGCCATCCCGGAGATGTTCGCCGTCGCGTCGAAGGGCTTGAGGAGCTCGGCGACCGTGAAGCGGTTGAACCCGCCGGGCCGGTACATCTCCTCCGCGGCCCCCGCCGTGGTGACGACGAGCAGCGCCTTGCCCCGCAGCGAGGTGCCGTT
The DNA here is from genome assembly GCF_055591805.1 of Streptomyces sp. NPDC041200. NCBI lineage: Bacteria > Bacillati > Actinomycetota > Actinomycetes > Kitasatosporales > Streptomycetaceae > Streptomyces > Streptomyces sp. NPDC041200. Next base: position 601,369 of record NZ_JBVIZF010000001.1, on the reverse strand, counting down.
CGAGCCGTACGCGAAGCCGTACAGGAACACCTCGTCCAGCCACTTCTTCAGCAGCGGCGGCGCCGAGTACCAGTAGAAGGGGAACTGGAGCACGATCCGGTCGTGCTCCAGCAGCAGCCGCTGCTCCCGCTCGACGTCGATGCGCAGGTCCGGGTAGGTGGCGTACAGATCGTGGAACGTGACGCCGTCCACCGGCCGGGCGGCCTCGGCGAGGGCGGCGTTGACGCGTGAGGCGGCGAGGCCGGGGTGGGCGAGGACGACGAGGGTGCGCACGGTTTTCCTCCGCGAGGGCAACTGAAGCATGAAGTGAACAGACAGGTCTGTCTGGTGCGCCGCTCACGCTACCAGACAGACCTGTCTACCCTCAACGAGGTGTGTTCGTTACGCCGCCACCGGGACCTCCGGGGCGCTCGCCGAGGCGGGCTGGAGGGCCAGTTCCAGGACCTGGCGGACGTCCGAGACCGGGTGGACGTCGAGCTTCTCCAGAACCTCGGCGGGCACATCGTCCAGGTCCGGCTCATTCCGCTTGGGGATGATCACGGTGGTCACCCCGGCCCGGTGCGCCGCCAGCAGCTTCTGCTTGACGCCGCCGATCGGCAGCACCCGCCCGGTCAGCGAGACCTCGCCCGTCATCGCCACGTCCGGCCGCACCTGGCGGCCCGACAGCAGCGAGGCCAGCGCGGTGGTCATGGTGATGCCCGCGCTCGGGCCGTCCTTGGGCACCGCGCCCGCCGGGACGTGGAGGTGGATGCCGCGTTCCTTCAGATCGGCGACCGGAAGCTCCAGCTCCGCGCCGTGGGAGCGCAGGAAGGACAGGGCGATCTGGGCGGACTCCTTCATGACGTCGCCCAGCTGGCCGGTCAGCGTCAGCCCCGCGCCGCCCGTCTCGGCGTCAGCGAGCGACGCCTCCACGTACAGCACGTCGCCGCCCGCGCCCGTCACCGCGAGCCCGGTCGCCACCCCGGGGACGGAGGTGCGGCGTTCGGCGGGGTCCTGCGCGGACTCCGGGGTGTGGTGCGGCCGCCCGATCAGCGGACGCAAGCTCTCCACTCCGACGGTGAAGGGCAGTTCGCGCGTCCCCAGCTCGTGCTGGGCCGCCACCTTGCGCAGCAGCCGCGCGATCGAGCGCTCCAGGGTCCGTACGCCCGCCTCGCGGGTGTACTCCCCGGCGAGCTTGCGCAGCGCCTCGTCCGCCACCTCGACCTCGCCCGGCTCCAGACCGGCGCGCTCCAGCTGCCGGGGCAGCAGGTGGTCGCGGGCGATGGTGACCTTCTCGTCCTCGGTGTAGCCGTCCAGGCGCACCAGCTCCATGCGGTCCAGCAGCGCCTCCGGAATGGCCTCCAGGACGTTGGCCGTGGCCAGGAAGACCACGTCGGACAGGTCGAGTTCGACCTCCAGGTAGTGGTCCCGGAAGGTGTGGTTCTGCGCCGGGTCCAGGACCTCCAGCAGGGCCGCGGCCGGGTCGCCGCGGAAGTCGGAGCCGACCTTGTCGATCTCGTCCAGGAGGACCACCGGGTTCATCGAGCCCGCCTCCTTGATGGCCCGTACGATCCGGCCGGGCAGCGCGCCCACGTACGTACGCCGGTGGCCGCGGATCTCCGCCTCGTCGCGGACGCCGCCGAGCGCGACCCGGACGAACGTGCGCCCCATCGCGCGGGCCACGCTCTCGCCGAGGCTGGTCTTCCCGACGCCGGGCGGGCCGACGAGCGCCAGCACGGCCCCGCCGCGCCGGCCTCCCACGACCCCGAGGCCGCGGTCGCTGCGGCGCTTGCGCACCGCCAGGTACTCGGTGATCCGCTCCTTCACGTCCGCCAGGCCCGCGTGGTCCGCGTCGAGCACCGCCTGGGCGCCCGGGATGTCGTACGCGTCCTCGGTGCGCTCGTTCCACGGCAGCTCCAGGACGGTGTCCAGCCAGGTGCGGATCCAGCTGCCCTCGGGGCTCTGGTCGCTGGCCCGCTCCAGCTTGTCGACCTCCTTCAGCGCCGCCTCGCGCACCTTCTCGGGCAGCTCGGCGGCCTCGACCCGGGCCCGGTAGTCATCGGACTCGTCCTCCGGATCGCCGTTCAGCTCGGCCAGCTCCTTGCGCACGGCCTCCATCTGCCGCCGCAGCAGGAACTCGCGCTGCTGCTTGTCGACGCCCTCCTGGACGTCCTTGGCGATCGACTCGGCCACGTCCTGCTCGGCCATGTGATCGCCCAACCAGCCGACGGCCAGCTTGAGCCGCGCCACCGGGTCGGCCGTCTCCAGCAGCTCCACGCGCTGGGCGACGCTGAGGAAGGGTGAGTATCCGGAGTTGTCGGCGAGCTGCGAGACATCGTCGATCTGCTGCACCCGGTCCACGACCTGCCAGGCGCCGCGCTTGCGCAGCCAGCTGGTGGCCAGCGCCTTGTACTCCGTCATCAGTTCGGTGACGGCGCCCGGCAGCGGATCGGGCACGATCTCCTCGACCGCGGTGCCCTCGATCCACAGCGCGGCCCCGGGCCCGGTCGTCCCGGCTCCGACCCGCACACGTCGCACTCCACGGATGAGCGCCCCGGGATCGCCATCGGACAGCCGGCCCACCTGCTCGACGGTGCCGAGCGTGCCGATGCCCGCGTACGTCCCGTCGATACGCGGCACCAGCAGCACCCGCGGCTTCCCCCCATCGGCCCGGGCAGCGGCCTGCGCGGCCTCCACGGCGGCGCGCACATCGGTATCGGAAAGGTCCAGCGGGACCACCATGCCGGGCAGCACGACCTCGTCATCGAGGGGCAATACGGGCAGGGTGAGCGGTGTAGACAGCGAAGCCATGATCTCCCCTTCGGCAGGCAAGTTGAGCTATGCAGACTCAATGCGTGCGAGGGCTCAGGTGTTCCCGGACCGGTGTTCGCTGTGAGCGATCATCCCGCCGTGGGCGATCACCCGCGCCGCCGAGCGGCCCGGCGGGCGTACGGCCAGCAGGCGACGCCGATCAGCAGGGCCAGGGCGTGACCCCAGTCGGTGAGGGGGTCGAAGTGCGCCAGGCTTCCGGCGATCAGCGCGGCGCCGATCCCGCCGGTCAGCACCCACCGGGGGCGGGGCGGCAGGAGTCCGGCGAGGGCTCCGGCGCAGGCGATCAGGCCGTAGCTGACGCCGTAGTCGAGGCGGCGCAGCGAGCTGTCCGGGAGGTGGCCGACGGCGACGGACGCGGCGACCGGGATCTCGGTGAGCAGCGTCGCCAGGACGTGGCCGAGCAGGAAGACCCCGGCGGTGCGCGGCCCGCCGACGCGGCGCTCCAGCGCGCCGAGCACGAGGAGGAAGGCGACGAGGTAGGGGGAGGTGATGCCGCCGACCACCCACAGCGCGCTGGCCAGCAGGGTCAGCAGCGGCCGTTGGGAGAGGTGGGAGACGTCGGTGCTGGAGCCCGCGAGCAGGGCGTGGACGGTGCGGGGGTCGCCGAGGTGGGCGTAGAGGCCGGTGCCGAGGAGGATCAGCGAGTAGCAGAGGGTGAACGGCACGCCCCCGAGATGCGCCACGTGGCTCCGGAGCGGGGACCACGGGCGCGCACCGGAGCGGCGGGCCGGGGTCCGGGAGGCCGAGGTCGTCACCGCTGGCCCCCTTTCCCGGGCTGTCACGCGCGGGTGGCGTATATCCGCGCAGACCTCTCAACACACGCGCCCCCGTGAGTCATCTCACCGGTCCCGCGATGTGAAGGCCGCCACATTCGCGTCACATCTCCGCGCCCTTTATCGGTTGGACCGGCGGGTCGCCTCGGCGCGAGGATGAGGGCGCCAGCTCATACGAGAAAGCCCGGGAGGACCCGCCCCATGCAGTCGCCGTACGACATCGCCGACGACCGGCCGGTGACCGTCGACCGCCGGGAGGGCCCGTACGGCGAGGTGGTGCTGCGGCAGCGGGGTGGCGGCACGGGCGAGGGCGGCACCGGCGACGGGGCCGTCTTCGAGATCATCGCCAATGGGTGCTTCCTCATGGACACCTCCGACGGCCGCTCCGAGCGTCGGCTGATCCGCGCCGCGCTCGACGCGCTGCCGCCCGGCCGCATCTCGCCCGCACTGCTCATCGGCGGCCTCGGCGTGGGGTTTTCGCTGGTCGAGGCGGTTTCCGAGCCCCGGTGGGGACGGATAGCGGTCGTCGAGCGGGAGGCGGCGGTGATCGACTGGCACCGGGACGGACCGCTGGCGGCGCTCTCCGGCGAGGCGCTGGCCGACCCCCGGACGGAGATCGTCCACGCCGATCTCGTCGCGCATCTGCGACGCCCCGCAGAGGGCGCGCGGCCCTACGACGCGCTGTGTCTGGACATCGACAACGGCCCCGACTGGACCGTCACCGAGGACAACGGCGGGCTGTACTCCCCCGCCGGGCTCGCCGCCTGCGCGGCCCGTCTCACCCCCGGCGGGGTGCTGGCCGTCTGGTCTGCCCAGCCGTCGCCCGCGTTCGAACGGGCCCTCCGGAATGCCGGGTTCACATCGGTGCGTACGGAAGAGATCACCGTTGCCCGGGGTGTGCCGGACGTGGTGCATCTTGGGATTCGAGGCGCGTAGCCGAGCCGCGTAGGCTGCCCTTACGCTTGCTTGCCTACGAAAAGTGGCCGGTTAATGACCAGGCGCGGAAGGCGTGGGTTTCGGCACGCGCGCGAACGGTAGGCGGCCGCGGATTCATGAGAACGACGCAGGGGCGGGCGTATGGAGCAGATGCACAACGGCCACAACGGGGGCGCCACGACCACCCCGGGCGCGCAGCGCCGGATTCTCGTCGTCGAGGATGATCCGACCATAGTGGACGCCATCGCGGCCCGGCTGCGCGCCGAGGGCTTCCAGGTGCAGACGGCCGCGGACGGCCCGGCGGCCGTGGACACGGCCGAGGCGTGGCAGCCGGACCTGCTGGTCCTCGACGTGATGCTGCCGGGCTTCGACGGCCTGGAGGTCTGCCGCCGGGTGCAGGCGCGGCGGCCGGTGCCGGTCCTGATGCTGACCGCGCGGGACGACGAGACCGACATGCTCGTGGGGCTCGGAGTCGGCGCCGACGACTACATGACCAAGCCGTTCTCGATGCGCGAGGTGGCGGCCCGGGTGCACGTGCTGCTGCGGCGGGTCGAGCGGGCGGCGCTGGCCGCCAACACCCCGCGCAGCGGGATCCTGCGCCTGGGCGAGCTGGAGATCGACCACGCCCAGCGCCGGGTGCGGGTGCGCGGCTCGGACGTCCACCTGACGCCGACCGAGTTCGACCTGCTGGTCTGTCTGGCGAACACCCCGCGCGCGGTGCTCTCCCGGGAACAGCTGCTGGCCGAGGTGTGGGACTGGGCGGACGCCTCCGGCACCCGGACCGTGGACAGCCACATCAAGGCGCTGCGCCGGAAGATCGGCGCGGAGCGGATCCGTACGGTGCACGGCGTCGGCTACGCCCTGGAGACGCCCGCGGCATGAAGAAGCCCCCCGGGACCACATGGGCTCTGGACCGGCACATCCGGCGGGTCCGGAGCCTGTCCCGGAGCGAGCGCGTCCGCACCACCTGGCGCAGGGCGTGGGAGGCGCTGCGGCCGTTCGACCCGTACCGCTCGGTCAAGGCGGCGCTCGGCGCGCTGGTCATCGGGTCGGTCATCATCACGACCCTGCTGGTGTTCGCGGCGATGCACTCGGACACCGAGCTGCGCGTGATCACGGTCTTCTCGATCATCGCCTCGCTGCTGATCACCCAGTTCGTGGCGCACGGGCTGACCGCCCCGCTGGACGAGATGACCGAGGTCACCAAGGCGATGGCGCACGGCGACTACACCCAGCGGGTGCGGGCGGCGCAGCGCCGGGACGAGTTCGGCGACCTGGCGAGTTCGTTCAACCGGATGGCGGCCGACCTGGAGGCGGTGGACACCCACCGCAAGGAGCTGGTCGCCAACGTCTCGCACGAGCTGCGCACGCCGATCGCGGCGCTGCGGGCGGTGCTGGAGAACGTCGTGGACGGCGTCTCGGAGGCGGATCCGGAGACGATGCGGGTCGCGCTGCGCCAGACGGAGCGGCTGGGGCGGCTGGTCGAACAGCTGCTGGACCTGTCCCGGCTGGACAACGGGGTGGTGCCGCTGCACGCCCGCACCTTCGAGGTCTGGCCGTATCTGGCCGGGATCCTCAAGGAGGCCAGCATGGCCAAGGGGGCGGACGCGGGCTCGGGCAAGCACACCCGTAAGGACGTCCATCTCGACCTCGACGTCTCCCCGCCGGAGCTGACCGCGTACGCGGACGCCGAGCGACTGCACCAGGTCATGGCCAACCTGATCGACAACGCGATGAAGCACAGCCCGGCGCACGGCCGGGTCAGCGTGCGGGCGCGGCGCGGTGAGGGGCCGGGGGGCCTGGAGCTGGAGGTGCAGGACGAGGGCCCGGGCATTCCGGAGGCGGAGCGGCACCGGGTGTTCGAACGCTTCAACCGGGGCAGCCTCTCCCCCAACCCCGGAGGCCCGGCGCCCGGCGCCCGCCCGCGGCCCGGTCAGGGCAGCGACGGCGGGACCGGTCTGGGCCTGGCCATCGCGCGCTGGGCGGTCGATCTGCACGGCGGACGCATCGGGGTGGCTGAATCCCCTCGGGGCTGCCGGATCAAAGTCACCCTTCCGGGGGACGTCCAGAGATCAAAATTGACGTAAAGTCGGTGACGGAAGCGCACATCTGAGCGGTGTGGGTGCACTTTTGCGTATCCACATCCCGGACGGTCATAGCGGAACCACGTGTGTTTCCCGCCACGCCATGCGCTGAAACCCGCCGATGAGTGTGACTTAGACGACGATGACCAGTGCGGCCTGCACGTAAGGGGTCAAGGGGCGTAGCCTTTATTCCCGCTGTCCACCACCTTGTGAAGCGGAAGAGGGCGGTTACCGCCGTGTCGCCACAGTCCCCCAACACCTCGAGCGTCTCGACCGACGAGCAGGACGGGCAGGGAACTAGCCCTGCCGCTGCCTTCGGCCCCAATGAGTGGCTCGTCGACGAGATCTACCAGCAGTACCTCCAGGACCCGAACTCGGTCGACCGAGCCTGGTGGGACTTCTTCGCCGACTACAAGCCGGGCCAGGACACCGGTTCAGCGGTGGCCGCGCCACCACAGGGAGTGACCGGAGGCGCTGCCCCGGCTCCCGCCGCGCCGGCGCCCGCCGACGCTCAGCCCGCGAAGGCCCCGGCCCCGGCCAAGCCCGCGGACGCCAAGCCCGCGGACGCCAAGCCCGCCGCGGCCGCCCCGGCGCCCGCGAAGCCCGCTGCGGCCCCTGCCGCGAAGGCTCCGGCCCCGGCCAAGCCCGCACCGGCCAAGCCGACCCCCGCCGAGCCCACGGCCTCCGCGAAGCCCGCGAAGGCCGAGCCCGCCGCCGGTCCCGAGCTGGTCACGCTGCGCGGCCCGTCCGCCGCGGTCGCGAAGAACATGAACGCGTCGCTGGAGCTGCCGACGGCCACCTCGGTCCGCGCGGTTCCGGTCAAGCTGCTGTTCGACCAGCGCATCGTCATCAACAACCACCTCAAGCGCGCCCGTGGCGGCAAGGTGTCCTTCACGCACCTCATCGGCTACGCCATGGTGCAGGCGCTGAAGGCGATGCCCTCGATGAACTACTCGTTCACCGAGAAGGACGGCAAGCCGACCCTGGTCAAGCCGGAGCACATCAACCTCGGCCTCGCCATCGACCTGGTCAAGCCCAACGGCGACCGCCAGCTCGTCGTCGCGGCGATCAAGAAGGCCGAGACGCTGAACTTCTTCGAGTTCTGGCAGGCCTACGAGGACATCGTCCGCCGCGCCCGCGCGAACAAGCTGACGATGGAGGACTTCACCGGCGTCACCGCCTCCCTCACCAACCCCGGCGGCATCGGCACCGTGCACTCCGTGCCGCGGCTGATGCCCGGCCAGGGCCTGATCGTGGGCGTCGGCGCGATGGAGTACCCGGCCGAGTTCCAGGGCACCTCCCAGGACACCCTGAACAAGCTGGGCGTCTCCAAGGTCATGACGCTGACCAGCACCTATGACCACCGGGTGATCCAGGGCGCCGCCTCCGGCGAGTTCCTGCGGATCATGAACCAGCTACTGCTCGGCGAGAACGACTTCTACGACGAGATCTTCAAGGCGCTGCGCATCCCCTACGAGCCGGTCCGCTGGCTCAAGGACATCGACGTCAGCCACGACGACGACGTCACCAAGGCGGCCCGGGTCTTCGACCTGATCCACGCCTACCGGGTCCGCGGCCACGTCATGGCCGACACCGACCCGCTGGAGTACCGCCAGCGCAAGCACCCCGACCTCGACATCATCGAGCACGGGCTCACCCTGTGGGACCTGGAGCGCGAGTTCGCGGTCGGCGGCTTCGCGAGCAAGTCCATGATGAAGCTGCGCGACATCCTGGGCGTGCTGCGCGACTCGTACTGCCGCACCACCGGCATCGAGTTCATGCACATCCAGGACCCGAAGCAGCGCAAGTGGATCCAGGACCGCGTCGAGCGCAGCCACGACAAGCCGGAGCGCGAGGAGCAGCTGCGCATCCTGCGCCGCCTGAACGCGGCCGAGGCGTTCGAGACCTTCCTGCAGACGAAGTACGTCGGCCAGAAGCGGTTCTCCCTGGAGGGCGGCGAGTCCGTCATCCCGCTGCTGGACGCGGTGCTGGACGCGGCCGCCGAGTCGCGGCTGGACGAGGTCGTCATCGGCATGGCCCACCGCGGCCGCCTCAACGTCCTCGCCAACATCGTCGGCAAGTCGTACGCGCAGATCTTCCGCGAGTTCGAGGGCAACCTCGACCCGAAGTCGATGCACGGCTCCGGTGACGTCAAGTACCACCTGGGCGCCGAGGGCACCTTCACCGGTCTCGACGGCGAGCAGATCCAGGTCTCGCTGACCGCCAACCCCTCCCACCTGGAGGCGGTGGACCCGGTCCTGGAGGGCGTCGCCCGCGCCAAGCAGGACATCATCGGCAAGGCCGGCACGGACTTCACCGTCCTGCCCGTCGCCCTCCACGGCGACGCCGCCTTCGCCGGTCAGGGCGTGGTCGCCGAGACGCTGAACATGTCGCAGCTGCGCGGCTACCGCACCGGCGGCACCGTGCACATCGTCATCAACAACCAGGTCGGCTTCACCGCCGCCCCGGCCGCGTCCCGCTCCTCGATGTACGCCACCGACGTGGCGCGCATGATCGAGGCGCCGATCTTCCACGTCAACGGCGACGACCCCGAGGCCGTCGTCCGCGTCGCCCGGCTGGCCTTCGAGTTCCGCCAGGCGTTCAACAAGGACGTGGTCATCGACCTCATCTGCTACCGCCGCCGCGGCCACAACGAGACCGACAACCCCGGTTTCACCCAGCCGCTGATGTACGACCTGATCGACAAGAAGCGCTCGGTGCGCAAGCTCTACACCGAGTCTCTGATCGGGCGCGGCGACATCACCCTGGAAGAGGCCGAGCAGGCCCTGCAGGACTTCCAGGGGCAGCTGGAGAAGGTCTTCACCGAGGTCCGCGACGCGGTCTCGACCCCGGCCCAGCCCGAGGTCCCCGAGCCGCAGCCGGAGTTCCCGGTCGCGGTGAACACGGCGGTCTCCCAGGAGGTCGTCAAGCGGATCGCCGAGTCCCAGGTCAACACCCCCGACCGGATCACCGTCCACCCGCGGCTGTTCCCGCAGCTCCAGCGGCGCGCGGCGATGATCGAGGACGACACGATCGACTGGGGCATGGGCGAGACCCTCGCCATCGGCTCGCTGCTCATGGAGGGCACCCCGGTCCGGCTCGCCGGACAGGACTCCCGCCGCGGCACCTTCGGCCAGCGCCACGCGGTGCTCGTCGACCGCGAGACCGGCGACGACTACACCCCGCTGCTCTACCTCTCCGACGACCAGGCCCGCTACAACGTCTACGACTCGCTGCTCAGCGAGTACGCGGCGATGGGCTTCGAGTACGGCTACTCGCTGGCCCGCCCGGAGTCGCTGGTCCTGTGGGAGGCGCAGTTCGGTGACTTCGTCAACGGCGCGCAGACCATCGTCGACGAGTTCATCTCGTCCGCCGAGCAGAAGTGGGGCCAGACCTCTGGCGTCACGCTGCTGCTGCCGCACGGTTACGAGGGCCAGGGGCCGGACCACTCGTCCGCCCGCATCGAGCGCTTCCTCCAGCTGTGCGCGCAGAACAACATGACGGTCGCCATGCCGACGCTGCCGTCGAACTACTTCCACCTGCTGCGCTGGCAGGTCCACAACCCGCACCACAGGCCGCTGGTCGTCTTCACCCCGAAGTCGATGCTGCGCCTGAAGGCCGCGGCCTCGAAGACCGAGGAGTTCACCACCGGCGCCTTCCGCCCCGTCATCGGCGACGAGACGGTGGACCCGGCGGGCGTCCGCAAGGTGATCTTCTGCTCCGGCAAGGTCTACTACGACCTGGACGCGGAGCGTGAGAAGCGCGGTGCGAAGGACACGGCGATCATCCGGCTGGAGCGGCTGTACCCGCTGCCGGGCGCCGAGGTCCAGGCCGAGATCGCCAAGTACTCGGGCGTCGAGAAGTTCGTCTGGGCGCAGGAGGAACCGGCCAACCAGGGCGGCTGGCCGTTCATGGCCCTCAACCTGATCGACCACCTGGAGCTGGCGGTCGGCGCCGACGTCCCGGCGGCCGAGCGGCTGGTCCGCGTGTCGCGCTCGCACTCGTCCTCGCCCGCGGTGGGGTCGAACAAGCGGCACCAGACGGAGCAGCAGGCGCTGGTGAGCGAGGCCTTCGAGATCTGAGCCACCTCGCTTCGTACGGAAGGCCCGGCTCCCGCATCGCGCGGGGCCGGGCCTTCCGGCCGTACGGGTGGTCAGATGGGCAGCGGCTCGAAGTCCCAGACGGGCCGGATGCGGTCGCGGGCCGCCACGGTCTCGGGGTGGTCCGGCCCCAGGACGGCGCCCAGCGCGCTTACGGCCACCTCCTCGACCACATCCGCCTCGTCCCGTCCGCCCCGGATCGCGCGCAGGTCCGCGGCCAGCGCGACCTGGGCCAGCAGGGTCAGCGGATGCCGCTCCCCCAGCACCTTGGCGGCTCGCCGCGCGGTCTCGCGGCTCATCGCACAGGCGTCGGTGGCCTCTTGAACCGCCGACGCGTTGAGCGCGGTGCCCAGCGTCCAGGGGGGCGGGGGCCGAGCGCGGCGGTCATGTCCGCCAGGACCTTCTCCCACTCCGGTGCCGCCCTGTGTGTTCCCGCCAGCACCAGAGTGAGCGCGCGGTTCGTCCGGGCCCCGATGGTGTAGGGGTGCCGTGCCCCCAGACATGCGTCGTAACAGGCGGCCAAGCGTCCCCGCACCAGCATGCGCACAGCCCACGGTGGTACGCGGCCACCAGCGTCCACGGGTGGTCGTCACCCAGGATTTCGCGATGCCGCTCGACGCTGGCCGCCTGCAAGATCAGGGCGTCCTCGTAGCGGCCGGACAGCCGCAGGTCGTAGGCGTGGTCGGTCTCGGACGACAGGGTCGACAAGGCCGTCGTGCCCAGCTCATCCTGGACGCTTTCCAGAACCATTCCGGACATCTCCGCGGCCTCGGCGTAGTGGCCGAGCATCCGCAGCGAGCGGGCCATGCTCCGGTGGGCGATCCGCGCTTCCAAGCCGCCGTCCGGGAAGCGCGCGGCGCGGAGGTCGCGTTCCTGGCAGGACAGCGTATGGGCCTCGTCATAGCGGCCTAGTCCCCGCAGGTCATCGGCGAGTCTGGCCATTGCAGCGAGTGCACCCGGTGCATCAGCCGGACGCTGGAATGACGGTGTCGGGAGTGCCGAGCCAGGCGGTCTGGCGGTGGGCGGTCACGGTGAGGCCGAAGTCGTACACCTCCGGCGAACCGGCTTCCCGCCACCACCGATACGCCCGCTCCAGCTCGCTGAACAGTTCACGCGGGCCCCACTGGTAGGCGCTGCCCTCCCGTACATACGCCCACGAGTCGGTGGTGGCGAGCCATCCGTCGTCGGCCCAGTGCACTCCGGGAAGCCGGAGCCCCAGGGCGAAGCGGGCATGGAAGTCGGTGTCCAGGGACGACGGATCGAGCGCGGTACGGCTGTCGCGGCTCTCCTCCCACGACGCGGCGGAGTACACCTCACCGAGCGGCGAATCCGGCCGCCGCTGGCCGCGCAGATCCATGAACGACATCGGCTGGTCGAAGTGGCCGCTCGCCGAGGCGCCGTCGTCAGCGACGCGCAGGCGCACCATCCCGTGCGGCTGGAGCGTCGTCTTCCACGGCGTGACGATGAGCCCGCCGGGGCGGGTCTGCTCCACCCAGGCGAAGGGGACGCGCTGGAGCGAGGCCGTGCACAGCACCCGGTCGTACGGGGCGTCGGGCGCCCAGCCGTCCTCCCCGTCCGCGGCCACCACGCGGGGGTGATACCCGGCTTCGGCCAGCCGCCGGGCGGCCACCTCCGCCAGTCCGGCGTCCACCTCCACGGACGTCACGTTCGCCGCACCGGCCCGTTCGCACAGCAGGGCGGCGTTGTACCCCGTGCCGGTGCCGATCTCCAACACCCGCATGCCGGGGCGCACATCCGCGGCGGCGAGCATGGTGAACACGGCGTTGGGGGCGCTGATGGAGCTGGTCGGCAGCGTGCCCTCGGTCTCGGCCGCCCCGTCGTCGACCTGGGTGACGACGGACGCCAGCGGATCGTGGACCAGCGCGGCCCATGCGCCGGGGTCGTCGGCGGCACGCAGCGGGCGATAGGCGTCGTCCCGCCAGACCCACACCGTGTCGGGAACGAACGCATGGCGCGGCACCTTGAGAAAAGCCTCCCGCATCCACGGCTCGGCGAACCCGTCCAAGCCGTCGAGGGTCTCGGCGGCCCGGCCCCGCAGGTCATCGGGACTCATTTCCGGTGCGTCCCGCCTCCGGGCTTCGACACATCCGGATGCTGACTGTCGCTGTCGCGGGGCGACGGCTGCTGAGGCTGCGGGTTCGGCGCCGGCTGCTTCCCGTGATTGCCCATGGAATGGGTTCCCTCTATCTGTCCCGTGTCGTCAGCGTGCCGCTGAAGGGGAAGCTTCCGATTCCCCATCAGGAGTATCCCCACGATGGGTACAATCCGGCTTGAGACTGCTGATATCCCCTTCTCGTCACCGAAACTTGGGAATCACATGTCCAGCTACTTCTCCCCCGCCGCGCTTCCTCCCCACGTCCTCGATCGATCCGACGTACGGAGGGCTCTGGAGCGCCATGATTTCGGGGCCGTCTTCAAGCTGGCCCGGCAATGGGGCGGAATCAGCTTCTCGAAGATCGCGGATGCCTGCGACATCAAGCCGGAACGCGTGGGCGAGCTGGCCCGGGGCGAGGACTCGATCACGACGTACGAGAAGATCACGCAGATCGCCGACGCATTACGCATCCCAGGCCACCTGGTGGGTCTCGACAGCAGTTGGCCACCGTGGTCGGCCTCCACGACGCAGCTTCGGGTGACGTGGCCACCCGTGTCGTACGACTCGCGTCCGAGCACGCGCAATTCCTGGCCTGGATGGCGCAGGACCAGGGGAACTCATCGACCGCTCTCGCCTGGTACGACCGTTCTCACGAATGGGCCATGGAAGCGGCCGACGGCGACATGGCGGCCACGACGCTCAGCATGAAGGCACACGTGGCCTGGTCAGTGGGCGACGGCCGCCGCTGCGCCCGGCTGGCACAGGCCGCCCGCTGGGCATCCCCCGGGACGTCACTGGGCATCCAGGGCATGGCGGCCCAGATGGAGGCACGCGGATACGCGCTGGGCGGCGAGGCCGACGCGGCCCACCGTCTCCTCGACGAGGCGCAGCGCCTCATCGCCCGCGCGGCCGAGCGGCCGGAGGACGAGCCGCCGTGGATGTACTTCTACGGCGAGAACTGGTTCACCCTCCAGCGCGGCATGGCCGCGATACATCTCGGTCGCTGGGACGCCGCCGCCGACCTGCTGCGCACCGGCATCGACGCCCTCCCAGTTTCGTACCGACGCGATCGGTCCTGGTACAGCGCGTGCCTCGCGCACGCGCTCGCCGCGGCCGGTCATGCCGACGCGGCCGCGCACACCGCGCTCGGCTGCACCGCCGACGCCTCGGACGTGGGGCGGCCTCACGCCTGGAACGAGTTGCACACCACCGCCGCGCTGCTCCTCCGGCGCGGGGCGCCCCAGGCGCGGGGGCTGGTGGACGCACTGGCCGACTGCGGCTGAGCGTCCGGGCAGGGCCGCATATCCTGGGCCGGTAGATCCACCACACCCACCCCCGGAGCGACCCTTGTACTTCACCGACCGCGGCATCGAGGAGCTGGAGCAGCGACGCGGCGACGAGCAGGTCACGTTCGAGTGGCTCGCCGAGCAGCTGCGGACGTTCGTCGACCTGAACCCGGACTTCGAGGTTCCGATGGAGCGGCTGGCGACGTGGCTGGCGCGGCTCGATGACGAGGACGACGACATCTGACGCGAGGGGCGGGCGGCCTCAGGCCGCGTAGCCTCCGTCGACGTCGAGGGTGGCGCCGGTGATGTACGCGGCGTCGGGGCCTGCCAGATGGGCGACGAGACCGGCCACCTCGTCGGCCGTGCCGTAGCGGCCGACCGCCAGGTGCGGGAGGGCGGCTGCGGCCCACGGGCCGTCGGCCGGGTTCATGTCGGTGTCGACGGGGCCGGGCTGGACGGTGTTGACGGTGATACCGCGGCCGCCGACCTCGCGGGCCAGAGCGCGGGTGAACCCCGCCACGCCCGCCTTGGTCAGCGCGTAGAGGCTGCCGCCGGCGAAGGGGACGCGGTCGGCGTTGATGCTGCCGATCGTGATGATGCGGCCACCGTCGCCGATGTGGCGCAGGGCCTCCTGCGTGGCGGCGAAGACGGCGCGCAGATTCACGGCGGCGACGTGGTCGTAGTCCACGTCGGTCAGCTCCTCGATCGGCCGTATGACGCCGACTCCCGCGTTGTTGACCAGGATGTCGAGCCGCCCGAGCCGTTCGGCGACCTCGGTGACGGCCGTACGGAGGGACGCGCGGTCCGCGGCGTCGGCCTGGAGGGCCAGCGCCTGCCCTCCGTCCGCGACGATCTCCTTCACCAGCGCTTCCGCGCGGTCCGCGGAGGCGTTGTAGGTGAGGGCGACCGCGGCGCCCTCGCGGGCGAGGCGGCGTGCGATGCCCTCGCCGATTCCCCGCGAACCGCCCGTGACCAGTGCGACCTTGCCGTTCAGCGGCTGTGACATGGCGACCCCTATTTCTTGAGTGAGCGTTCAAGATGTCATGCGCCCCGCGGCCGCGCAAGTGCTATCTTGAACGGGCGCTAAATAAATGGGAGGACCGGCATGGCGAAGGGACGGCCCCGCGAATTCGATGCCGAGCAGACCCTGTCGGCGGCGCTCGGCGTCTTCTGGGCCAAGGGGTACGAGGGCGCCACGATGGCGGATCTGTCCGCCGCCACCGGCCTGAAGCCGGGCAGCATCTACGGCGCGTTCGGCTCGAAGGCGGGCCTGTTCGGGCAGGTCGTCGACCACTACGCCCGCACCGTCTTCGCGTACGGCCCGCAGGCCCTGGAGGCCGGGAGCGTACGGGAGGTCGTGCGCCGGTGGCTGAGGGGCGCGGTCGAGGCCACGACCGGTGCCGACACCCCGGCCGGGTGTCTGATGGTCCACGGCGCGCTGGCCACCGGGGACGCGGCGAGCGAGGCGAAGGCAGAGGTACGCACCCGCCGCGCGGCGGGGGAGGTCATGCTGACCGAGCGCTTCGCCGACGCCCGGCGGTCCGGCGATCTGCCCGGGACCGTCGAGCCGCGGGATGCGGCGCGCTATGTCCTCGCGCTCACCGAGGGGATCGCCGTCCAGGCCGCGTACGGCGCCTGCCGCGCCGATCTGGAACGGCTCGCGGAGCTGGCCCTGATCCGGCTGCCCTGGGAACAGGAAACGGCGTAGCCGCTACGCCACCACCGGGCCGCGTCCCGGGGTGCCCGCCTCGTGGTCGAGGCGGGGGTCGGAGACCAGGACGGCCTGCTGGAGGCGCTGGAGCTTGGCGGAGGGTTCCAGGCCCAGTTCCTCGGCCATGGTCATGCGCAGCCGCTGGTAAACGGCGAGGGCCCGGGTGCGCTGGCCGGAGCGGTGGAGGGCCAGCATGTACTGGCTGTGCAGGCCCTCGTGGAAGCGGTGCTCGACGACGAGCGAGGCGAGATCGCTCAGCACTTCCAGATGGCCGCCGAGCCGCAGCCGGGTCTCGATGCCGCGCTCGGTGGCGGTGAGCCGGGACTGCTCCAGCCGGGCGACCTCGGCCTGCAGCGGTCGCCCGTGCGGCGTGACGTCGACGAGGGCGGGGCCCTGCCAGAGGGCGAGGGCCTGCCGGAAGGCGGCGTCGGCGGCCCGTTCGTCGCCGATCTCCAGGGCGCACTCGGCCTGGGTGACGAGGGTGCGGTAGTCGTGGACGTCGAGCTGGCCGGAGCGCAGGACTAACGCGTAGCCGCCGGGCCGGGTCTGCAGGACGTCACGGGTGACCGCGGCGGAGGACGTGCCGAGCACCTGGGCGAGCAGTTTGCGCAGGTGCAGGATGTACGTCTGGAGGGTGGTGAGCCCGGTGCGCGGCGGCTGGTCTCCCCACAGCTCGGTCATCAGGGACTGCACCGGCACCATGCGGCCGTCGCTGAGCAGCAGCAGGGACAGGACTTTGCGCGGTTTCATCGCGCTGGGGACTCCGGACAGAGCGCCGTGGCGCAGGGTCAGCGGTCCGAGAACGTTCGCACGCATGGGTGCCACCTCCTCGCACGTCATGTGCGGTACGCGCGGACAATCAGGTCGGCGGCCTTCTCGCAGATGGCCGTGGCATCGACGGCGGCGATCGGACGGGTGCCGTACATCGACTGGTACAGGCCCTGCTGGACGATCAGGGCCACGAACTGCTGGGCGGCGGAGGCGGGGTCGGGGACGTCCAGCTCGCCCCGGTCGGTGCGGCGGCCGAGCATTTCGGCGAGGTACTTCACCAGCTGCTGGGGCTCGCCCTCGGCGCAGGCCGGGCGCAGCGCGGGGTGGCGGGCGACCTCGGCGATGATCAGGCGGCGCAGCGCGGAGGCCCGTTCGTCGAGGAGGACGTCGAGGACGCGGTGGCCGAAGGCGGTGAGTGCCGCGCGGACGTCCGCGCCGTCGTCCTCGGCTGCGGGGGTGCGCGGCGACTCGGGGGCGAAGCCCGCGGCGACCCGTTCCCGTTCGCCGTCCACGGCGGCGAGGAACAGCCGTTCCTTGTCGCCGAAGTGGTTGTAGACGGTCTGCTTGGAGACCCGCGCCTGGTCCGCGATGACGTCGACACCCGCCCGGGTGTAGCCCTCGCGCAGGAAGACGGCGACGGCCGCCTCCAATATCGCCTGGCGCTTGGCGGGCTGCGGGCCCCCCGGCCGTCCCGCGGCGCCGCGCCGCGGACCGTTGTCCGTCCGCAACGGTCCAACCTCCTCGCTGTGAGCCGGTCTTGCCCTCGATGGACCTGTGAGTCTAGCCTTCCGTCACTGTAGTGGACTAGCCCGTCTAGTCCATTTAATTCCCATAGCGTACGCACCTTGAGGAGAAGCTCCATGAGCGCACCGGAGAACGGCGATGCCCTGCGGCACCTCACCCTCGCGCCGGAGGCGCAGAACCAGCTGTTCCTGGAGGCCCGCACGGCCAACACCTTCACCGACGAGCCGGTGACGGAGGAGCAGGTCCGCGCCATCTACGAGCTGGTGAAGTACGCGCCCACCTCGATGAACCAGCAGCCGCTGCGCATCGTCATGGTGCGGTCGGAAGAGGCCCGCGGCCGGCTCGTGCCGCACATGATGGGAGCGAACCAGGAGAAGACCGCGAAGGCGCCGCTGGTGGCGATCCTCGCCGCGGACCTGGACTTCCACGAGGAGCTGCCCAAGCTCGTACCGTTCATGGAGAACCCGCAGGCCATCTTCGCTGAGCCGGTCATGCGGGAGGCGTCGGCGAAGTTCAACACGGCGCTGCAGGTGGGCTACTTCATCCTGGCCGTGCGCGCCGCCGGGCTCGCGGCCGGGCCCATGAGCGGCTTCGACCCCGTGGCCGTCTCCAAGGAGTTCTTCAGCGACGGCCGCCACCAGGCGGTCTGCGTGGTCAACATCGGCAAGCCGGGCCCGGACGCCTGGATGGGCCGCCTGCCGCGCCTGGAGTACGACGAGGTCGTCACCACCGTCTGACACCGGATACACCCCACAGACGGGCCGCCCGCTCTCGCGGCAACGAGGGCGGGCGGCCTGGGTCCGTCAGAAGAGCGGGCGGCCCGGGTCCGCACCTGGGTCCGTCAGAAGAGCGGGCGGCCCGGGTCCGCACCTGGGTCCGTACGGAAGCGGTCGGCGTCAGCTTTCGATCAGGTCGTGGAAGGCCACGGTGTCGAAGATGTCCTCCATCCTCACCGCCTTGCCGTCCCGCATCGTCCACGAGTGGACGAAGTCCAGGGTCGCGGTACGGCCGCCGCGCGACGTCACCTCCCGGGTGCCGAACACCACGACCCGGTCCCCCTGCTCGATGAACTCCTCGGGCGCGAGTCTCATCCCGCCCAGCACGCTCGGGACACGCGCCAGGAACTCCTTGATCCCCGCGTGGCCCAGCTTGGTGCCCCCGAGGCCGTACTTCGCCATCCCGGCCGGGTGGACCCATGCGACGTCCGGGTGCATGCCCGACAGGATTCCCTCGATGTCGCGGTCCCGGAATCCCGCGTAGCACGCGCGGATGACCTCGATGTTCGGTGATGCCACGGCTTTCATCTCTCCTCAGGCGGCTGTCGGACGGCGTACTGCGGCTTGATGTGCTCGGGATGGAGGGCCTGGAGCGTGCGGCGTACGCCCTCGCGCCACGGCACCCGGCAGGGCCCGGTGATCTCCCGGCGGCGGGTGGGGGCGAACTGGTACGTCTCCCTGGTCACCTCACTGGGTACGAGCCGCGCCTCCACCCCGCTCAGCTCCTCCAGGTACCGCACCAGATCGGTTATCCCGACCGGCTCATCACCGCCCCAGTTGACGAGGGTGGCGGGGGACGACGCGGCCGCCCACAGCGCGGGCACCTGGGAGACCAGGTCGTCGGTGTGCAGCAGTGAGCACCAGTTCTGGCCCTCGGCCGGCACCGGGATCGGCTCGCCCGCGAGCATCCGCTTGAAGTACAGCATCGGCACCCCGCCGTAACCGCCCGGGCCGTACGCGATGTTGAGCCGGGCGATGGTGGTCGGCAGGTTCAGCACCCCGGCGAACGCCCGCACCGCGCCCTCGGCGGCGATCTTGCCCACGGGGTAGCAGGGCAGCCAGTCGGCCACTCCGTCGATGGGGTCGTTCTCGGCGTACGGGTGGTCGAGGGTCTGCCGCTTGTAGAGGGCGCCGGTCGAGACGAACAGGAACGATTCGGCGGTGCGGCAATGGGTCATCAGCCGTCCGCAGGCGAGGGAGTTGACCTCGACGGCGGCGTTGTAGTCGCCGTCCTCGCCGCGCCGCACCGCCGAGTGGAAGACATGGGTGAAGTCGTCCGGCAGCCCCTCGTACCCCGACTCCCCCAGGTCGTTCATGTCCCAGCGATGGGTGGTGATGCCCCGGGCGCGCAGCGCCTCCTCGACGCCGGGGGCGCCGAACCGGCCCAGGCACCACACCTCGTTGTGGGCCGCCAGCGCCTTTGCCACCGGCCCGGCGACCTGCCCGCTGCCGCCGGTGACCAGGATCTTCTTGCCTTCCACCGTGTTCTTCTCCTCTTCCGTGCCGCCGTCGCGGGCAGCGGTCCTGGTCATCCGTCGCCCAGCGCGCGGTCCAGCTCCTTGCGGAGGATGGCCTGGAAGGCCGCGACATGCTGGGGACCCATGAGGGTGTAGTGCTCACCGGGTACGTCGAGGTATCGGTTCGGCTCCGTGGTGTGCTCGTCCCACCTGCGGAGTTCGTTGTTCAGCCAGTCCTCCTTGGTGCCGCGCAGCGGGATGGCGCAGAAGACCGTCATGGAGCGGGTGGTGCCGCCGGGCCGGTAGGTGCGGCCGAGGCCGGTGAGCCCGTGGGCCAGCTCCGCCCAGGCGCCGAACCTTTCCGTGTCCAGGTCGAGTTCGGCCAGCCGCCGCTGGGGGGCGATCCGCAGCAGACGCGCGAGCTGTTCCCGCCGGGGCAGTGCGCGCAGCTCTCCCGGAAGGTCGAGGGACTGCCTCTTGTTGATCAGGTCGAGGAAGAAGGCCAGGTTGACGGCGGTCTCGATGAAGTCGAGTTCGTCCATGCGGTACTTGATGTGCGGTGGCAGGTTGAAGCTGCCGGTGAAGTCGACGCGCTCGCCCTCCGCCTCCAGTGCCTTGGCGATCTCGAAGGCCACGGCGCCGCCGTACGAATACCCGGCGACCGCGTACGGGCCGTGCGGCTGCCTGGCGCGGATGGCCCGCACATAGCAGTCCACCATCTCCTCGAAGCTCTCGAAGGGCTTCTCCCCCTCGTTGAACCCACGCGCGCGCAGGGCGTAGAACGGCCGGTCGCCGACGAAGTACTTGGCGAGGTTGACGAAGACCAGGACCTCGCCGACGCCCGGGTGCACACAGAACAGCGGGGTCTTCGCGCCGCCCGTCTGCAGCGGCACGACCGGGTCGTACGCCTCGGCAGCGGGCGAACCGCCCCCGGTCAGCCGGGCGGCGAGCTGCCGCACCGAGGGCGCCGTGAGCACGGTGATGATCGACAGGTCCGCCACCCCGAGCCGCCGGGTGACCTGGTGCCGCAGCCGCAGGATGTCCAGGGAGGTGCCGCCGAGGTCGAAGAAGCTGGCCGTCGCGCTGATCCGCTCCGGCGCGGTGTCGAACATCTCGGCGTAGATCTCGGCGAGGACCCGTTCCGTCTCGCCCTCCGGCGGGGTGTGCCCGCCCAGCCGCCGGGTGGTCAGCTCCGTTACCCGCCCGATGACGTCGTCGAAGCCGCCGGACTCCAGCCGCTTCCGCATCCTGCGGCGCAGCGTCTTGCCCAGGCTGGTCTTGGGGAACGCGTCCTTGGGAAGCGGCAGGATGAGGGACGGCCGGAAGCCCCAGTGGATCACCACGGTGGAGCGCACGGCGGTGATCAGACGGTGCAGTCCGGGCTCGTCGTCGTCCGCGAGTTCGGGGTGGACGGCGATCACCAGCTGCTCGGTGTCGCTGCCCGGCCGGCGGGTGGGGAACGCCGCCACATAGCCGCCCGCCACTCCGTCGAGCTGCTCCAGCGCGGCCTCTATCTCATGGCTGAAGTAGTTGACGCCGTTGACGATGACGCTGTCCTTGCTGCGTCCGACGAGGGTCAGCCGCCCGTCGTCGATACGGCCGAGGTCGCCGCTGCGGAACCAGCCGTCAGGGGTGAAGGCCTCCTTGGTGGCCGCCTCGTCGTTGTAGTAGCCGCTGGTGATCATCGGCCCGCTGAGCTGGAGTTCCCCGACCTCGCCCGGGGGCAGCGGCCGGTGGTCGTCGTCGGCGACCCGGATGCTCAGCCCCTCGACGGGGGTGCCGAGGTTGGCGAACTCCTGGCCCACGTCGGTGAGGGGAAAGGCGCGGTTGTAGACCGACCCCGCGCAGGTTTCGGTCATCCCGAAGGCGGGCCAGAGGGCGGAGGGCCGCAGTCCGTACGGGGCGTAGTGGGCCAGGAACGCCTGGCCGGTGGCGACGACATTGGCCTCGCCGCCGCTCACGATATGCCGCAGAGAGCTGAGGTCGAGCCCTTCACCGCCCGCCGATATCTCCTCGGCCAGATCTCGCGCGGAGGCATTCAGCGGACCGAGGAGGAAATTCGGGGTGAAGGTCATCGTGACCTTGTGGCGGGAGGCGATACGGAGGAAATTCAGCGGCTCCTCCAGAACGAGAGATGCTTCCGCATGCAATTGCTCGGCGCCGACATAGAGCGGCAGCATATGCGCTTCCAGGAGCGCGGCGACATGGTCGTAGGAAATCCAGTTGAAGGTTGTATCGGCGGCCGTGAGCCGCTGCTTCCCGGCCTTTCCCGCCATGGAGGTGAGAATGTTTGCGTGGGTGAGCATGACCGCTTTGGAATTCCCGGTGGAACCGGAGGTCAGCACCAGCAGGGCGAGATCGTCCGGTGCGGCGATGTGCACCCCCCGTGGCGCGCCGCCCTCCGGGCCGGACGCGCTCTCCGCGTCCCGCAGCTGCTCCACCGTGGCGGTGTCGAGCCCGGGCACATGCGGCAGCTCGGCGCTCATCACCTCGGTGGTGACCAGCAACGGGCCGCCCAACAGCTGGTTGAGATGCGCCAGCTGGGCGGCCCAGCGGGCCGGGTCGCCGCGGACGGAAACCATCGGGCAGGGTACGAAGCCGCCGAGCAGGCAGGCCCAGAAGACCGTCAGGAATTCCCGCTGATCGTCCAGCAGCAGGGCCACCCTGGCGCCCGGCCGCAGCCCGCGCCCGCGGAGCGGTGCGAGGAGCCGTGACGAGGATTGCAGAAGTTCCGGGTAGGACTGGCGTGTTGTGTCACGCCCCGCCTCGGCGGTCACGTAACGTACCCCGGAATCGGCGTAGTGGTGCGCGGCCCTCAGGAGCACCTGGGCAACGGAGCACAGGTCTTGAGAATCACTTGATACCGAGTATTTCAAGGGTTGTGACGCCATTACCTTCACTGCCCTCTTTCTTCTCGAATCGAAGGCACGAAGGTAACAGCCTCGAACATTCGCACTCCATGACGCTCTAGCAGCACACTAGTGATGCTCTAGTGGAAATTCTCGATAAACACACCTCGGCCAGGCGTCTTCGCCCGGGGCCGCGCTCGCGCCCGTGACGGGCTTGACTCCAGCGATCCACGATATATCGTGTCTGTACGGACACGATATGTTGCGTGGCCGCATCCAGCCAGGGGAGGCCAGGGATGTCAGCCCGGTCAGAGTGGTCGTTCGGCGAACCACAGAAGCTCACCTTCGACGAGCCCGTCTCCGCACTCCACGTACGCATCGTGGACGGCACGGTCAACGTGGTCGGGACCGACGGCGGCCCGGCCCGGCTGGAGCTGTCCGCCATCGAGGGCCCACCGCTGAGGGTGACCCTGGACGACGGAACCCTGAGCGTCGCGTACGACGACCTCCCCTGGAAGGGTCTGCTCTCCTGGCTCGACCGCAAGGCGTGGCACCGCAGCGTCCATGTCACCCTCGCGGTGCCCACGGGCACGGCCGCCTCGATCGGCGTCGTCACCGCCTCGGCCGTCGCCTCCGGGCTGGGCGGCCGGACGGATCTGCGCGGCGTATCGGGCGACGCCACCCTCGTCGGGCTGACCGGTCCGGTGCGCGCCGACACCGTCTCCGGCCGGGTCGAGGCCCAGGCCGTCACCGGCGATCTGCGCTTCAACTCCGTATCCGGCGACCTCACCGTGATCGAGGGCTCGGGCCCGGTCGTCAAGGCCGACTCCGTCAGCGGCGATATGGTGCTCGACCTCGCCCCCGCCTCGCAGCGCGCGGACATCAGCCTCACCACCGTCTCCGGTGAGATCGCCATCCGGCTGCCGCACCCCGCCGACGCCAGGGTCGAGGCGAACACCGCGAGCGGGCCCGTCGCCAACGCCTTCGAGGATCTGCGGGTCACCGGTCAGTGGGGCGCCAAGCGGATCACCGGGCACCTGGGCTCGGGCCAGGGCCGCCTGAAGGCCACCACCGTCTCCGGCGCGATAGCGCTGCTGCGGCGCCCGCCCGCCGACGGGGACGGCGACGATGTCAGCGGCCGCACCACCAGCACCACCAGAACCACCAGTACTGACAGCACTGACAGCACCGACAGCACCGGCGGCCCGCAGGGAAAGGTCCTCTGATGCCCCCCGTATTCGCCCACGGCCGACTCCGCCTGTACCTGCTCAAGCTGCTCGATGAGGCCCCGCGCCACGGCTACGAGGTCATCCGGCTGCTGGAGGAACGCTTCCAGGGGCTGTACGCGCCCTCCGCGGGCACCGTCTACCCGCGCCTGGCCAAGCTGGAGGCCGAAGGCCTGGTCACCCACACCACCGAAGGCGGCCGCAAGGTCTACTCCATCACCGACGCCGGACGCGCCGAACTGGCCGACCGCAGTGGGGAACTGGCCGAGCTGGAGCTGGAGATCCGCGAATCGGTGGCCGAACTCGCCGCCGAGATCCGCGAGGACGTGCGCGGCTCCGCCGACGATCTGCGGCGGGAGATGCGGGAGGCCGCCCAGAAGGCCCGCACCTCCGGTGGTACCGGCGAGGGCAAACCCGGCCCCTGGGAGGGCCCGTGGGACAACGCCGAGGGCTGGCGGCAGGCGAAGGAGGAGCTGCGGCGCGCCAAGGACGAGTGGAAGGAGCAGGCCCGCCGCGCCAAGGAGGAGAGCCGCCGCGCCCGGCAGGACGCCCAGCGCGCCCGTAAGCAGGCCAAGGACGCCCAGGAGTTCGCGCTCGAAGAGGTCCAGCGGGTCGCCCGGCGCGTCCAGGAGCAGACCCAGGAGCACATCCGGGCGGGCGACTGGCAGCAGGCGGTGCGGGACGGTCTGGCCGAGGTGTCGCGCAGCGTGAGCCGTCTCTCCCGGCAGGGCATGACCCCGTCGGGCCGGACGGACGCGGGCGACGCGACGAAAACCGCCGCCCCCACCGCCCCGCGCGCGGACGCACCGGAACCGGCCCCCGGCACCGCCCAGCAGACCGCCGCGGATGCCGACGCCCAAGCCGGTGCCGGTGCCGATGTGCGCGGCGGCGACGGTGACGGCGGCGGCGCGCCGGCCGAGCCCGCGTGGGCCGGGGAGTTCACCCCGTCAGGCGACCCCGCCCGCGATCTGGACCGGCTGCTCGACCGCTTCCGCGACGACATCCGCGACACCGCCCGGGACCACGGGGTGACCGGTGCCCAACTGGCCGACGCCCACCGCCGACTGGCGGCGACGGCGGCCCGGATCACCGGCCAACTGCGCGGCGGCCCGGCCAAGGAGTAGCCCCGGGCCCCGGGCGCGCGTCCGGCGGCGCTTCGTACGGCCGCCGGACGCGCCCCGCAGTAGCCTCGCCGGTATGCGACTGGAGACCCCCGAGGCGCGGCGGCGCTTCGCCCGCGCCCGGGTGCTGCGGCTGGCCACCACCGACGAGGACGGCCGACCGCATCTGGTGCCCGCCACCTTCGCCCTCACCACCCCGGACGGCGTGGACACCGTGGTCACCGCTGTGGACCACAAGCCCAAGCGCCACCAGGACCTGAAGCGGCTGCGCAACATCCACGCCAACCCGGCGGTCTCCCTCCTGGTCGACCACTATGACGAGGACTGGCGGCAGCTGTGGTGGGTGCGGGCCGATGGCCGGGCCCGCGTCATTCCGGCCGAGGCGGCGGCCGAACGGGCGGACCCGGTGCGACAGCTGGTCGGCAAGTACCCGCAGTACGCCGACCAGCCGCCGCGCGGACCGGTGATCGCCATCGAGGTCACCCGCTGGTCGGGCTGGGCGTTCGCCGAGGCCCCGGCGGACCGCTGATCAGTTCCCCCCCTCCCCTCGGCTCAGTCGTCCCCCTTGCCCTCCCCGTCGCCCTTGCCGTCCTTGCTGTCGTCTTGGTCGCGCGGACAGTCGAACGCGTTCCTGGGCCCCCAGGTCTTCGCCTCGTCGCCGCTGTCCCGTATCCCGCACTCCAGCGCGACCTCCGGGGACGCGTCCCTGGTGTCGTGCAGGATGAGCAGCCGCTTGTTGACGGGCACCTTGGCACCCTGGCCGAAGATCAGCGAACCGGTGGCCCCGCGCAGCCCCTCCGCTCCGCCCACCCCCTGCTCCAGCTCCGACTGCACCCCGCCCCGCCCGAAGGGCGCCGTGCCCGCGCTCTGGTAGGCCGCGTTGATCCCCTCGGACAGCACACCGAGCGCATCCCCGGCGAGCGGCACCCGGGCGTCGTTGCTCCACAGGTCGCTCCCGTAGGCGGCCGCGTACCTCCGGTGGAAGTCGTCACCCTTCACATTGGGCGAGTTGTCCTCCGCCAGAGCCTGTGCCGCGTAGTACAGCCGCAGTCTGAGGTGCTTCTCGCTGGGGCGCTGCTGCTCGACCACCGCGTTGTCCAGGTCGTTGCCGCCGAGCACGGTCGACTGGCCGTTGCAGCTGGTGCGGCGGTCGAAGTCGTCGAGGAGATTCTCGAACTCATGGGCGCGGGCGGCCCAGTACACCACCGTGCGCGGTTCCTCCTTGAGCCTCCGGCATATGCTGTCGGCCATCTGTGAGGTGTGGGAGACCCATTCCTCCCCCTGGCCTTTGTGCCCGGGCGGTGGCGCGGCAGAGGGGCGCTGGACCGGATACCAGATGCGGTGGACGTCCTTGAACTCCTCCGCGAACCGGTCGCTCAGATTCGCGCTGTAGATGTCGGTCGGATCCCCAATCACCACCGCCCTCCTGGCGGGGGCGCAGGTCCCGGGCGCGGTCTGCACGATATTGGCGTGCCGCGCGAAGTTCGCCGCGACACGCGCCTCCCGGTGGTTGTCGGGAGCGACCTGCCGGTACATCGGCGAACGCTGCATCTCCTCGGCGGTCGCGGCGGTGCCGACCATCGGCAGCCCGGCCTCGGCGAGCTTGTCCCGGGCCTTCACCGTGCCCGGGCGGCTCTGGCCGAGGCCCACCACGCCCAGGAACTGCTCCCCGTCCCCAGCGCGCTCGGCGGCCTCGACCTCCTTCTTGAGTGCCTCGGCCACCGCGGGCGCCTGTGCGAAGCGCTCTCCCGCGTCCATCAGGCGGACCTTCAGCCAGACCTTGCTGCCCTTCTGCTGGTCCGCCTGTTCGTTGATCTCCTCCTGGGCCAGCGCGATGCCGCGCACCTCGGGGATGGCGCCGCTGTACTTGGCCTCGTCCCAGTCGTCGGCGGTCACCGGCACGCCCAGATAGCCGACCGTCCGGACCACGGCGCCGGACCGGGCCGCCTTGTCGGCCCGCCCGTTCTGCCGGGTGATGGCGTCCACCGCGTCGCCGTAGACCTCCCGCGGGCTCCGCTTCGGAGGTCTGCTCCGCCCGCCGCCGTCACCACCGGCCTTCGACGAGGCGCCGGAGGCGGACGGCGAACCGGACGCCGACGCGGCCGGGGACGCCGACGCGCCGCTACCGCCGAGACAGGCGGTGTCACTGCGCTCCGTCAGCCGGGCCAGGGCGTAGCCGCCGAGCAGCCCGAGCACGGTGACGCCCGCCACCGCCGCGACGGCGGCCTCCACCAGCGGCGCCCCATCGGAACGGCTCCTGCCGACGGCGATCTCCGGATAGCGGCCGAGCCAGCGGGCCGCGTCCTCGTCGTCCCCCTGCGGCTCGACGAGCACGCGGACCACCCTGGCGCCGCCCGCGCCGGTGGCCCCGATCCAGGACTTCAGCGTGATGGCGGCTTCGGCGAAGCTCTCCGTACGCTCCCGGCCCGGGCGCACCGCGGCCACCAGCATCACCCCGGTGCACCCCGTCTGCTCGACCGCCCGGGGGAACTGCTCCAGCAGCCGCCCGGTGTCGTCACCGATGGCCGGGGGCTGCGGGAAGACGAGCACGAGGCGATGGCGGCGGCGCCGCCCCCAGGGCGAGAGCCGGGGATGGCGGAAGGCCCGCTCAAGGTCGGCGAGCAGGGCCCGCAGCAGCACATCGACGATCGGCTCGCGCCGCGCGGCGCCGGGCGCGCCCACGGTCAGCCGACAGGCGTCGGCGAAGAACCCGGGCCCGCCCTCGGGCAGTTCGGCCCAGGCGCGGTACCAGCTGCCCTTGCGGGTCATCCGGCGGGCATGGCGCCGCCCGTACCACCAGCGCGGCAGCAGGCCGAACAGCGGGCGGCGCAGCCAGTACCAGGCGGTGCCCGGAATGCTCGGCGGCGGCTCCTCCCCGCCGCTCACGGCCTGCAGGGCACGCAGGAAGACCGACCCGGCGCAGCGCGCCTCGTAGCTCCGGTCGCGCAACGCGGTGGCCTGTGCTCCGGGCGGGCATCCGGCGAGGTCGGACTCGACGATGCCGCACATCAGCCGGAACTGAGGCAGCCGCAGTCGGCCAAAGCCGCCCGGCCGGTTGCGCAGCAGCTCTTCCTCGATCTTCTGGAACGTCACCCCCACGTGCTCCTGGCGCGGGGCCTCGGCCTCGCCCGCCACCTGCGCGAACGGAACGCGGGCGCGGCCGCCCGCGCTGAAGCGCGCGCACAGGCCGTCCGCGATCCGCCCGGCCTCGGGCCCCTCGGCCAACTGGGTGAGCAGGATCTGCGGCGCCGGGCCGCGGCGGCCCGGCGGCAGGGTGACGAGCTGTTCGAGCGCGTCGACCAGCAACTCGATTCTGGGCAAAGGCGGTACTGAAGCAGTCATGTGCATCCCCCCGGCACGATTATCCGCGCCAACTCCGGAGAGCACCAGACCTTTTACTCAGAGTGACGGCAATGCATCGCTCTCGACTTCGAACGATCGAACCGCTGTGCAATACGCGCCGAAAATGACCGCCCGTCAGCCTGCCCGGCGGTCAGACCGTCAGCACCACCTTGCCGAAGAGATCCCCGCCCGCCATCTTCTCGAACCCCTCGCGCGCCCGGTCCAGCGGCAGCGCCGAGTCGATCACCGGCCGCACTCCCCGCGCGGCGCAGAAGCTCAGCAGGTCCTCCAGCTCGTCCTTGCCGCCCATCGTCGACCCGACGACCTTCAGCTCCAGGAAGAAGATCCTGTTCAGCTCGGTGGCCTGCGGGTTGGGGCCGCTGGTGGCGCCCGAGATGACCAGGGTGCCGCCCGGCTTGAGCGACTTCACCGAATGCGACCAGGTCGCGGCGCCGACCGTCTCGATCACCGCGTCCACCCGTCGCGGCAGCCGCTCCCCCGGCTCGTACGCCCCCTCGGCGCCCAGCTCGACCGCGCGCTTGCGCTTGGCCTCGTCCCGGCTGGTCGCGACCATCCGCAGCCCGGCGGCGGCGCCCAGCACGATCGCGGCGGTGGCCACGCCGCCGCCCGCGCCCTGCACCAGCACGCTGTCGCCGGGCCGTACGCCAGCGTTGGTGAACAGCATGCGGTAGGCGGTCAGCCAGGCCGTCGGGAGGCAGGCGGCCTCCTCGAACGACAGCTCCTTGGGCTTGGGCAGCAGGTTCCAGGTGGGGACGGTGACCTTCTCCGCGAACGTGCCCTGGTAGCGCTCGGTGAGGATGGTGCGGGGCTCACGCGGTCCGACGCCGTGACCGCTCTGGCCGATGACCGAGTGGAGGACGACCTCGTTGCCGTCCTCGTCGATCCCGGCGGCGTCACAGCCGAGGATCATCGGCAGCGACTCCTCGCCGAGACCGACCCCGCGCAGCGACCACAGGTCGTGGTGGTTGAGCGAGGCGGCCTTGACGTTGACGGTCGTCCAGCCTGGGCGCGTCTCCGGCTCGGGGCGCTCGCCCAGTTCGAGGCCGCTGAGCGGCTGGTCGCGGTCGATACGTGCGGCGTAGGCAGCGAACATGATCCCGACCATAGGCCGCGGGAAGAAGCGACGGAACCACACCGCGATGTGAGTCACACCGCCCGCCCCCACGACAGGCGAAGCCGTACCCCCGCCCCGCGACAGCGGAGCCGGGCCGCCCCGATGGACGGCCCGGCCCGTACAGCTGCTCCGGCACTGCCGCTGGGTCAGCGGCGTGCCACGCCCTCCGCGCGGGCGGCGGCGGCCACGGCCGCGGTCACGGCCGGGGCGACCCGCTCGTCGAACGGCGACGGGATGACCTTGTCCGCGCTCAGCTCGTCGGCCACGACGGAGGCCAGCGCCTCGGCGGCGGCGAGCTTCATGCCCTCGGTGATCCGGGAGGCCCGGACCTGGAGGGCACCGGCGAAGATGCCGGGGAAGGCGAGCACGTTGTTGATCTGGTTCGGGAAGTCGCTGCGCCCGGTGGCGACCACGGCCGCGTGCTGGTGCGCGACCTCGGGGTGGATCTCCGGGTTGGGGTTGGCCATCGCGAAGATGAAGGCGCCGGGCGCCATCTTCGCGACCGCTTCCTCCGCCACCGTGCCACCGCTGACGCCGATGAAGACGTCGGCGCCGTCCATCGCGGCCTCCAGCGAACCGGTGAGCCCCGCCTTGTTGGTGAAGCCCGCCAGCTCGCGCTTGACCTCGGTCAGGTCGTCGCGGTCCGCGGAGACGACGCCCTTGCGGTCGCAGACCGCGACGTCTCCGATGCCCGCCTCGGTGAGGATCCGGGCGATGGCCACACCGGCGGCACCCGCGCCGGAGATGACGGCGCGCAGCTGGCCGAGGGAGCGGTCGGTCAGCTTGGCCGCGTTGCGCAGCGCGGCCAGCGTGACGACCGCCGTGCCGTGCTGGTCGTCATGGAAGATCGGGATGTCGACGCGCTCCTGGAGCTTGCGCTCGATCTCGAAGCAGCGAGGCGCGGAGATGTCCTCCAGATTGACGCCGCCGAACGAGGGCGCGAGCCGGACGACGGTCTCGACGATCTCGTCCACGTCCCGGCAGTCGAGCGCGATCGGCACCGCGTCCACACCGCCGAACTGCTTGAAGAGGATCGCCTTGCCCTCCATGACCGGAAGGGATGCCTCCGGACCGATGTCGCCGAGCCCGAGGACGGCGCTGCCGTCCGTCACCACGGCCACGACCTGGGACTTCCAGGTGTAGTCATGAACGAGTTCGGGCTGCTCGGCGATCGCGCTGCAGACCTTCGCGACGCCCGGCGTGTAGGCGAGGGACAGATCGTCCCGGTCGCGCACGGGCACGGTCGCCTGCACGGCCATCTTGCCGCCGCGGTGCAGCGCGAACGCGGGGTCGAAGGGCTCTCCGTCGGTCACTCCGTCGGCTCCTTCGCCGCTGTCGCTTGCGTTGTCGCTGCGAGGATTCACCATCTCCGCTGCCACTTTTAGACCCCTTTGTCGTTTTCTGTCGAGGGTAACCGCCCCGGGTTGGGAGCGGGCGGGCACCGCATCCGGTCCAGCGCGGCAGATTCCTGCCTCGCGGAATCAGATACGGACGCCGGGCGCGTCGCACTCGCGCCCTGAGCCCCGGATGAGGGGTGTAACCGTCTTTTCTACCGGAAGCATGTGCCCAGAACGAACGGCTTCCGTTGCGGTGGTGTTCGGAAGTTCTCATAACCGTCGGAAGCGGTCGAAGCGGCTCCGGATGTGCATGCCGCCGTCACGCGTCATTCGCCGCATGATCACAATTTCGTACCGCTCCCCGCACCTGGGCTGTACAGCCCGGTGTCCGTTTCCTGTGCACCACGGGGATCGCCCGTTATCCGATTTTGACACGGAAGCCCACCCAGGCGTGCCCGTCCAGATGGCAAGATGCCCCAATCACACGAGATCGCGACACCCACACACGTGTTCCCGACCCTCGGACACCCCCTCACCCTGCCGGAGGAACCAGCATGACCGCCAGCTTCACGCGCCGCCGGGTCACCACGAAGTCCCGGACGGCCGCTGTCGGCGCAGTCGCGGTCGTGGGAGCCCTGCTGCTGACGGGCTGTGGCGACCAGACCGACAAGGCGAAAACGGGAGGTTCCGGCAACGCCGCCGGGAAGGGGCCGCTCTTCAGCGAGCTGCCGAAGAAGATCCAGGACGCGGGCGTGGTGAAGGTCGGCTCGGACATCAACTACCCGCCGGTCGAGTTCAAGAAGAACGGCAAGGTCATGGGGCTCGACCCGGACCTCGCGGACGCGCTCGGCAAGGTCCTCGGCGTCCGGTTCGAGTTCAACAACGCCACGTTCGACACCCTGCTGTCCGGTCTGCGGTCGCAGCGCTACGACATCGCCATGTCGGCCATGACCGACAACAAGGGCCGCCAGGACGGCGTCGACCCCGACACCGGCAAGAAGGCCGGCGAGGGCGTCGACTTCGTCGACTACTTCACCGCGGGTGTCTCGATCTACACCAAGAAGGGCGACGACCAGGGGATCAAGACCTGGGACGACCTCTGCGGCAAGAAGATCGTCGTGCAGCGCGGCACCGTCTCGCACGACCTCGCCAAGGCGGAGTCGAAGAAGTGCGAGCAGGGCGGCAAGAAGAAGATCGCGGTCGAGGCGTTCGGCAATGACACCGAGGCCCAGACCCGGCTGCGCGGCGGGGGTGCCGCGGCCGGTTCCAGCGACTTCCCGGTCGCCGCGTACGCGGTGAAGACCTCCGGTGGCGGCAAGGACTTCCAGCTGGTCGGCGAGCAGGTGGACGCCGCCCCGTACGGCATCGCGGTCTCCAAGGACAACACCGAGCTGCGCGACGCCCTCCAGCAGGCGCTCGCCCTCATCATCGCGAACGGCGACTACGACAAGATCGTCGCGAAGTGGGGCGTCAAGGACGGCGCGGTCGCCAAGGCCATCATCAACGGCGGCAAGTGACCCCGGCCGACCCTGAAGCTCGCGCGCTCGCGCTGAAAGGCACTCATCCGTGACAACGAAGACCGACAAGACGGGGCCCGTCGGCACCCCGTCTCCCGCACCGGAGAACATCAAAGCCATCCCGGTGCGGCACTACGGCCGCTGGATCTCCGCGGTCATCACCATCGCCCTGCTGGCGATGCTCGTCTACGCCTTCGCCAAAGGCGATGTGAACTGGGACGCCATCCCGGACTACTTCTTCGACGGTGAAGTCCTCAGGGGTGTCCGCAACACCATCTGGATCACCATCCTCTCGATGGTGCTCGGCGTGGCCCTCGGCATCATCCTGGCCGTCATGCGGCTGTCGAAGAACCCGGTGACGTCCTCCATCGCCTGGGGCTACATCTGGTTCTTCCGCGGCACCCCGGTCTATGTGCAGCTGCTGGTGTGGTTCAACCTGGGGCTGGTCTTCAAGTACATCAACATCATGCCGATCTACAAGGACGAGTGGTCGGACTTCATGACCCCGTTCCTGGCCGCCCTGCTGGGCCTCGGACTGAACGAGGCCGCGTACATGGCGGAGATCTGCCGGGCGGGCATCCAGTCCGTCGACGAGGGCCAGACCGAGGCCGCCCAGGCGCTGGGCATGAGCCACGCCAAGACCCTGCGCCGGGTCGTCCTGCCGCAGGCCATGCGGGTGATCGTGCCGCCGACCGGCAACGAGTTCATCAACATGCTCAAGACCACCTCACTGGTGATCGCGGTCCAGTACTGGGATCTGTTGCAGGCCACCTCGGAGGTCGGACAGAACTCCGGTGCCACCGCGGAGATGCTCTTCCTCGCCGCCGCCTGGTACCTGATCCTCACCTCGGTGCTGAGCGTGGGCCAGTACTACCTGGAGCGCTACTACGCGCGCGGCACCACCCGGAACCTGCCCGCGACGCCGCTGCAGCGCATCCGGATCAACCTGCTGTCCGGCTCCAACCGCCAGGGGATGTGAGCGTATGAACGCCATGGTGAAGGCGGAGGGCGTCCACAAGTCCTTCGGCGCCGTGCAGGTCCTCAAGGGCATCGACCTGGAGGTCGCCCCGCGTGAGGTGTTCTGCCTGATCGGCCCGTCCGGCTCCGGGAAGTCCACCTTCCTGCGCTGCATCAACCACCTGGAGAAGATCAACTCCGGGCGGCTGTACGTGGACGGCGACCTGGTCGGCTACCGGCAGAAGGGCGACAAGCTCTACGAGCTCAAGGACCGCGAGGTCGCCGCGAAGCGCCGCGACATCGGCATGGTCTTCCAGCGCTTCAACCTCTTCCCGCACATGACCGCGCTGGAGAACGTGATCGAGGCGCCGATGCAGGTCAAGCGGGAGACCAAGGCGGTCGCCCGGGAGCGCGCGCTGAAGCTGCTGGACCGGGTGGGCCTCGCCGACAAGGCGGGCAACTACCCCTCGCAGCTCTCCGGCGGCCAGCAGCAGCGGGTCGCGATCGCGCGGGCGCTGGCCATGGAGCCGAAGCTGATGCTCTTCGACGAGCCGACCTCGGCGCTCGACCCGGAGCTGGTCGGGGACGTCCTCGATGTGATGCGCGGGCTCGCGGAGGACGGCATGACGATGATCGTCGTCACCCACGAGATGGGCTTCGCCCGGGAGGTCGGGGACTCGGTCGTCTTCATGGACGACGGAGTGGTCGTGGAGTCCGGACTTCCGCGCGACGTGCTGACGAACCCGCAGCACGAGCGGACGAAGTCGTTCCTGTCGAAGGTGCTCTAGGAGCAGAAGGTGCTCCAGGAGTAGGACGACGACGCGAGGGCGGTACGGGGCGTGAGGCCCCGTACCGCCCTCGTGCTCTGCGCTACTTGAGCCCGAGCACCATCGCGTCCGAGACCGAGCACCACACGGACCGCGCCTCGGCGAACCCCGCCTCGCGCAGCGCGTCCGCGTGCCAGGCGGCTGGCTGCACCTCGCCGTCCGCGTGGTCGCCGTCCGCCGGGTTGCCGAAGATCGTGAACCGCTCGGCCACCGGCTCCGCCAGCACCGGGTCCACCGCGGCGGCGTTCCACCAGTCCACCCAGTCCTGGGCGCCCTCGGCCTTGGCCCGCGCCTGCCGCTCCTTGCGGTACGTACGGTCGGCGTCGTTGAGCCGGGGCGTGTCCGGGTCCGGCATATGGTCCGCGTTCAGGAACACTCCGCCGTCCCGTACGACCTCCGCCACCTGGCCGTACAGCGCCCGGAGTTCATCGGAGCCCAGCCAGTGGAGGGCGGTGGCGGTGAGCACCGCGTCGTACGTGGGGTGCGGCAGCCGCCCCGTCCATCCGGGGTCGCGCAGGTCCACGCTGACGAAGGTGATACGGCCGTCCCCCGCGAAATGCCCGCGGGC
This sequence comes from Streptomyces sp. NPDC041200, assembly GCF_055591805.1. Taxonomy (NCBI): domain Bacteria; kingdom Bacillati; phylum Actinomycetota; class Actinomycetes; order Kitasatosporales; family Streptomycetaceae; genus Streptomyces; species Streptomyces sp. NPDC041200. The sequence continues at coordinate 566,925 of NZ_JBVIZF010000001.1, read as the reverse complement.
GATGGCCAGCAGCGCGGGATCCAGATCGACGCCGGTGCTGGTGGCGCCGGGGAAGCGGCGCAGCGCCCGATCCGAGATACTGCCCGTGCCGCACGCGAGGTCGAGGATTCTCGGCTCCGGTCCGACCAGCGCCTCGACCGTGTCGAGCATCGCCCGGAACCGCTCCTCACGATCGGGGAGGTACCACTCCTGCTGCCGGTCCCAGCTCCGTTGCCACGCCTGCCAGTCCGCCGCGGCGAGGGTGTCCGTCATCGCTCTCCTCCACGTCGTCGTACGTAATACCCTGGCGCATAGAGCGCCCATTACCCGACCTGACCAGAACCGACCCTAGACCGCCCCCGTAAGGACCACAAGTGGAACTGGCTTATTACTCAGATCTCGCCGTGCGTCTGGTCAACAGCGAGGAGCCCGCACGCGGCACCGACGCGCTCACCTCGGTCGACGCCGTACGCACCCTCTTCGGGGAGAGCCGCCAGGCGGCCCGGCGCGCGACGGACGCCGACGTCACCCGGCTGCGGTCGGTCCGGGCCCGGCTGCGCGCGGTCTTCGAGGCGGCGACGGAGGGGGACGAGGAGCTGGCCGTGGATCTGCTCAACGCGCTGCTCATCGAGTTCCCGGTGAGCCCGCAGATCTCCGGGCACGAGCTGCGGGACGAGGACGGCCGCCCCAACTGGCACATGCACATCGCCGACTACGCCGCCAACGCCGGTGCCGGATTCGCCGCGACCGCCTCCATGGGGCTCGCGTTCCACCTCACCGAACTGGGCGCGGACCGGCTCGGCATCTGTGAGGCCCCGCCCTGTCGCAACGCCTATCTCGACACGTCGACAAATCGATCCCGGCGCTACTGTTCCGACCGCTGCGCCACCCGCGCCAACGTCGCCGCCTACCGCGCCCGTAAACGCCTCGACGCGGGCCGCCCGGGCGACTCCGCGTCCGCCCCGCGCGCGACCTCCCTGGCCCGCGACCTCGACCGCACGGGCCGCACCGCCGACACCGCCCACGACAGCAGCCCCGCCATCGACCGCTGACCCCGGGCCCCGGGCCGCCCCGGCAGCGGCCGCACCCGCAGCCACGCCCGCGCCACCACCAGCTCGTCCGGTACGACGCCGAACTCCCGGCTGTCGTTCTTCACGTCCGGGTTGTCCCCCATCACCCACCAGCCGCCCTCGCGCCGCTCCACCGCGCGCTTCACGATGAGCAGGTCCTGCCGGAAGGGATGCCGGAGCACCACCACGTCCCCCGGCCGCACGGGCACCCCGTACCGCACCACCAACTGGTCGCCCGGATACAGCGACGGCCGCATCGACGGGTTGTACACCTCGGCCAGCCCCATCCGCAGCAGGCCGTGCTGCTCGCGGTCCTTCTCCTGCCCGCGATCGTGCAGCTGCTCCTGCATCACGGCACCTCCGGTCCGTACGCCACCGTCCACCCTCACCCTCCCAGGTCACCGCACCAGGCACCCCGGAGTGTCACCGGACTTTTGACCTAAGCCTCCCGGCCCGCCCGAGAAAAGCCTTCCCACACGGAGTAATCTCGCACCTGAGAAGACGATCACGAATGGAAGGACAGCTCTATGCTCTCCCGCCTGTTCGCCCGCAAGGTTCAGGTCAGCGCCCACTGCGACCTGCCCTGCGGCGTGTACGACCCGGCCCAGGCCCGCATCGAGGCCGAGTCCGTCAAGGCCGTCCAGGAGAAGTTCCAGGCCAACGAGGACCCGCACTTCCGCGCCCGCGCCACCACCATCAAGGAGGAGCGCGCGGAGCTGGCGAAGCACCACGTCTCGGTGCTGTGGAGCGACTACTTCAAGCCCCCGCACTTCGAGAAGTACCCGGAGCTGCACCAGCTGGTCAACGAGACCCTGAAGGCGCTCAGCGCCGCCAAGGGCTCCACCGACCCGGCCACGGGCCAGAAGGCTCTGGACTACATCGCCCAGATCGACAAGATCTTCTGGGAGACCAAGAAGGCCTGACCCGGCCTCTGGGGCCGACCGACCGGCCCTTCGCCCGCACCCGGCCCGCCACCGCGGCCGGGTGCGGTCTTCTTCCCAGCGCGACTTTTCACACAACGCCATACTGGAACACGTGGACGAAGCGGGCCCGGCACGGGTCACCGTCGGCGGCGACGCCACGGTGACCGGCTGGAACGACGGTGCCCGGCGGCTGCTCGGATATCCGCCGTCGGAGGTGGTGGGACGGCCCGCCGCGGCGCTGCTGGCCGAGCCGGTCCGGAGCGTGGCCGAGCGGGCCCGGGCGGTACGGGCGCGCTGGCACGGCACGCTCGCGCTGCGCCACCGCGACGGGCGGCGGGTGGAGGTGGCGCTGCTGGCCCACCGCACCGGCGACGGCTGGCTGCTGGTCGCCCCGGTTCCCGCCGACGACATCGCGGAGCCCTCCGACGCGAAGCTCCTGACCTGGGCGTACGCCCAGTCGCCCTGCCCCATGGCGATCTACGACACCGATCTGCGGCTGCGCAACGCGAACGCCGAGATGGCGCGCGTCATCGGCCTCCCCGAGGGCGACCTCCAAGGGCTGCGGCTCACGGACATCGGCGGGAAGCTGCGCAGCGAGGGGCTTGAGGCGCTGATGCGGCATGTGCTGCGGACCGGCGAACGGCGCCATGTGGAGACGTATCCGCGCACCGGCGGCGAGGCGCGGGAGCACGCCTGGTCGGCTCACTTCGCGCCGCTGAAGGCCAGGGACGGTGAGGTGCACGGCGTGTGCCTGGCGGCGCACGACATCACCGAGCAGTACCGGGCCCGGCAGCGGCTCCTCCTGCTGAGCGAGGCCAGCGTACGGATCGGCAGCACCCTCGACGTCGACCGCACCGCGCAGGAGCTGGCCGACGTGTGCGTACCGCGGCTGGCCGACTTCGTGACGGTCGACCTGCTGGACCGGCTCGACGAGGACGAGGAGCCGCAGCCCGGCCCGCTCACCGGCCCCGTCGTGTTGCGCCGCGCCGCCCATCAGTCGATCTACGAGGGGGCTCCGGAGGCAGCGGTCGAGCTGGGGAAGGTGAACGCCTATCCGGAGGTCTCCCCGATGGCCGAGTGCCTGGTGGCGGGGCGGCCCATCATCTACGCCGCCGACGACCCCGTCATCAGGGAATGGGGCGCCCTCAAGCCGGTCCGCGCCGCCAAGATCCGGGAGTTCGGCATCCACTCGGTCATGTCCGTGCCGATCCGGGCCCGGGGAACGACCCTCGGGGTGGCCGTATTCACCCGTCACCACCGTCCCGGGCCGTTCACCCAGGACGACGTCCTGCTGGCCGAGGAGATCACCACCCGGGCCGCGGTCTGTGTGGACAACGCCCGCCGCTTCACCCGGGAACGCGACACCGCGCTGGGCCTGCAGCGCAGTCTGCTGCCGCAGGCGGTGCCCCGGCCCTCCGCGGTGGAGGTGGCGTCCCGCTATCTGCCCGCCGGGCCGTACACGGCGGCGGGCGGCGACTGGTTCGACGTGATCCCGCTGTCCGGCGCGCGGGTCGCCCTGGTGGTCGGCGACGTGGTCGGCCACGGAATCCAGGCGTCGGCCACCATGGGACGGCTGCGCACCGCGGTGCGCACCCTCGCCGACGTCGATCTGCCACCGGACGAACTCCTCACCCACCTCGACGATCTGGTGATCCATCTGTCCGCCGAGACCGGGGGCGGAGAGGCCACCGGGGACGTCGGCGCGACCTGTCTGTACGCGGTCTACGACCCGGTGTCGCACCGCTGCTCCATGGCCGCGGCCGGCCATCCCGCACCGGCCGTGGTCACCCCCGGCGGGCCGGTGGAGTTCGTGACCCTGCCGGTGGGTCCGCCGCTCGGGGTCGGCGGGCTGCCGTTCGAGGCGATGGACCTCGAACTGCCCGAGCACACCGTGCTCGCCCTCTACACCAACGGCCTGGTGGGCGGCTGGGACCGCGATGTCGACGAGGGGCGCGTCCTGCTGGCCGGCGCGCTGGCCCACCCCGCCGCCTCGCTGGAGGGCACCTGTGACTCCGTACTGCGCGCGCTGCTGCCCGAGACCGGCGTGCTCGACGACGTCGCCCTGCTCCTCGCCCGCACCCACACCCTGGACGCGGCGCACGTGGCCACCTGGGACGTGCCCGCCGACCCGGCCTGCGTCGCCCGGTCCCGCCGGGACGTCACCGAGCGGCTGACCGACTGGGGTCTGGACGAGGCCGTGTTCACCACCGAACTGGTCGTCAGCGAGCTGGTCACCAACGCCATCCGGCACGCGATCCCGCCCATCCAGCTGCGTCTGATCCACGACCACTCGCTGATCTGCGAGGTGTCCGACGCCAGCAACACCGCCCCGCACATGCGCCGGGCCCGCACCTTCGACGAGGGCGGCCGCGGGCTGCTGCTGGTGGCCCAGCTCAGCCGGCGCTGGGGCAGTCGGCAGACCGCGGAGGGCAAGACGATCTGGGCGGAGCAGCCGCTGCCCGGCGCACCGCCCGAGCTGGGCTGATCCGCCGCTCACCGGTGGCTGTCAGTGCCGTGTGGGAGTCTTCACGGGCAGCTCTCACCGGGGCGGCCCGCTCGGGCGGCTCTCACCGGACGAAGGGGGACACGCGCATGGGCACCGGAGGATTCTCGACCGCGCGGCTGGGCCGGATGCACGACGTCATGGCCCGCCATATCGAGCAGGGCGAGGCGCCCGGGCTCATCACGGCGCTCAGCAGGCGCGGTGAGACACATGTCGATGTGCTCGGTACGAAGGCGGTCGGCGCCGGGGACCCGATGCGCCGGGACACCATCTTCCGGATCGCCTCGATGACGAAGCCGGTCATCGCGGCCGCGACGATGATCCTGGTCGAGGAGTGTGTGCTGCGGCTGGACGACCCGGTGGACCGGCTGCTGCCCGAGCTGGCCGATCGCAGGGTGCTCCGCCGGATCGACGGACCGCTGGAGGACACCGTTCCGGCGATCCGGCCGATCACCCTGCGCGATCTGCTCACCTTCCGGCTGGGCTTCGGTCTGCTCACCGCCCCGGAGGACACGTATCCGGTGGCCCGCGCCGCCCAGGAGCTGGGGGTCTGGGTGGGGATGCCGGACCCCACCGAGGCGCCGGACCCCGATGAGTGGATGCGGCGCCTGGGCACCCTGCCGCTGATGCACCAGCCGGGCGAGAAGTGGCTGTACCACACCGGCTCCCAGGTGCTGGGCGTGCTCATCGCGCGGGCCACCGGCCGCCCGCTGGAGGCGTTTCTGCGGGAGCGGATCTTCGAACCGCTGGGCATGGCGGACACCGGCTTCCACGTACCGCGGGAGAAGCTCGGGCGGCTGGCCACCTCGTACCTCGCCGGCCCCGACACCGGGAAGCTCGAACAGTACGACGGGGTTGAGGACAGCCGGTGGGCCGCCCCGCCCGCGTTCCCGGACGGCGGCGGGGGCCTGGTCTCCACGGTCGACGACTATCTGGCGTTCGGCCGGATGCTGCTGGACCGGGGGCGGTGCGGCGGTGGCGGACGCGTCCTGTCCCGGCCCTCCGTGGAGCTGATGACGGCCGATCAGCTCACCCCCGCACAGAAGGCGGTGTCCGGCCTCCTCCCCGGGGCGTGGGACACCATGGGCTGGGGGTTCGGGGTGTCGGTGGTCACCGGGCGGGACGGCGTCGCGGCGGTGCCGGGCCGGTTCGGCTGGGACGGCGGGCTCGGCACGTCCTGGGCCTCGGACCCCGCGGAGGAGATGGTGGCGGTCCTGCTGACCCAGCGCGCGCAGTTCCCGGCGTTCTCCCCGGTGTACCTCGACTTCTGGACGCTGGCCTACCAGGCGATCGACGACTGAGGCGACGGGGACGGCTGGGACGGCTGAGGCGGCTGTGGCGGCGCCGGACCACCGACGCGGCTATGCACCGTCCGACGGGCCCGCGAGGCCGATGTCGCCCGCCGGGACCGGCGTACGGGCGTCGCGGACGCGCACCAGCGGGCTGTCGTTGCGCACCAGCCACTGACGGTAGGCGTCGCTCGCCCAGGCGATCTCCAGGTATGCGGTCTCCAGGTCGGCGAAGAGCGCGTCGACATCGGCGGAGACGGCCGTGGCGCCCTCGTCCGGCGCGCGCGAGGCCAGATACAGCCCGACCGACAGCGGATCGCCGTGCAGCGGCCGCACCGCCATGCCCGGACGCGACCGGGCCGTGGGCTGGCACGGGGCCACCACCTCCCCGGAGGCGACCAGGTCGGCGGCGGTCAGATAGTCCCCGTACACCACCCGCGGGTTCAGCCCGGCGGCGGTCAGGACCCGGCGCAGCCCGGTCCCCTCGCCGTCCCCCGCGGGGTCGACCATCCACTGGTCGTCGGCGAGGTCCGTGAGCCGCACCACCGGTGCGGCGGCGGCCGGATGTGTTTCGGCGAGGGCCACGAACTGCGGCTCGCGGGCCAGCAGGACCCGGCGCCGCACGCCCTCGGGGACCCGTAGCGGGGCGCCCTCGACCTCATGGACGAAGGCGGCGTCGAGCTGCTGCGCGGCGACCATCTCCAGCAGCGCGTTCGCGGACACGTCGATGTGGATGGTGGTGTCGGTGTCCGGGAAGCGGGCGCGGAGCCTGCGCAGCCATCCGACCACGGCCCGGCTGCCGGTGCTGCCGACGCGCAGGGCCTCGCCCGCGGTCTGCCCCACCTCCAGCCGGACCTCGCTCACCAGGGCGTTCATCTCGGCCACTATGGGCCGCGCCCGGTTCAGCAGGGACCGTCCGAGCGGGGTGGGGCGGCTGCCGGTGACCTCCCGTGAGAACAGCCGGCCGCCAACGGTGTTCTCGATGCGCCGGAGCTGCGTCGTCAAAGAGGGCTGGGTCATGCCCAGCTGCCGCGCCGCCTTCCGTAGGCTGCCGGTGTCGGCAATGGCGCACAGCGCACGAAGGTGCCTCACCTCGAGCTCCACGGCGGGAGCATAACGGCGTCCTCGCGCGTCACACCAGACACTGAAATCGCGTCAATTCCCCTTTCTGCGGGGCGAGTCGGCGCATCGGGCGGACAATCGTCCCGCCCGGGGCGGGATATGCCATGGGACTATCGCCGGTTGGTATCTCCGCGCCACGCCCGTTCTCCTCAAGACTCTGCGGCACCAAGAGTCCATCCCAGGGTTCCCACCGCCGCACCCCACACGGCGGCCGGGGCCCGAGGACGATGAGGAGCCCCCCACGTGACACTTCCCAAGCTGGCGCTGTCCGCGACCCTCGGCCTCGGTCTGGCGGCGAGCCTCGCCGCCGTGCCCGCGTCGGCGGCCACGCCCGAGAGCACCCGGTCCGCCACGACCACCACGACCGCCGGGTACGTCCCCGGCGCCGAGGAGAAGGCCGAGACCGACGCCTTCATCAAGGCCGTGATGAAGTCGGCGCTGGCCAAGCGGGCGAAGGCGCCCAGCCTGTCCGCCGCGGTCACCGTCACCTACAGCGCGAGCCAGGCGCCGGCCTTCAAGTCGGTGATAGCGCGCAGCACCCAGATATGGAACGCGTCGGTGACCAACGTGAAGCTGCGGGAGGGCAGCAGTCCCGACTTCACCTACCGCGAGGGCAACGACTCCAGAGGCTCGTACGCGAGCACCGACGGCCATGGAAGCGGCTACATCTTCCTGGACTACAAGCAGAACCAGCAGTACGACTCCACACGGGTCACCGCCCACGAGACCGGCCATGTGCTCGGCCTGCCGGACCACTACTCGGGCCCGTGCAGCGAGCTGATGTCCGGTGGCGGCCCCGGCACGTCCTGCAAGAACTCGCAGCCCAACCAGGCCGAGATCAACCGCGTGAACCAGCTGTGGGCGAACGGTCTGGCCGCCCTGCAGAAGAAGGACCTCGCCAAGGCCCACTGAGCGCGTGAAGGCCTGAGCGACAGAGCCACCCCTCCGCCCCTGAGCCACTGATCAGGGCACGCCGCCCGCACCCGGACCCCCGACGCCGGTGCGGGCGGCCGGTGTTTCCCCCAAAGCGCCGGTGTCGCCCCAAAGCGCCGCTGTTTCCCGGAAGCGCCGCTCACGGACCGGCCGCCGCACGCGGGGCGCTCTCGCGTTCGGGCGGAGGTACGGTGTATTCACCAAGGTTTCGCGCATTTCGGCCGGAATACCTCCAGGCCGGGGCCCGGCCCCAGGGAGTGAACACCATGGAGACCGTCGTCACCGTGGCCGTGATCCTGGCGATGATCGCCGTGGGCGTGCTGGTGATCCACCGGCTCAACGGCCAGACCGGCAACAAGATCGCGGCCGAGCGCCACGGCGATGTCCCGGCCCGCCACCGCCACCGTCACCACCCCCACCGCCGCGGCCGGGGCCACCGGGTGACCCCGCCCCGCGTCTGACGTGTCACCCCTCGCCGACCGCGTCCTCCAGCGTGGCCAGCGGGACGAGCGCGTCGAGCAGCCCGCCCACCCGCAGGGTGCGCAGGATCAGCGGATCGCCGCACACCAGCCGCAGCCGGCCGCCGCGCTCGGTCACCCGCCGGTGGGCACGGCACAGCAGCCCCAGACCGGAGCAGTCGAAGAACGTCGTCGGCGTCAAGTCGACCACGACCTCGGGGGCCCGGGTGCCCGTGGCGGCGTCCATCGCCGGGCCGACTTCCGCGAGCCCGGCGATGTCGATCTCACCGTGCAGCGCCACGACGGTGTATTGGCCGATCCGGGACGTACGGGCGTACGGAGCCGGCTCCGGGTGGTCCGGCAGCCGGGATAAGCCACCGGCGTCCGCGCCGGAACCCGGCGCGGCGTCCGGCGTCGCGTGCGACGCTCCCTGCGGCATGGGCGCGCCACGGGGAGCGCCTTGCTGCGACATCACGAATTCCCCTCGGAACGGCACACTGCCCCCTTTTCACCGTCCTCGGACTCCCGGAAGCGGGCAGAGTGGAGCATCAGGTGCGGATCCGCCGGGCCCTGGGTGACGTGCAGGCGAGCGTAAGGGGGTGACCGTCGGTTACAGAGAGAGGGACGCGGCATTCCCCTAGCGAAAAACCCTCGTTCGAGTGAAATGCGTTTCTTCCTATTGACGCCTGATCAGATCAGGCGAGCACATCGCCGCTCCCGCCACCCGTCGCGTTCCCCGCGCCCGCGACCGCCGGTGTCAGATCCTCCAGCACCTCGAAGGCATCCTCCAGCCGGACCATCCGCAGCAGCCGCAGGAACCGCGGATCGACGATGACCAGCCGCAGCCTGCCCTCGCGCTCCAGCACACGGTTGCGCAGCCGGCACAGTAACGACAGCCCGGCGCAGTCCAGGAAGGTGACCCGCCGCAGGTCCAGCACCAGATCCGGACACCCCGTACGGGCCAGGGAATCGAGCCGCGCGGAGATCCGTTCCGTGGCGAAGATGTCCAGCTCTCCCGCGACCTCAGCGACCGTGACACCGCCCAGCGCACGCACACGGACACCGAAGGCGGGCCGATCATCGAACATGCAAGCCTCCTCGGCAGGGTGGAGGCGCGCGACACCGGAGCTCTGGGGGTAACACGACGTCCGGGCGGGGTGCGTGCACCGCCGGGGTCCAGGCCGGCCCTTCAGTACATGACATACCCATCTAACGGCTGACCAGTCAAAGAACGGCACGGCACGTGTCGTTGACCTATGTCCGGCTCGGAAAGCACACGGAGCGCCAATCGTTACTCATCAGTAAACGCAGCGGTCTTCTCATGTCCACCGTCGAACGTGAACATGCCACCCGGGGAAACACTTCGACACGACGACGAGGACGGAACCCATGACTGCAGCACGCGTGCGATCACGACGGCTCGGCGTGACGACGGTGGCCGTGGCCATCGCCATCGGCCTGGGCGGTACGGCCACCACGGCCACCGCCTCGACCACGTCGGCCGCCACGCCGAGCGCCACCGGTACCACCAGCGCCATCAGCTCCACCGCCACGGGAACCGCCACCGCCGCGAAGGTCGACTACGAGACCTGGAAGCGCGACGTGAAGGCCGTCATCGACCAGGCCCGGCCCTACGTCGAGCAGCGCACCCAGAACCCCGGAGGCCAGAAGCAGGCCATCGTCCTGGACATCGACAACACCTCGCTGGAGTCGGACTTCAAGTTCAGCTACCCGGCGCCCGCCGTGGAGCCGGTCCTCCAGCTCGCCACCTACGCGCACTCCCGCGGCGTGGCCCTCTTCTTCGTCACCGCGCGCCCGGACATCCTCACCCTGCCCACCCAGTTCAACCTGGAGAACGTGGGCTACCCGGTGGCCGGGCTGTACGTGCGCGGCCTCCCCGACCTCTTCACCGAGGTCAGCGCGTACAAGACGGCCAAGCGCGCGGAGATCGAGAAGAAGGGCTACACGATCATCGCGAACATCGGCAACAGCGCCACCGACCTGGTGGGCGGCCACGCCGAGAAGACCTTCAAGCTCCCGGACTACGACGGCCAGCTGTCCTGACGTCCAGGCCATGAACGCGGTGGCGGCCTCGTACGGAAGGCCGCCACCGACGGCTGGAAAGGCCGAAAGCTCCAGATCTCAGGGCGATACGTTGGCAGCTGCCCGCTCTCCGGACGGGCCCGCGTGCCCCAAGACTGGACCGATGACCGGTTCACGCGTACGGGCGCTCGGGCATTACCAGCCCGCGAAGGTGCTCACCAACGACGACCTCGCCGCCATGGTCGACACCAGCGACGAGTGGATCCGCGCGCGGGTCGGGATCCGCACCCGCCATGTGGCACGCCCCGACGAGACGGTGGACGACATGGCCGCGGCGGCCGCCGCCAAGGCCCTCGCCCACAGCGGCCTCGCCCCCACCGACATCGACATGGTGCTGGTCGCCACGTCCACCGCGATCAACCGCAGCCCCAACATGGCCGCCCGCGTCGCCGCGCGGCTGGGTCTGGCCCGGCCCGCCGCCATGGACATCAACGTGGTGTGCGCCGGGTTCACCCACGCCCTGGCCACCGCCGACCACGCGATACGGGCCGGATCGGCCACCGCCGCGCTGGTCATCGGTGCGGACAAGTTCACCGAGGCCGCCGACTGGACCGACCGCTCCAGCTGCGTCCTGCTGGGCGACGGCGCGGGCGCGGCCGTGGTGACGGCGGACCGGGAGCCGGGCATCGGGCCGGTGGTGTGGGGGTCAGTGCCCGAGATGGGCAACGCCGTCCGCATCGAGGGCACCCCGCCGCGCTTCGCGCAGGAGGGCCAGTCCGTGTACCGCTGGGCCACCACCCAACTGCCGCCCATAGCCCGCGAGGTGTGCGCCCGGGCCGGGTTCACACCGGAGGACCTGGCCGGGGTCGTGCTCCACCAGGCCAACCTGCGGATCATCGAACCGGTCGCCCGGAAGCTCGGCGCGGTCAACGCGGTGATCGCGCGCGACGTCGTGGACTCCGGGAACACCTCGGCGGCCAGCATTCCGCTCGCCCTGTCCAAGCTGGTCGAACGCGGCGAGATCCCCTCCGGAAGCCCGGTGCTGCTGTTCGGCTTCGGCGGCAACCTGTCGTACGGCGGCCAGGTCATCAGCTGCCCGTAGGGGGCCCTCGCGCCGTGTCCGATTCGTTCAAGACCGGCGGATCGCGGGCTGCTTACGCTGCCCGCATGACACCACGATTCGACGCGATCGGCCTGGTCGTCGCGGACATGGCCGCCTCCCTCGCCTTCTACCGCCTGCTCGGCCTGGACATCCCCGCCGAGGCCGACACCCAGCCGCACGCCGAGGCCGCCCTGCCCGGCGGTCCGCGCCTGCTCTGGGACACGGCGGCCGAGCCCCCGCAGCCGGGCGGGCCGGGACGGATGGCACTGGCCTTCCTGTGCGACAGCCCGGCCGAGGTGGACGCGATGTACGCCAAGCTCACGGAAGAGGGCGTACGGGGCTCCAAGGAGCCCTGGGACGCCTTCTGGGGCCAGCGCTACGCGACCCTCCTGGACCCGGACGGCAACCAGGTCGACCTGTTCGCCCCGCTGCCCGCCTGACGGCCCTCCGGGGCCGCTGGGACTGTTGGGGCTGCTGGGGACGCTGGGGCTTCCTGGGCGGGCCCCAGCAGCCCGCCCAGCGGCACCCCCGCCAGTCCCCGTACCTCGCGGGACAGATGCGCCTGGTCCGCGTACCCGGCCAGCGCCGCCACCTCCGCGTACGGCACTCCGCCGCGGGCCAGCTCCAGCGCCCGGTTCAGCCGCAGCACCCGCCCCAGCGTCTTGGGCCCGTACCCGAAGGCCGCCAGTGACCGCCGGTGCAGCTGCCGCGCGCCCAGGCCCACCACGCGGGCCACCTCCGCCACGCTCCGCCCGCCCGAGAGCCCCGCCACGACCTCGCCCACCACCGGATCGGCGGGCTCCGCGCCCCGCAGCCGCTCCAGCGCCACGGCCTCCAGCACCCGTCCCACCTGCCCGACCTGCCCTTCGAAGGCTCGCTCCGCCAGGCGGCGCACCTCGGCCTCCGGCCAGAGCGCGGCCAACGGCACCCGCTGATCACGCAGTTCACAGGCCGGTACGCCCAGCACCGCGGGCCCCGCGCCCGGGGCGAAGCGCAGTCCCACGGCGCGCGTCCCCGCGTCCCCGCCCGCCAGGTGCGCGTGGGTATCGGGCCCGGCGACCAACAGCCCGCCGTCGGCCCAGATCAGGTCCGTACAGCCGTCGGGCAGGACCCGCTGCGGCTCGGCGCCGACGGTGCGGGACCACACCACCGCACCGCCGCCAAGCCGCGACGCCCGCTCCCGGTAGTCACTTCCGCCGTCGCTCAAGGGACCTCGCGCAGATACATCGCGCCGCAGGAGTGGCAGAAGGGCCCGGAGTCACCCGTGGCCCACATGTCCGCCGCCTGCGTCTGGGCGTCCGGGTCCAGCTCGCGGCCGCACATCGCGGTCGTGCCGTTGCCCCGGACCATGTGCCAGATCTTGACCGGCGCGCCCGCCACCCGCCCGGAGCTGCCTTCCTCGTACTCCGCGCGCATCTCGTGCTGCATGGCGCCACACCTCCCGCTACCTCTCCATGCTCCCGCCGCCACCGGCAGGGCGCCACCCTGGAGGCCCTCAGACACCCCCTAGAACACCGACCACCCGGTCACCGTCGTGAAGTGGTCCAGCGCCGCCACCCCGGCCACCGAGTTGCCGCGGGCGTCCAGGCCCGGGCTCCAGACGCACAGCGTGCACCGGCCCGGGATCACGGCGATGATCCCGCCGCCCACACCGCTCTTGCCGGGCAGCCCCACGCGGTACGCGAAGTCGCCCGCCGCGTCGTACGTCCCGCAGGTGAGCATGACCGCGTTGACCCGCTTCGCCTCGCGCCGCGACAGCAGCCGGGAGCCGTCCGCGCGCTCTCCGTGGCGGGCCAGGAAACCGCCCGCGAGGGCCAGGTCGCGGCAGCTCATCTCGATCGAGCACTGCCAGAAGTAGTGGTCGAGGACGGTCTGTACGGGGTTGTCGAGGTTGCCGTAGCTGGCCATGAAGTGCGCGAGCGCGGCGTTGCGGTCGCCGTGCCCGGACTCGGACTCGGCGACGACCGGGTCGAAGGCCAGATCCGGGTTGCCGCTCTCGGCGCGCAGGAAGTCCAGCATGGTGGTGCTGGCGTCGCCGGTGAGGCTGTGCAGCCGGTCGGTGACGACCAGCGCGCCCGCGTTGATGAACGGATTGCGCGGGATGCCGTTCTCGTGCTCCAGCTGCACCAGGGAGTTGAAGGGGTTGCCCGACGGCTCCCGGCCGACCCGCCGCCACAGCTTCTCGCCGTCCTGGGCGAGGACGAGCGCGAGGCCGAACGCCTTGGAGATGGACTGCACGGAGAAGGGGCGCCGCCAGTCACCGACGCCGGTGACGTTCCCGTCGACGTCCGCGAGGGCGATGCCGAAGCGGTCCGGGTCGACCGCGGCGAGCGCGGGGATGTACTGGGCCACCTGCCCCCGGCCGATGTGGGGCGCCACATGTGCCGCGACCTCGTCGAGTACGTCCTGGTAGTGCATGGTGCGGTGGTTCTCCTGCGCGTCGTCGAGCGGATCAGTCGCACCATAACGGCCGCGCTCCACCGCGCCTCCACCAGGACTCAATAACCCACCGTGTTTTTGGGTAAGCATACGGTGATACAGGCGGCCGCGACCGGCGCCCGCCGCACGATTCAGAACGGAGGCGGTCATGGCCTCTCCCATGTCCGCGGGGGACTTCCTGGCGGGACTGAAGAACGAGGGCCTGCGCGTGGTACAGGTCGGCGACTGGCGCAACCACAACCGGAACCACAAGGGGCCGTGGGGCAGCGTGCACGGGGTGATGATCCACCACACCGTCACCTCCGGCACCGACCTCACCGTCGAGATCTGCCGCGACGGCTACGAGGAACTGCCCGGCCCGCTGTGCCACGGCGTGATCGCCAAGGACGGCGCAGTGCATCTCGTCGGTTACGGTCGCGCGAACCACGCGGGGCTCGGCGATGACGAGGTCCTGCGCGCCGTGATCGCCGAAAAGGCGCTGCCGGCCGACAACGAGGCCAACACGGACGGCAACCGCGCGTTCTACGGCTTCGAATGCGAGAACCTCGGCGACGGCAAGGACCCGTGGCCCGAGGCCCAATTGGACGCGATCGCCCGGGCGGCGGCGGCGGTCTGCCGCCGTCACGGCTGGACCGAACGGTCGGTGATCGGCCATCTCGAATGGCAGCCCGGCAAGATCGATCCCCGGGGCTTCTCGATGGGCTCGATGCGCGCCCGCATCCGCGAGCGCCTGAAGTAGAGGCGCTGAGGTAGAAACGGTGGGCGGGCCCCGGCCGGAGACGGTCAGGGCCCGTCCTCCGCTGTCTCCTCCCGGTACGCCGCCGCCTCCTCCAAGTCCAGTCGGCGCAGCAGCGTACGGAGCATCTCGTCGTCGATCCGGCGCGCGTCCCGCAGCTTCACGAACACCTCGCGCTCGCTGCCGATCACCTCGCGCGCCAGCCTGCGGTAGGTGTCGTCCGCCGACTCCCCCGTCACCTCGTTGACCGTGCCGAGCCGTTCCCACACCGCGTTGCGGCGCCGCTCCAGCACCTGGCGCAGCCGGTCGGCCAGCGGCGGCGGCAGCGCGTTGCGCTCATCGGCGAGGAGTTCGTCCAGCCGGGCCTCGGCGGCCCGCGAGGCATCGGCCTGCGCCTGCGCCTCGGCGAGCGTCTCGGCCTGGAGGTCGGGCCCCGGCACCTTCAGCGCGCGGATCAGGGCGGGCAGGGTGAGTCCCTGGACGACCAGCGTCCCGATGACGGTGGTGAAGGCCAGGAAGAGGATCAGGGTGCGGCCCGGGAAGTCGCCTCCGCCGTGCACGGTCTCCGGGATCGAGAAGGCGATGGCCAGGGACACCACTCCGCGCATCCCGGCCCAGCCGACGATGACCGCCGCCCGCCAGTCGGTGCCGGGCTCCCGCTCCCGGATCCTGGGGAAGAGCTTGCGCGGTACGAAGGTCGCCGGGAAGACCCAGAGGAACCGTACGGCCACCACGGCCAGGAAGAGAGCGGCCCCGTACCAGGCCGCCTCGCCCGCCCCGTACTCCCCCAGACCGCCCACCACGAACCGCAGTTGCAGCCCGATCAGCGCGAACACGGCGGACTCCAGGATGAAGGCGATCATCTTCCAGACGGCCGCCTCCTGGAGCCGGGTCGCGAAGTCGACCTGCCAGGAGCGGTGTCCGAGGTAGAGCGCGACCACCACGACGGCCAGCACGCCCGACGCCTCGACCTGTTCGGCGGCCGCGTAGGCGGTGAAGGGGATCAGCAGCGAGAGGGTGTTCTGCAGCAGCGGATCGCGCAGCCGGGTGCGCAGCCAGTGCAGCGGCACCATGAGGACCAGACCGACGCCGACGCCGCCCACCGCCGCGAGCAGGAACTCCCAGGTGGCATGGGTCCAGGTGGCGCCCTCCCCCACCGCCGCGGCGAGCGCCACCCGGTAGGCGGTGATCGCGGTCGCGTCGTTGACCAGGGACTCGCCGCGCAGGACGGTCGTCAGCCGGGAGGGCAGCCCGACCCGGCGGGCGATGGCGGTGGCCGCCACCGCGTCCGGCGGGGCGATCACCGCGCCCAGCACCAGCGCGGCGGTCAGCGGCAGACCGGGGACCAGCAGATGGGCGATCCAGCCGACGGCGAGGGTCGCGAACAGCACATAGCCGAACGACAGCAGCGCCACCGGCCGCAGATTGGCGCGCAGGTCCAGATAGGAGCTGTCGAGCGCGGCGGTGTGCAGCAGCGGGGGCAGCACCAGCGGGAGCACGACCTCCGGCTTCAGGGTGTAGTCCGGTACCCCCGGCAGGTACGAGACCACCAGTCCGGCCGCCACCAGCAGCAGTGGCGCGGGCACCAGGGTGCGCCGGGCCAGGCCCGCGATCGCCGCGCTGCCCGCGACCAGCATCAACAGTGGAGTTACGTCCATGCCCCGGCCCGTCCCGATTCATCGGCTTCGTCAGCTCGCCCAGCGCCTTAGTCTGGCAATCATGAGGGAGTGCCCACACGTTCCGGCCCTGCCGCGCCCCGAACCGGAGCCACTGACCGCCACCTGTCCGGAGTGCCTGGCAGTGGGCAGCCATCCGGTGCAGCTGCGCATCTGTCTGGAGTGCGGCTACGTAGGATGCTGCGATTCATCGACCTATCGACACTCCACCGGGCACTTCGAGAAGACCGGACATCCGCTGATGCGCAGCTTCGAACCGGGCGAGGACTGGCGCTGGTGCTACGTGGACCTGCTGATTGTCTAGCCGCCCCGGCACCCCGGGCGGGGCGGACGCGGGGCCCGGTACCTGCCGCGCGGAGGAATCCGCTGCCACGTTGTCGGTGCGGCGAGCTAGCCTTCACCACATGATCCGATCAGCGAAGCCGTCCGACGTCCCGGCCATCCTCGCGATGATCCGCGAGCTGGCCGCGTACGAGCGGGCACTACCGGAGGCCAAGGCCACCGAGGAGCAGTTGCACACCGCGCTCTTCGGCGCGCACCCGGCGGTGTTCGCGCTGATCGCCGAGGAAATCGGCGAAGGCGCGCCCGTGCCGGTCGGCTTCGCCCTGTGGTTCCGTAACTTCTCCACCTGGACGGGCACCCACGGGGTGTATCTGGAGGATCTGTACGTCACACCGCGGGCCCGCGGCGGCGGCCACGGCAAGGCGCTGCTGGCCGAGCTGGCACGGATCTGCGTGGAGCGGGGCTATGCCCGCTTCGAATGGTCGGTGCTGGACTGGAACGAACCGGCGATCGGCTTCTACGCGTCGCTCGGCGCGGAGCCGATGGACGAGTGGACCGTACGAAGGCTGTCGGGAGAGCCGCTGCGGGCGCTGGCCGCCCAGGCTCCGGGCACAGCTTCGACCTGCGGTTCGTTGAGTGAGGCGACATCTCTTTCGAATTGAGACCGCAGACCCCTAGCCACGCTGCGTACTCATATGCTTACTATGAGTGATATCGGGAATGTTCATCTCGGGGGTTCACCCATGACGGGGGCCGTGCTTCGTCCGGGCGACACCGAGTGGCAGATCGCGATAGCGTCGCAGCCGAACCGCACATCGCGCCGGTCCGTTACCCCTCCACCATAAGGGCATATGGCCGACGCTCCAATCAGCTCAGCTCAAACAGCTTGTGTCACCTTGGAGGTGAGGGTGTCCCAGATCGCAGGCGAGCCCGGGACCCAGGACTTCGTGGAAGTCCGGCTGCCCGCTGCGGGGGCCTATCTGTCGGTGCTGCGGACGGCGACCGCCGGCCTGGCAGCCCGCTTGGACTTCACCCTCGACGAAATCGAGGATCTGCGTATCGCGGTCGACGAGGCCTGCGCGATCCTGCTGCAGCAAGCCGTCCCCGGCAGTGTGCTGAGCTGCGTCTTCCGACTGATCGACGACGCACTGCAGGTGACCGTGGCGGCTCCGACCACCGACGGCCGCGCCCCCGAGCGCGACACCTTCGCCTGGACGGTGCTCTCCGCACTGGCGGGCAAGGTGGATTCGACCGTCGCCGAGGACCGTACGGTCAGCATCAGTCTGTACAAGGAGCGCGGCGCCGGCCCCGGACAGCCGTGACGGACAAAGGGGGCTCCGTGAGCACTGCATCATCGCGGGGAGTACGCACCCCGGCCATCCCGCACCCGCCGGCCCGACCGCATCCCGCGGACTCGGAGGCGGCAGGAGACCGACCAGAGCGGGCGGACCACATGGATCAGCACGAGCAGGAGAAGGTGCACCAGCAGCACGATCCGCAGCCGCACGATCCGCACGACCGGAGCGGCGCGCGGGCGATGTTCGTCGAGCTGCGGGGGCTCCCCGACGGCTCCGCGGAGCGGGCCGAGCTGCGCAACACCCTCGTGCGCATGCACCTGCCCCTGGTCGAGCACCTGGCCCGGCGCTTCCGCAACCGCGGCGAGCCGCTGGACGACCTGACCCAGGTGGCCACCATCGGACTGATCAAGTCCGTCGACCGGTTCGACCCGGACCGCGGTGTGGAGTTCTCGACCTACGCGACCCCCACGGTCGTCGGCGAGATCAAGCGGCACTTCCGTGACAAGGGCTGGGCGGTGCGGGTGCCGCGCCGGCTCCAGGAGTTGCGGCTCTCGCTGACGACTGCCACCGCCGAGCTGTCCCAGCGGCACGGGCGCGCCCCGACCGTCCATGAGCTGGCCGAGCATCTGGCCATCTCCGAGGAAGAGGTGCTGGAGGGCCTGGAGTCCGCCAACGCGTACAGCACGCTGTCGCTGGACGTACCGGACACGGACGACGAGTCCCCGGCGGTGGCCGACACCCTCGGCGCGGAGGACGAGGCGCTGGAGGGCGTCGAGTACCGCGAATCCCTCAAGCCGCTGCTGGAGGATCTGCCGCCGCGCGAGAAGAAGATCCTGCTGCTGCGCTTCTTCGGGAACATGACGCAGTCGCAGATCGCGCAGGAGGTCGGCATCTCCCAGATGCACGTCTCACGGCTGCTGGCGCGCACCCTCGCCCAGCTGCGAGACCGGCTCCTGGTCGAGGAGTAGTGAGCGGTGCCCGGGGCCAGCCCCGGGCACTCCCCTGGTCTCCCCTCAGGCCTGGATTCCCCTGAGGCGTGGAGTCCCCTGAGGCGTGGAGTCCCCTCAGGCGTCGCGCGAGCCGATGCCCAGCGCCTCGGTCGCGGTCGGGTTGATCAGCAGACCCAGCACGGCGACGGCCGCGACGGCGGTCAGCACACCGATGATGATCAGTCCGCCACCGTTCTGCACCAGCGTCCAGGCCACCGGCAGCGCCATCAGCTGGGTGATCATCGCGGGGCCGCGGCTCCAGCGGCGCCGCAGCCACAGCCCGCGGGCCGCCAGCAGCGGCAGCAGGGCCAGGGCGAGCACGGTGATCCCGAGCGTCTCCGCCTGCTCCGGGCTCTCCGGGTTCCCGGCGAGGCCCATGATCAGGACGTAGACCCCGAACCCCACGAGCACCAGACCCTCGACGGCGGCCAGTGCCGCGGCCACGGTCAGCCGCGCCGGACGGGGCCCCGCGGGTGACGCGTCGGCGGTCTCGGCGGCGGGGGCGGTCTTCGTGGCGGGCTGGGCGGCCTTGGTGGCCGTCTTGGCGGGGGCGGACTTCTTCCTGCTCACCCCAGCAGCGTAGCGGCCGCACGGCCCCGGCGGGTGGGCCCGGGGTTCGGGGGTCGGCCCGGCGGGTCGGTAGGCTGGCGCCCATGCGCGCACTCCTCGTGGTCAATCCGGCAGCAACCACCACCAGTGCCCGCACCCGTGACGTCCTGTTCCACGCGCTCGCCAGCGATCTGAAGCTCGACGTGGCGACCACGGAGTACCGGGGGCACGCACGCGATCTGGCCCGTCGCGCGGTCGACGGCGGCACCCATGAGCTGGTCGTGGCCCTCGGCGGCGACGGCACTGTCAACGAGGTCGTCAACGGGCTGCTGCACGACGGCCCCGCACCGGGCGAACTGCCGCGCCTCGCGGTGGTCCCCGGCGGCTCCACCAATGTGTTCGCCCGCGCCCTCGGTCTGCCCAACGACGCCGTCGAGGCGACCGGCGCCCTGCTGGACGCGCTGCGGGACGGCACCGAGCGCACCGTGGGCCTCGGGCTCGCGGCCGGTACGCCGGGCACCGCGGACGAGTCGGTGCCCGCCCGCTGGTTCACCTTCTGCGCGGGCTTCGGCTTCGACGCGAGCGTGATCGGGCGGGTCGAGCAGCAGCGCGAACGCGGCAAGCGTTCGACCCATGCCCTTTACATACGGCAGATGCTGCGCCAGTTCTTCGGGGAGCCGAACCGGCGGCACGGCACCATCACCCTCGGGCGGCCCGGCCAGGACCCGGTCAAGGACCTGGCGCTGTCCATAGTCTGCAACACCTCCCCGTGGACCTTTCTGGGCAACCGCCCGATCTACGCCGCACCGCGCGCGTCCTTCGACACCGCCCTTGACGTGCTGGGACTCGGCAAGCTGTCGGCGCCCGCGATGACCCGCTACGCGGCCCAGCTGGCCATGTCGACACCCGACCGGGGACCCCACGGCAAGCATGTGGTAGGGCTGCACGACCTGACGGACTTCACCTTGCAATCCCAGGCGCCACTGCCGTTCCAGATGGACGGAGACCACCTAGGACTGCGTACGAGCGTGACGTTCACAGGCGTACGCCGTGCACTGCGTGTGATTGTGTGAGTCAGACCCCATAAAGTCCTTGTAGTCGAACGTTTAGGCTGGGATCCACCCCCGGGAAGTACGGCTGTGATACAGCCGACACCAAGGAATCAAAAAAAACTTTCCGGAAGGGGTTGTATCCGCCGCCGAGGTTTGCGAATCTCTTCTTGGCGATCGGGACGGCCGGACGAACGGCCCCCTTGAGAGTCCGAACCCCCTCCTCAAACCCACGGGAACGCACCAGCGCCCAAACTGGCGGCGTCCCTGTCCTTGTCAGGGGATTCGTGAAAGCGTTCACATTCA
Organism: Streptomyces sp. NPDC041200; assembly: GCF_055591805.1. Lineage (NCBI taxonomy): Bacteria > Bacillati > Actinomycetota > Actinomycetes > Kitasatosporales > Streptomycetaceae > Streptomyces > Streptomyces sp. NPDC041200. Next base: position 546,179 of record NZ_JBVIZF010000001.1, on the reverse strand, counting down.
CAAGCAACAAGCCCGCAATACGAGGAGATGGAGCAGCCATGGACTGGCGTCACAACGCCGTTTGCCGCGAGGAAGACCCCGAGCTGTTCTTCCCCATCGGCAACACCGGTCCTGCGCTGCTGCAGATCGAGGAAGCCAAGGCCGTCTGCCGCCGCTGCCCCGTCATGGAGCAGTGCCTGCAGTGGGCGCTTGAGTCCGGCCAGGACTCCGGCGTCTGGGGTGGACTCAGCGAGGACGAGCGCCGCGCCATGAAGCGCCGTGCCGCTCGGAACCGGGCGCGGAACGCCAGCGCCTGACCCTGATACGCCCCGTGGCCCCCGAGCCGCAGCGCGCAGTAGCCCCGATGCGCACAGCAACGTGAGCTTTTGAGCCCCGGACCACCCGGTCCGGGGCTCAGTGCGTTGCCCGGCCCAGGCGCACGATGGCTCAGGACTTCTCGGCGGCCACCGGTATGTCGAGGACCGCACGTGTGCCGCGCTCCGGAGCGGGCACCATGTCGAAGGTGCCCCCCAGTTCGCCCTCCACCAGGGTGCGGACGATCTGGAGGCCGAGGTTCCCGGCGCGCTGGGGGTCGAACCCCTCGGGCAGCCCGCGCCCGTCGTCCTGGATGATCACCATCAGCCGGCTCTCCTCTCCGGTGCCGCCGCGCACCGCCGAGACCTCGACCGTGCCCTGCTCCCCCGGCCCGAAGCCGTGCTCCAGCGCGTTCTGCAGCACCTCGGTGAGGACCATGGACAGCGGGGTGGCCACCTCGGCGTCGAGGATGCCGAACCGTCCGGTGCGGCGACCGGTGACCTTGCCGGGTGATATCTCGGCCACCATCGCCAGCACCCGGTCGGCTATGTCGTCGAACTCGACCCGCTCGTCCAGCGTCTGGGACAGGGTCTCGTGGACGATCGCGATCGAACCGACCCGGCGCACCGCCTCGTTCAGCGCCTCCCGCCCCTGGGCGGAGTCCATCCGGCGGGCCTGCAGCCGCAACAGCGCGGCCACCGTCTGCAGATTGTTCTTCACCCGGTGATGGATCTCCCGGATGGTGGCGTCCTTGGTGATCAGCTCCCGCTCGCGGCGGCGCAGTTCGGTGACGTCCCGCAGCAGCACGAGCGAGCCGATGTGCACGCCCTTGGGCTTGAGCGGGATGGCCCGCAGCTGGATGACGCCGTTCTCACCGCTCTCGACCTCGAACTCGCGCGGCGCCCATCCGCTGGCCAGCTTGACCAGCGCCTCGTCCACCGGGCCGCGCGCCGGGGCAAGTTCGGCGGTGGTCTCGCCCAGGTGGTGGCCGACGAGGTCGGCGGCGAGCCCGAGCCGGTGGTAGGCGGAGAGGGCGTTGGGGCTGGCGTACTGGACCACGCCGTCCGCGTCGAGCCGGATCAGCCCGTCGCCGACGCGCGGCGAGGCGTCCATGTCGACCTGCTGACCGGGGAAGGGAAACGATCCGGCGGCGATCATCTGGGCCAGGTCGGACGCGCTCTGGAGATAGGTCAGCTCCAGTCGGCTGGGGGTCCGTACGGTCAGCAGATTGGTATTGCGCGCGATGACCCCGAGGACCCGGCTCTCCCGGCGGACCGGGATGGACTCCACCCGGACCGGGACCTCCTCACGCCACTCGGGATCGCCCTCCCGGACGATCCGCCCCTCGTCGTGCGCGGCATCGAGCATGGGACGGCGGCCACGGGGAACGAGATGGCCGACCATGTCGTCCTGATAGGAGGTGGGGCCAGTGTTGGGCCGCATCTGCGCGACCGAGACATAGCGGGTGCCGTCGCTGGTGGGCACCCACAGCACGAGGTCGGCGAAGGAGAGGTCGGAGAGCAGCTGCCACTCCGATACCAGCAGGTGAAGCCACTCGAGGTCGGATTCGTCGAGGGCGGTGTGCTGGTGTACGAGATCGTTCATGGAGGGCACACTGCGAGCCTACCCGGACGCGGGATAAGCCGATTCGCACATAAGCGTGGACAGATGAGACTGGTCTAGTCCAGAATGGCCAGCGATGCGATCTTCCGCTCTCCCCGCACAGGAGGGCGGATCGAGGCACACGGCGCGCTCTGCCCTGACCGCTCCGTACGCCTCTTGAGGTCGGCTGCTCGGCCGACGAGCTCCGGGCTGCGGTGCCGGGTGGGTTGAGGGTCCCGCCCCGGCGCCGCGGCCCGCGGGTGTTTCCCGGGGCCGGCCCCGGTGTCTTACCGGATCTCGTGCCTTACCGGGTCTCGTGTCCTACCGGGTCTCGGTGACCTTCGCCAGCGCGCGCGGCGCGTCCGGGTCCTGCCCCCGGGCAATGGTGACCTCGTACGCCAGCATCTGCAGCGGCAGGATCTCCAGGATCGGCTGGACCTCCTCGGCGACCCCCTCGGTGGGCAGGGCGAATCCGGCGGACGCCCGGTCCACCTCGGCCCGGCTGCCGATCACCACGAGATCCGCGCCACGGCCGCGCAGCCGCTCCAGGACGGGCTGCAGCGCCTGGCCGCCCTTGCCCTCGGTGACGATCGCGATCACCGGCGAGATGTTGTCGACCATGGCGAGCGGGCCGTGCAGCAGATCGGCGCCGGAGTAGGAGAGGGCCGGGATGTAGCTGGTCTCCATCAGCTTCAGGGCCGCCTCCTTGGCGGTGGGATAGCCGTAGCCCCGGGAGGTGAGGACCATCCGCTCGGCGAACCGGTAGCGGCCCGCGAGCTGCTTCACCTCGGCCCGGCGGTCCAGGATCTGCTGGGCGAGGTCGGGCAGCACCTTGGCGTGCGCGCCGTCGCCGCCGCGCAGCCCCTCGACGAAGAGGTAGAGGGCGAGGAGTTCGGCGGTGTAGGTCTTGGTGGCGGGCAGCGCCTTCTCGGGCCCGGCCAGCACGTCGATGTGGAATTCGGAGACCGCGGCCAGGGCCGAGTCCGCGTTGTTGGTCACCGCCAGCGTGATCGCCCCGGCGGCCCGGGCGGCCTCGGTGGAGGCGACCAGGTCCGGGGAGCCGCCGGACTGGCTGACGGTGATCACCAGGACGTCGGTGAGGTCCTGCCGCGCGCCGTACGCGGTGGTGGTGGACATGGAGGTCAGGCCGCACGGCTTGCCGAGCAGCACTTCGAGCAGGTACTTGGCGTACAGCGCCGCGTTGTCGGAGGTGCCCCGGGCGGTGAGCAGGACGAAGCGCGGTGCGCGCGCGGCGATCCGTTCGGCGATCTCGCGGATCTTCGGAGCGCCCTGGTCGAGGATGCGGCGCAGGACCGCGGGCTGCTCGTTCATCTCACCGGACATGATCCGGCCCGGCTGATCGCTGCGCGGGGCCGTCGTCGTGGCGGACATACTGGGTGCCTCCAGTGGGCTGTGCGGGTGGTGCGTGGAGTGTCAGTGCCCGGCCTCGTTGCCGGTGGTGACGCCGGTGGTGACGCCCGTGATGACTTCCGCGGCGGCCATCCCGCAGACCCGGGCAGCGCCGTGCGTCGCGATGTGCGGGGCCCCGGCGGGCGGTGCCTGGGGCACTCCCATTTCCACGACGACCGTGTCCGGCCGGGCGGTGAGCAGGGCGTCCAGGACGCCGGCCATCCAGCCGTGGCGGTGGACGTCGCGTACCACAGCGACGATCCTACGGTCCGCCGCGTTGTCGAGCATCCGCGTGACCACGGCGGACACCCCCTGGGCGGCGGTGTCCTCGGGGCCGTAGGCGGCGGTCGTGGTGCCGGGGAGCAGCCGGGTCAGTTCGGCGGCGACGCCCCAGGGGGTCTGGTCGCCCACCGCGATGCTGGCCACCGGGGTGAGGGCGGCGACGAAGACGGGTCCGGCCGGGGGCCGGTACGCGGGGGCGCCCTCCGCCTGGGTGATCCGCAGGGCGCGGCGGGCGGCGGCGAGCCCCACCTCCGGGGCGGGCGCGATGCCCCGCGCGGCGTCCTGCCCTCCGGCGGTCCTCGCCCACTCCCCCAGGGCCCGGACCCGCCCGGCCGCCTCGGCCAGCCGCGCCTCGGGGAGCCGCCCGGCGCGTACGGCCGCGACCAGCGCGTCCCGCAGCCGCAGCACGGTGTCCTCGTCGGCGAGGCCGCCGCCGACGCAGATCGCGTCGGCCCCGGCGGCGATCGCCAGCACGCTGCCCCGCTCGATGCCGTAGGCGTCGGCGACGGCCCGCATCTCGATGCCGTCGGTGACGATCAGACCGTCGAAGCCGAGCCCGCCGTCGGCGACCGGGGCGCGCAGCAGTCCGTGGAGGGCGGCGGGGCTGAGGGTGGCGGGCAGGGCCGGGTCGAGCGCGGGCAGCAGGATGTGCGCGCTCATCACGGCCTTGGTCCCGGCGGCGACGGCCGCCCGGAAGGGCACCAGTTCGCGGACGGCCAGGGTGTCGGGCCCGGCGTCGATGCGCGGCAGGGCGTGGTGGGAGTCGACGGCGGTGTCGCCGTGCCCGGGGAAGTGCTTGGCGCAGGCGGCGACCCCGGCGCCCTGCAGCCCCTCGACCCAGGCGGCGGTGTGCCGGGCGACGAGCTGGGGCGAGGCGCCGAAGGAGCGGACGCCGATGACCGGATTATCCGGGTTGGAGTTGACGTCGGCGGACGGCGCCCAGTTGAGGTTGACGCCGCACGCGGCGAGCCTGCGGCCGAGTTCGCGGGCGACGGAGTGGGTCAGTTCGGTGTCGTCGATCGCGCCGAGGGCCAGGTTGCCGGGGAAGGAGGAGCCACCGCGTACCTCCAGACGGGTGACGTCGCCGCCCTCCTCGTCGATCGCCACCAGCACGTCGTCGCGCTCGGCGCGCAGCTGGGCGGTGAGCGCGGCGACCTGTTCGGGCGAGGCGACGTTGCGTCCGAACAGCGCGACGGAGGCGAGCCCCTCGCCGAGCCGCCGCCGCAGCCAGTCAGGGGCGGAGGTGCCGGTGAAGCCGGGCTGGAGGACGGCGAGGGCGTTCCGGGTGAGGGTGGCCGAGTCGTGCGCGAGGGTCGTCATGGACGTGGATCTTCCCTTCAGCGCGCCGGAAGGCAGCCCAGCGACACCAGCGTTGCCGCGACTCCCGCCGCCATGAGGTCACACGTCACGGCGTCCTACTCCCCACATCACCGATTGAGAGGTTTAATGGTTTAGACCACTTCACGCTGAGCGTGACTCTCGACCTATAGGGGTGTCAAGAGTGGACAACGCCGCTTCGGGGTCCGTTACCGGACCGACATCTCTCGACATCCGGGCAGCGAAGCCACCCCGGACCCAGGGCGTGCCACGATGTGAGCCGCTGAAATCATCAGAGGCCGGTGACGGCAGCAGACCAGACGTCGGAAAGGGCGCGATGGAGACCGAGGGGGCAATGGCGGCGACGGCCACGACGGCCACCGCCGAGAGCGGGAGCAGCTCCGGCGGGACGCGCACCGCGCGCGTCCCGAAGTACTACCGCCTCAAGCGCCACTTGCTGGAGATGACCGAAACCCTGCCGCCCGGCACTCCGGTACCCCCGGAGCGCACCCTGGCCGCCGAGTTCGACACCTCCCGCACCACCGTGCGGCAGGCGCTCCAGGAACTGGTCGTCGAGGGGCGGCTGGAGCGGATCCAGGGCAAGGGCACCTTCGTCGCCAAGCCCAAGGTCTCCCAGGCGCTCCAACTCACCTCGTACACCGAGGACATGCGCGCCCAGGGCCTCGAACCCACCTCCCAGCTGCTGGACATCGGCTACGTCACCGCCGACGAGCGGCTGTCCGCGCTGCTGGACATCGCGACCGGCGGCCGGGTGCTGCGCATCGAGCGGCTGCGGCTGGCCAGCGGTGAGCCGATGGCGATCGAGACCACCCATCTGTCGGCCAAGCGCTTCCCCGCGCTGCGCCGCAGCCTGGTCAAGTACACCTCGCTCTACACCGCCCTGGCCGAGGTGTACGACGTGCACCTGGCCGAGGCCGAGGAGACCATCGAGACCTCCCTGGCCACCCCGCGCGAGGCCGGGCTGCTGGGCACTGATGTCGGCCTGCCGATGCTGATGCTCTCGCGCCACTCGCTGGACGCGGCGGGCGAGCCGGTGGAGTGGGTGCGCTCGGTCTACCGCGGCGACCGCTACAAATTCGTGGCCCGGCTCCAGCGCCCGAACGGCTGACCCCACCGCCCGGCTGGGCTTCTTTCTCATACCGATATGCGGACGGGTAGTGACGGCTGCCGGTCCACGGGCTTAGATTCCTGCGCATTGCACAAATGATCAGCGCGTTTGATCAGCTCGTCTGATCAGCGCTGATCACTCAGGTCGCAGGTAATGAGCCGAGGGGACGGGAGCCCGCCGCCATGCCAGACACGCCCGCCACGCCCGCAGACAGGAGACCGGTCGTCACGCCCTCGCGTGTCGTGGCCGCGCTCTGCCTCATCGCGCCCTTCGTGGCGATGCTGTGGGTCGGCTCGTACGGGAAGATCGAGCCCACCTTCATCGGCATCCCGTTCTTCTACTGGTACCAGATGGCCTGGGTGCCCATCTCGGCCGCGCTGACGACGACCGCGTACATCCTGGTCCGCCGTGAGCAGCGGGCGCGCGAGGGAGGCGGTTCCGCGTGAACGACGGCGTGAACGGCGTCGCGCTCGCCGTCTTCATCTTCTTCTTCCTCGCCGTCACGGTGATGGGCTTCCTCGCCGCCCGCTGGCGGGCCGCCGAGAACGCCGACAACCTCGACGAATGGGGGCTCGGCGGCCGCAGCTTCGGCACCTGGATCACCTGGTTCCTGCTGGGCGGCGACCTCTACACCGCGTACACCTTCGTCGCCGTCCCGGCCGCGATCTACGCGACGGGCGCGGCGGGCTTCTTCGCCGTGCCGTACACCATCCTGGTGTATCCGCTGATCTTCACCTTCCTGCCCCGGCTGTGGTCGGTGTCCCACAAGCACGGATACGTCACCACCTCGGACTTCGTCCGCGGCCGCTTCGGCTCCAAGGGGCTCTCGCTGGCCGTCGCGATCACCGGCATCCTCGCCACCATGCCGTACATCGCCCTCCAGCTCGTCGGCATCCAGGCGGTGCTGGACGTCATGGGCGTGGGCGGCGGCGAGGACACCAACTGGTTCATCAAGGACCTGCCGCTGCTGATCGCCTTCGGTGTGCTCGCCGCGTACACCTACTCGTCCGGGCTGCGCGCCCCCGCGCTCATCGCCTTCGTCAAGGACACCCTGATCTACATCGTCATCGCGGTGGCGATCATCTACATCCCGATCAAGCTGGGCGGCTTCGACGACATCTTCGCCAAGGCGGGCCACGCCCTGTCGCAGGAGAATCCGGCCACCGGGCAGCCCAAGGGCGCGCTCGCCAGCGGTGACAAACAGCAGTGGGGCTACGCCACGCTCGCCCTCGGCTCGGCGCTGGCGCTCTTCATGTATCCGCACTCGATCACCGCCACGCTCTCCAGCCGCAGCCGCGAGGTGATCCGCCGCAACGCGACCATCCTGCCGCTGTACTCGCTGATGCTGGGGCTGCTGGCGCTGCTCGGCTTCATGGCGATCGCGGCGGGCGTGAAGGTCGAGAACGGACAGCTGGCGATCCCCCAGCTCTTCGAGAACATGTTCCCGGACTGGTTCGCGGGGGTCGCCTTCGCCGCCATCGGCATCGGCGCGCTCGTCCCGGCGGCCATCATGTCCATCGCCGCGGCGAACCTGTTCACCCGCAACATCTACAAGGACTTCCTGCGGCCGGACGCCACCCCGGCGCAGGAGACCAAGGTCTCCAAGCTGGTCTCGCTGCTGGTGAAGGTCGGCGCGCTGGCCTTCGTCCTGACCATGGACAAGACCGTCGCGATCAACTTCCAGCTGCTGGGCGGCATCTGGATCCTGCAGACCTTCCCGGCCCTGGTGGGCGGCCTGTTCACCCGCTGGTTCCACCGGTGGGCGCTGCTCGGCGGCTGGGCGGTCGGCATGGTCTACGGCACGGTCGCGGCGTACGGCGTGGCCAGCCCCACCCAGAAGCACTTCGGCGGCAGCTCGGACGAGATCCCGGGCATCGGCGAGATCGGCTACATCGGGTTCACCGCCTTCGTCCTCAACGTCGTGGTCGCCGTGGTGCTCACGTTCGTCCTGCGGGCGCTGAAGGCCCCCGACGGTGTGGACGAGACGTCCGCGTCCGACTACACGGCGGACGCGGGCGACCCCGGCGTCCAGGCCGACCTGCCCCCGGCCACGGCGGGCGCGCCCGGCGGCCACTGAGCCCGGCGTTTTCCGTCAGCGGGCCGCCGTCTCCCTCGCGGGAGGCGGCGGCCCGCTTCGGTTGTTCACCTGGGGGGGGCCTCAGTGCAGCAGCTTCAGGCCCACCACACCGCTGACGATCAGGCCCAGGCAGACGATGCGCCCGGCGCTCACCGGGTCACCGAGCGCGATCATGCCGTAGACCGCGGTGCCCACCGCGCCGATCGCGACCCACACCGCGTAGCCGGTGCCGATGGGGATGGAGCGCATCGCGTACGACAGCCCGGCCATGCTCAGCGCGGCGGCGGCGACGAACAGCAGGCTGGGACGGAGGCGGCTGAAGCCGTGCGACGCCGAGAGCGCCGCCGCCCAGACCGTCTCCAGGAGACCGGACAGCATCAGAAGAATCCACGCCATGACAGGAACCTCACGTAGCAACAGACACGCTGACTACGCCGTCTTGTCGTGACCGGGTACGACGTGCTCGTCCGGGGCGCCGAGGGCACCGTGTTCCAACGTAACACCGGGCCGGACGCCCCAATTCCACCCTCTTGTTCCAGCCAATTCCGCACAGAATGGCGCATTCCCCCACCTACCTCGCAACTGTTGTGCGCCCCCGGCGCATCTGAGAAGGCGAGAAGTGTGCCGCCGGAGACCACCGGTGGCACGGGGGACACACAACGGGGGTTCGGCCATGTCCGACACGCTTGTCCAGAACGATTCCGAGGAGACGGAGGAGCAGACCGCTCCGGCCTCACCGGCGGCGGGGCTCGTGCCCTTCATGGACGCCCTGCGCGTACCGCCGCGGCTGCGGCCGGGGCACGACGAGGCGCTCCGGGGCATCACCGTCGACCTGCGCGCCACCTGGGTGCGGCTGCATTCGCAACTGCCGCCGACCCGGGTGTGGGCCTACGAGGGACACTTCCCCGGGCCCACCATCGAGGTGCGCCGCAAGCAGCGGCTGCGCGTGGCCTGGACGAACCGGCTGTCCGGCGCGTACCCGGTGACCGCGTATGAGGTACCGGCCACCACCCCGCCCGCGGTCAACGTGCCAGGGCACGGCGAGGCCGGGGCCGAGGAGGTCAAGGGCGTGGCGGAGCTGCCGCCGTGGTCGGTGACGCATCTGCACGGCGCCCCGACCGGCGCGGGCAACGACGGGTGGGCGCAGAACGCGCTCGCACCCGGTGACTCCCAGCTCTCGGAGTATCCGAACGACTGTCGCGCGACGGCGCTGTGGTATCACGACCACGCCATGCACATCACCCGGTGGAACGTGTTCACCGGCCTGGCGGGCATGTACCTCATCCGGGACGAGGAAGAGGACGCGCTGCGGCTGCCGCGCGACGAGTACGAGGTGCCGCTGGTGCTGATGGACCGCAACCTCGATACGGACCCCGACGGACGGCTCACCGGGCGGCTGCTCCACAAGGTGCAGGCCGTCGGCAAGGACCCCGAGGGGCGCAACATCACCACGCCGTTCTCCGGGCCGTACACGCTGGTCAACGGGGTGATCTGGCCGTACTTCGACGTCGAGGCGCGCTGGTACCGGTTCCGGGTGCTCAACGCGTCCAACGCCCGCTTCTACCGGCTGGCGCTGATCGACGAGGAGACCGGCGAGCAGGTGACCGGAGCGGTCAAGCAGATCGGGACGGACGGTGGCCTGCTGGACCGTCCGGTGGACCTCGACGCCCCGGTGTCCATCGCCCCCTCCGAGCGGATCGACCTGCTGATCGACTTCTCCCGGCTGCGCGGGCGCAGCCTGCGTCTGGTCAACACCCCGGCCGGGAAGAGCCCGGGCGAGGCCGACGAGGCGAGGGGGGTGCCGTATCCGCAGGTGATGCGGTTCCGGGTGGACCGCGAGCGGGTGCGCGACCGTTTCGTGCTGCCGAAGGTGCTCTCCTCGTTCCAGCGGCTCACCCACGCCAACGCCCCCTCGCACGGGCACCGGGTCATCGCGCTCACCCCGCCCGGCACGGTCGGCGGCAACGGCCACCCGGAGATCTGGGAGCTGCGGGAGGTCCCGGCGTCCGAGGTGACGGCCCCGGGGGACGGGGTGATCCAGGTCAGCAACGACAAGGGCCAGACGGTCACGTACCGGCGGATCGCCCGCTCCTTCGACGACACCATGGGCTTCAGCGTCGAGCTGGACTCCTGGGAGCAGTGGAGCTTCCTGAACCTGGGCGGTCCGACCCACCCGATGCACATCCACCTGATCAGCTTCCAGGCGATGAGCCGTCAGGCGTACGCGGCCAACGGCTTCGACCCGGCGCTGGGCGGTACGCGCGAGGGCGCGCCGGTCACGTACTCCGGTGAGCTGGAGGTGCTGCCGAGCGAGCGGGGCTGGAAGGACACCATCCAGGTCGCGGGCGGCGAGATGGTCAACGTCATCGGCCGCTACACCGGGGCGACGGGCCGCTTCATGTACCACTGCCACATCCTGGAGCACGAGGACATGGCGATGATGCGCCCATTCCTGGTCACGCCGGGGCCGGTGCTCGCCTTCGACCACCACCGCCCGGGCGGCGGCCACCACGGCGCCGCCTAGCACGCGACGGCACCGGCAGCCGGGGTGCGCCCCGGCTGCCGGTGCCATCCGGCTCACACGTGTCACACGTAGCTGAAGCCACCGGGGACGGTGGTGGTTCCGGTGGGCGTCACCAGGGTGACGGTCGCGGGGCCGACCGCTCCGGGCGGAGTGATGCCGGTGACCGTGGTGGCGGTGGCGGTCACGCCGGTGGCGGGAACGCCGTTGAACAGCACGGCCAGCACGGTGCCGAGGTTGGTGCCGTTGACGGTGAACGCCGTACCACCGGCCGCCGGTCCGCTGTTGGGAACGATGTTGACGGGCACGGGCACGGGCGGAGCGACGAAGTAGGTGAAACCGCCCGGGATGGCGACCGCGCCACCGGGGCCGGTGACGACCACGGCGACGGTGCCGCCGGCGGGCGGGCCCGCCGGGGTGACGCCGACCAGCTGGGTACCGGCGGGGTTCACGGCCACGATCGTCCCGGGGACGTTGGCGAAGGTGACGCTGGTGACGGTGTTCAGGTTGGTGCCGTTGATCAGGAACACCGTGCCGCCGGTGGTCGGGCCCACGGCCGGGGTGATGGAGGAAGCGGTGGGCGGGGGCGGCGCCACGTAGGTGTACGGCTGGCTGTTGCTGGTGCCCGCGGCGGTGGTGACGAGGACCTGGACGGCCCCGGCCGCGTGCGGCGGGGCGATCACCACGATGGTGTCGGTGGTGGGGTTGGGGTACCCCGGCCAGCCGCCACCGCCGCCACCCCAGCCACCGCCGCCCCAGCCGCCGCCACCGGACCAGTCGCCGGAGGAGCTCTGGCTGACGATGGTGGCGGGGGTGCCGCCGAAGGTCACGCTGATGATGTTGCGCAGGTTCGTCCCGGTCAGCTGGACGAGGTTCCCGCCGCTGGTGGGGCCCGAGTTGGGCACCACGGACAGCAGCAGCGGCGGGCCCACCGGATTCGGGGGCCAGTAGCCCGCGGTGGGTGCGGCGGCGGAGACGAGATCGGTCGAGGTCATGATCGGTCCTCCTGGGGAAGGGTCAGATGAGGTGCACTGGGCGCACGCAGGCCGACAGCGGAGGAAGGGAAAGCTGGTGGGCCGCCGAGCGGGGCGCAGGAGCGGTGCACGAGTGAGGCGGGAGTAACGGGGCGAATTCCCGGCTCCTGAATGGCTGACGAGGTATGGGGCGGCCTCGATGCCACGTTTCCAGTTATCCACGCACATCCGTGTCGCTCAAGACCTCAGAACACCCATCACTCGTTTGGCGCACAAGGGCTCGCACAGTGGCGCATTCATATGACGAACGCTCGGCTATTCGGGGGAATCTTCTGACGGGCTATCGCCTGTTGGGGTCGGTCGTGCTTGTAATAAATACATCGCACCGATAAGGAACGATCCGATGAGCCTTGCAGCGTTCCTTCTCGCCCTCGGCACCACCTGCCGCATCACCCGTTTCATCACCAAGGACACGCTGGCGGCGGGCTTTCGGACCTGGGTCGCCGACCGCTTCGGCGACGATTCCCCGGTCACTTATCTGGTCAACTGCGGCTGGTGTACCAGCACATGGGTGGCCGGAGCCACCGCCGCTTACGCCTTCTCGCTGGACACCACCGCGTGGTTCCAGATCCCGGCCACCGCCCTGACGCTTTCCTATCTCGCCGGTGTGGCATCGCGGTGGCTGGACTGACGCGACGGAAAGGAAGAGCACCCATGGGCTGCAACTGTGGCGGCGGATCACCGCAGAGAGTCGTCCTTTACCAATTGACGCTGCCGGACGGCACGGTCCGCCACTACGTCACGTACCAGGAAGCCGAGGCGGCCAACAAGCGCGCCGGTTCCACCGGGGTGATCAGCACCGTCACACGGTGACGACCCGGTTGTCAGTGCCCTGCGGCAGACTGCGGACATGGATGTCACGATCAGACGCGCGCGGGACGAGGAACTGGACGACATCGGGGAGCTGACCGCCCGAGCGTATCTCGGGGACGGGCTCCTGGACTTCGGGGACGACGACCCGTACCTGGCCGTGCTCCGCGATGCCCGGCGCCGCGCCGCCGAGGCCGAAGTGCTGGTCGCGGTGAGCGACGGCGTGGTGCTGGGGGCGCTGGCCTTCGCCGTGCACGGCGGGGCGTATGCGGAGCTGGCCGAGCCCGGCGAGGGTGAGTTCCGGATGCTGGCCGTGCGGCCCGAGGCGCGGCGGCGCGGGGCGGCCGAGGCGCTGGTGCGGGCCTGCCTGGACCGGGGCCGGGAGCTGGGGCTGCGGGGGCTCGTGATCAGCAGTCATCAGAGGATGGCCGCCGCCCACCGGCTGTACGGGCGGCTGGGCTTCGTCCGGGCGCCGGAGCGGGACTGGGAGCCCGTCCCGGGGATCGCGTTGTATGCGTTCACCGTGGAGATCTAGCGCGGCAGCCAGCCGCGATCCCGCAGAGCCGCGGTGAACGTGGCGTACGAGGCGTCGAGCGCGGCGTGCTCGCGCGCGTCCGGTGCGACGTCCCGGCCGGGGCGGACCATCGCGGCGGCGCTCGCCGTGAGGTCGGCGTGGAGCGTCCCGGAGGCGGCCAGCAGGGCGGCACCGAAGGCCGTTTCGGCGTGCTCGGCGACGCACAGGGGGCGACCGAGCACGGTGGCGCGGATCCGGGTCCACAGCTCGCTGCGGCTGCCGCCGCCCGCGGCCCACAGCGGACCCTCGACCGCCACGCCCAGCTCGGCCGCCCGCTCCAGCGCGAGGCGTTCCAGGAAGGCCACGCCCTCCAGCGTGGCGCGGTGCCGGTCGGCGTCGTCGGCCGGAGTGCCGAGGACGAAGCCCCGGGCCGCGCCGCTGACGAACGGGAAGCGCTCGCCCTCGCGGCGCAGCGGATACGTGACGACGGAGGCCGGGCCCCGGTGCGCGGCGGCGCGGTCGAGCGCGGGCAGCCGCTCGGACGGGAGGTGCGCGAGGGCCTCGCCGCCGGTGTTGGAGGCGCCGCCCGGCAGCCACCAGCCGTCCGGGTGGCGGTGGCTGTAGAGCGCGCCGGAGGGGTCGGTGACCAGGTCCCGGGTGACGCCCTTGAGGACGTAGGTGGTGCCGAGGATCCCCACGAACTGCCCGGGCCGCACGGCCCCGGTGGCGAGCTGCCCGGCGCAGCCGTCGGTCATGCCGAGCCGGACCGCGCACCCGGTCGGCAGCCCGGTCTGCGCCGCGGCGTCCGCGCACACCGTGCCGACCGCGGTGGCCGGGGGCTGGACGGACGGCAGCCACCGGGCCGGTACGCCGAGCGCGTCGAAGACCTCGCCGGGCCACTCTCCGGCGCGCGCGTCGTAACCGCTCTTGAGCGCGTGGGACCAGTCGGTGGCGACGGGCCCGCCGGTGAGCCGCCATCCCACGAGGTCGGGGGTGTGGAGCAGATGCCGGACCCGACCCGCCCCGGTTCCGGTCCGCCCGGTGGCGGGCGTACCGGAACCGGGCGCCGGACCACCGGCCGCCGCAGCGCCGGACGCCGGGCCGCTGCTCGCTGCCGACCCCGCGGCAGCCCCCTCCGTGCTCGCCAGCCAGGCGATGCGGCCGAGGGCGGCGGTCGGGGCGACCGACAGACCGAGGGCCCGCCAGCGCGGGGCACCCGCCTCCTGGGCGCGGGCGTTGAGCCCGGCGGCGCGGCGGTCGTCGTACATCAGGGCGGGGCCGAGCGGTTCGCCCCGGCCGTCCGCGAGGACGATCGTGCCGGAGGTGGCGGCGACGGCCACCGCCACGACCTCCCGGCCGCCCGCCGGAAGGGCCCCGGTGGCCTCGCGCAGGGCCGCCGCGACGGCGGGCCACCAAGCCGTGGCGTCCTGTTCGCTGCGCCCGCCCTCGCCCCGGCGCGGGGGCGGGAGTTGGGCGCTGCCCCGCGCCCGTACGTGCCCGTGTGCGTCGGCGCACACCACCCGCACGGCCGCCGTGGCGATGTCGATCCCCGCGACGACCTCGGCCCGGTCGGACATCACGTATCACGCCTCTCGCAAGGGGGGTTAAGTTCACACTGGTGATGTTAAGAAGAGCCGTGCGCGATCCTCACATCCGTGCGCTCCCGCCACTCCCCCACCAGCCGGGCGTCCGCCCCGCCGTCCACCACCAGATGGTCGAAGTCGGCCAGCGGGCGCAGCCGGTGCAGCGCCGTGCGCCGGGTCTTGGACGCGTCCATCAACAGCACCGTGCGGGCGGCGGCCGCGAGCATGGCGCGCTTGACCAGCACCACGTCCTGCTCCTGGTGGTACGTGGTCGTCGCGTCCATGGCCGAGGTGCTGACCAGCGCCATGTCCACCGAGAGCGCCCCGATCGCCTCCGCGCACGGCACGCCGAGGAAGGAGTCATGGGTGTGCGAGTACTCCCCGCCGAGCCCGATCAGCCGGATCCGGGGCACCCCGGCGAAGACCTCGATCACCCGCCGGGCGTTGGTCACCACCGTCAGCGGGGCGGACTCCACCAGCAGCCGGGCGAGCGCGAGGGCGGTCGTGGAGTCGTCCAGCATGACCGACATCCCGGGCTCGACCAGCTCCGCCGCGGTGGCGGCCACCGCCTCCTTCTCGGCCCGGTGGGCACCCATCCGGTAGGCGAGGCTGGACTCGAAGACCGACGACGGCAGGGCCGAGACCCCGCCCCGGAACTTGCGCAGCACGCCGAGCCGGGCCAGCTCGTCCAGGTCCCGGTGCACGGTCATCAGGCTGACCCCGGTGAGGTCGGCCAGCTCGGCCGCGGTGGCGGTGGAGTGCGCGAGGACGTGTTCGGTGATGGCCTGTCTGCGGGCGTCCTGGGAGCGGGCGGTGGTCATGGGCGGGCCTCTCCCGTCATGCCGCCGGTCGGCACGCCGCCGCTCGGCACGCCGCCGCTCGGCACGCCGCCGGTCGGCACGCCGCTGGTCGGCACGTTCAGGGAGCGCAGCGCCGTGCGGTCGCCGTCGATCCCGACCTCGGTCACCGCCGCGTTGTCCAGCCGGGGGAAGACCGTGCGGTAGCGGCCCACGGGGATGCCGAGCAGGGTGCACAGCGCGACCCGCAGCAGGCTGTTGTGCGCCACGACGAGCACCGTGCGGTCCGGATGCGCGGCGGCCAGCCGCCGCAGGGCGGCGACCGCCCGGCCCGCGGCCTCGCCTGGCCGCTCCGAGCCGGGGAAGGCCCCGGCGTCGGGGTCCTCACGGAACGCCCGGACGGCCGCCGCGTCCTCCGCCTCCATCTCGGCGAGGGTGCGGCCCTCGCCCCAGCCGAAGTCCATCTCGCGCAGGTCCTCGACGACTTCGGGCACCAGGGACAGCGCGCTGGCCGCCGGTTCGGCGGTGCGCCGCGCCCGGCCGAGCGGGGAGCAGGCCACCGCGTCGATCCCGCGGCCGCGCACCCAGTGGGCGAGGGCCCGCGCCTGCCAGTGGCCGCGCTCGGTCAGCGCGATGTCCGAGGTTCCGGCGTACCGGTTCTCCGCGTGCCACACGGTCTCTCCGTGGCGTACGAGCAGCAGTCGGGCGGTCATCCGGGGCTCCCCTGCGTGTCGGCCAGTGCCTGGACCAGCGCCTGGACCATTGCCTCATCACGTCTCTGGTGTTAAATCTAGCATCGCTTATGTGAAGGGACACCGAGGTTCCGGAGGGCAACAGGCCATGCGCGCGATCATCGGAGTGGATGTCGGCACCTCGGTCACCAAGGCCGTGGCCTTCGGCCGCGACGGGACCGCCCTCGCCTCCGCCGCCCGCCCCAGCCGACTTGACCGGCTGCCCGGTGGCCTGGTCGAACAAGACTTGGAGGACGTGCTGCGCACGGTCGCCGAGGTGGTGCGCGAGGTCGCCGCGGCGCTCCCCGGGCCGCCCGCCGCGCTCGCGCTCACCGGCCAGGGCGACGGGCTGTGGCTGCGCGACGAGGCGGGCCGGGCGGTGCGTCCGCCGATCTCCTGGCTGGACGGCCGGGGAGCCGGTACCGTCGCCCGCTGGCGCACCGACGGCACGCTCGCCGCCCTCTACGCCCTCACCGGCTCCGGGTTGTTCCCCGGCTGCCACGCCCCGCTGCTGCGCTGGCTGGCCGAGCACGAACCGGCGGCGCTGGAGCGGGCGTCGGTCGCGGGGTACTGCGTGGACGCGGTGGCCCAGCGGCTGACCGGTGTCATCACCGTGGACGCCTCGGACGCCTCCCTCCCGTTCCTCGACGTCACCACCCGTACGTACGTGCCCGCCGCGCTGGAGCTGTGCGGGCTGGGCGACCACGCCCGGCTGCTGCCCCCGCCCGCCGCACCCGGCACCGTCCTCGCGCTGGACGACGAGGGGGCTCGGCTGACCGGGCTGCCGCCCGGACTCCCCCTCGTCTGTGGCCCGTACGACCTTCCGGCGTGCGCCATCGGCAGCGGGGTGCGGGACGTGGGCGACGGGCTGCTCATCGTCGGCACCACGCTGGCCTGTCAGGTGCTCACCGATCGCGCCGTGGTGGACCCGGCCGCCGATCCGGCCGGAATGTGGCTGTGCGTCCCCGACCCGGACCGCTGGCTGCGCGCGATGCCCGCCATGGTCGGCACCGCCGCCCTGCGCTGGGTGCTCGATCTCACAGGGACGACCACGGCCGAACTGGACACCCTGCTCGGCCAGAGCCCGCCGGGCGCGAACGGAGTGACCGCGCTGCCCTTCCTGTCCGGCGCCGGGGAGCGCGCCCCCTTCGTGGAGCCCGCCGCCCAGGGCCGGTTGGACGGCCTCGGTCTCGCCACCACCCGTGCCGACGCCGTACGGGCCGTATGCGAGGCCATCGCCTACGCGGCCCGCCACTGCCTGGAGGCGGCCGGGCTCTCGGGGCGGCTCGCGCTGTGCGGCGGGGGCGTGCGCTCCGCCGCGTGGACGGAGATTTTCGCGCATGTCATTGATCACCCCGTGGCCCTTCCGGACGAGCCGGAAGTCGGCGCGCGCGGCGCGGCCGCGGTCGCCTGGCGGTCGCTGGGCGACCCCGTGGACGCCCCTCACTGGCGCTCCGCGTCCCGTACCGTCGAGCCCCGGGCGGAGCTTCGCGGCGCGTACGAGGACGGCTACGCGGGCTACCGCGACCGCCTCGCCCGTGCCCTGGACGAATGGCGGACGAGCGGCCCGGCGAGCTAGTTTTCCCTGGGATTCCAACGCGGCCAAAGCCTGACGCGACTAGCACATCTATGCGAATCCACCCAGCTGACGACACAACATCTGGGGGTACGTGCGCAGCGCGACACAAGATGTATGCTCGTGCTCGCTGTCGCCGCAGGGGAATCCGGTGGGAATCCGGAACTGTCCCGCAACGGTGTACGGGTGCGCTTTCGCGTACCCGTGAGTCCGATGACCTGCCGACGGCCGTCTGCATACGTCCGGGCCTCGCGGGTTGGGTCGATGGACGCTGCGCGGTGTGCCCTGAAGCGGAATCGGCATGCCCGTAAGCGGCCATCGCGCACCGCCCTCGCAGGCCCCCAGCCGAGCGAGGGAGAACACTTCAGTGACCATCGCGCCCGCCGATCCGGTCTCAGAGGCAGCGGACACCACGGCAGCGGCCGACGCGCCCGGGACCGCCCTGCTGCGTACCCTGACCGCGCTCACCGCCGACCTGCCCGCCACCGACCCCGGCAGGGTCGCGGCCGCCGCCCTGCGCGGCCGCCACCCCGGTTCGGACGAGGCGGAGTTGCGTTCCCTGGCGACCGAGGCCGCGGCCGGGCTGATCGGTGAGGAGCCGGAGTACTCCAAGCTCGCCGCGCGGCTGCTGACCCGCGCGATCGCCGAGGAGGCGGCCGGGCAGGGCGCGGACTCCTTCTCGGCCTCTGTCGCCGTGGGCCACCGCGAGGGCCTGATCGCCGACTCCACCGCCGAGTTCGTGACCACCCACGCCGCCCGCCTGGACGCGCTGGTCGACCAGGCGCTGGCCGACGGCGCGGACGACCGCTTCGGCTACTTCGGGCTGCGCACCCTGCACAGCCGCTATCTGCTGCGCCACCCGATCACCCGTCAGGTGATCGAGACCCCGCAGCACTTCCTGCTGCGCGTGGCCTGCGGGCTCGCCGAGGACCAGTCGGCACGGGCGCTGGCCGATGTCGCCGAGCTGTACCGGATGACCAGCACGCTGTCGTACCTGCCCAGCTCCCCCACGCTGTTCAACTCCGGCACCCGGCACCCGCAGATGTCCTCCTGCTACCTGCTGGACTCGCCGCTGGATGAGCTGGACTCGATCTACAACCGCTACCACCAGGTGGCGCGCCTCTCGAAGCACGCGGGCGGCATCGGTCTGTCGTACTCCCGCATCCGCGCCCGCGGTTCACTGATCCGCGGCACCAACGGGCACTCCAACGGCATCGTGCCGTTCCTGCGCACGCTCGACGCCTCCGTGGCCGCCGTCAACCAGGGCGGCCGGCGCAAGGGCGCGGCCTGTGTCTACCTGGAGACCTGGCACGCGGACCTGGAGGAGTTCCTGGAGCTGCGGGACAACACGGGCGAAGAGGCCCGCCGCACCCACAACCTCAACATCGCGCACTGGATCCCGGACGAGTTCATGCGCCGGGTCGAGGCGGACGCCGACTGGTCGCTGTTCTCCCCGGCGGACGCGCCCGAGCTGGTCGACCTGTGGGGCGACGAGTTCGACGCCGCGTACCGGAAGGCCGAGGCCGAGGGGCGGGCGCTCAAGCAGGTCCCGGCGCGCCAGCTGTACTCCCGGATGATGCGCACCCTCGCGCAGACCGGCAACGGCTGGATGACGTTCAAGGACGCCGCCAACCGCACCGCCAACCAGACCGCCGAGCCGGGCCGGGTCGTCCACTCCTCCAACCTGTGCACCGAGATCCTGGAGGTCACCAACGACGGCGAGACCGCCGTCTGCAACCTCGGCTCGGTCAACCTCGCCGCCCACCTGGGGGAGGACGGGGAGATGGACTGGGAGCGGCTGGACCGCACCGTCCGCACCGCCGTGACCTTCCTCGACCGCGTGGTGGACATCAACTTCTACCCCACCGACGAGGCCGGGGCCTCCAACTCCCGCTGGCGTCCGGTGGGGCTCGGCCTGATGGGCCTCCAGGACGTCTTCTTCCGGCTGCGGCTGCCGTTCGACTCGTCCGAGGCGCAGGCGCTGTCCACGCGGATCTCCGAGCGCATCATGCTCGCCGCGTACGAGGCGTCCTGCGACCTCGCCGAGCGCCACGGCCCGCACCCGGCCTGGGCCGAGACCCGCACCGCGCGCGGCGTCCTCCACCCGGACCACTACAACGACGCCCAGGCCACCTGGCCCGAGCGCTGGGAGGCGCTGCGGCAGCGGATGGCGACGACCGGCATGCGGAACTCGCTGCTGCTGGCGATCGCGCCGACCGCCACCATCGCCTCCATCGCGGGCGTGTACGAGTGCATCGAGCCGCAGGTCTCCAACCTCTTCAAGCGCGAGACGCTCAGCGGTGAGTTCCTCCAGGTCAACAACTACCTGGTGAACGACCTGAAGAAGCTCGGCGTCTGGGACGCCCAGACCCGTGACGCGCTGCGCGAGGCCAACGGCTCGGTCCAGGACCTCTCCTGGGTGCCCGCGGACGTCCGCGACCTGTACCGGACCGCGTGGGAGGTCCCGCAGCGCGCCCTGATCGACATGGCGGCGGCCCGTACGCCGTACCTCGACCAGAGCCAGTCGCTGAACCTCTTCATGGCCGCGCCGACCATCGGCAAGCTCAGCTCGATGTACGCGTACGCCTGGAAGCGCGGCATCAAGACCACGTACTACCTGCGCTCGCGCCCGGCGACCCGGATCGCCCAGAGCGCCCGCGGTGGCGCCGCCACGGCCGCCGTCCCCGCTCAAGCGACGCCCGCCGAGGCCGACGCGGTCGCCTGCTCCCTGGAAAACCCCGAGTCCTGCGAGGCCTGTCAGTAATGCCCACCGCATCCGAGATGACCACCGCGAACACCGCGACGGACAGCACCAAGAACCTGCTCGACCCCGGGTTCGAGCTGACCCTGCGGCCGATGCGGTACCCGCAGTTCTACGACCGCTACCGGGACGCGATCAAGAACACCTGGACCGTGGAAGAGGTCGACCTCCACTCGGACGTCGCCGACCTCGCCAAGCTCTCCCCCGGTGAGCAGCACATGATCAGCCGACTGGTGGCGTTCTTCGCGACCGGCGACTCGATCGTGTCCAACAATCTGGTGCTGACGCTCTACAAGCACATCAACTCCCCCGAAGCGCGGCTGTACCTGTCGCGGCAGCTCTTCGAGGAGGCCGTGCACGTCCAGTTCTATCTGACGCTGCTGGACACCTATCTCCCCGACCCGGACGACCGGGCGGCGTCCTTCGCGGCGGTCGAGAACATCCCCTCCATCCGGGAGAAGGCGGAGTTCTGCTTCCGCTGGATGGACTCGGTGGAGAAGATCGACCGGCTGGAGTCCAAGGCCGACCGGCGCCGCTTCCTGCTCAACCTGATCTGCTTCGCGGCGTGCATCGAGGGCCTGTTCTTCTACGGCGCCTTCGCCTACGTCTACTGGTTCCGCTCGCGCGGCCTCCTGCACGGGCTGGCGACCGGCACCAACTGGGTGTTCCGCGACGAGTCCATGCACATGGAGTTCGCCTTCTCGGTCGTGGACACCGTCCGCGAGGAAGAGCCCGACCTCTTCGACGACGAGCTGGAGCAGCAGGTCACCGACATGCTGAAGGAGGCCGTCGAGGCGGAACTCCAGTTCGCCCACGACCTGTGCGGCGACGGCCTGCCGGGCATGAACACCGCGTCGATGCGCGAGTACCTGCAGTGCGTGGCCGACCAGCGCCTGCGGCGCCTCGGCTTCCCCGCGGTCTTCGGCTCCGAGAACCCGTTCTCCTTCATGGAGCTGCAGGACGTCCAGGAGCTGACCAACTTCTTCGAACGCCGCGCCTCGGCCTACCAGGTAGCGGTCGAAGGCTCGGTCTCCTTCGACGACGACTTCTGACCGTCGCCCCCGCTTCCGGCCCACGGCCGCGCTCTCTTTGGAGCGCGGCCGTGTCGTCGTTGACGACCTCGTCAACACCGCCTCGGCGCGCGGGCTACGGTAGGGCCTACGAAGGCAACGTGAAGGACGCGCGGAGGGCCCTGGAGTGACCGGCTTTCTTCGGTGGGCCGGTGCGGCGGTCCTGGTTCTCGCGAACCTCGTCAACGTCTACTTCGCCTTTTGGGCGCTGGTGACGGAGCCCGGGGGCGCCTGGGATGAGAACACGCTCACCGGCATCGAGACGGCGTCGTTCGTCGTGGTCCTCGTGGGGATCGTGACCCTGCTGCTCGCGGCGCTTCCGGTCCGGAAGGGGGCGCTCAGCCGTTGGTGGCTGGCGCCGCCCGTGGTGTTCGTCGTCCTCGGGGCAGCACGCTGGACGTACGTCGCGCAGTACTACCCCCAGGCGGCGAACGGCTCCTGACCCGCTCCCGAGGTCAGTCGTTGGGGACCGTCTCGTAGCGGGGGGTGCCCTCTGCCATCTGCCGGAGCACGTCCTTGCGGTCGCGCTTGGAGAGGCGGTCGATGTAGAGGTAGCCGTGGAGGTGGTCGGTCTCGTGCTGGAGGCAGCGGGCGAAGTAGCCGGTGCCGCGGACCGCGATCGGGTTGCCCTCGGCGTCCTGGCCGCGGACCACCGCGTAGTCCGGGCGGGCCAGCTCGCAGTAGGCGGTGGGGACCGACAGGCAGCCCTCGTTGGAGTCGTCCAGGACGCGGCGGTCGGCGGGCAGCTCCTCCACGACCGGGTTGCAGACCACGCCGACGTGGCGTACGCCCTCGTCGTCCAGGCAGTCGTAGACGAAGACCTTGAGGTCGACGCCGATCTGGTTGGCGGCCAGGCCGACGCCCTCCGCCGCGCGCTGGCTGGCGAACATGTCGTCGATCAGCGCCGCGAGCTTGTCGTCGAACGCGGTGACGTCCTGGCACTCCTTGTGGAGCACCGGATTGCCGACGACGGTGATCGGGCGGGCGGTGCCGCGCTCGCGGTACGCCTGCTCGCGCTCCTCGCAGTCCTCCGTGTCCACGACGAACTCGTCGTCCACCTGCTGCCTCGTGGTCCCTTGCTGCGACATCGTCCGCCGTACGCCTTCCTTCAAACCCTGATGCGTCGCCCTACAGGGTACGGCCCGCCCGGACGGGAGGGGGATCAGCGGCCCATTCCGGGCCTTCAGCAGAAGTCTTCAGCAGAGGGGGTCTTCAGCAGACCTCTTCCAGGTCCCGCCACTCCCGGGTGTCCGGGCTGTCGGCGACCCAGCCGTCCAGCAGCCCCCGCACCAGCCCGCTGGGGGCCGCGATGCCGCATTCGCGCTCGGCGACCCACAGCGAGCCCGAGCCCGCCGTACGGTGCCCCAGCGGGCCGGGGTGGCCGGGCTCGCTGTGGTCGTGCGGGTCCAGGTGCTCGCCCTCGCCCTCGTCGCTCGGCATGCGGCTCTCCGAACAGGAGCGGCACAGCAGCCGCACCGACGACGACCAGTCCTCGGCGGCGAAGCCCGCGTCCGCCGCGAGCCGCTCCAGGGCGTCCCGGTCGGCCTCGGTGGCCGCCTCCAGCAGCACCACCCAGGTCGGCACCGGGGACGGCGCCCACAGCTCGATCTCGTCGAAGACGGGGTAGGCCGGGCCCGCGGAGGTCACCCGCTCACCGTGCGGGACGCCGTCGTGCAGCACCACCTCGCCCCAGCGCCGCCCGGAGGACGGCAGCGGGATCGACAGCACCTCGATGCGGGCCGGGTCCAGGCGGCGGCCCCACACCACCTCGGCCTCGCCCTCCGGCGACAGCCGCACCGCCGCGCTGCCCAGGTCCATGCCGAGCGGCTCACCGGACGCGGACGCCTCGCCGGGCACCTTCAGCCCGTACGCCTGCCAGGCGCGGCGGGCCAGCGGCCAGTCCTGGAGGGCGGTCGCGGCGATGCCCACGTTCCACCAGTCGGGGGCACCCGCCTCGCGGTCCAGCAGCGCGACCGCGCGCAGCCCGGCGGCCCGGGCCTGCTCCCAGTCGTGCCGGAACTTGTGCAGCAGCGCGAGGTTGAACCAGGACTCCGACAGCCACGGCTCCAGGTCGGCTGCGCGGGTCAGCAGCGCGCCCGCGTCCTCGTACCGGCCGTCGCCGATGAGCGTGAACGCACGGTCCGTGGCCTGCCGCCATGAGGCGGACGGCCGGTGCCGTACCTTGCCGAAGATCTTCACGATTCCCGCCTGCCGGTATCGAAGTAGTCCCGTACCAGAGCCTTACGCGGACGGCGTCGCCCTCCCTGGAAGACAACCTGCCACACATCCGCGGACATCTCAGCCCAGCCCCTCACCCTTCGGCCGGGAGACGATGCCCACCACACCTCCTTGCCACCGGCCATCGGCCCGACACCCCTCTCTCGCATCCAACCATGCCTCTTGGGAGACCCGCTCATTACCCGCGAGTTCCTAGTTACTCACCGATTCCTCACCGGTTTCCTGACCGGATTCCTCACCCGGTTCCGCACCGGGTGCCCGCACCGGGTTCCTCACCGGGGGCGGTCGTACGCCGGGCGGGACAGCACCGTCGCCAGCGCTTCGACCACCGCCGGATCGAAATCCCGCGCGGTGGCGAGCCGCAGCCGCTCCAGGGCGCGCAGCGGGGCCGCTCCCCCTTGCCCCGCGGCCGCCGGGCCGCCCGCCGCCTCGGTGTACGCGTTCACCGCGCGCACGATACGCGCGGACAGCGGCTGTTCGCGGTACGGGTCCGCCTGCCGTTCGACGATCAGCGCGACCTCCGAGGGCACCCCCGTCTGCCGTACCACGGCACCCCCCAGCAACGCGATGCGGCGCTGCTCGGCGCGGGGCAGCGGCTCGGTCGCCCCGGCCGGGACCGGGTCCACCAGGGACAGCTGCCCGATGTCGTGCATCAGCGCCGCGTATTCCAGCACAGTCAGGGCGGGCTCGGAAAGCCCCAGCTCCCGGCCGACCGCCCGGCTGAGCCCGGCCACCTTGCGGGCGTGGCCCACCGGGGTATACCCGGCGATCTCGGTCGACCGGGCCAGGGAAGCGATGGTCTGGCGGCAGGTGGCCCGGATCGCGGCGTAGCGGCGGAACGAGTACTGGATCAGCAGTGGCGGCAGCGCCAGCACCGGCAGCGCCCACAGCCCGGCGACCGCCACCGTGAGCGCCATCACCACCCCGGTCGCGCAGATCGCCGACCCTATGCCGCCGAGCGCCCGCAGCTCGTCGCGGAGCAGCGGCCCGTACGGCCACCCGGTGCGGGCACGGGCCAGGGCGGCCGCGAGCACCGCGTCGCACAGCGCGGTCAGGGCCAGTACGCCCAGCAAGTAGCCGACGAGGGCGGGGCCGTGCCCCAGCCAGGAGCCCAACCGGCCGGTGTGGTGCAACGGTTGGAAGCAGGTGGCCGCGAACCCCACGGTCAGCACACGCCGGGCGGTGTGGCCCGGGTCGGCCGGGCGCCCGAGCGCCATGCGCGGCACCAGGCCCGTCAGAGAGGCCGCCACGACGACGGTGACGACCTGGAGCACCCCATGGCTGGTGGGCTCCCCGCCCAGACGCCCCAGCAGGGCGTACCCGAGGGCACTCGCGGCGGCGAGCGGCGCCGGCTCGCCGCGCTGCTCGTGCGACCCGCTCGCGCGCGGGAGCGCGGCCGGGGCGTCGCAACACCGGATGGCTTCCCCGAGGGCGATGAGCAGCCCGAAGGCGAGCGCCGCCCCCGGCTCGCGTATGCCGTGCCACTCCGTCCAGGCGAGCGCCACCACGGCGAGCACCCCGGCGGCCCCGTACACCGCCCCGAGGATGGCTCTGCGGCCCCGCCGCGACACCGGCCCCCGCACCGCGCCCCCGTCCCGGGCCCCCCGCGCCCGCCGGACCGCGCGCGCGTGCGCCTCCGCGAGCCGCCCGAGGCCGCCGAACACCCCATCGGCGCGGCTAGGCACACCCGGGGCAGGGCGGCCCACGCCCCCGCCCGGCCTTTTCGCCGCCCACGCCGCCGCGTTCCGATCCCGGCCCAGCCCCGGCACCCGATCCGGGCCCCGATCCGTCGCCGGGTTCTCGTCCCCGCTACGCCTCCGGGCGGACGGCAGGCGCGGGCCCACGCCGCGGGGGCCTGGCGCACCGCCGCGCCGGGCGGGGGTCACGAGGCACCACCGAGTCCGCCGGACCACGCGCCGTCCGGGCCGGGGCGCCTGGCCGGGGTCATGAGGTGCCGCCGGGGTCGGTGGGGTGCGGTGGCGGGGGCGCGGGGCCGTCGGCCGCCGCGGCGCGTACGAGCGGGGGCGGCGGGACGTTTCCGCGCTCGTCGGCGGCGTCCGCGCGGGCGTCCGCGGTGACCGCCGCGTGCCAGCCGTGGCGGTCCAGGGCGCGGGCCAGGGCCCGCACCATCCGGGCGTCGAACTGGCTGCCCGCGCACCGCTTCAGCTCCTTGACCGCCGTCTCCACCGGCCGGGCCCGGCTGTACGTACGCGTCGAGGTCATCGCGTCGAAGGCGTCCGCGACCGCCACCACCCGCGCGAACTCCGGGATCTGCGCACCGGCCAGCCCGTACGGATAGCCGCTGCCGTCCAGCCGCTCGTGGTGGTGCAGGATGGCCGTCCGCGCCTCGCCCAGGAAGCGGATGCCGCGCACCATCTCGTGGCCGTATTCCGGGTGCAGCTCGATGACGCGGCGCTCCTCGGGGGTCAGCGGGCCGTTCTTGCGCAGCAGCCGGGTGGGGACGCCGAGCTTGCCCACGTCGTGCAGGATGCCCGCGATGCGCAGGGCCTCCAGCCGGTCGCCGCTCATGCCCAGCTCGCGGGCGATCATCACGGAGGCGCGGCCGACCCGCTCGCTGTGGCCCCGGGTGTAGCGGTCCTTGATGTCGACCGCCTGGACGAGGGCGCGGATGGTGGCCTGGTGGGCGGCGCGCTCGCGGTGACAGAGCGCGAAGACGCAGGCGCAGACGTACATCGGCAGCAGCACCAGCAGGGCCGCCGCCGGGCCGTACGGGCTGGTCCACAGCACCGCCATGGCGAGCCCGGCGGGCCCGTGGACCAGCTGGGGCGCCAGGGCGCTCAAGGGCCGTCCGCGCCAGGCGGCCCGGGCCGAACGGCGCTCGGCGAGGACCAGCACCGCGCCCTCCAGGGCGGCGGTGACCAGCCCCAGCACGAGCCCGGCGGCCGGTGCGGCGGCCAGGGCCCGTGGAAAACCGGGCACACCGGGGTTCTCAGCGGCGCACAGGGCGGGCGGGCCACCGAGGGCCCGGAAGGCGTACGCGGCGGCCCAGACGGCCAGTGAGAGCTGCGCGGCACGCCAGGCGCGCCGGACCGGCGCGGGGTCCCGCTCGACCCGGCCCAGCAGCGCCCCGGGCACCGCGACGAGCGCCGCGGCGGCGGGCGGCAGCAGAAAAGCCCCGGCCAGAAGGACGGGGCTGCACCATTCGGGAGACGGGGCCCGCACCGTGCGCGACCCCACCGCGTACACCGCGGCGAGCAGGACCACCGTGGCCCACGGGACGGCCGCCTGGGGCCGCAGAACCGGGGCGGCACACAGCGCCCCGGCGAGCACGGCGCTCACCACATAGGCGCGCGCGACGAGAGGAAGTGACCGCAACGACCGCCCTCCTCCCCATCCGCATCCGGATCGCCGCCCCCGTCAGGGGCGGGTCAGATTGGGGAGAATAGGGCCGCATACGGCGGGCGGGACCGGATGGTCCGCCCGATTGCACCCCTTCGGGTGATGATCGGACCGCTGAGGCCACGCCGCCCGCGGCCGACGGCCGCGGGTCGGCTCACTCCTGGGTGGGCTGGGCGGACGCCTCGCCGGTGTCCGCCGCCTCGGCGGTCAGCTCACGCTCGGGCACCGCGTGCCCGGAGCGGATCAGCTCGATGCGGCCCATGACCTTCGAACGGAGGTCGGTGGGCACGTCGTCATGCCCGCAGCACCGCTTGACCAGCTTCTTCACGGCCTGCTCCAGGCCGTACTTCTCCAGGCAGGGGGAGCACTCGTCGAAGTGCACCTCGAACTTGGCGCAGTCCCCGTCAGGCATCTCGCGATCGAGGAACTCGTAGAGATGGTCGAGGACCTCGGAGCAATCCGTCTCGTGCGGCTCTCCGCAGCTCATGAGTCCGCGCCTTTCCGATCGTGCGACTCGTCCGCCGCGGCACCGGACGCGCCCGCCGGGACGAGCCCGCGCCCACGGGCGTAGTCCTCCAGCAGACCGCGCAGCTGGCGGCGCCCACGGTGCAGACGGGACATCACCGTACCGATGGGTGTCCCCATGATGTCGGCGATCTCCTTGTACGCAAACCCCTCGACATCCGCGAGGTAGACCGCGATCCGGAACTCCTCGGGAATGGCCTGAAGGGCCTCCTTGACGTCCGAATCCGGCAGGTGATCCAGGGCCTGGGACTCGGCGGAGCGCAGACCGGTCGACATGTGCGACTCGGCGCGCGCGAGCTGCCAGTCCTCGATCTCCTCGGCCGCGCTGCGCTGGGGTTCGCGCTGCTTCTTGCGGTACGAGTTGATGAACGTATTGGTCAGGATGCGGTACAGCCACGCCTTGAGGTTGGTGCCCTCGCGGAATTGGTGGAAGGACCCGTACGCCTTCGCGTACATCTCCTGCACGAGGTCCTCTGCGTCGGCCGGATTACGGGTCATGCGCAGCGCAGCGGAGTACATCTGGTCGAGGAACGTCAGGGCGTCCCGCTCGAAGCGCGCGTTGCGCTCAGCGGACGTCTCCTGCCGCTGCTCGTCCCGTGCTCCCTCGATGACGCCGTCGGTCTCTGCGTCGGTCCCAGTGACCTGACCCACCTCCTCCGTTTTCGCGGCGGTACCCGATGCGGACCCGCTCGAATCGGAGAATAGACGACGATCCGGTCCGCCCGCCGCCTCGATCTTCGCGGTCTGCTCCGCCTCCAGCTGACGCCAGTCCAGGTCAGCGGCGTGCGGGCGGGCCGGGCAAGCAAGCGAACCCATGCGGGGAACTCCCTCTCCTCGTGCTGGTGCCTCTTACGCGGTCGATACCTACGACGCGTATAACACCAAGCCCCCGGGTCGCATTCCCGTGACCTCACCCACACCCCCTCAGGGGGCGAGGCGCGTCAGCCACTCCCCGACGGCGTCGGTGATCACGGCCATGGCCTCCGGCTCCGTGAGGTCCGCGGACTTCGGCACGGCGAAGCCGTGATCGCCGTACGGCACCTCGACCAGTTCCGTGGACTCCGGCAGCTCCGGGAACTCCCCGGGGCGCCCGAAGGCGTCCCGGCCGCCCTGCAGGACCAGCGTCGGCAGGCCGCTGGACAGCAGCTCCTCGGCGCGGGACTTCTCGGGCTTGCCCGGCGGGTGCAGCGGGAAGGACAGCGCCAGCACGGCGCGGGCGCCCAGCTCGGCCGCCGTACGGCAGGCCACCCGCGCCCCCGCGCTGCGGCCGCCCGCGACGACCGGCAGGCCGGGCCGCTCCAGCGCGGGCCACAGCGCGCGCCAGCCGGTGTCGAGGGTCTTGGGCGCGGGCGCGACCTTCTTGCCCGCCACCCGCCACGGCTGCTCGACCAGCGCGACGCTCACCCCGCGCGGCGGCAGCGCGGCGGCCAGCGCCCGCAGGTCGCGCGCCTCGATGCCACCGCCCGCGCCGTGCGAGACGGCCAGCACGGTGTGCGCGCCGGAGGCGTGGTGCCAGGTGATACGGGCGTCGCCGACCGGGGTCGGCACGGTCTCGGCGGTGGGGGTCGTCCCCGTCGTCCCAGAAGTGCGCGTCATCAGAACAGCGTGCCCTCTTCCGGGCCCTCCAGCTCCGTCAGCAGCTCCGGTCCGTTGTTACGGACGTCACTCACCCCGGTCGCCACCGGGTACGCGCGCAGCAGTCCCGCGGGCGGCGGCGCCAGCAGCGGGCGCAGCTCGTCGGGGTCGGTACGGGCCGGATCCAGCCAGGAGTCCCAGCGGTCCTCGGGGAGGACGAGCGGCATCCGCGGATGGATATCGGCCAGCGAGCCGGGGCCCTCGCCCCCGGCGCCGCCCGCGAACGGCTCCCGCTCCGCCTCGGTGGTGATCACCGTGCAGGTCACCCACCAGGCGCGCGGATGCTCGTCCGGCAGCGTGCGGTCCCGCCAGAACTCGTACAGCCCGGCCATCGCCATGACCGAACCGTCCACCGGGGTCACGAAGTACGGCTGCTTGCGCGGCCGTTTGCGCTTCCCCTTCTCCTCCAGCTGCCGCTCCCCCGACCCGGTGACCCACTCGTAGTAGCCGTCGGCGGGCAGGATGCAGCGGCGCGAGGCGAAGGGGCGCCGGTACGAGGGCTTCTCGTGCACGGTCTCGGCCCGGGCGTTGATCATCTTCGCCCCGCCCTCGGGTGACTTCGACCAGGACGGCACGAGGCCCCACTTCAGCGTCCGCAGCTGGCGGACCGGCCCCGGCCCGGCGGCCTCGGCCTCGGGGCCCTTGAGCGGGCGTTCGAGCACCGCGTACACGTCCTTGGTGGGCGCGACGTTCCAGTCGGGCGCCAGCGTCTCCTCCGGCTCCCACTTCTCCACCCCGAAGGTCCCGACGAGATCCTCGGGTCTCCGACTCGCTGCGTATCGACCGCACATAGGTGCCACACTGCCACGACGCCAACCGACGCGAGGAGCCGCCCGCACATGGACGCAACGAACGCCGCCGATCTGTGGGACCGGGTCGTAGGAGCCCAGCCCGACCCCACGCTGTGGCTGGTCGCCTCCACCGGGCTGATCGCTCTCGCCGTCGTCGTCTTCCGCACCTCCTGGCGCATATCCCGCAACGCGATCACGATCGCCCACGAGGGCGGCCACGGACTGGTCGCGCTGCTCAGCGGGCGGCGTCTGGACGGCATACGGCTGCACTCGGACACCTCGGGGCTGACCGTCTCGCGCGGAAAGCCCACCGGCATCGGCATGGTCCTCACGGCGGCCGCCGGTTACACCGCGCCCTCCCTGATCGGGCTGCTCGGCGCCTGGCTGCTGGCCGCCAACCACATCACCGCGCTGCTGTGGGGGACGACGGGGCTGCTCGCCGTGATGCTGGTGATGATCCGCAACGCGTACGGCGTGCTCACGGTCGTCACCGCCGGGGCCGCCTTCTTCCTCGTTTCCTGGCTGACCGAGCCGGACGTACAGGCCGCGTTCGCGTACGGCGTGGTCTGGTTCCTGCTGCTCGGCGGCGTCCGTCCGCCGTTCGAACTCCAGAGCAAGCGGCGGTCCGGCGGAGCGCACGACTCCGACCCCGACCAGCTGGCCCGGCTCACCAACGTCCCGGCCGTGGTGTGGCTGCTGCTCTTCCACGTCGTCTCGCTGTGCTCGCTGATCGGCGGCGGCCGCTGGCTGCTGCGGCTGTGACCCACCGCCTGCGCCCCACCCCTCCTAGCAGCGCGGTGTTTCGACTGGGTTTCGCCACTTTTGATCAAGATTCGCACTCTCGGTGAGCCACTAAAGTGAGACCCATGACCGGCATTGAGACTTCCCCGGGCGATCACACCGCCCTCTGGCCCGCCCCGACCGCTGACGGGGCGGTCGACGCGACCGTCACCGTGCCCGGATCGAAGTCCGTCACCAACCGCGGTCTGATCCTGGCCGCGCTCGCCGCCGAGCCCGGCTGGCTGCGCCGCCCGCTGCGCTCCCGCGACACCCTGCTGATGGCCGACGCGCTGCGCGCGATGGGCGTCGGCATCGAGGAGACGGTCTCCGACAGCGCCTTCGGCGCGGGCGGCTCCTCCGGCGGCGGCGAGGCATGGCGGGTCATCCCCGCCGGACTGCACGGCCCGGCCACCATCGACGTCGGCAACGCGGGCACCGTGATGCGCTTCCTGCCGCCGGTCGCCTCCCTCGCCGACGGCCCGGTCCGCTTCGACGGCGACCCGCGCTCGTACGAGCGTCCGCTGCACGGCGTGATCGACGCGCTGCGCGCCCTCGGCGCCCGCATCGACGACGACGGCCGCGGCGCGCTGCCGATGACCGTGCACGGCGGCGGGGCGCTGGACGGCGGCCCGGTCCGTATCGACGCCTCGGCGTCGTCCCAGTTCGTCAGCGCGCT
This sequence comes from Streptomyces sp. NPDC041200, assembly GCF_055591805.1. Classification (NCBI taxonomy): domain Bacteria; kingdom Bacillati; phylum Actinomycetota; class Actinomycetes; order Kitasatosporales; family Streptomycetaceae; genus Streptomyces; species Streptomyces sp. NPDC041200. The sequence continues at coordinate 514,666 of NZ_JBVIZF010000001.1, read as the reverse complement.
GCTGCTGTCCGCGCCGCGCTTCAACCAGGGCGTCGAGGTGCGCCACATCGGCGCCGCGCTGCCCTCCCTGCCGCACATCCGGATGACGGTCGACATGCTGCGCGCGGCGGGCGCGCGGGTCGACACCCCGGAGGCGGGCGGCGAGCAGGGCGTGTGGCGGGTCGCGCCGAGCGCGCTGCTCGGCCGGGACCTGGTCGTCGAGCCCGATCTGTCCAACGCGGCGCCGTTCCTGGCCGCCGCCCTGGTCACCGGCGGCCGGGTGACGATCCCGGACTGGCCGGAGCACACCACCCAGCCCGGTGACGCGCTGCGCCGGATCTTCACCGACATGGGCGGTTCCTGCGAGCTGACCGACGCCGGGCTGACCTTCACCGGCACCGGCCGGATCACCGGCATCGACGCCGATCTGCACGAGGTCGGCGAGCTGACCCCGGTGATCGCGGCGGTCGCGGCGCTGGCCGACTCCGAGTCCGTCCTGCGCGGCATCGCCCATCTGCGGCTGCACGAGACCGACCGGCTGGCCGCCCTCGCCAAGGAGATCAACGAACTCGGCGGCGACGCCACGGAGACCGAGGACGGGCTGCGGATCCGGCCGCGCCCCCTGCACGGCGGGATCTTCCACACCTACGAGGACCACCGGCTGGCCACCGCCGCCGCCGTCCTGGGCCTGACCGTCGAGGGCGTCCAGATCGAGAACGTGGCGACCACGGCCAAGACCCTGCCCGACTTCCCCGGCCTGTGGACGGGAATGCTCGACGCGACACCATCCACGGCGCGGAGAGCCTGAGAGCGTTCCGCCATGCGCCGCTACGGCAAGCACACCGACGAGGACGACGTACGGGTCCGCCCGAACCGCAAGGGCAATCGTCCGCGTACCCATATCCGCCCCAAACACGAGGACGCCTCCGAGGGCATGGTCCTGACGGTCGACCGCGGCCGTCTCCACGTCCTCATCCAGGACCGCACGATCATCGCCATGAAGGCCCGCGAACTCGGCCGCAAGGGCGTCGTGGTCGGCGACCGGGTGGCGGTCGTCGGCGACCTGTCCGGCGCCAAGGACACCCTCGCGCGCGTGGTGCGCGTCGAGGAGCGGTCCTCGGTGCTGCGCCGGACCGCCGATGACGACGACCCGTTCGAGCGGGTGGTCGTCGCCAACGCCGAGCAACTGGCCATCGTCACCGCCCTCGCCGACCCCGAGCCGCGGCCGCGGCTGATCGACCGCTGTCTGGTGGCCGCGTTCGACGCCGGGCTCGAACCGCTGCTCGTCCTCACCAAGTCCGATCTGGCGCCCGCCGAAGGCATCCTGGAGACCTACCGGACGCTCGGCGTGCCCTTCGTCGTCACCAATCGCGACGAGCTGGCGGGCGGGGAGGCCGCGGACCGGGTGCGGGAGCGGCTCGCGGACCGGATCACGGTCTTCGTCGGGCACTCCGGCGTCGGGAAGACCACTCTGGTCAACGCCCTGGTGCCGGAGCGCAAACGGGCCACCGGACGGGTGAACGCGGTCACCGGCCGCGGCCGCCACACCACCACCTCGGCGCTCGCGCTGCCCCTTCCGGACGACAAGGGATGGGTGATCGACACCCCGGGCGTGCGGTCCTTCGGACTGCACCATGTGGACCCCACCCGGGTCATCCACGCCTTCCCCGATCTGGAGCCGGGCACCGAGGAGTGCCCGCGCGCCTGCAGCCACGACGAGCCGGACTGCGCCCTGGACCAGTGGGTGACCGACGGCCACGCCGACCCGGCCCGGCTGTACTCCCTGCGAAGGCTGCTGGCCGCCCGTGAGCGGCGGGAGGGCGACTGATCCGGGTTTGCCGCCCACTGGGTGAGGTAAAGGGATAATCGCACCGAGACACTCCGGGCGTGGACACCCAGGCGAAGGCAGCCGTCAGCGGTACGGGAGGACATCTGTATGGCGTGGCTGCTGGTCGTGGTCGCCGGGCTTCTGGAAACGGGCTTCGCCGTCTGCCTCAAGCTCTCGCACGGGTTCACCAGGCTCTGGCCGACGATCGCGTTCTGCGCGTTCGCGCTCGGCAGTTTCGGGCTGCTGACCCTGTCCCTGAAGAAGCTCGACGTGGGGCCCGCGTACGCGGTGTGGACGGGCATCGGAGCGGCCGGGACGGCGATCTACGGCATGGTCTTCCTCAATGACCTGGTCTCCGTGCTGAAGATCGTCTCCATCACGCTGGTGATCATCGGCGTGGTGGGCCTCCAGCTCTCCGGCTCGGGCCACTAGCGGGCGTGGGCGAGCGCACCGCGCACCGCACTCGCCACCTCCACCGCGGGCGCGGGCACCAGCACGTACGACAGGGCCAGCCGCGCGGCCGTGTCGCAGGCCCGGGCCAGCTCCACCGGACCGCCCGGCGGCCACTCCGCCTCCAGCAGCCGCACCGCCCGGTCCCGCGCCTGGCCCAGCAGGTCGACGGGCGTGGGCGCCGGCTCCCCGGCGGCGGCCCGGCGCGAGCGGGACGAGTGCGCCGAGCGCGGCGAGTGGGACGAGCGCGACGGGCCACCGGCCGGGGCCGGGCGCGCGGGGGACGGCAGCCGTTCGTTCCAGCATCCGGTGAGCACCGCCCGCACCAGCGGGTTCTCGGTCCCGGCCCGGACCGTCCACACGGCCGCGGCCGCCAGCCGCTCACCGGGCCCGGCGGCGCCCGGCACCCCGGTGAGGGCCCGTTCGACACCGCGGAGATACCGCTCGGACTCGCGCCGCACCAGGGCCAGCGCGAGACCGTCCTTGCCGCCGAACTCGTTGTAGAGGGTCTGCCGCGACACTCCGGCCGAGGCGGCGACGTCGGTCATCCGGATCCTGGCCCACGGACGGCTCGCGAGGGCGGCGAAGGCCGCGTCCAGTAACGCTTCACGCGCTGCGGGCATCGTCGCCTCCCAGACCCTTGCCCGCACAGAATTGACGGTCCGCCAGATGCTGTCAATAGCCTCCTGTGGATCGCCCCGATGTGGCTCGATACTGTTCGGCCATGGCCGACTACCACGATGACCTGCGTTTCGCCCACGTACTGGCCGACGCCGCCGACGCCCAGACCATGGAGCGGTTCAAGGCACTCGACCTCAAGGTCGAGACGAAACCCGACATGACGCCGGTGAGCGAGGCCGACAAGGCGGCCGAGGAGCTGATCCGCTCCCAGCTCCAGCGCGCCCGCCCGCGCGACGCGGTCCTCGGCGAGGAATTCGGCAGCGTGGGCACCGGCCCTCGGCGCTGGGTGATCGACCCGATCGACGGCACCAAGAACTACGTCCGCGGGGTGCCGGTCTGGGCCACCCTGATCGCGCTCATGGAGCGCGGCGCGGGCGGCGACCGGCCCGTGGTCGGCGTGGTCTCGGCACCGGCGCTGGGCCGCCGCTGGTGGGCCGCCGAGGGGCTGGGAGCGTACACCGGGCGGAGCCTGTCGTCGGCGTCCCGGCTGCACGTCTCGAAGGTGGCCGACCTCGGGGACGCGTCGTTCGCGTACTCCTCGATCAGCGGCTGGGAGGAGCGCGGCAGGCTGAACGGCTTCCTCGACCTGACCCGCGCCTGCTGGCGCACCCGCGGCTACGGCGACTTCTGGCCGTACATGATGGTCGCCGAGGGGTCGGTGGACCTGTGCGCCGAGCCGGAACTGTCGCTGTGGGACATGGCGGCCAACGCGGTGATCGTCCAGGAGGCGGGCGGCCGCTTCACCGGGCTCGACGGCGTCCCGGGCCCGAACAGCGGCGACGCGGCGGCGTCCAACGGGCTGCTGCACAGCACGATGCTGGAGTACCTGCGGTAGCCACGAGCCACACGGCCGTCAATCGGAGCGTATAGGCGTACGACAGAGCGGATGGGCTTCCGCGCGCCCTTGTTGTGCCCACCGGAGCATGTGAACATGAGAATCCAGAACCTTGTGAACTTGTGAATCCGTTCTCGAATGAGCACGACGGATTCCCTCAAGGAGGTGGCCCCGTCCATGCCCATGTACGTCCGCGACGCCATGAGCTCGGTGGTCCTCACCATCGGCCCCGCACATACGCTCCGTCAGGCCGCCCGGCTGATGTCCGCCCGCCGGGTCGGGTCGGCCATCGTGCTCGACCCCGACACCAGCGGTCTCGGCATCCTCACCGAGCGGGACATCCTCAACTCCCTCGGCGCGGGCCAGGACCCGGACCATGAGACCGCACACGCCCACACCACCGCCGACGCCGTCTTCGCCGCCCCCGGGTGGACCCTGGAGGAGGCCGCCCGCACGATGAGCCAGGGCGGCTTCCGTCACCTCATCGTGCTGGAGGCGGGTGACCCGGTCGGGGTGGTGTCGGTGCGCGACATCATCCGCTGCTGGGCCCCGCAGCCCGCGCTGGCCTGACCCCACAGGGCCCCTCAGGACACAGCACGAAGAGGCCGGAGCCCAGCGGCGTCCGGCCTCTTCGGCTGATACGACAAGCTGCCTAGCCGCGCAGGGCCTGGACCGCGGCCTCCAGCCGCTTGCCGTAGTCCGCGTCCGCCATGCGGAAGTTCTCGATCGCCCGCCGCGCGATGTCGTCGCGCGAGACCTGCGCGATGAAGCCCGCGAGGTTGGCGATCAGACGCTCCTTCTCCTCGTCCGACATCAGCCGGTAGAGGGTGCCCGCCTGGCCGAAGTCGTCGTCCTCGGCGTGCGAGGGCGCCTCGTGGGCACCGGTCACCCCGCTGACCGCGGACGGCCGCCACAGCGGCCGGTCGGTCTGCGCCGGGCCGCCGAAGCTGTTCGGCTCGTAGTTCTTGGCGCCCGCGTGGCGGCCGTCGTACAGGAAGCCGTCACGGCCGTGGGTGCGCGCCTCGGCGGCGTGCGGGCGGTTCACCGGCAGATGGTCGGCGTTGATGCCGACGCGGTAGCGGTGGGCGTCGCCGTACGCGAAGAGACGGCCCTGCAGCATCTTGTCCGGGGACGGACCGATGCCGGGCACCAGATGGGCGGGCGAGAAGATCGACTGCTCGACCTCGGCGAAGACGTTCCGCGGGTTGCGGTTCAGCTCCAGCGTGCCGATCTCGATCGGCGGGTAGTCCTCGTGCGGCCAGACCTTGGTCAGGTCGAACGGGTTGAAGCGGTACGCCGCCGCGTCCGCCTCCGGCATGATCTGCACCTGCACGGTCCAGGTCGGGAACTCACCGCGCTCGATGGACTCGCGCAGATCGCGCTGGTGGCTGTCCGGGTCCTGGCCCGCGAGCACCGCGGCCTCTTCCGAGGTCAGGTTCTTGATGCCCTGGTCGGTCTTGAAGTGGTACTTGACCCAGAAGACCTCGCCCGCGGCGTTGTTCCACTGGTAGGTGTGCGAACCGTAGCCGTTCATGTGGCGGTACGAGGCGGGGATGCCGCGGTCGCCGAACAGCCAGGTCACCTGGTGGGTGGACTCGGGCGACAGACCCCAGAAGTCCCAGACGTTGTCCGCCTCCTGGGAGCCGGTGTACGGGTCGCGCTTCTGGGTGTGGATGAAGTCGGGGAACTTGATGGCGTCCTTGATGAAGAACACCGGGGTGTTGTTCCCGACCAGGTCGTAGTTGCCGTCCTCGGTGTAGAACTTCAGCGCGAAGCCGCGCGGGTCGCGCACCGCGTCCGCCGAGCCGAGGTTGCCCGCGACCGTCGAGAAGCGCAGGAACGTCTCGGTCTGCTTGCCGGCCTCGGAGAGGAACGCCGCGCGCGTCCACCGGGAGACGTCGCGGGTCAGCGTGAAGGTGCCGTACGCACCGGCGCCGCGCGCGTGGACGACCCGCTCCGGGATGCGCTCGCGGTTGAAGCGGGCGAGCTTCTCGATCAGGTGCTGGTCCTGGACCAGGACCGGACCCCCGGCGCCCGCCGTCTCACTGTTCTGGTTGTCCGCCACCGGAGCCCCGGACTCCGTGGTCAGCGGACCCGTGATGTTGTCCTGGACCGTCACGTGCGCCTCCTGAGTGAACTCGATCGGACTCGATCCTATCTTGGACATTGTCTAAGTCAAGAAGCCCTGGAGACTGATACCCGATCCGGTCATGGATCCGGCCACTGCTACCCTTGTCCTTATCTGACTGATAGGTGAATGGCATGAGTGACCTGCTGAAACGACTCCGGGGACGCGGCTGGCGGCTGACCGCGCAGCGGCGTGTCGTCGCCGAGGTCCTCGACGGGGACCACGTGCACTACACCGCCGACGAGGTACACGCGCTGGCGGCCGACCGCCTGCCCGAGATCTCCCGCGCGACGGTGTACAACACCCTGGGCGAGCTGGTCTCGCTCGGCGAGGTGATCGAGGTCAGCACGGACGGCAGGGCGAAGCGTTACGACCCGAACGCGCACCACGCGCACCAGCACCTGGTGTGCGCGCGCTGCGGGACGATCCGTGACGTCCACCCCGTCGGTGACCCGCTGGCGGACCTGCCCGCGCGCGAACGCTTCGGCTTCGCGGTCTCCGCGGTCGAGGTGACCTACCGCGGGGTCTGCCCGGACTGCGCGGCCTGACCCAAGCGGCCTGGCCCAAGCGGTCTGACCCAAGCGGCCTGGCCCAAGACGAAGGGCCCGGATCCTTGAGGATCCGGGCCCTTCGTTCTCGTAGCGGGGACAGGATTTGAACCTGCGACCTCTGGGTTATGAGCCCAGCGAGCTACCGAGCTGCTCCACCCCGCGTCGGTGTGATGCAACATTAACCCGAGGCCAACGCCGGAAGCAAACCGGTTACCCGGGCGTCACCCGCGAAGGCCCCGCCGGGGTCCGCACAGGCGTCCGCCGGGGCTCCGCGCGGGGCTCTGCGCGCGGCTCTACGCGGTCAGCTCCTGCTGCAGCGCGTCCCGCAGCCGGGCCGCCCGCTCGGCGACCTCCGCCGGGCCCAGCTCGACCGCCCGGGCACACCACCGCTGCCCCTCGGCCAGCGCGCCGCGGCGGGCCGCGAGCAGCGCCAGCCGCAGCGCGGCGCGGCCGTGCCCGGCCCCGGCCGCGCGCGTCCACCACAGGGCGGCCTCCGGCTCGCTGCCCTCGCGGGCCAGCAGCAGCCCCAGGTTGAACGCGCCGTTGCTGCTGCCCGCCTCGGCGGCCATCCGGTACCAGCTGGCCGCCTCGACCACCTCGCCCCGGGAAGCCGCGAGCATGCCGACGCGCACCTGGGCGCGCCGGTGGCCCTGGCGGGCGGCCCGCTCGTACCACTCCTCGTACTCGGGCACGGAGCCGTCGTCCGGCGCGACCGGGAACCGCGTACCGGAGCTGAAGCCGGTGCCGGTCGCCGCGGGGTCGCCGCCGACCGACGAGCGGTCCAGCAGCGCCGCCAGCCGGAAGGCGGCCTCGGCGCTGCCGCCGCCCGCGGCGCAGCGCAGATGGCGCTCGGCCGCCTGGTGGTCGCCCTCCCGCAGCAGGGCGATGCCGACCTGGAGGGCGGCCTCGGTGTGCCCTGCGGCCGCGGCCCGCTCGTACCACTGACGGGCGGCCCGCTCCTCGTCCCGGCCCGCGTGGAGGATGCCCAGGTTGAAGGCGGCGTCGACGCTGCCCGCCTCGGCGGCCTTGGAGAACCACGGCTCGGCGCCCGCCGCGTCGCCGCGCTGGAGCAGCAGGACGGCGACCGCGTTGGCGGCCTCGCGGTGCCCGGCGTAGGCGGCGCGGCGGTACCACTGCTCGGCCTGGGCGGTGCGGCCCTGCTCGGCGCAGAGCAGGCCGAGGTTGTACGCGCCGTTGATGTCCCCGGCGTCCAGGGCGGCCCGGTACCAGCGCTCGGCGGTCTGGGTCTCGCCGCGGTCGGCGTGCAGCGCGCCGAGCGCGTTGGCCGCGTTGCCGTCGCCGTCCTGGGCGGCGCGGCGCCACCACTCCGCGGCGCTGTCGGTGTCGCCCGCGTCGCGCAGCAGGAAGCCGAGCGCGCAGGCGGCGCGCGGCTCGCCGTCCTTGGCGGACGTCAGGTACCAGCGGCCCGCCTCCTGGGTCTCGCCGCGCTTCTCCAGCAGTGTGCCGAGGCGGAGCGCGGCGCGCCGGTGGCCGCGCGCGGCGGCCTGCCGGTACCACTGCTCGGCCTCCTCCGGCTCCGCGTCGGCGCCGGTCCGGCCGCGCTCCCCGGCGCGCTCCTCGCCACTCTCGTCGTCGCTGTGGTCGAGCAGGCGGGCGAGGCGGTACGCGGCCTCGCGGTGGCCGCGCTCGGCGGCCGCGCGGAACCACCGCTCTGCACCGATGTCGCTGCGGTGTTCGAGCAGATCGGCGAGCGCGTACGCGCCCAGGGTGTGGCCGGATTCGGCGGACTGGCGCAGCCAGTACTCGGCGGCCGGTTCGTCGCCGCGCTCACGGTGGTGGCGGCCGAGGGCGTGCGCGGCCGCGGCGGATCCCGCGACGGCGGCGACGCGCCACCAGCCGGCCGCCTCGTCGGCGTACCCGCGCTGGTGGAGCAGGACGCCGAGGTTGTTGGCGGCGGCGCGGTCACCCGCGGCCGTGCCGCCCCGCAGATACGGCTCGGCGCCGTCGAGGTCGCCGCGGCGCAGCAGCAGTGCGCCGAGTGCGCTCATCGACCCCGTATCGCCGGACTCGGCCGCACGGCGGTGCCGTGTCTCTTCCTCGGCATCGTCATGCGTGTGCGCAAAACGCCCTGTCTCCAACAGACTGACCCTGTCCCCCATAAATTCCATCGTGGCATCACCCGCATCCGCCGTACACCTGGTATACCGCAGCCAGTGAGGTCACTTCAGCGTTTTGTCGACTTGCCCACAGAGAGACAACCCAAACGCTTGTATCCCGAATCGTTGAGTAGACATACAACGAGGCCCGGATCCTTGCGGATCCGGGCCTCGTCTGTCAGTAGCGGGGACAGGATTTGAACCTGCGACCTCTGGGTTATGAGCCCAGCGAGCTACCGAGCTGCTCCACCCCGCGCCGTTGTGTTCACAACTCTACCACGGCGCGGGGTTTCCCCTGGTCGGGGGCGTCTCAGCCGCTCTTCTTCTTCTCGGCGGCCTTCTGCTCCGCGTCGGCCGCCTTGTCCAGCGCGTCCTTGAGGTCCTCCTGGGCCCTGCCGTACGCGTCCCAGTCCTGCGGCTTCTGCTCCAGCGCCTTCTGGCTGTCCTCCCAGGCCGCCTGGGCGTCCTTCAACGCCTCCTGCACCGTGGGGTCGGCGCTCGGCTTCCCGGGGCTGTCGTCCGGCGGCTGCTCCCCGCCGCCCTCCGGATCCTCGCCGAAGACCGCGTCCAGCGCCTCGGGCAGGCTGTTCTTGAAGGCGGGTTCGTTGCCGTTGTAGGAGACGCCCACCTTCTTCAGCAGCGGGTAGTTGGAGTTGCCGCCCCGCGCGTACACCGGCTCGATGTAGAGGAAGCCCCCGTTGAACGGCACCGTCAGCAGGTTGCCGTACTCGATGTCCGAGTCGGTGCCCCGGAGGTTCCGGACGAACTCGGCCACTTCAGGGGTGCCGTTGAGCTTGCTCTGCACCTGCTGTGGACCGGGCACGTCATTGGTGACCTTCAGCATTCTTATGGTGCCGTAGTCCTTGCTCTTGGCATCCGCGTCGACGGACATGAACGCCCCGAGCGTGGGCCGGCCGTTGGGAGTGAAGGTCGTCGTCAGGGAGAACGCCCGCTCCTTCTGGTCCGGCATCTTCATGCTCAGGTAGTACGGCGGAACCGCGCTGCCGTCCTTACGGGTGGGGTCGTCCGGCACCTGCCAGGCGTCACTACCGCTGTAGAACTGCTGCGGGTCGGTGACGTGGTAGCGGGTCAGCAGCTCGCGCTGGACCTTGAACAGGTCCTGCGGGTACCGCAGATGCTCCTTCAGTTGGTCACTGATCGCGCTCTTCGGCTTGACCGTGCCCGGGAAGGCCTTCTTCCAGGTCTTGAGCACCGGGTCCTTGGTGTCCCACTCGTAGAGGTCGACGGAGCCGTCGTACGCGTCGACGGTCGCCTTCACCGAGTTCCGGATGTAGTTGACCTTGTTCTGCTGGGCGACCACCGAGCGGTCCCGGCCGCTCAGCGAGTCGGCCGTGCTGTCACCGAGGGTGGTCCGCGAGGCGTACGGATAGCCGTTGGTGGTGGTGTAGGCGTCGACGACCCACTTGATGCGGCCGTCGACCACCGCCGGGTAGGCGTCCCCGTCGATGGTCAGCCACGGGGCGACCTTCTCGACGCGCTCCTTGGGCGTGCGGTTGTACAGGATCCGCGAACCCTCGCCGATGGCGCCGGAGTAGAGGATCTGCGGCTCGCCGAACGCCACCGCGTAGGCGGCGCGGTTGACCGGGTTGGAGAGGCTGACCCCGCTCTTGCCCTTGTAGCTGGTGGTCTTCTCCCCGTTGTCCTCGTAGTCCAGCTCCTTCTGCGGGCCGCCCACGATCGAGTACTGGTTGGTCTTCTCGCCGTAGTAGACCTGCTGCCGGTAGGTCCGCAGCCCGCTGCCGGGCGGGTTCCCGCTGGTCGGCAGCCCGGCCTCGGTGAAGTCCGGGGCCCCCTGCTGGTCCGCCTCGGGGTCCGGGCTGGTGCCCTTGGCCGCGATCATGCCGTAGCCGTGGGTGTAGGTGAAGTGGTCGTTGATCCAGTTCCGCTTGGGCACACCGGCGAGGTTCAGCTCACGCACACCGACGACGGTGTCCTGGTCCTTGCCGTTGGCGTCCTTGTAGCGGTCGACGTCCAGGGTCGACGGGAACTGGTAGTACTTCCGCTTCTGCTGGAGCTGCTGGAAGGTCGGCGAGACGACGCTCGGGTCGATCAGCCGGTAGCTGGCCGTCGAATCGGCGGTCTGGCGCAGCTCGGCGCTGCCCTTGTCGTCGGTCTTGCCGGTGTAGTCCGCCACCTTGGAGTCATCGATGCCGTACGCGTTACGCGTGGCCTCGATGTTCTTCTTGATGTACGGCGACTCCTTGGCCTGCTCGTTCGGCTGGACCTGGAACTTCTGCACGATCGCCGGGTAGAGCCCGCCGATCAGGATGGCCGACAGCACCATCAGCCCGAAGCCGATCACCGGAAGCTGCCAGGTGCGCCGCCACAGCGTCGCGAAGAAGAGCAGCGCGCAGATGACCGCGATGCAGAAGAGGATCGTCTTCGCGGGCAGATAGGCGTTGGCGTCCACATAGCGCAGACCGGTCCAGTTGTCCGTCGCCTTGAAGTCGCTCGACTTCACCGCCAGGCCGTACCGGTCCAGCCAGTACGCGACGGCCTTGAGCGCCACGAAGACGCCCACCAGCACCGACAGATGGCCGGTGGCCGCGCCGGTCGCCCGGGCGCCCGGGCTGGTGACGCGCAGGCCCCCGTAGAGGTAGTGCACCAGGGCCGCGGCGATCAGGGAGAGCACCGTGGCCGCGAAGCCGAAGCTCAGCAGGAAGCGGTACCAGGGCAGGTCGAAGGCGAAGAAGGAGACGTCCTTATGGAACTCGGCGTCCTTCTGGCCGAAGGGCACGCTGTTGATCCACAGCAGCCACAGCCGCCACTGCCCGGCCGCGGACGCCCCTGCGATCAGGCCGACCAGCGCGGTGACCGCGAGCAGCACCCACTTCTTGAACGGGGCGATCCCCATCCGGTACCGGTCGAGGCTCTGCTGCTCCATCGACATCGCGCTCAGCGGCGGCCGCAGCCGGTGCGCCAGCCAGATGTTGACCCCGACGGCCGCGGACATCAGCAGACCGAAGACGAAGAACAGCCCGATCTTGGTCCGCAAAGTGGTACTGAAGACCGAAGAGTAATGAAGCGATCGATACCAGAGCCAATCCGTCCAAAACCCCGCGAACATGACGAAGAGCATGGCCAGCACGGCCAGCACACCCAGGGTCATGAACAGGGTCCGGACTCGCCGGGACGGTCGGCCCACTCTGATCCGCGGTCCCGTCGGGCCTCCGCCGCGGTCCGGCATCTGGAAAGCCAAGGTGCGCACCTCGAAGTTCGCTGTTGTCGATACGGGCCCGGACAGAAGGACCCACCTGATGCAACTTACTCAGGCTTTACTCAGTTCCCGATTCCGGGTCCGATCAGGGCACGATATGAACCATGTCCAACGCAACCCCTGGTTCCAGCCCTCTTACCGCGAATCCGCTCACCCGCGCCGTCCTGGAAATCGACGACTACGCCTCCGGGCTCGGCTGGGATCAGCCCGCCCGGCTCTTCGCCCTCGTCGACACCGCCCAGCTGCGCGCCCAGGAGCCCGAGCTGGCCGGCCAGCTCGGGCTCGACGAGGGCACCGACGAGCCCGCGGCGACCTTCACCCCCATCGAGCAGGACGAGCTGCCCGCGCAGACCCCGCTCGACGAATTCCTGGCCACCATCGCCTGGCCCGACGCCGTGATCGGCTGCGCCATGACCGTGGAGCGGCTGATGCTGCCGCCGTCCGCCGAGTCCTCCGTACCGAAGGACCTGGACGACACCCAGCTGGCGTCCTGGGTCGCGGAGCACCCGGAGCGCCAGGAGGTCCGGATGACCGTCGCCGTGCTGCGGGACGGCAAGCGCGAGTCGGCGGTGCGGCTGCGCGAGAAGGACGCCGCGACCGAGGTGCTGACCGGGGCCGGTCTGGTGCCGGGGCTCGCGGACGCGCTGGCCGCGACCTTCGCCACCGACTGACGCCGGGGACGCCCCGGACGCGAGGCGGCCGCCGGACCAGGTGTCCGGCGGCCGCCTCGTGCGTCGTGCGTCGTGCGTCGTAGGGAACAGCTCAGCTCGCGGAGCACCGCGGCAGGCCCGCGGTGTCTCCCGAGCGGATCTTCTTGAGGGCCTTCAGCGCGTCGTCGATGGTGTGCACCTTCACCAGCCGCAGGCCGTCCGGCACGTCCCGGGCCGCCGCCGCGCAGTTCTCCTTGGGGGTGAGGAAGAAGCGGGCCCCGGCCTCGCGGGCGCCGATCGTCTTCATCTCGATCCCGCCGATCGGGCCCACGACGCCCTTGTCGTCGATGGTGCCGGTGCCCGCGATGAACTTCCCGCCGGTCAGGTCGCCCTCCTTCGACACCCGGTCCACGATGCCGAGGGCGAACATCAGCCCGGCGCTCGGCCCGCCCACATCGGCCAGCTTGATGTCGATCTTGAAGGGGAAGGTGTAGTCGATCCCGGCCTGGATGCCGACGATGGCGCGGCCGCCCGTGGCCTTCTTGGTGGTGATCGCGATCAGCTTCTGCCCGGTCGGCTTCTTGCCGCTCTTCTCCGCCGCCGCGGCCTCCTTGGCGGGAACGACCGAGAAGGACACCCGCTCGCCGGGCTTGTGCTTGGTGACCAGCTTGGCCACGTCGCCGGGCTCGCGCACCTCGGTGCCGTCCACCGACTTGATCACGTCGCCCGCGTGCAGCTTGCCCTGGGACGGGCTGCCCTTCACGACGGCGCCCACGATCACCTGGGAGGTGACCTTCCGGTTCAGCGCCCTGAGCGCCGCGACCTTGGCGCTCTCCTGGGACTGGCTGAATTCCTCCGCGTTCTGCTGATTCACCTCGTCCGGAGTCTTGTCGTCCGGGTAGAGGGTGTCGTGCGGCACCACCACATTGTCGTGGGAGAGCCATCCGTAGACGGCCTCCACGAGATTCATCCGGTACTCGGATCCGGTGACCCGGACCGTCGTCATATTGAGGTGGCCGCCGGCGGTCTCACAGCCCTTGTGGTCCGAGATCTGCAGCACGCACTCGCCGTTGTGTTCGCCCAGCGTGTTGTAGGTGGGCCCCGGCGACATTTCCGCGTACGGCACCGGAATCAGCACACCGGCGCACAGCAGCGCGATCAGCATCAGGAGGGAGGCGAGCATCGTCGCGGTGCGGCGTGGCATGGAACGACAGTACGGGACGGGTCCGTCAGTCCACTCCCGGGGCCGTCCGTACGAGGGGCCGGACGTCAGGCGGCCGCGTCCGTTTTGGAGGGCCCGCGTTCCATGGCCTCACGGAACCGCGCGTATCCGGCCAGTTCCTCGACGTCCCCGACGCTCTTGCGGTTGTTGCGCGCGGCCCAACCGGCATAGAGCGTCGCGGCTATCGCCGCGAGAACGGGAATGAGCAACCAGAGAAGCGCTCCCATAGCGGCCTCCCGACCCCTTAAGCACCGCGACTGACAGATGAGCAGATTAACCCTCTGCGAGGTCAACGCTCGCGGCAGGGTGGGGGTTACGCAAGTGGAGTACACCATTCCGAGTGGATTCCATGGCGTAACCGTTATCCCGCCCCACCGGACGCTGTCCGTATCGCGTGCCCTCTAGATCCCGACCCATTCCTCGGTGCCGTCCGCGAACGTCTGGTGCTTCCAGATCGGGACCTCGCTCTTCAGGTCGTCGATCAGGCGGCGGCAGGCGGCGAAGGCCTCCGCGCGGTGCGGGCACGAGACCGCCACGACGACGGCCAGATCGCCCACCACCAGATCGCCGACCCGGTGGACGGCGGCCAGCGCGCGCACCGGGAAGTCGGCCGCGACCTTCTCCGCCACCCGCCGCAGCTCGGCTTCGGCGCTCGGGTGGGCGGAGTAGCCGAGGGCGCCCACGTCCGCGCCCCCGTCGTGGTTGCGGACGGTGCCCACGAAGAGCGCCGTACCGCCCGCCGCGGCGTCGCCGACCGCCCCGAACACCTCATCCACCGACAGCGGGGTCTCGCGGACCGCGAGCAGCCGGATGGGGTCGGCTGCCGCGCCCTCACCGGGGTGATCGTACGTATGTGCCATGTCGTCCATCGTGCCGTATCCCCTGGGCATTCCTCAGCCGCGGCGGCGCGCCTTGCGGGCTCGGCGCACGATCGCCGCGGTGCCCACCAGGGCGACCGTCGCGCCCGCGGCGCCCAGCGTGGTGGCGTCCTTGCGGCCCAGCCGCCGTCCGGCGACCGTATGCCGCCCGGAGACCTCGTCCAGCAGCTCGGCCAGCACCTCTTCGTTGGTCCACTGGGGCCGCCAGCCCGCCGCGTGCAGGCGGCTGCCGCTGACCGCCCAGGGGTGCATCGTGTACGCGAGGTCCCCGGCCGGGGACGGGGTCAGGCCCAGCCGGTGCAGCCGGGAGGCGGCGCCGAGGGCGACCGCCGACGGCAGCTCCATGCGTCGGATTCCGGACAGTTCCTCCACCTCGTCCTGCTCCAGCCAGCCGTCGCAGCCGACCGCCAGCTCTCCCTCGACCTTCTCCAGCGCGGCGTACTCCAGCGCGCTGACCAGGTCTTCCATATGGCAGAACTGCCAGGTGGGGCGGGATCCGGCGACCACCAGCAGCCGGGGGGACTCGAAGTAGCGGGTGAGCGCGGTGTCCGTGCCGCCGACCAGGATGGCGGGGCGCACGATGGTCACATTCAGCCCCGGGTGCGCCCGGGGCGCGCGCTCCCCCAGCCGCTCGATCTCCAGCAGGTCGCCGACGCCGGTGGCCTCGGCGGTGGCGCGCAGCTCCGCGTCCTCGGCGAGCGGAACGTCGTTCTCGGGGAGCGCGCCGTAGACCATCGCGGAGGTGCACAGCACCACCCGGCGCACTCCGGCGGCGGCGGCCGCGGTCAGCACGGTCTGGGTGCCGCGCACGTTGTAGGCGGTGCGCGCGGCGGGGTCGGTTTCGAGGTCCAGGTCGACGGCGAGATGCACGACGACGTCGGCGCCGCGCAGCTTCTCGGCGATGGCCGGATCGCGCACGTCCAGCACATGCCACTGCGCCTCGGTCACCTCGCCGCGCCGCTCGTCGAGGGCCAGCACCTGTTTGATCTCTTCGGACTCCGCGAGCCGCTGCGTGAGCAGGGCGCCGGGGCCCGAGGCGGCACCGGTGACCGCCACGACGGGTCGTCGTGCGGTACGGGCCGTATCGTTTCGCGCAGCGCGAACTTCTCGGTCTGGGGAACTCACCGGGCGTCTCCAGCGGTTGTCTTCAGTACGCAGCGCGTGCACACGTACGTACCAGGTAACGCCCATCCTGCCGCAGCGCGGCGATCAGCGAAGCACTGAGCCCGTAAACCGGCGAGGTGTCTAGGCTGGGTGGTGATGTCGGGCATCCGCCGCCGGTTAGTGGCCGGTGGCCCAACGAGCCGAGGAACCCCGTGAGTGACACCCCATTCGGATTCGGCCTTCCGCCGGAGGAGCCGGAGGACGGCGACGACGGTAAGAAGAAGGGCGGCCAGGGCGACGAGCAGGGCCCCGCGGATCCCTTCGGGTTCGGCGGGGCGGGCGGACCGGCGGGCGCGGGCGGCGCGGACAATCCGTTCGCCGCGATGTTCGGCTCGCTCAACCCGAACGACCTGGGCGCCGCCTTCCAGCAGCTCGGGCAGATGCTCTCGTACGAGGGCGGCCCGGTGAACTGGGAGATGGCCAAGGACATCGCGCGGCAGACCGTCGCCCGCGGCACCGCCGACGGCACCAAGGACGAGAGCGTCGGTCCCGCCGACCGCGCCGCGGTCCAGGAGGCCGTGCGCCTGGCGGACCTGTGGCTGGACGGGGTCACCTCGCTGCCCTCGGGCTCCGGGGCCGCCGTGGCGTGGAGCCGCGCCGAGTGGGTCGAGGCCACGCTGCCGGTGTGGAAGGACCTGGTCGACCCGGTCGCCGAGCGGGTCGGCGCCGCCATGGGAGACGTCCTGCCCGAGGAGATGCAGGCCATGGCGGGCCCGCTGCTCGGGATGATGCGTTCGATGGGTGGCGCCATGTTCGGCACCCAGATCGGGCAGGCGCTGGGCGTGCTGGCCGGTGAGGTGGTCGGCTCGACCGACATCGGGCTCCCGCTGGGCCCGGCGGGCAAGGCCGCGCTGCTGCCGGTCAACATCGCGGCGCTCGGCTCCGGCCTCGGCGTCCCCAAGGACGAGGTGCGGCTGTATCTGGCGCTGCGGGAGGCCGCCCACCAGCGGCTGTTCTCGCATGTGCCGTGGCTGCGCTCGCACCTGTTCGGTGCCGTCGAGGGATACGCCCGGGGCATCAAGGTGGACACGGCGAAGCTGGAGGACGCGGTCGGCCAGCTCGACCCGACCCACCCCGAGCAGCTGCAGGAAGCGCTGCAGCAGGGCATGTTCCAGCCGGAGGACACCCCGGAGCAGAAGGCCGCCCTGGCCCGGCTGGAGACGGCGCTGGCGCTGGTCGAGGGCTGGGTGGACGCGGTGGTGCACGCCGCCGCCAAGCCCCACCTGCCGTCCGCTGACGCCCTGCGCGAGACGCTGCGGCGCCGCCGGGCGAGCGGCGGGCCCGCCGAGCAGACCTTCGCCACGCTGATCGGCCTGGAGCTGCGTCCGCGCCGGCTGCGGGACGCCTCGCGGCTGTGGGCGTCGCTCACCGACGCGCGCGGCGTGGACGGGCGCGACGGGCTGTGGGAGCACCCGGACATGCTGCCGACGGCCGACGACCTCGACGACCCGGACGGCTTCGTCCACCGCGAGCAGCTGGACTTCTCCGAGCTGGACAAGATGCTCGGCGAGGCGGCGGGCGGCAAGGACAGCGGCGCGACCGGTGAGGACCGTACGAAGGGCTCGGACGACCGCTCCGAGGACCGTTCTGACGACCGTAAGGACGAGCGGGGCGACGGCGAGAAGTGAGCCTCCATAAGGAAGCGGCGCGGGTCCTTGAGCAGTGGCCCGCGCCCGACGCCGACCAGGAGCGGCTGCGGCAGGCGTACGGCGACCATCTGGCCGCGTATCCCGACGGCATGTGGAAGGCGTGCGGCGACGGGCACCTCACGGCGAGCGCGCTGGTGATCGACCCGCCCCGGGAGCGAGTCCTGCTCACGCTCCACCGCAAGCTGCGGATGTGGCTCCAGATGGGCGGCCACTGCGAGCCGGAGGACGCCACCCTGGCGGACGCGGCGCTGCGGGAGGCCACCGAGGAGTCGGGCATCGCGGGGCTGACCCTGCTGCCGGGCGGGCCGGTGCGGCTCGACCGCCACCACACCCCGTGCGCCTGGCACCTGGACGTGCAGTACGCGGCGGTTGCCCCGCCGGACGCGGTGGCGGCGATCAGCGACGAGTCGCTGGACCTCCGCTGGTTCGGGTACGACGAGGTGACGGACGTGGCCGACGCGTCGGTGCGCCACCTGGTGGCCCGTACCCGCGCGCTGGTCTGAGGAGCGCGCGGGACGGACCGGGTGGCGTGGCCGGTGGCCGCCGTACGGCTGTCAGTTGCTGAAGATGTTGCCCTGGTTCTGCCCGCGGGCCCCCTGCTGGCCCATGCCGAACTGGGCGGCCGCGCCGCCGCCGATCGCCGCGTTCTGCGGCGGCAGCAGCTCGCTGGGCTGGACGAGGGCGTAACCCTGGCCGAGGAAGCTCAGCTCCCAGCCCTCCCCGGTGTTGCCGCGGCGGCGCCACACCCCGGAGGAATGGGTCTGCGCCTGCATCTGGACGCGCAGCGAGCTGGACCACGCGACGATCGCGTCCGCGTCGGCGTTGACGTACTTGTCCGGGGTCACCTGGAGCATCAGCGGTGCGCCCGAGGTCATGAGCGCGACCTTGCCCCGGCCGGAGATGTTGAGGTTGTACTTGCCGGAGCCGGTGATGCCGAACTGGCTGTCCACCGCGATCGACTCGTAGTGCAGCGTCGAGTCGAGCGCCAGGACGTACGCGCTGTCGACCGTGAGACCGTCGTGGTCCACGTCCACCACATGGATGTGCTGGGCGAGGTTGGCGAGATAGACCGTGCCCTGCCCCGAGCAGCGCATCAGGTCCAGGCCCTCGCCGGTGCGGGCGCGGGCCCGCCGCTGCCCGGAGGACTGGTACTCGCCGTCGAACTCGATCAGCCCCTGATAGGCGACCATGCTGCCCTTGCGGGCGAGCACGTCCTCATGGCCGGTGAGCGCGACCCGCAGCATCTTGCGGTTCTGCAGCGCGTAACGTTCCTCGGTCTGGGCCTCGGTGAAGCCGAAAAGCGGACTCTGCATGTGTCCTTCTCCCCCTCAGCCCCGGGCCCGGAGCCGGTCGGTGCTGTCCTCGCTGGGCTGTACGACGACGAAGCCCTGCCCGGAGAAGCCGAGCTGGTACGCCTCGCCGCTGCCCCGGCCGATCAGGGACGACGCCTTGAAGCTGCGCTTGCCCTTCACCTTGAGACCGCTGGACCAGGCGACGAGCGCGTCCGGGTCCACATAGGTCTCGTCCTCGCCGCGGCCGCAGTCGACGACGATCGGAGTGCCACGGGAGGTCAGCGCGACCCATCCGGTGCCGGAGACGCCCACGTTGAACAGGCCCTGCCCGGCGAACTTGGCGATGCCCTTGACGCGTTCGACACCCCACTGGAGGTGGGCGTCGAAGGCGAGCAGATTGGTGCCGTTGACGGAGAGCGCGTCGCCGTTGAGATTGATGCAGACGACGTTGGCCCCGTAGTCGGCGAGATAGAGCAGCCCGTCGCCGCTGCACCGCATGAGCGGCGCGCCCTCGCCGGTCAGCCACTGGGACGCCATCTGGCGCACCGCGGGCGGGTTCGGCTCGTACTGCACGAAGCCCTCGTACGCCACCATCGAACCGGTGCGGGCGAAGAGGTCCTGGCCGCTCTGCATGGCGACCTTGAGCATGCTGCTGCCGTGGTTCTCCATGCGGGCCGCGACCGGGGTGGCTGCGAAGCCCGAGATCAATTGCTGGTCCATGACGGGCTCCTTCAGACCTCGTAGGGCTGGACGACGATGAAGTTGCCGGGCGCACCGCGGAACTGGAGGTTCACGGTCTCCCCGCTGTGACCGGGGTAGGCGCTGCGGCGCAGCCGCACCTGGCTGGAGATGATCACCTGCGCACCGGCGGACCAGGCCACGATGGCGTTGCTGTCGGCGAAGGTCGTCGGGGTGACGGGGAGCACCACCGGGGTGCCCTGGGTCTTCACGATGACGGTGCCGGTGCCCTGGAACTGCATGGTGAACAGCGCGCCGCCGGGGATGCCGTGGCCCTCGATGCGGCGCACTTCGTGCTGCAGGGACTCGTCGAAGGCGAGCACGTTCTCGGCGGCGACGCAGATCGCGTCGCCCTGCAGCTCGATCGGGTGCAGCTCGGCGGCGTTCTCCGCGAGGAAGACCTGCCCCTGGCCGCTGCAGCGCATCAGCTGCATCTCCTGGCCGGTCGCGTTGCCGACGATCCGGCCGCGGACGCCCGCGCCCTTGTAGCTGAAGTCGACCTTCCCCTGGTAGAGCACCATGCTGCCCTGGCGGGCGAGCACCGGCTGACCGTCGACGCCGAGGTCGACCCGCATCATGCGCGGGTTCTGCGGCGTCCAGCGCTGGCCGGTGGCCGACTCGCGGTACTGGGCGAGCGCGGCCTGCACGCCGGGGGCACCGCCCTGGGACGCGGCCGTGCCCTGGGGCACGGTCCCGCCCGGGGTCTGGCCGTACGGGGCGGGCGCCTGACCCGGCGTCTGGCCGAACTGCGGCTGCTGGCCGGGGTACTGCCCGGGCGGACCGGAGGGCGGCGGCGCCTGGCCGGGAGGCGGCACCGGACCGGGCGGGCCGGGAGGCGGTGCCTGCCCCGGCGGCACGACCGGCGCGGCGAGCGTCGGCGCCGCGTGTACCTGCGGCGACCCCGGCACGGGCTGCGGGGCCGGGGGCTGCGGCGTGCCCTGGGGCGGGGTGCCCTGCGGTGCGCCGAAGGCGGGGGCGGGCTGCTGCGGTTGCGGTGCGGGCGGGGCCGCGGGGGCGGGTGCCGGCGCTGGGGCCGCCGGGGCCGCGAAGCCCGGGGCGGGAGCCGCCTGGCCGGGCGGCGCGAACCCGGGCGCGGCGCCCTGCGCGGGCTCCGGCGCGGGCGCGGGCTCCTCCTCGGCGACCTCGCCACCGAAGTTCTTGAGCAGCGCTTCGAGTCCGCCGTCGAAGCCCTGCCCGACGGCAGCGAAGCGCCAGACGTCCTTGAGGTAGAAGTCGCCCAGCATCACCGCGCGCTCGGTGCTGAACTCCGCGCCGGTGAAGGCGTACCGGGCCACCTCCTCGCCGCCCGCGACGATCCGGATGTAGCCGGGGCCGACCTGCGACATCTGGCCCGCGCCGTCGATGGTCGCGGTGAAGGAGAGCTTCTGGATGGACGGCGGAATGCTGTCGAGCGTGACCCGGAACGACTCGGTGTCACCCGCCTGCGCGCCGAGCTGCTGTATCGCTTCTTCAGGCGATTTGGGCTGATTGAAGAAGATGAAGTAGCGGTCGTCCGAAAGCCGTTCGTCCGCGTCGAGGCCGAAGCAGCTGATGTCGAAGCTCAGCCCCGGTCCCGCGATCTGCACACCGATGTACAGATCCCTCCCGGCCGTCAGGTCGCTGATCTTGGCCTTGTGGCCGCGCTGGAATTCCCTGGCCATACGTAACGACCGTCCCCCATCCCGAACCGGTGAATGCTTTTGCGCCAGGTTAGTCGCTGCCGCCGACAAAAAACGACGCCGGGGAGCACGGTGTGGTTCCTCAGCCCGGTTCCGTACCGGCGCCCGGCAGATGCGGCAGCCGTCCGGCGGCCACCACGCCCTCCAGATAGCCCCGGGCCCGCTCGGTGCGCGGATACGCCTCCAGCAGCTCCCAGAAGCGGCGGCCGTGACCGGGCACCAGCAGATGGGCCAGCTCATGGACGAGGACGTAGTCCACCACGTACTCCGGCATGCCCTTGAGCCGGTGCGAGAGCCGGATGCTGCCCTCGGCCGGGGTGCACGACCCCCAGCGGGTGTTCTGGTTGGTGACCCAGCGGACCGAGGCGGGCCGGGCCCGGCCGCCCAGATACTGCTCGGACAGCCACTCGGCGCGCGCCGCCAGCTCCGTGTCGCCCAGCATGCGCTTGCTCTCCTGCGCCGCGAGCTTGTCCAGCATCACGCCGACCCAGCGCTGCTCCTCCGCCTCGGACATCCGGGCGGGGATGAGGACGATGGTGCGGTCGCCCTCGCGGTACGCGGAGACGGTCCTGCGCCGACGCGAACTGCGGCGGACCTCGACCGCGCTGGTGCCCGAGCCCCGGTTTTTCGGGCTCGGCGGGCTCAGCGGACTCGGGGCGGTGCGCGGTGAAGGATCGGCGGGCACGCCCCGACGTTACCCGCTGGCAGCCGGGGAAGTCCTGCCCTCGCACGCGGTTGCGGGGCGAACCACCCCTCGGCGTGCACGGCTTGTACGACTATCAACACAGCCTGTGGATAACTCTCGGCGGCGGGTGGGCGGCGGGGCGCATGCTGAGAACCGTTCGACGGGCGATGCGGCACTTGCGGGTGCGGCACTCGTGCGGCACATCGACGACGTGCGGCACATCGACGAAGGGGGGCGGCGATGCATCCCATGCTCAAGCCCGCGCTGCGGCGCGGCTGGCGGAGCCGGGACACGGTGCAGTTCGGGGTGGCCCGGGCACACGCGGTGGTGGTGGGCCCGCTGGATACGGCGACGGGCAGCTTTCTGGAGCTGCTCGACGGCACCCGCGGGCTGCCCCTGCTGCGGGAGGAGGCCCAGGCCCTCGGGCTGCCGGAGGGGCGGGCCGACGCGCTGCTGGACCGGCTGACGGCGGCCGGGCTGCTGGACGATACGAGACCCGGCGGAGCGGCGGGGGCCACGGCAAGCGTCCCCGGGGCGGCCCTCGACCGGCTGCGGCCGGACGCGGCGGCGCTCTCGGTGCTGCGTCCGGAGCCGGGGGCGGCTGCGCGGCTGCTCGCCGCCCGGCGGGCGACGCGGGTGCAGGTGCGCGGCGCGGGCCGGGTCGGAGCGGCGGTCGCCGCGGTGCTGTCCTCCTCGGGGATCGGTCAGGTCGATGTGGTGGACGGCGGCTGTGTCGAGCCCTGGGACGTGGCGCCCGGCGGGCTGTCGTCCGAGCAGATCGGAGAGCGGCGGGAGGCGGCCGCGCGCAAGCTGGTGCGCCGGGCGGCACCGGGCCCGCGGCCACGCCCGAGCGCCGGGGAGCCCCCGCCCGGCGGGGAGCCGGGGCTGGCCCTGGTGGTGATCGCCCCGCGCGACGGTCTCGCGGCGTACGCACCGGATCCGGTGGCGGCCGAGCCTCTGCTCGCTTCCGGCACACCCCATCTGTACGCGGGGGTGATCGAGGGCACGGGGGTGGTGGGCCCCTTGGTCGTGCCGGGCCTCACTCCCTGTGCGGGCTGCGCCGCCGCGGCGCGCGCCGAGCGGGAGCCGGTGTGGCCGCGCATGCTGGCCCAGTGGCGGTCCGGCCGCCGCGGTGCGGCGCCCGCCTGTGACACGGCGCTGGCCACGGTGGTGGCCGGGCTCACCGCCTCCCGCGCGCTGGCCTTCCTCGACGGCGGGCTGCCCGGAGGCGCGGCGGCCCGCTGGGAGCTGGCGCTGCCCGCCCTCTCCTGGCAGGCCGAGCGGGTCGAGGCGCATCCCGGATGCGAGTGCGGAGCGGCCGGGCGGGATGATGCGGTATACGCCTCGGCCGCGGAGAGACCGCACGCCACAATGTGCGGGTGACCGACGTCCGCGGAGTGGGCGACGGGGGTCCGGGAGGCTGCTCCCGGGATGGCTCAGCTGTAGTTGGAGGGCGCATGTCCGATCTGCCGCGCAAGGCGATCACCCGCACCGCCAAACTGGCGGCGCTGCCCCTGGGATTCGCGGGGCGCGCCACCTGGGGGCTGGGGAAGCGGATAGGAGGACGACCGGCGGAGATCGTCGCGCGCGAGATGCAGACGCGCACCGCCGAGCAGATGTTCAAGGTCCTCGGCGAGCTCAAGGGCGGGGCGATGAAGCTCGGGCAGGCGATGTCGGTCTTCGAATCGGCGCTGCCCGAGGAGATCGCCAAGCCCTACCGGGCGGCGCTCACCAAGCTCCAGGAGGCCGCGCCGCCCATGCCCAGCGGCACGGTCCACGCGGCGCTGGAGGAGCGGCTCGGCCCGGAGTGGCGGGAGCTGTTCCTGGAGTTCGAGGACAAACCGGCGGCGGCCGCCTCGATCGGGCAGGTGCACCGGGCGGTCTGGCACGACGGGCGCCAGGTCGCGGTCAAGGTGCAGTACCCGGGGGCGGGTGAGGCGCTGCTGTCCGACCTCAGCCAGCTGAGCCGGTTCGCCCGGGTGCTGGGGCCGCTGGTGCCCGGCATGGACATCAAGCCGCTGATCGCGGAGTTGCGCGACCGGGTGGCCGAGGAGCTGGACTACGAGTTGGAGGCGGAGTCCCAGCGCGCCCATGCGGTGGAGTACGCCGAGGACACGGAGATCGTGGTGCCCGAGGTGGTGCACCAGAGCGATCAGGTGCTGATCACCGAGTGGCTGGAGGGCATACCGCTCTCCGAGGTGATCGCCGAGGGCGAGCCCGAGCAGCGCGACCGGGCCGGTCAGCTGCTGGCCCGCTTCCTGTTCTCGGGAGCGTCCCGCACCGGTCTGCTGCACGCCGATCCGCACCCCGGCAACTTCCGGCTGCTCACCGGGCACGCCCCGGACGGGCCCCCGGAACAGTGGAAGCTGGGCGTCCTGGACTTCGGATCGGTGGACCGGCTCCCCGGAGGGCTTCCCGAGCCCATCGGCATCGCGCTGCGGATGGCGCTGGAGGGCGACGCCGCCGGGGTCTACGACCTGATGCGGGGAGAGGGATTCGTCAAGCCGACGATCGAGCTGGATCCGGACGCGCTGCTGGAGTTCCTGCTGCCGATGCTGGAACCGGCCCAGGTCGACGCGTTCCACTTCGATCGGCAGTGGATACGCGGCCAGGCGGCGCGGATGGCCGACCGCGGTTCAGCCGTCTACGAGCTGGGGAACCAGCTCAATCTGCCGCCCGCCTATCTGCTGATCCACCGGGTGACCCTGAGCACGATCGGGGTGCTGTGCCAGCTGGGCGCCACAGTGCGGCTGCGCGATGAACTGGAGGCCTGGGTAGCGGGCTTCGCCGCCGAGCCCGAGGAGGGCGACGAAGCCGAAGCGGCCGAGGAAGTCGAGGCGGCCGGGGAAGGCGACGAGACCGAGGGGGCCCACGAAGCCGAAGCGGCTGCCGGGGCGAGCGAGGGCGCGGAGACCTCGGCCTGATATCCGGGACGGCCGAAGGGCCGGTCCGCATCGGACCGGCCCTTCGTCTCGAAGCCTGGGCGCGTCAGGACATGACGGCCGTGGCCAGCGCCCTCCGGGCGCGGAGCGAGGCCCGCTCCGCACGGCGCTGCAGGCGCATATGCGCACGCGCCAGGGCTTCTGGGATGAGTTGCATTTCTCGGGTCCTGTTCTGGCGCGACTCGGGCGCGCCGGAGTGATGTCGTGTCGGGGTGTCGGAGACCGGTGCGGTCATCGTCTGGACCTGCTTCGTGGGCTCGTGCGTCGCTGGGCGATCGATGGTGCCGGGGGTGCTCATGCCGCGACCGGGTTCTTGCGCGGGCGGCCACGCGGCCGCTTGCGGGCCACTACGACCCCCTGGACGAACAGCTCGCCGCCCCAGACGCCCCAGGGCTCGCGACGGTCTTTGGCCCCGGCGAGGCAGGCCTCGCGCAGCGGACAGGTCTGACACAGCGACTTGGCGTACTCGACGTCGGCCGGGGACTCGGCGAAGAAGACCTCAGGGTCGTAGGAGCGGCACGGTACGGCTTCGCCCAGGTTCTCGATGGCGTCATCGAGCTCGGTGAGGGCGGTGAGGGGAATCAAGGGGTCCTCCGAGGAGTCAGGCGGTCGGTTCAGGTCGGTCTTCGCTGACGGGGCGTGTGCGTTGAGTTGCACGGTGGTGTGTTCCTCGTCTGTTCGGTCCGGCTCGTGGCCGGGCTCTGGCAAATCAAAAGGACCGCGGATCCCGGTGTGGGTTCCGCGGCCCTGGAAGGTGCCGACCTGATCCTGAATCAGGCTGGATAACTCCAGGGTTCGAGCCTGCGGAAGGCCCACGTCTCGTGGTGCTGCTGCGTCGTCCGGGATCCGGCACCATTGGCCGCCAGGGCATAGGCGAATGCCCGTGCCGCTGCCGCTACCGCAGGTGCCTCGGTCGGTCGCTCGCTGCGCTCGCTGAGACGCGCTCCATTGGCGCCGGGCATACCGGTGCCGGGAAGCGAGGAGCCGAGCGGGCAGGTGGCGAGGACCGAGCGATCGGTCATTTTGATGGTGTCGATGAAGCTGATCATTGGTCTCCGCCTCCTCTCGGCGTCTCAGGGGACCAGTGCGAACCGGTCCGGACTTACGTAGTACAACACGGATTCCTCGGTTCCCGGAAGGGCCGTTGTCTCCGTGCTCGGAAGGCTATGGGTATGCCGTCCGCGCGCGCAAACTATTTTTCCGTCGAGTTTTCCGCGGGGTCACCCGGTTGGGTTCCTCCGCCCTCGACGCCCCCGTCACCGTCGTGCTCCCCGGGCAGTTCCCGGCCGGCGCAGAGGGCGAGAACGTCGGCGCCGAACCTGCCGAGTTTCCGTCTTCCGACACCAGAGATGCCCGACAGCTCCGATTCGGTTCCCGGCACGGCCTCGGCAATGGCGAGCAGCGTCTTGTCGGTGAAGACGCAAAAGGCCGGCTGGCCCAGCAGCCCGGCCTGCTCGGCCCGCCAATCACGCAGCCGCTCGTACAGCGCCTCGTCCAGCTCGGAGGGGCAGTCCTCGCAGCGCATCAGCTTCATCTCGCCCGCGTCCGTCAGCGTCCTGCCGCAGACCCGGCAGTGCACCGGGGTGCGCCGCTTGCGCACCGGGGCATCCGGAGCGGTGCCGCGCTCGATACCGCCGCCCCCGCCGGGCATCCGCGCGGCGGGCGCCGCGGAGCCGGGCCGCAGCCCGTTCAGAAAGCGAGTGGGCCTGCGGGAGGCGCGGCCGCCGGGCGCCCGCGAGAGCGCCCACGACAGGCTCAGATGGCGGCGGGCCCGGGTGACCCCCACATAGAGCAGCCGCCGCTCCTCCTCGATCTGCTGATCGGTCTTGGCGTAGGTGATCGGCATCATGCCCTCGGTCAGCCCCACCAGGAAGACCGCGTCCCACTCCAGGCCCTTGGCGGCGTGGAGTGAGGCGAGCGTCACACCCTCCACGGTCGGGGCGTGCTGGGCGGCCGCCCGCTCGTCCAGCTCCGCCACCAGATCGGAGAGGGTGGCCCCGGGCCTGCCCCGCGCGAAGTCCTCGGCGAGCCGCACCAGGGCGGCCAGCGACTCCCAGCGGTCGCGGACCGCTCCGGAGCCCGCGGGGGGCTCGGGCGTCCAGCCGCGGGTGCCGAGCACGGCCCGCACCTGGGACGGGAGGTCCTCGTCGGAGAGCACCGGGTCGGCGCTTCCGGCACGGGCCGCGCCCCGCAGCAGCATCCCCGCCTCGCGGACCTCGGGCCGCTCGAAGAACCGCTCGGCGCCGCGCAGCTGATAGGGCACCTGGGCGTCGGCGAGCGCCTGCTCGTACAGCTCGGACTGGGCGTTGACCCGGTAGAGGACCGCGACCTGACTGGGCGGGACACCGGCGCCGCCCTGCGCGACCGGCGTGATCAGCTCGCGGATCCGGCGGGCGGTGGCCTCGGCCTCGGCGGGCTCGTCGGCGTAAGCGCTGTAGACCGGCTCGGGGCCCGCGTCGCGCTGCGACACCAGCTCCAGCCGGTGGTCCGCGGCCCGGCCGCGGGCCTGGGACAGCAGCCCGTTGGCCAGGTGCACGACCTGGGGGGTGGAGCGGTAGTCGCGGATGAGCTTGACCACCGTGGCGCCGGGGTGCCGGGTGCGGAAGTCCAGCAGATGGTCGGGGGTGGCGCCGGTGAAGGAGTAAATGGTCTGGCTGGCGTCGCCGACCACGCACAGGCTCTGCCGCTCGCCGAGCCACAGCTCCAGCAGCCGCTGCTGGAGCGGGCTGACGTCCTGGTACTCGTCGACCACGAAGTGCTGATACTGGCTGCGCACCTGATCCGCGATGTCCGGCCGCTCCTCCAGCACGCCGACCGTGAGCAGCAGCACATCCTCGAAGTCGATCACGCCGCGCTCGCGCTTCAACTGCTCGTATCCGGCGTAGATCCGGCCGATCTCGGCCACGTCACGGGGAGCCTCCCGGCCGGACTTGGCGGCCGCCGCCGGATAGTCCTCGGGCACGGTCTGGGTGACCTTCGACCATTCGATCTCGCCGGTCACATCCCGCAGCTCGTTGCGGTCCAGCCGGACGCGGCAGCGCGCGGCGGCCTCGGCGACCAGCTGCACCTTGCGCTCGGCCAGCCGCGGCACGTCCCCGCCGACCGCCTTGGGCCAGAAGTACTGAAGCTGGCGCAGCGCGGCCGAGTGGAAGGTGCGCGCCTGCACACCGCCCGCGCCGAGCTGCCGCAGCCGCCCGCGCATCTCGCCCGCGGCGCGGTTGGTGAAGGTGACGGCCAGCACACTGGCGGGCTGGAGGATGCCCGCGCGCACCCCGTAGGCGATGCGGTGGGTGATCGCCCGGGTCTTGCCGGTGCCCGCCCCGGCCAGCACACACACTGCCCCCTGCAGGGCCGTCGCCACCTCGCGCTGCTCGGGGTCGAGCCCCTCCAGCACCGCGTCGGCGTCACGCGGCGTGGCCGCGTAGGCGCCCGGCGTGGAGGCCTGCGGGAACAGAGTGGAGTGCGTTGCTGGTGTCACCCCGCCATGCTGCCAGGTCCCCCGAGACCACCGCGCAGGTTGTCCACAGCCGTGACCATGCGGTCATATGAACGCCGGGAATGAGCGACGGAAGATGAACGTTCACCCTTAGCCCACCCCACGACCCCAAGGAGAGCGAAGACCGATGTCCGGCACTGTGACGATGTACAGCACCACGTGGTGCGGCTACTGCCGCCGCCTCAAGGGCCAGATGGACCGCGAGGGGATCGCGTACACCGAGATCAACATCGAGCACGACCCGGAGTCCGCGGCCTTCGTCGAGAAGGCGAACGGCGGCAACCAGACGGTGCCCACCGTTCTCTTCCCTGATGGTTCGACGCTGACCAACCCCTCCCTCGCCCAGGTGAAGACCAAGGTCGGGGCCTGAGTCAGCCGGGCCCGCTGCAGCGGTCAGCCGCGGGGTAGCGGCTCGCCGTACCAGAGTTCGATCAGGCGGGCCGCGATCGAGATGCCGGAGGGGGGCAGTACCTCGCCGGACTCGATCGCGGTGCGCAGGTCGTCCCGGGAGAACCAGCGGGCCTCATGGATCTCCTCGCCGTCCACCTGGATCCGGGAGGACGTGGCCCGGGCCATGAAGCCCAGCATCAGGCTGGACGGGAAGGGCCAGGGCTGGCTGGCGACGTACTCGACCTCGCCCACGGGTACGCCCGCCTCCTCGAACACCTCGCGGATCACCGCCTGCTCGATCGGCTCCCCCGGCTCCACGAAGCCCGCGAGCGTCGAGAAGCGCCCCTCCGGCCAGTGCACCTGGCGACCCAGCAGCGCGCGGTCCAGGTCGTCCGTCACCAGCATGATCACGGCGGGGTCGGTGCGCGGGTAGTGCTCGGCGCCGCAGGCCGGGCAGCGGCGGATGTGGCCCGCCGCCGCGATCACCGTGCGCTCGCCGCAGCGGGAGCAGAAGCGGTGCAGCCGCTGCCAGTTCTCCAGCGCGACCGCGTGCACCAGCAGCCCCGCGTCGCGCTCGGAGAGCAGCGAGCCCGCCTCGCGCAGCCCCGCGGGGCGCGCCGACTGGTCCATGCGGCCCGGCAGGGTGTCCTTCTGCAGCGCGAAGTAGCGCACCCCGTCCTCGTCGGTGCCCAGGAAGTAGCGGTGGGTCTCGGTGGGCGGGGCCTCGAAGGCCGGGGTCATGACCAGCTCGGTACGGCCGTCCGGGGTGTCGTCGACCAGCGCCTGGCCTCCGGAGACCACGAAGACCCGCGTCGTCGGGTGGCTCCACGCCGCGGCCAGCCACGCCTCGTCCAGTCGGTGGTGCGCCGCGCGGTCGATGCCGCTCGGGGCGCTGAGCGTGATCGGCCGGGTGGCGGCGCGCTCGGTCCAGGTGGTCACGGCTGCTTCCAACTTCCCCTGCGAAACGGGTGGTTTACGTACATACGAGGGCTATACGGGTCCATTCTCCGCGAGGTCGGCCCAGAGGTAGGCAGCCGTCTCGGCGCCCTTCACGAGCAGGTCCAGTTCGACCTTCTCGTTGGGCGCGTGCCAGCCGTCGGACGGCACCGAGATGCCCAGGAAGAGCACCGGAGCGCCCAGGACGTCCCGCAGGTCGGCCGCCGGTCCCGATCCGCCCTCGCGGGTGAAGCGGATCTTCTGGTCGAACGCCCGCCCCATGGCCCGTACCAGGGACTGGAGGGCGGGGTGGTCCAAGGGGGTCAGACAGGGACGGGTCGCGCCCCAGAAAGTGATCTCGTGCCGGATCCCGGCCGGGAGGGCGGCCGCGACCCACTCCCGTACGGACTGCTGCACCTTCTCCGCGTCCTGACCGACCACCAGCCGGAAGGACAGCTTGAGCTGGGCGGCGGACGGCACGATCGTCTTCCCGCCCGGGCCCTGGTAGCCCCCGGCGATGCCGTTGACCTCGGCGGTCGGGCGGGCCCAGATCCGCTCCAGGGTGGTGTACCCGGTCTCTCCGAGCAGGCCGTGCGAATGCGCGGTGCGCAGCCAGCCCGCCTCGTCGAAGGGCAGCTCGGCGAAGAGTTCGCGCTCGCGGTCGGTCAGCTCCAGCACGCCGTCGTAGAAGCCCGGGACGGCCACCGTGCGGTCGTCGTGGTGGAGCGCCGCGGCCAGCCGGGCGGCCTCGGTGGCCGGGTTGGGCACCGCGCCGCCGAAGGAGCCGGAGTGGATGTCCTGGTCCGGCCCGTACAGATCGATCTGGCAGTCGGTGAGGCCGCGCATGCCGGTGCAGACGGTCGGGGTGTCCTCGGACCACATGCCGGTGTCGGAGACGATCACGGTGTCGCAGGCGAGCCGGTCGGCGTGCGCCCGGATCAGCTCGGGGAAGTGCGGGGAGCCCGACTCCTCCTCGCCCTCGATCAGCAGCTTGAGGTTGACGGCGGGCGCGGTGCGGCCGGTCGCGGCCAGATGGGCGCGCACCCCCAGGGTGTGGAAGAGGACCTGCCCCTTGTCGTCGGCGGCGCCGCGCGCGTACAGCCTGCCGTCCTTGACGACCGGGTCGAACGGGCCGGTGTGCCAGCCGTCCTCACGGGCGGCGGGCTGGACGTCGTGGTGCCCGTAGACGAGCACGGTGGGGGCGTCCGGGTCGCCGGACGGCCAGGCGGCGAACACCGCCGGGGCGCCGGGCGTCTCCCAGGTCTCGACCTCCGGGAAGCCGGTCGCGGTGAGGTGCGCCGCGAGCCACTCCGCGCTGCGGCGTACGTCACCGGCGCGCGCGGGGTCGGCGGATACGGAGGGTATGCGCAGCCACGCGCCGAGGTCGTCGAGGAAGGCGGCGTAGTGGCCGTCGACAAAGGCGCGGACGGCGTTGTCCGTGTCCGGGGTGGTGCTCATGGATGTGAGCCTATCCGGCGCGCGGAAGCGCGAGAGCCGGGGTCTCCTGGCCGCTCATCCGCGGTCGCGCTCGGTCACGATTCGACGTCGGTGAAAGCGTTACGGACATCGTCGGCCTCGCGTGCCTCCTCCGCCTCGTTCGCCTCGTTCGCCTCCTCCGCCTCGCCGGTCAGGATGCGTTCCAGCTCTGCCCGGCCGGGCAGCTCCGACGGGCGCACGACCTCCCCGCTGCGTACATAGAGGAACGCCGCCGAGACCGCCGACAGCGGCAGGCCGTGCTGCTCGGCCCAGGCCAGCCGGTAGATGGCCAGCTGGAGCGGGTCGGCGTCCGACCGGCCGGTCTTCCAGTCGATGATCTCGTAGCCGTGGCCGTCCTCGGCGTCCGTCGCGGGCGCCCGGTACACGGCGTCGATCCGGCCGCGCACGGTCCGGCCCGCCAGGGTCAGCTGGAACGGCACCTCGACGCGGTGCGGTGTGCGCCGGGCGTACGGCGTGCGCGCGAACGCCTCCTTGAGCGCCGTCAGCTCCCGCTCGTCCGCGATCTCCGGCTCGTCGTCCGCGCCGCCCGGCAGCTCGTCGGGGCCGAGGAACGGCAGCGGCAGCGCCTCGAAGCGCGACTCGACCCAGGCGTGGAACCGGGTGCCCCGGCGCGCGGCGGGCTGCGGCGGCCGCGGCATGGGGCGGGCCAGCTCGCGCGCGAAGCCGTCCGGGTCGGCGGCGAGCCGCAGCAGCTGGGAGGCGGTCAGCGACTGCGGTACGGGCACCTCGTGCACGCTCTCGCGGGCGCGCCGCAGCTCCCCGGCGAGCGCGTCGAGATCGCGGTCCCAGGAGTCGGCCAGCCGCGCCTCCTCGGGAGCCAGGTCGCCATCCGGCGTGGGCCCGCCGTCCAGCGCGGAGCCGCCGTCCGGCGCGGGGGGCGGACCAGGGTGCGGATCGCGGTACGCCCGCTCGGCGCCGTACGGAGCGCCGTACGGGTCGCCGCTCGTGTACGCGTCGTCGTAGGGGTACGCCTCCTCGGGCGCCAAGCCACCGTCCGGCGCGGGATGCGCGTCGGGGTACGCCCGCTCGGCGCCGTACGGGTCGCCGTCGTACGGGGCGCCGCTCGCGTACGCGTCGTACGGGTACGCCTCCTCGTACGGGTCCGGGTCGTCCGGCGGCTCCGACAGCTCCGGCCACGCCGGGTCGTCGTCCGGAACGGGACCGTCCGGAGCCGTGCCGCGCCGCTCCGGCGCGTGCGGGTCCGGCCCGCCCGGGGCCGGGCCGTCCGGAAACGCCCCGTGCGGGTCCGCGCCCCGCTGCCCGGCCGCCGCCTCCGCGCGGGCCAGGTGGGCCAGGACCGCGTCCGCCGCGCGGCGGCGGCGGGCCAGGGCGGCCGGGTCGAGGGGCAGTGGCCAGGCGCGGTCGGCGGACGTCTCGCGCAGGGCCGGGTTCTCCGCGTCCTCCTCCGGCTCCTCCGTCCACACCTCGACCTCGCCGTAACCGGCCTCGCCGTGCGCGCGCAGCGCCTCCAGGAAGGAGGACGGGCCGCGGCGGCGCTTCTGGGACGGGCCCCACCAGTGGCCGGAGCCGAGCAGCAGCGAGCGGGGGCGGGTGAAGGTGACGTAGCCGAGGCGGAGTTCCTCCGTGCGCTGGTGCTCCTTCATGGCGCCCTTGAAGGCGGTGAGCCCCTTGGCATCCCAGTCCGTGACGTCCGGGAGGGTGTCGGCGTCGCCGCGCAGGGCGTGCGGCAGGACCCTGGCGTTCGCCGTCCAGGACTCGCGGCTCTGCTCGCTCGGGAACCGCCCCTCGACCAGTCCGGGCACCGCCACCACGTCCCACTCCAGCCCCTTGGACTTGTGCGCGGTGAGCACCTTGACCGTGTTCTCCCCGCCCGGGAGGGCGTTGTCGAGCCCCTTCTCGTACTGGGCGGCGGTCCGCAGGAAGCCCAGGAACGACTGCAGGGTGGCCTCGCCCTCCACGGCGGCGCCCGCCTGGGCGGCGAAGGACGCGGCGACGTCCAGGAAGTTGCCCAGCGTCTCGCGGCGGCGGGCGGCCAGGGCGTGCGGCGAGGCGGACAGCTCGACCTCCAGGCCGGTGGTGGCCAGCACCCGGTGGAGGACGTCCATGAGCGGGTCGGCCAGCGAGCGCCGCAGCTCGCGCAGTTCGGCGGCGAGGCGGGCGAAGCGCACCCGGGCCTCCGGCGAGAAGGGCAGCCCGTCGTCCGGGCCGCCGCCGGATTCCAGGAAGGTGTCGAGGGCGTCGGCGAGCGAGATGATCTCGGACGGGTCGACGCCCTCGACGGCCTCGGCGAGCCGCCGGTCCGGGTCGTCCTCCGGGTCGCCGTGGCCACCGTGGGAGACGAGCGCGCGGGCGCGGCGGCCGAGCAGCGCCAGGTCACGGGGGCCGATGCGCCAGCGCGGGCCGGTGAGCAGCCGGACCAGCGCCGCGTTGGCCCCCGGGTCCTGGAGAACCTCGCAGACCGCCACCAGGTCGGCGATCTCGGGCAGGTGCAGCAGCCCCGACAGACCCACGACCTCCACCGGAACGTCCCGCTCTACCAGTTCGCCCTGGATCTCGGCGAAGTCACCGGCCGTGCGGCACAGGACCGCGATCTCGCCGGGCGGGGTGCCGGTGCGCACCAGATGGGCGATCGAGTCGGCGAGCCAGGCCATCTCCTCGGCGTGGGTGGACAGCAGCGCGCACCGCACCAGACCGTCCCGCTCGGCGCCGGGCGCGGGGCGCAGCGCCTCGACGCCCTGGTGCATCGCGCGCAGCGGGGCGGCGAGCCCGTTGGCGAGGTCCAGCAGGCGGCCGCCGCTGCGCCGGTTCTCGCTGAGCGCGTAGCGGCGCGCGGGGCTGCCGTCCTGATGGGGGAAGTGGGCGGGGAAGTCGTCGAGGTTGGCCACCGAGGCGCCGCGCCAGCCGTAGATGGCCTGGCACGGGTCGCCGACGGCGGTGACGGGGTGTCCGGTGCCGCCGCCGAACAGACCGGACAGCAGCAGCCGCTGGGCGACGGAGGTGTCCTGGTACTCGTCCAGCAGGACGACCGCGTACTGCTCGCGCAGGATCCGGCCGACCTCCGGGCCGCTGCGGGCCAGGGTGGCGGACAGCGCGATCTGGTCGCCGAAGTCGAGCAGATCGCGGCGGCGCTTCTCGGCGCGGTACTCCTCGACCAGGTCGAGGAGTTCGCGGCGGGCGCGGGCGGCCTCGGGCACCTTGCGCAGCGCGTCGTTGGTCAGCTTCACCCCGTCGAGGGTGTCCAGCAGCTCGGTGTCATACGTACGGAGCCGCTCGGCGGGGACCAGGTGCTCGGCCAGCTCGGCGTCGAGCGCGAGCAGATCCGTCACCAGGTCGGCGAAGGGGCGGGTGAGCGCCGGGTAGGGGCCGGGGGCGGTGCGCAGCACGCGCGCGGCGAGCTGGAAGCGGGTGGCGTCGGCGAGCAGCCGGGCGCTGGGCTCCAGGCCGATGCGCAGCCCGTGTTCCTTGAGGAGCTGTCCGGCGAAGGCGTGGTACGTGGAGATGCCGGGCTCCCCCGCGGCCTCCTCGGCGGCGCCCGGATCCGGGTCCAGGTCCACGACGCCCGCCTTGACGAGCGCCTTCCGCACCCGCTCGGCCAGTTCGCCCGCGGCCTTGTTGGTGAACGTGAGGCCCAGCACCTGGTCGGGCGCGACCTGGCCGGTGCCCACCAGCCAGACGACGCGCGCGGCCATCACCGTGGTCTTGCCGGAGCCCGCTCCGGCGACGATCACCTGCGGGGCGGGCGGCGCGGTGATGCACGCCGTCTGCTCCGGGGTGAACGGAATCCCGAGCAGCTCCTTGAGCTGTTCGGGATCGGTGATGCGGGCTGACACTCCAGTGAGGCTATCGGTCCCCACTGACAAGCCACGCACAAGGGGGACAAGCCCCCACATCCGCCGCCGACGATAACGGACATGCCCCCACAAGACATCTCATCCCCCGTCACTCCACCACGTGGCGGCCCTCCGCGCGGGCGCTGCACGAGGCGCGGAACGCGCAGCGCTCGCAGTGCGCGCCGGTGCTCGGGGCGAAGCGCTCGTCGAGGACGCGCCCGGCGGCGGTGGCGAGCAGCTCGCCGACCCACTCCCCGTCGGGCCCGATCGGCGGATCCTGCGCCTGGACCTTGGGGACGGTCTCGCCCCCTTCCTTCTTGGGGGCGGCCTGCCGCAGCTGGACCAGTTCGGCGCCGCCGGGTTCGGGGCGGCCGTCGCCGAAGAGACCGTCGACGGCGCCCTCGCGCACAGCGAGCTGATAGACCGCCAGCTGGGGGTGGTGGGCGACCTCGCCGCGGGTCACGGACTGCTTGCCGGTCTTGAAGTCGACGACGTACGCACGCCCCTCGGCGTCCGCCTCGACGCGGTCCATGCTGCCGCGGATGCGCACCTGGTAGGCGTCGGCTTCGAGGGTGACGTCGAAGCCGTGCTCGGAGGCGACCGCCGTGCGGCCGCCGCGCTCCATCACATGCCAGCGCAGGAAGCGCTCCAGGGCCGCCCGGGCGTGCTCCTTCTCCTGCCGCGACTTCCAGGGGGCGTCGAACGCGAGCGCGTCCCATACGGAGTCCAGGCGCTCCATGAGGACGGAGAGGTCGGCCGGGGTGCGGCCGGAGGCCACCTCGTCGGCCAGGACGTGGACGACGTTGCCGAAGCCCTGGGCGGCGGTCGAGGGGGCGTCCGCCTTGACCTCGCGCCCCAGGAACCACTGCAGCGAGCAGGTGTTGACGAGCTGGTCGAGCGCGCTGCCGGACAGCGCCACCGGCCGGTCGCGGTCGCGCAGCGGCACCTCGCTGTGCGTGGGCTCGTACAGGCCCCACCAGCCGGAGGGGTGGGCCGCGGGGACGAGCGGCCGCCCGTCCTCGTCGCGCAGCGCCGCGAGCCGCGCCAGCCGCCGCGCGGCGGCCTCCCGCAGGGCGTCCGAGGCGTCCGGGTCGACGGTGGTGGCGCGCAGCTCGGCGACGAGGGCCGCGACCGACAGCGGGCGGCGCGGGCGCTGCGTGACGTCGGCGGGGGTGACGCCCAGCTCGGTCAGGAACCGCGAGGGCTGGTCGCCGTCGTCGGACGCGGACTTGACGGCGGTGACCACCAGCCGGTCCCTGGCGCGGGTCGCCGCCACGTAGAACAGCCGCCGCTCCTCGGCCAGCAGGGCGCCCGGCGTCAGCGGCTCGGCGAGTCCGTCCCGGCCGATCCGGTCGGCCTCCAGGAGCGAGCCGCGGCGCCGAAGGTCGGGCCACAGCCCCTCCTGGACACCCGCGACCACCACCAGGCGCCATTCCAGCCCCTTGGAGCGGTGGGCGGTCATCAGCCGCACGGCGTCGGGGCGGGCGATACGGCGCGAGAGGGTATCGGCGGCGATGTCCTGGGCGTCGAGCTGGTCGAGGAAGTTGAGCGCGCCACGGCCGCCGGTGCGCTCCTCCGCGCGCGCGGCGGTCTCGAACAGCGCGCACACCGCGTCCAGATCGCGGTCGGCGTTGCGCCCGGCGGCCCCGCCGCGCTGGGCGGCGCCCTCCAGCCGCCCGGGCCAGGGGGTGCCGTCCCACAGCTCCCACAGCGCCTGTTCGGCGGTGCCGCCACCCGCCAGCGCCTCCAGCGCCTTGCGCAGCAGCAGGCCGAGCCGCTGGGCGCCGCGCGCGTACGCCGGGTCGTGGACGGCCAGCCGCTCGGGCGCGGCCAGCGCCTCGGCGAGCAGGTCGTCGGAGGAGCGCGGTACGGCGTGACCGGCGGCCCGCTCCTCCTCGCGCAGGGCGCGGCCGAGCTTGCGCAGATCGGCTGCGTCCATGCCGCCCAGCGGGGAGGTGAGCAGGGTGAGGGCGGTCTCGACGCCGAGGGCGGCGGTCAGTCCGCCGGAGTCCGGCAGCGCGGCCGTGGCGGCGGCCCGCAGCGCGGTCAGCAGGGGGGCCACGGCGGGTTCATGGCGCAGCGGGATGTCGTCGCCGTCCACCTCGATGGGCACCCCGGCGGAGGTGAGCGCCCGGCGCAGACCAGGCAGCGAGCGCCCCCCGGCGCGCACCAGGACGGCCATCTCACTCCAAGGCACCCCGTCCTCCAGATGGGCGCGGCGCAGGATGTCGGCGACGTTGTCCAGTTCGGCGCCCGCGGTGGGGTACGTGAACACCTCGACGCGGCCGCCGTCGCGGGCCGCCGCCAGCTCCCGGTGGGCGCGCACGGCCTGCGCCGGGAGGCGGGTGAGCGGCATCCGCCCGGTGATGAGCCGGGTCGCGGCGAGCAGCCGGGCGCCCGAGCGGCGCGAGGTGGTGAGGACCTCCACGGGGGCCGGGCGGCCGTCCGCGCGCGGGAAGTCGTCCCGGAAGCCGAGGATGCCGTTCACATCGGCGCCCCGGAAGGCGTAGATCGACTGATCGGGATCGCCGAACGCGACGAGAGTTTTCCCACCGCCCGCCAGCGCGCGCAGCAGCCGGGTCTGGGCCACGTCCGTGTCCTGGTACTCGTCCACGAACACCGCGTCGTAGCGCGCGGCCAGCTCCGCCGCGACGCCCGGCCGCTCGGCGAGCAGCACCGCGCGGTGCACCAGCTCCGCGTAGTCCAGCACGCCCTGGGCGTCCAGGATGTCCAGGTACTCGGCGAGGAAATCCGCCGCCGCGCCCCAGTCCGGGCGCCCGGTGCGGGCCGCGAACTCGCCCAGCGACCGGGGGCCGAGCCCCAGCTCGCGGCTGCGCGCGAGCACCGCGCGCACCTCGTCGGCGAAGCCGCGGGTGGTCAGGCAGGCGCGCAGATCGTCGGGCCAGCGGACCGAGGCGCGCCCCGCGCGCTCCAGGTCGGCCTGCCCGGCGAGCAGCTCCCGTACGACGACGTCCTGCTCGGGGCCGGACAGCAGCCGCAGCGGATCGGCGAACAGGTCGACGTCCTGATGGGCGCGGACCAGCGCGTAACAGAAGGAGTGGAAGGTGGTGGCCCGCGGGCCGGTCGCGCCCCCCAGCCGCGCCGCCATCCGGTCGCGCAGCTCGACGGCCGCCTTGCGGCTGAAGGTGAGCACCAGCATCCGCTCCGGGTCGGCGCCGTCGCGCACCCGCCGGGCGACCGCCTCCACGAGCGTCGTGGTCTTCCCCGTGCCCGGCCCGGCGAGCACCAGCAGCGGACCGCCCGCGTGCTCAACCACGGCGCGCTGCCGTGCGTCCAGGACAGGGGAGGCCACCGGATCCGGCCGACGGCGGACCAGGCGGTACGTGCCCGGGGACGACTGCCGTAGATACGGCTGCCGTCCCCGCCGCTGTCGCGGCAGGGACGAAGGGGAGGAACTCACGTGGATCGCCGGTCCTGGTGGGTTGGCTGGGTGCGGGACAGCGTCTCATGCGCCAAGGGGCGTCACCCGAATGGCTGTGGACAACCGCTAAGGGGCTCCCGCGGCGCCGCCCGTACCGTCCGTGCCGTCCCCGCGCTCCGCACCGCCCGTGCCGTCCCAGCGGGCCCGGCGCATGTCGATCCTCGGCACATGGCCCTCGGCCGAGCGCGGCGCCGCGCGCAGCGGAGTGCCCTCCTCGCGGTAGTGGCCGAGGGCGCGCAGCTCGCTGCCGGGCAGCAGCGCGCCGTCCGCGCGCACCACGCGCCACCACGGCACGGCGCCCCCGTAGAGGGCCATCACCCGCCCCACCTGGCGCGGGCCGCCCTCCTCCAGCCACTCGGCGATGTCCCCGTAGGTCATCACCCGGCCCGGCGGGATCAGCTCGGCGACGTCCAGCACCCGCTCCGCGTACGCGGGCAGCTCATCGGCGGCCCGCGGCTCCTCGCTCTCCCGGCTCATCCCGCCCATCCTGCCGCACGCCACCGACACCGCCACCGACGCCGACATCGCCACCGCCCCGCGCGGTACCGTCGAAGGCTCTGCGGACGGCGGCAGGGGTTCGATCACGCATGGTGCGGGAAGTCACTACGGGGCGTACGATCCGTGGCTCACATCCCCGAAATGCACCCTGATGCCCTCCTCCGCAGCCCGGGCATGCCACCATCTTCCGGGCGGTGACTGGTGATACGAGATCAAGAAGAGACGGCGAAGCAGCAGGGTGCGCAGGCTCCGGAAGAGGAGCCCCGCACCCCTGAGGCGTTGCCGCGCTCCGACGGCTCAGACGGCACCAACAGCTCCGACGGCGCCAACGGCACCGGTGGCGCCGACGGTCCGCACGGCCCTCAGGACCACGGCGGCGCCGACGGCTGCGACGACGATCCGGACGGCCCGCAGGGACACAACGAACGCGTCTCGGGTGACGAACCGCTGCTGCCCGCCCGGGTCCACCGCCCCTCCGACCTGATGCGGCTGCTGCTCGGCGCGCTGGGCATCGGCATCGTCCTCGCCGTCGCCGCCTTCGCGCACGGCACCACCGCCGGACTGGAGAAGGACATCGGCCACGGCGCCAACCAGGCGCCCCCGCTGATGATCGACTTCGCGGGGCTGACGGCCAGCATCGCCGTGCTCGTCCTGCCGGTGGCGTTCGCGATCGAGCGGCTGGTCAAACGGGACGGGCTGCGCATCGCGGACGGCGTCCTGGCCGCGGTCCTCGCCCACGGCATCTCCCTCGCCACCGATCTCTGGGTCGCCAGGGCCGCGCCCGACTCGATCCGCGAGGCCCTCACCCAGCCCGCGCCCGGCGGCGCCCTGAGCGATCCCGTGCACGGCTACCTGGCCCCGGTGATCGCCTATATGACGGCCGTCGGGATGGCCCGCCGCCCCCGCTGGCGGGTGGCCATGTGGGGCGTACTGCTGCTCGACGCGTTCGCGGTGCTCGTCGGCGGCTACACCACCCCGTTCGCGATCATCATCACGGTGCTCATCGGCTGGACCGTCGCCTACGGCACGCTCTACGCCGTCGGCTCCCCCAACGTGCGGCCCACCGGCCAGAACCTGCTCGCCGGGCTGCGCCGGGTCGGCTTCAACCCGGTCAGCGCGGCGCGCGCCGAGGAGGCCGTCGACGAGCACGGCAACCACAGCGACCGGGGCCGCCGCTATCTGGTCACCCTGGAGGACGGGCCGCCGCTGGACGTCACCGTGGTCGACCGCGAGCAGCAGGCCCAGGGCTTCTTCTACAGCGTCTGGCAGCGGCTGACGCTGCGCACCATCACCCCGCCGCGCAGCCTCCAGTCGCTGCGCCAGGCACTGGAGCAGGAGGCGCTGCTGGCGTACGCGGCGATCGCGGCGGGCGCCAACGCGCCCAAGCTGATCGCCACCTCCGAGCTGGGCCCGGACGCCGTGATGCTGGTCTACGAGCACATCGGCGGCCGCCCCCTGCACGCCCTGCCGGACGAGGCGATCACCGATGAACTGCTGGCCGGGGCCTGGCACCAGGTGCAGGCGCTCCAGTCGCGGCGCATCGCCCACCGGCGGCTGGACAGCGACGCCCTGCTGATCGACCGCTCCGGCGCGGTCATCCTGACGGATCTGCGCGGCGGCGAGATCGCGGCGGGCGACGTGGTGCTGCGGATGGACATCGCGCAGCTGCTGACCACCCTGGGGCTGCGGGTGGGCGCCGAGCGCTCCGTGGCCGTCGCGGTCGACGTCATCGGCCCGGACGCGGTCGCCGACAGCCTCCCCCTGCTGCAGCCCCTCGCCCTCGGCCGGGCCACCCGGGCGACGCTGCGCCACCTCGCCCGGGAGCGCGCCCAGCGGCAGCGGGAGGCGGTCCTGGAGGCGTCCCGCGCCGCCAAGGAGGCCAAGGCGCGGGAAGCCGAGGAAGCCGAGGAGGCCGGGGGCAAGGCCGAGCCCGCCGTCAGCGACCGCAAGACGGCCAAGGCGGAGAAGCAGGCCGAGAAGCGGGCGATCGACGAGGCCCTGGAGGAGGCCCGCGAGGAGGATCTGCTCGCCCAGATCCGCCGCCAGGTGCTGCTGGTGCGGCCGCAGGCGCCGATCGAGCCGGTGCGGCTGGAGCGCATCAAGCCGCGCACCCTGGTCAGCTTCTGCGCGGGCGCCTTCGCCGCGTACTTCCTGCTGTCCCAGTTCACCCACGTCAAGCTGGGCGCCCTGGTCGCCGAGGCCAACTGGATCTGGGTGCTGTTCGCGCTCGTCTTCTCCGCGCTCACCTATGTGGCCGCCGCCCTGAGCCTGCTCGGCTTCGTCCCCGAGAAGGTGCCGTTCGGGCGTACGGTGCTGGCGCAGGTCGCCGCCTCCTTCGTGAAACTGGTGGCCCCCGCGGCGGTCGGCGGCGTCGCCCTCAACGCCCGCTTCCTGCAGCGCGCGGGGGTGCGGCCGGGGCTCGCGGTGGCGAGCGTCGGCGCGTCGCAGCTGTTCGGCCTGGCCAGCCACATCGTGCTGCTGGCCACCTTCGGCTACATCACCGGCACCGAGCGCACCCCGACGCTCTCCCCGTCCCGGACCGTGATCGCCGGGCTGCTGACGGGCGCCGTGCTGACCCTTGTGGTCACCGCCGTCCCGGCCTTGCGCAAGTTCGTCTCCACCCGGGTGCGGTCGCTGTTCGCGGGCGTCGTGCCGCGCATGCTGGACGTGCTGCAGCGGCCCCGGAAGCTGCTCGCCGGAATCGGCGGCATGCTGCTGCTGACCGCGGCCAATGTGCTGTGCCTCGACGCGTCCATCCGCGCGTTCGGCGGCGAGCTGAGCTACGCGAGCATCGCGGTCGTCTTCCTCGCGGGCAACGCCCTGGGGTCGGCCGCGCCCACCCCGGGCGGCGTCGGCGCCGTCGAGGCCGCCCTGATCGCCGGACTGACCTTCGCCGGGCTGCCGTACGAGGTGGCCGCGCCCGCGGTGCTGCTCTTTAGGCTGATGGTCTTCTGGCTGCCGGTGCTGCCCGGCTGGCTGGCGTTCACCCACCTCACCCGCCGAGAGTCGCTGTAGCGACGCCGAGGCCCCGCGCCCGCGCCTCACCCGTACGCCCGCGCTGTGCGCGCGCGGCCCCGCCGTGGCCCGCAGGATGGCGGTACGCCGCCACCCCGGGAGAGCCGCCGTGTCCCGACCCCTGCGCACCGGTGCGCTGTCCGCCGCCGCCCTGCTGCTCGCCGCCACCGCCGGATGCGGCGGCGACCCCGGCAGGCCGGACACCACCGCGGGCCAGAAGCTCCACTGGGCCGCCTGTCCCGTGCCCTCCGACAGCGAGGACGGGGCGACCACCAAGGCCCCGGGCCGGGAGTGGCAGTGCGCGACCCTGCACGTCCCGCTCGACTACGCGAAACCGCGCGGCGCCACCCTCGGCATCGCGCTGATCCGCGCCAAGGCCACCGACCCGGACCGGCGGATCGGCTCGCTGATCTTCAACTTCGGCGGCCCCGGCGGCTCGGGCGTCGCCACCCTGCCCGCCCTCGCGGGCAGCTACAAACAGCTGCGCACCCGCTATGACCTGGTCAGCTTTGATCCGCGCGGGGTCGGCCGCAGCAAAGGGGTGCACTGCCTCGACGACCGGCAGCTCGACGCCTACTACGCGGCCGACGCCTCCCCGGACGACTCCGCCGAGGTGAAGTCCCTGGTGCGCCGGGTCAAGACCTACGCCGCCGGGTGCGAGAAGCGGTCCGGCGCGGTGCTCCCGTACGTCGGCACCACCAACGCCGCCCGCGACATGGACGTGATGCGCCGCGTCCTCGGCGACCGCAAGCTGTACTACTTCGGCGTCTCCTACGGCACCGAACTGGGCGGCGTCTACGCCCATCTGTATCCCAAGAAGGTGGGCCGGGCGCTCTTCGACGGGGTCGTGGACCCCACCCAGAACCCCGAGCAGGGCGCCCTCGGCCAGGCGAAGGGGTTCCAGCTGGCGCTGGGCGACTACCTGAAGGGGTGCCGCGGCACCGCCGCGGCCGGATGCCCGACCCAGGCCCGGATCCAGGCCCTCCTGAAGCGCCTCGACCGGCATCCGGTGGCGGGCAGCGGCAACCGGAAGCTCACTCAGACGCTGGCCGACGGGGGCATCGCGCAGTCCCTGTACTCACGGGACTTCTGGCCGTACCTCACCCAGGGGATCGCCGCGGCCCGGCAGGGCGACGGCGGGATTCTGCTGGCTCTCGGCGACGCCATGAACGGGCGCGACGAGAACGGCGACTACAGCACCCTGCAGGCCTCACTCAACGCCGTCACCTGCGCCGACTTCAAACAGCGCTACACCCTGGCCGACATCCGGAAGAAGCTGCCCACCTTCCGCAAGGCATCCCCGGTGTTCGGCGACTTCATGGCCTGGAGCCTCACCCAGTGCACCGACTGGCCCGTGCGCGGCGCCTGGACCACCCCAGACGTGCATGCCCGCGGCGCCGCGCCCATCCTGATCGTCGGCAACACCGGCGACCCGGCCACGCCGTACGCCGGGGCGCGGAAGATGGCCGACGAACTGGGGCCCGGGGTCGGCGTCCAGCTCACCTACAAGGGCGAGGGACACGGGGCGTACGACAGCGGCAGCGGCTGTGTGCGCAAGACCGTGAACGCCTATCTGCTGAACGGCCGGGTGCCGGAAAACGGCAAGGTCTGCACCTAGCCGGGCCGCCGTCGCGGCTGTGACGGTATGGAGAACAAGCGCGCACAGTCCCGCTCATACCATCCTCATAGGATCACCGACCATGTCGACCATGCCGAGTTCCCTCCGCACCATACGGACCAGGGCGCTGGTCTCCGCGACCGCCGTGGTCACCCTCATCGCCGTCGCGGGCTGCAGCGGCGACGGGAAGGACCAGGGGAAGGCGTCGTCCGGCCCCTCGTCGAGCACCTCGTCCACCGCCCCGGCCGCTCCCCCGGGCTCCTCCGGCCTGGCCCGCTCGCTCACCGCCCAGAAGCCGCACTGGAAGGACTGCGCGGCGCCGACCGCGCTCCAGGGCACCGGCAAGGCGCCGGGCGACGACTGGGAGTGCGCCGACCTCA
Source organism: Streptomyces sp. NPDC041200 (assembly GCF_055591805.1). Lineage (NCBI taxonomy): Bacteria > Bacillati > Actinomycetota > Actinomycetes > Kitasatosporales > Streptomycetaceae > Streptomyces > Streptomyces sp. NPDC041200. The sequence goes on along the minus strand of NZ_JBVIZF010000001.1, from coordinate 470,897 downwards.
CGGTGCCGCTGGACTGGGCGAAGCCGGGCGGAGAGACCATCGACCTCGCCATGATCCGCGCCAGGGCCACCGGCCCGGGGAAGCGGATCGGCTCCCTGGTGTTCAACTTCGGCGGCCCCGGCGGCTCCGGAGTCTCCTCCCTGCCCGGATTCAGCGGGGATTACGAGACCTTGCGCACGCGCTATGACCTGGTGAGCTTCGATCCGCGCGGGGTCGGCGAAAGCGAGGGCGTGACCTGCCGGAGCGACAAGGAGATCGACGCCGCGGAGGCGGTGGACGGCACTCCGGACGACGCCGCCGAAATCAAGGCGGCGACCGCGGACGCCAAGAAATACATCGCCGGGTGCGAAAAGCGCTCCGGGAAGATGCTCCCGCGTGTGGACACCGTGAGCGCCGCCCGCGACATGGACCTCATGCGGCAGGTGCTGGGCGACCGGAAGCTCTCGTATTTCGGCATCTCCTACGGCACCGAACTCGGCGGCGTCTACGCCCATCTGTATCCGCGGCATGTGGCGCGCGCGGTCCTCGACGCCGTGGTCGACCCGTCCGCGGACACCGAACAGGGCTCCCTCGCCCAGGCCAGGGGGTTCCAGCTCGCTCTGGACAACTACCTCCGGGACTGCGCCAAGAAGGGGCCCGCCTGCCCGGTCGGCGACGATCCGAAGGCGGGCACCGAGAAAATCGTCACGCTGCTGAAGAAGCTCGACAAGAAGCCGCTGGACACCGACAGCGGCCGAAAGCTCACCCAGGGAGGGGCGCTCGGCGGTATCGCCGCCGCGCTCTACTCCAAGGACAGCTGGAAATACCTGACGCTGGGCCTTCAGGAAGCGCTGACGCTCGGCAAGGGCAATCTGCTGCTCGCGATGGCGGATTCGATGTCCGGCCGCGACGAGAACGGCCGCTACAGCAATATCAACGCGGCCAATACGGCGGTCAACTGCGCCGACGAGAAGAAGCGCTACACGGTGAGCGAGGTGAAGAAGCGACTGCCCCGGTTCCGCGAGACGTCGAAGGTCTTCGGCGACTATCTGGCCTGGTCGCTGCTCGCCTGCACCGGCTGGCCGGTCACCGGGAAGACGGACACCCCGGACGTGAGCGCCAAGGGCTCCGCGCCGGTCCTCGTCATCGGCAACACCGGCGACCCGGCCACCCCGTACGAGGGCGCCCGGACGATGGCCCGCGAGCTGGGCCGGGGCGTGGGCGTCGAGGTCACGTACCGGGGGCAGGGCCATGGCGCGTACAACAGCGGCAACGCCTGCATGACGAAGACCGTGAACACCTATCTGCTCGACGGGAAGGTGCCGCCCGGCGGCAAGACCTGCGGATGAACGGCGAAGGGCCCGGACCGCCCGATGCGACGGTCCGGGCCCCACGCGGGTCCGCTAGTAGACCGGCTTGTCGGGCTCGATCTGGTTGACCCAGCCGATCACGCCGCCGCCCACGTGGACGGCGTCGGAGAAGCCCGCGGACTTCAGGACGGCCAGAACTTCCGCGGAGCGGACACCCGTCTTGCAATGCAAGACGATCTTCTTGTCCTGCGGCATGTCCTGGAGGGCGCCGCCCATCAGGAACTCGTTCTTCGGGATCAGCCGGGCGCCCGGGATCGAGACGATCTCGTACTCGTTCGGCTCGCGGACATCGATGATGTCGATGGCCTCGCCGTCGTCGATCCACTCCTTGAGCTGCTTGGGAGTGATCGTCGAACCGGCCGCCGCCTCCTGGGCCTCGTCCGAGACGACACCGCAGAAGGCCTCGTAGTCGATCAGTTCCTTGACGGTGGCGTTCGGGCCGCAGACCGCGCAGTCCGGGTCCTTGCGGACCTTGACCTGCTTGTAGGTCATCTCCAGGGCGTCGTAGATCATCAGGCGGCCGACCATCGGGTCGCCGGCGCCGGTGAGCACCTTGATGGCCTCGGTGACCTGGATGGAGCCGATGGACGCGCAGAGCACGCCCAGGACCCCGCCCTCGGCGCAGGAGGGGACCATGCCGGGCGGCGGGGGCTCCGGGTACAGGCAGCGGTAGCAGGGGCCGTACTCGGACCAGAAGACGGACGCCTGGCCGTCGAACCGGTAGATCGAGCCCCATACGTACGGCTTGTTCAGCAGCACGCACGCGTCGTTCACCAGGTAGCGGGTGGCGAAGTTGTCGGTGCCGTCAACGATCAGGTCGTACTGGGAGAAGATCTCCATCACGTTGTCCGCCTCGAGGCGGCCCTCGTGCAGCACGACGTTCGTGTAGGGGTTGATGCCGAGGACGCTGTCGCGCGCGGACTGCGCCTTCGGGCGGCCGATGTCCGCCTGGCTGTGGATGATCTGGCGCTGCAGGTTGGACTCGTCGACCTCGTCGAACTCGATGATGCCGAGCGTGCCCACACCTGCGGCGGCCAGGTACATCAGGGCAGGCGAGCCGAGACCGCCCGCGCCCACACAGAGCACCTTGGCGTTCTTCAGCCGCTTCTGGCCCTCCATGCCGACATCCGGGATGATCAGATGGCGCGAGTACCTGCGGACCTCGTCGACGGTGAGCTCGGCAGCCGGCTCGACCAGGGGTGGCAGCGACACAAGGACTCCGTAGTGGGTAGGAGCGGGGTGGATTCACCCCCGCGTGAGCGGGGAGGTTGCCTTCTCGTCTCCTCGTAACACTGCCACGCCCCATCTCATTCCATGACACATGGTCCGATGCGCGAGACGACATCGTCCCAGTGGCCGGGCAGCGTCTCCCACAGGGCGGCGGAGCCCGCGCGCTGGCCCGGGCGGGTCGTGCGGTCCGTGAAGAAGACCGTGCCCGCCCCCTGCCAGCGGGCGATGCGCAGCGCCTCGTCCAGATGCGGCCGGGGCACCCCGTGCACCAGGTGGCAGAACCGTTCGGGCGGATAACCCGCCGTCCACTCCGCGACCTGGGACCAGCGGTAGTCGGCCCACCGGCCGCGGAAGGTCACCAGCTGGTCGGCGATCTCCGCGTAGTCCTGGTACGGGTGGGTGTCCTGGCCCAGCACCGTGTACGCCCCGCCGCGCAGCGCGCGCAGCGTGGTGACGATCCGGCGGACGTCCGCGAGGCCCGGGCGCTCCGACGGGCAGCAGTCCAGATAGAAGCCGTCGGGCCGGTACCAGTCCAGATAGCGGGTCGCGTCCGAGACCAGCTCGCCGAAGGGGCGGGCGCCGAACCGCAGGTCCAGCCGCCCCAGCACCCGCACGCCCGCCGTGCGCAGCCGGGCCACCGCGGCGGCGCAGTACGGGTCCGGGCACGAGCCGGGGCCGCGCGCCACATCCAGAACGGCCCAGTGCACCGGGGTGCCGCGGCGGGTCAGCTCACCCCATTCGACGGGCGCGACCAGGGGGTGCGCCCAGCCCGGCACCCCCAGGCCCAGACCGGCGGCGGGCTGGGACGCCGGGGCGCGCCGCCGGGGGCCCGGGGAGATCAGATGCGACACGCGGCCTCCATCCAGATGTCGGCCAGCGACTCCTCCAGCGGGATGCGGGAGCGCCAGCCCAGCCGGTCGCGCGCGGTGCGCACATCGGCCTGCTGCCAGCTGCCGCAGCCGTCCGGGTAGGGGTACGCGGCGGCGCCGCCGTGCTCCCCCGGCCCGGGGGCGTGACCGGGGGCGTGCGGGGTGGGCGCCGGAGCGTGTCCGGGGGCGTGCGCGGGGGCCGGGATATGGGCGTGCAGCGGGTTCCGCCCGGGCGGGACGTCGACCTCGTGCAGGGTGCCGCCGAAGCCCGCCACCCGGGCCAGTACGGAGGCCGCCTCGCGCAGCCGGACGGCGCGCCCGGTGCCGATGTTGACGACGCCCTGCGCGGCCGACAGGGAGGCCGCGTGGACCGCCCGCGCCACGTCCCGTACGTCCACGAAGTCCCGCTGCACCCCCAGGCCGCTCAGCTTCAGCTCGCTGTCCCCGGACTGCATCGCGCGCCGCATCGCCTCGGCGAGGCGGCCGAGCGGGGAACCTGCCGGGGTACCGGGACCGACCGGCGAGAAGACCCGCAGCACCACCGCGTCCAGACCGGAGCCGAGCACCAGCTCGGTCGCGGCCAGCTTGCTCACGCCGTACGGGCCGCCGGGGCGCGGCACGGCGTCCTCGGCGGTGGACGAACCGGGCTGGGACGGCCCGTACTCGGAGGAACAGCCGATCTGGACCAGCCGGGCGCCGCAGCCGCTGCGGCGCAGCGATTCGCAGACGGTCGCGACGGCCACGGTGTTGTGCCGGGTCAGCTCGCGGGCCCCGCCGCGGGTCGCGCCCGCGCAGTTGATCACCACACCGGGGTGGACCGCGTTCAGGAAGCGGGTGAGCGCGCCGGGGCTGCCGTTGGACAGGTCGAACCGCACGTCGGCGTCGTCGCCGCGGCCGAGCGCGGTGAGCTGTACCGCGGGGTCGGCCAGCAGGTGTTCGGCGACGTAGCGGCCCAGGTAGCCGCCGGAGCCGAGCAGCAGGACTCTCATCGTCGCGCCTCCCCGGGGATGGCGTGTGGGGCGGTCGTCTCGTCGCTCATGGAGGTGCTCCTTGTAGGGATAAGAAGGGGTGGCATGACCCGCGTGGTCGGTGTGGGGGGCGTCGTGGGGGCGGTGTGGGCCGAGGCGCGGGACAGCGCGGCGCACGCGTACACCAGCAGCGCGAGCGCGGCGGCCCCGCAGGCCACGGCGGGTACCGCGGCCGTACCGTGGGCGGCGGCCAGCCGCCGCACCGGCTCGCCGAGCACCGCGCAGCCCGGCAGCCGGGCGGCCCCGGCGGCGCCCAGCACGGCCACCTCGGCCGCGCAGGCCACGGCGGTGCCGGTGGCCGCGGCGGCGCGGAAGCCGTGGACGGTGAGCAGCCGGGCGAGGAACAGCAGACCGGCCAGCGCGACGGCGCCCGCCTCGGCGGTGAGGTCCGCGGCGGCGCCGGGCACCGCGAGCCGGGCGGTGAGCACCAGCGGCGGCAGGGTGAGCAGGAAGGCCACGGCGGTGGCCGCGCACAGCGGGCGGACCCCCGCCGCGAACTCGTCCAGCCCGCTGCTGGCGGCCAGTCTGCGGCGCGCCCGTACGGCGAACCAGCGGGCGCACCACGCGGCGGGGGCGACGGCGAGGCCGAGGACGACGGCGGCCTCGGCGGCCGCCGCCGGGTCGTACGGCCCAAGGGCGCCGTGCGCGGCGCCCGTGCCCGTACGGCCGGTGAGCCCGGCCAGCAGCCAGTCGCCGCAGGCGGCGTAGGCGAGCAGCCAGCCGGTGCGCAGGGCGCCCGGCAGGCCCCCGAGACGGCCCCTGGAACGGCTCGCGCGCCCTCGCGCCCCTCGGCCCGCGCTGCGGCCCGAGGACCTTCGCGCGCCACGGCCCGTCGAGCGGCCCTTCCCGGCGCGCCGTCCGCCGCGTCCACCGACGGCGAGCGGCCCCCGGCGCAGGCACAGCCACAGCGCGCCCGCCGTCAGGACGGCACCGGCCGCGCCGACGGCGGGCGCCCCGGTCCGGTACGCGCCGATCACGGTCGCCGCGGCCAGCGCGCCGGGCAGCAGCCACAGCAGCCCGAGGGCCGCCCGCACGGCCAAGGGCCGGTTCGGCGCGGTCTCCTTACCGGGCTCGTCCTTCCAGGGCCCGTCCTTACCGGGCCCGTCGTCCCCGCCGTCGCGCGGGACCCGCGCGTACAGCTCCTCGGCGAGCGAGAAGACATCGCGGTGCCGGAAGCGCGCCGCGGTGCGGTCGGTGACCCCGTGGGCCTCCAGACCGGCGGCGATCTCCAGCGGATCGACGGCCCGGGCGCACAGCTCGCGGTGGCGGTGCATCAGCGCCCGCACCGGGTCCACCGATCCGCGCCGCCCCTTCGGCCCCTGCTCGTGGGCCGACGCCGGGGCGCTGGGCTGTTCGCGGCGCGCCCCGGGCGCGCCCGGCCGGTACGCGGGCCCGGTCACGCGCCCTCCTCGGACAGGGCGGCCATGGTCCGGCCCGGCGGCGGTCCGGCCTCCGCCCACCGGGGCGTGTGCGCGAGCCCCTGACCGGCGGTCCAGCGGCCCGGGATGTGGGCCTCCGCCGGGCGGGCGAACGGCAGGGGCGCGCCGCCCGCGCCGACCTCCTCGCGGCGCACCGGGCAGTGGGACATCAGCTCCAGGTAGATGCCCCGGAAGGCGACCACGTTCTGCTCGGCGGTGAACAGCTCCAGCGCCCGGGCGCGCGCGGCGGCGCCCAGCCGGGCGCGGCGCTCGGGGTCGCGCAACAGCGCGAGGCACGCGTCGGCGAGCGCCCTGGGGTTGCGCGGTGGCACCACCAGACCGGTGCCGCCGATGGCCTCGCAGACGGCGCCCGCGTCCGTCGAGACCGTCGCCCGGCCGCAGAACATCGCCTCGACCAGCCCCACCGGGAAGCCCTCGACCACGCTGGACAGCACGACGACGGCGCCCGCCGCGTACGCGTCCGCCAGGGTGGGCACCTCGGGGTCGCCGACGTGCTCGAAGGAGACCGGGTTGTCCCCGGGCGTATGGGCGTTCGCGGCCTCGTCGGGGAAGAGGTGGGCGGCGAGGGCGCGGCAGTGGGCCGGGTAGCCGTCGGCGGGGTCGTCACCGGGCCGGGCCCCGGAGCCGGAACGGGTCCCGGGCCGGGTCTCGGCGCGGGTCTCGATGACGCGCAGCCGCGCGTCCGGCTGCCACCGGCGCACCTCGGCGAAGGCGTGCAGCAGCGCGACGACGTCCTTGGCCGGTTCGAGCCGCCCCACCCACACCAGCGTCCGGTCGCCCCCGCAGGACGCCGCTCCGGCCTCGCCGACCTCCGCGAAGCACGCGGCGTCCATACCGGGGTAGACGGTGCGCAGCCGCTCCGGGGCGGCACCGCACCGCTCCTGCCAGCGGCGGGCGTGGGTGTTGCCGGGGGTGATGAGCGCGGCCTGCGCGTACGCCTCGGCGGCCAGCCTGCCCTGGAAGGCGGCCAGCAGGGCGCGGACCGGCCCCGAGCCGTCGCGACCGGCCGGACGCCGCAGATAGTGCTCGCGCAGCCGTACGCCGTACTCGGTGACCAGCAGCGGCGTACCGAAGCGGCGCTTGGCCAGCAGCCCGGGGAGCGCGGCCACGCCGCCCGAGGTGGCGTGGCACAGGTCCACGCCGGACAGCCCCGGGTCGCGGCCACCGCCGCCGTACCAGTCGAGCGACAGCGGGCGCAGCGCCCGCTCCAGGGCCTCGGTCACGGCCAGCAGATCGGTGACCCGCGCGCGGTGGGCGGCGCGCGGCGCGCCGGGGGTGTGGCAGGCGCGCTCCAGGGTGCGGACGGCGTCCTCGGAACGGAGCGCGGCGGACAGCCCGCCGCCGTCGCGGGCGAGGTCGGCGAGGCCGTGGAGGCCGCTGGCGAAACGGTCCGCCTGGGCGCTGTCCGGGCCGCCCGGAACGCTGATCGCCACCGCCAGGTCCCCGAAGTGCTCGGTGAACCGCCCCCGCTGCCGCCGCCCGTACGACCGCCACCGCCCGGTCGGCTCGCCCCACAGCGGCGCGGTGCGCACCCGTCGCACCGGCCCGGGCAGCTCGTCCCAGCCCCCGGCCTCCTGACGGGCGTCGCGGCTCAGCGCGTAGACCTCGAAGTCGTGCTGGTCCAGCCCGCGCACCAGCCGGTCGCACCACACCCGCGCCTCACCGGTCGCATACGGGTACCCACCCTCCGTAAGCAGTCCCACGCGCATGAGCGCACCCCCGATCTCCCATGTGAGCAAGCCGTCATGCCGCGGTTCGGCACGTCGGGCAGCGGGAGCACGTTATGCGCGCAGGGCTATGGCGCGACGGACGGTTGTCCGTCGCGCCACCAGAAGGGGTGAACGCCCGTGACCTTCCTGGAATTCAGGCGTTGGGAGGCGCTATAAAGGCCGCGGGCGGCCGGCCGGTCCCCTGGCGCAGGGCCGTCAGCCCTTGGGGAACGGCCAGGCGTTGGGGCGGCACGTCACGCCGTCCGTCGCCAGGAACTTGGTCTGCTGCATCATCACCGGAGCGAGCGCGCCCTGCTTGGAGCACGTCTCGTGGTTGTGCCCGAGCCGGTGCCCGACCTCGTGGTTGATGAGCATCTGGCGGTACGAATGCATCTTGTCGTCGCCGAACGTGCTGGCGCCCTGCGCCCACCGATAGGCGTTGATCATGACGCGCTCGGTGGACGCCGAGTCGCACGAGACGTTGTCCTCGGTGGTGTCGAGACCGGACTTCTGGCACCACACCGCGGTGGTACCGGGGCTCGCCAGGGTGATGATGAAGTCGGGGCGCCCGGACGAGACCCGTTCGAAGGTGCGGGTGCCGCCGTGGCCCCAACTGCGCTCGTCGTTGAGCGTCTTGTGCACCGCCTCGGCGAACAGCGCGCCGTCGAGCGGCAGCCCCTTCTCGACGTCCACCCGGTAGCGAAGGACCTCGCCCTTGCCGGGCGCCTTGTCCTTCCCGGGGACGGTCGTGAAAGCGCCCGAGCCCTTGAGCTTCGGGTCGAGCGGGAACAGGGCGGCCATCTTCTGGTCGTACGTGGCGAGTTGGGGGGACGCGGAGGCGGACGGATTGGTCCGGCCGTCCGTATCGGTCGCCACGGCGCCCCCGTCGCCGCGCTCCGAACCGCCCTTGGCCCGCGCCTTGTCGTCGCCCTGCGGGCCGTTCGCCACCTGCCCGGCCACCACGACGGCCAGCACGGTGGTCACGGCCGCCGCGGCGACACCGGTGAACGTGCGGCCCTTGCCGCCCTTGGCGACGCCGCGCGCGCCCTTGCCCGCGGGGTCACTCCCGTCGGGCCCGTCGGCCGCCGGGGCCGTGCCGTCACCGAGGCCGTCCGCGGCGTTCTTACGGGCCTCATCGGCACCCGCGCCGGGGCCGGTACGGCGCGGCGGCGGTACAGCTCCGGGCGCACCGGCGGCGAAGACGTCCTCGCCGTCCGTTTCCAGGGTGTCGGTGTCGGTGCCCGCGGTGTCGAACGCCTGCAGGTACTCCTTGCGCGGCCCGGGCATCAGCCCGCCCGCACCGCCCCCGGAGGGGCCGCCGGACGGGCCACCGGAGGCGGGCCCGGCGGGGCGCTCCGGCGCGTTCATGGTGGCGGTGCCGAAGGCGCTCCAGCCGCCGCCCTGTTGTTCACGGCGCCCGGGGCCTCCCGGGTGTCCGGGCGGCCCGGCGGAGCGCCGCCGACGTCCCGCACCGGGGCCGGAATCCGCCTCGGCGGACCCGGGGTCACGGTCCTCCTGGCCGCCCCGTGCGCTGTGCTTACCCACGCGCCGCACCGCTCCCGTCTGTTCCGGGCACCGGTACGCCCCGTATCTTCCGGCTGTCCCGTCTGTCTCGTGCTTCTCGTGCTTCTTCTTGTGCTTGTCGTTCGTCTCGTCCGTCGCCGGGTCGTCCGTCGACGCCGTCGAGCAGTTCGCGCATGCCGCGCGCCACCGCGTCGGGGTACTCCATCATCGCCACATGTCCGGCGTCCAACAGCGTCAACAGGCGCGAGTCGCGGAAGGTTGCGCTCGCCCGCCGGGCCATCCGGAAGGCCACCAGCTGGTCGCGCATACCGTAGACGAGCAGCGTGGGCGCGAGGACCCGCTCGGCCTGCCGCCACATCGAGTGCTGGCCGCCGAGAGCATAGGTGTCGATGAGGCCGCGCGCCGAGCGGGCGAGCGCGTCCCAGAAGTACGGGAGCGCGAGCCGCCGCTCGTACTCCTCGACGGCCAGCGCGAAGTCCTCCTGGCTGACCTGCCGGGGGTCACCGTAGGTGAGCGCCAGCAGCTCCCAGGTGCGCCGCTCCGCGTCCCAGTCGCGGGTCGCGCGGGAGAAGAGGCGGGTCACCCCGGGGATCGCGAGCAGCCCGGTGGGCACCGCGGTGCGCTGCGGGCGCCGCTCGGGCAGCGCGGGCGAGACGAGGGTGAGACTGCGCACGAGGTCCGGCCGCACGGCCGCGACGCGGATGGCGATCGTGCCGCCCATCGAGTTTCCGGCCAGATGTACGGGGCCGCGGCCGCTCGCGTCGAGGTGGCGGATGACGGCCCGGGCGTGGCCGGTTATCGAGTAGTCGCCGTCGTCGGGCGGCGGGGAGTCACCGAATCCGGGCAGGTCAGGGGCCTCGATATCGAGCCGGTCGGCGAGCTGTTCCATCAGCGGCGACCAGTTTTGCGAACAACCGCCCAATCCGTGGAGAAAAACCGCGGGCGGAAGCCCTGAAACCCCCGGCGGGCGGGTACGCACGTTCAGCGTGAGACCGGGCAGGCTGGTGGTACGCAGCTTTTCACCCGCACCGACCCGAACGGGCCGCGCGGGGGGCACCGCGGCAACGATGCGGGCTTCCGGCGGCTCGGTCGAAGACATGCGGCAATGTTACGAGACGATCACATGGCTGACCGTGTGTTCACCCTCACAGACCACGTAGCGTCCGAAAGTGACCTCTCCTAGGCTCGTAATACACAGGGGCGATCGTCTGCCCCTGGGAAGGGGACTACATGTCCGTCGATCCACGCGACCCCGAGACCTTCGCGAACGCCCTGGAGGACAACGACAACGCAGCCCCCCGCAGCGTCGAGGCCCCCGAGGCGGACGCCGCCGAGCAGCACCACGACCTCGTCCCCCACCGCGACGACCGCCGGAGCGCCGACGAGCCGCTGGAGGCCAACGAGGCCGACCGCGCGGAGCAGGCCCGGGTCGTCGAGGAGAACGAGGAGGACTATCGATGACCAGCGCCGTTCATGGGCTTTTCATAGAGTCCAGTCCGTGAAAACTTCCGCACGGACCGCGCGCGGCCCTGTTACCCAAAAGTACGATGGCGGGCGCGGTGGACACCGTGCTCGCAACATTCAATGGGAGGCGGCGTGACAGCCATCGAGCAGACCGAGGCGCGCCCGCGGGGTACGCGCCTGCCGCGCCGAGCCCGACGCAACCAGCTCTTGGGCGCCGCCCAGGAGGTCTTCGTCGCACAGGGCTATCACGCGGCCGCGATGGACGACATCGCCGAGCGCGCGGGCGTCAGCAAACCCGTGCTCTACCAGCACTTCCCGGGCAAGCTGGAGCTGTACCTCGCCCTGCTCGACCAGCACTGCGAGGCCCTGCTGCAGGCGGTCCGCACCGCGCTCGCCTCGACCACCGAGAACAAGCAGCGGGTCGCGGCCACCATGGACGCGTACTTCGCGTACGTCGAGGAGGAGGGCGGCGCCTTCCGTCTCGTCTTCGAGTCGGACCTCACCAACGAGCCCGCCGTGCGCGAGCGCGTGGACCGGGTCTCGCTCCAGTGCGCCGAGGCGATCAGCGAGGTCATCGCCGAGGACACCGGGTTGTCCAAGGACGAGTCCATGCTGCTGGCCGTCGGCCTCGGCGGCGTCTCGCAGGTCGTCGCCCGCTACTGGCTCTCCAGCGGCAGCACCGTCCCCCGGGACACCGCTGTGCAGTTGCTCACGTCGCTCGCCTGGCGCGGTATCGCGGGCTTCCCGCTGCACGGGGCGGAGGCCGGGACTTAAGCGTGTTCGCTGCGGGCTTGTCCCGCTCGGCCCAGCGGGCCCGTTTCCCGGGCTAATGTGTGCTGCGTACAGCGCGGACGCCGCGCACAACGACCGTCGGAGGGACAAGGCCGTGGAGGTCAAGATCGGCGTGCAGCACGCACCCCGCGAGATCACCCTGGAGAGCGAGCAGTCCGTCGAGGACGTCGAGCGCGCGGTGTCCGACGCGCTCGCCGGGAAGGCGCCGCTGCTGAGCCTGGTGGACGAGCACGGCCGCAAGGTCCTCGTTCCGGCCGACCGGCTCGCCTACGTCGAGATCGGTGAGCCGAGCGCCCGCAAGGTCGGCTTCAGCGCGCTCTGAGCGGTCCACAGCGACGGCGGCGGGGGACGGGGGGGGGTTTTCCCCCAGGACCCACCCACACTTTGTTGATCGT